>NZ_CP031013.1:3856244-4507493 GCF_003711205.1 Polaromonas sp. SP1 | reverse complement strand
TTTAGATTTTTTGCGGCTTGAGTCAGTAGTAGCCATCCGGCAGAGTCTTCTGATGGCATACCCGAAGCGAGAAAGGCCTGCAGCTTCGGCAACGCCAGCTCCTGGGTTGGTTTGCCAACCAGCACGTCGATTTTTTCGCTCCGAGCCCCTATGGCTGGCAAGCGTACTTCCACCCGGTAAGCACCCTGCTGTGGGAAAAGTAGGCCAGTTGCATCGCCTAGCAGCGAATAACTTCGGCGAACTTTTCCGCGCGAAGTGAGAAGGCGTGTACCTTCAGTGCAGAGTAGTTTGCGCGGGATGTATTTCCGGCTGCCGGCTTCGCTGTGGATGTGCAGCTCGAGCGTTCCTTCGCTCAGCCCCAGCCCTTGGGGAATGGCCAAAGGCGCAGCGTCGACGCTCAAGCTGAGAGTGACGGAGATGTCGATAGATTGGCCAACCTCGATGGAAGAGCGGCCGATTGACAGTTGCAGTTCAACGGGGCTGTCCACGTCGGCACCCTCAGAAATGACGTCGTTGAACTGACTTTGCCACGGAAGCACTTGGTGGGCAGGAGCACCGATGATGTGCTGGTGGCAGTGGGGGGACAGTGGCAAACCCATTGGGCTTCTGACTCCATCCTTGAAGAAGCCAGTCATTCCGGCCCGCTCATTGACGGGCGTGGAAGCAATGTGTTGCTGCCAAACGGCCCGCCGATTGGCCTTGGCTCGCTGGTCGTACTGATTCATGGCGGTGGGGTAGGGGGCATCGGCGAAACCATGGACAAGATTCAGCATGTGCCCAATTTCGTGTGCTGCGATCTCGAACCGGGTTTCGGCGTTGCCAGTGGCGTAGCGGGTTGACTGGGTGAAGATGGCGCAAATGCCCCGCCGCTTCGTGTCTAGTAGCATGCCATTAACGTGCGCACCCTTTGAGCAGGTGGCTGCCATGATCATCAGTGCAGGCGCGGCTGCGTTTAGTGAGGACGGCTGGTACTGCTGTCGCAGTTCGTCCACTTCGGCAGGATCATCCGTAGGGTCGTAGCTGAAGTCGGGCCCCGTCTGAAACGAAAGTTCAATGCCCCAGACGCGATAGAAAGCGGCCAAATCGGCAGTGGAGACAAACTGCGCATTGTTGGTGCGCGCATCAGAAAGCGTGCGCACCAACATTGGCACATTCAGACTCATGCTGTGTGCTCCCGGTTTGACATAGTCTTCCTCCCTGGGCGATGCGGTGCTCGTGACCGCTTGTAACTGATCCGGTGTGAGCATAGATCAACGCGGCTGGACGGGAATCCTCTGTTTGGGGGATATGCGTGGCGCAGAGGAGCTAGCCTCTAGATGCCGGCTAGAAGAGGGAAGGATGGCAATTTCGCGGGGAAAGAAGCAGCTTCGCTGTGGAACTGGCCTCGAAAAAACCAAATTTGAGCGCTTTGGACTACTCCAGCTGATTTAGGAGGGACGTTGCCCAGGCCAAAACACGTAGCTGTCTCCTGCTATACGGAGTCACGCCCGCCCTGGCAGCAGCGTTGTGCACGGTTAGCCCCTGATTGCTCGTATGTGAGCACACAATCACTCGAAATCCAGCAGTGCTGAGAGATGCTTTGAGATGGGCCGCCTTGACTCCGCAAAGAATCACTAATTTCATGCCCCAAAGCTCACGGATAACCCGCTCGATGTTCGCGGGTTCAAGTATTTGCTTGGGTTCTGCCTCTGACCTTTTGTCTCCGAGGGCTTTGGCGAGCGCAAGGGCATACGCGTTTGTGATCCTGTAGTCGTAGCGACGAGATGAGGAAAAGAGGTCGGGCCGTGCAATGGTGAGATGCTTTAACGCAAACTCTAAGTTCTCCCCGGTTACGCCAGTCACTGGTTTTCCGCTTATTTTTTCTTTGGAGCCTGGAGCGCTAAAGACGAACGCGATTGGAATGGTTCCTGCATGAAAGTGCATATTTTGCAAGGGCGTGATTTAAAGTACTAGCTAGTGCCTTCGATTGCGGGGCGGAGAAAGTGGATTGTCAGTTCAGCTTTTTATATTGTGGTCTGGACTGTAGAGTCGAGTGAAGATCAGTCAACAAGGAGAGGGTCCCCTGAATGAGCATCAATAGTCCCGGATCGGAAACGCGTGTTGCGGTCCTTGTCGATTGTGACAACACTACTCCCGAGATTTTGGAGTACACGCTAAAGATAGTTGCGCAGTTTGGCCGCGTAGTTTTACGGCGCGGTTACGGCAATCACACCACCCTGGCCAACAAATGGCAAGAGGCTTTGGTTCGGCTGGCCTTTACTCCCTGCCTGCAGTATCAGTACGCGCCTGGAAAGAACACGGCGGACATTGCGTTGGCGCTTGATGCTCTTGAAGCGTTGTTTGACCACCGAGCGGACACATTCTGCTTAGTTACCAGTGACTCGGATTTTTCCTACCTGTGTCGAAAGTTGCGCGAACGCGGGGCGACTGTTTGTATTGTGGGAGAGAGTAAGACGCCCGTTGCGCTTCGAAATGCGAGTGATCAGTTTTTTGAATGGATACGGCCGGAGTCGACGGCTGAGCCCACTGCGGCTACGGATGATAAAGCTGCCGCTAAGGTGATTCCGGTCAAGGAAGAACCCGCGAAAACGGAGGACCCTCCTAAGCCAATAGCCAAACGCAGACCCTGGTTTGTGATTGAGGCTGTGACGCTCTTGACCAGCGATACGTCGGAGGGCAAGGTTGGACTTGGACCGCTGGGCCAGTATTTGAAACGCACAGACCCAGCCTTTTCGCCACAGACTTACGGCCACTCTGGTTTGCTGGACATGCTGCGCACCTACGACCTACTGGAAGTAGACCGGGAGCCGGCAGGGCACTGGACAGTAAAGCTTGCACCCATGATGCGGGAGGCGGGAGGCGCTGCAACCAGCGTTTAGGCTAGAGTTACGGCGCCTAAAACGGCCTTGCTACGTGTTTTCTGCGGTGCCGCACAGCTTCATTAGGTTTTCCACATGCTGCTGTTCGGCTTCGGCAAGGTAGCACTTCTGCTTGGCTATTTCGAGATTAAGGCCGGCAATTCGGTATCGACCGTATTGCACGTCGAAAAAAGCTTCGGATAGAGGGGGGTCGTAATCTGGATAAATCTTGTCCCGCTTGCGCGGCGGAAGGCTTTGAGCTTGCAGTGCCTTTGACTGTTTCATTGCGAACTCACGCATCATGTCGGCGTGCTGCGCGGACTGCTTTTCAAGCTCGTCCAGTGTCTTTTTTGGTCTCATATTGGTTCCCTTCTGTTCGAATTAGTATCTCTGACGCTTGGATTTAGGCCATTTCGTTGGCCTAAAGAAAATCGATCTCGGCCGCCCACCAATGGCCGGCCGCTTGATGGGCATGCTGCTCCGTACCGCGGCAAGCTCCTCTGAACCGTACTGGCCCATACCGCACATATTCCTGATCGTGGCCTGCAGATGCTCCCGAGGTCCAACGTCACTGTGGTTGATAAGGCCGATTCCCATCAGCAACTCGACGCCGTTGGCGTGCTTGCGGAGGTTGAAGTTGTCTGCCCAACCCTTTTGACCTGTTATCACCGACCAATACATGCCCATATCTGTTCCTATGGCGTGGTCCATACCTGTCCTTGAAGTGTCAAAAAATGCGAGCAGCCTGAAGTACACCCCTTTTTGCTTGCCAGCTCCCAGCTTGTAGATATGGCCCTTCAGCCCCTCCCAGGGGCTTCCATGCCGCCTTTTGAGGAAGAGTTCGAAGTGCCCCGTTGCTTCGTTTGTCGTAACCGACTGCTTGTATTGGTCCTGGTACCCCAGCTCCATTTCGATAACTGTCATGTGAAAGTGCGCCGCGAACAAGGCCTCTTCGTAGTCCAAGAGGTCCTGCAGCGTCTTCTTCCTGCTTTGCCCACTCCTTTCCTGTTCGTTGATGAACGATCGTTTCTGCGCTTCCCTCTTCAACATCGCCGTCAGCTCGTTAAAGAGGTCGGCCCTGCATTTGCCCAGCTGCGACGATGGCGCGCCCGGGCGGTTAAAGAACCCGATGTCATAGCCCACCGCAAAGCAGCATCGATAGAAGAGGGTCACTCGGCTGCTATAGCGCCTTTCTTCGCTATAGGTTTCCAGCAGCCAGTTCATCAGGCTGAAATAGCGCGTTAGCGGACTACATGCCTCCCATTCTGTAAATCCGTTGCTGAACGAGCTTCTATAGGGCGCCGAGTGATGATGTGAGCACTCAATGACAAACTGCTCAATCGTCGCCTCAGGCCCGCCAAAATCGTCTCCAATCACCCTTATGCGGTTTCCATCGACTTCGCTGGTCCAGGTATTTCGTTCAAGATCGGCGAGAGCGAAGGCCGTATGCGCCTTCGCAATCTCGTGGCTTGGCGAATCGACGTTTTCAAGTGGCACGGTTGCGCTTTGTTGACGAAACGGGCCTTCCCACACCGGTGAGGTTTGGGGCGGGGTCAGCTCCAGTGCCGAAGACTCTGCCGGCGGTGATCTCGGGGCCAAAGCAGTAGTCTTTTTTTGTCAGGTACTGAAGGACCCGGGCCAGGTTCAGCCGCTTGTCCATTTCATCACGCTGAATGCGGCCGATTCCGAGATGCTTGTACTTGCGCTTGTCCCTGTTGCAATTGTGAAATTGCCCCCTCGACCCCGTGTTGTCGACCCAATATTTGCCCAGCAGGTCGGCACGATAGGCATCGCGGTAGATTTCGGCACCGTCATAGAAAAAGACGGTGTGAAAGTGAAACCCGCGCCCGTAACCGCCGTACTCCAACTTCCAGATGTAGCCCAACATCCCGCCAAACAGTGTTTTGTTGGCTCTGCGATTGCGGAGCAGCCTGAAAAAGTCCTTCTTGGCTTCCTGAGGCGTTACGTCTTTTGCTGCTTTTGGGGTGTAAAAAAAGTCGACGCGGAGCACCTCTACCCGGGAGCGATGCTGGAATATGGCATTGGCATGCCTCATTGCGCTTCGGAAGTTGTCCGTTGCTCGCTCACGTTTCGAAGCGACCGCCTTTTTAAATGCGAGGGTGTTGCCTCTTTTCCGTATGAGGTCGACCAGCTCGTTTGCCAGTTCTGCGTTCTTTGTTGAATTTCACTGAAGTCTGACCCGAGTTTTCCATCGAATATTGACCCACACTCTTTGTGAGCAGAAGTTGCTCACGATGTGGATAAGTTCTTGGTTTTCTCCTTTTTGGGCTGAGTCTTTGCAGAGCTGTTTTTGAACCGATAGCTGTCGTTTCCAGTCTCAAGGATATGACATCTGTGGGTGAGTCGATCCAGAAGAGCAGTCGTCATTTTTGCATCACCAAAGACACTCGCCCACTGTGTGGATCTGCCTCAAAGTGCGCCGCTGTTTCCGCGATTTTGTTGCCTCGATTACCAGCCAGGTGGCCAGCTTCTCGGCATAGGGATCGAGCTTGCTTGGAGTTGCCCGCCTTTGGTAGCTGGGCTCACTCTCTTCCGATCGCAGGTGCTTCTTCACTGTGTTGCGAGCCAGGCCTGTACGCCTTGAGATCTCGCGGATGGACATCTGATCCCGCAATGCCCAACGCCTGATGACATTCAATGTCGCCACGTCTATCACTCCTAATTTCCCCTGCTTTTAAAACAAGCAGGGTAGTGCCTACGTGGGTCAGTTTTGGATGGAAATTACTGCGCTAAGTGGGTCAGATTTCAACGGAATTCAACATGCAGCAGTTTCGCTTAGTTGAGCACGCATCATAAATAATGCCGATCAAAAGGAAAAAATGCTAGGGAATAATTGCAATAATAATTCCTAAAATTTAATGATCATGTAAGCCTAATTAATTAATCCTTCAGTATATAAGAAAATATACTTCTAATATTTTGTCGTGGGCGGGTCTGAAGCAATTTCATTGTGAAATCAAGTAATTATATTTATAATCTATTGATCAAATTAGATCAGAAAAATTGAATTTCAGAAAAATTAATGACTTGATAAGGTATCTGTAAGATGCGCATTTAATCGCTTTTTTACAATCAATATTCACTTTATCTTTTTAAGTTATTAAAATAGCGAAACCTCTTATGCCGCTAACTATGTAAATTTCATGATCAGGCTCTACACAATTAACCTAGGGTGCGCTTGGTTTGGTGTAATTTATTAGTGCCCCTTTCCTCAACAAGACATTCGCTTGATCTCGTCCTACTCACAAATTGAAAGCTCTTATGTCCTCTCTTGACGAACTGATAGCCCAGCGCGATGCACTCGAAAAAAAAATCGCAGACATGCAAAGAAAGAAAAAAGCGGATGTCATCATTCAAGTGAAAGCCTTGATTTCTCAGAATGGCCTAACTCAAGGTGATTTATTTGGCAGTATTTCAAAGGCACGAAAAAGCACTGCCGGCAATACAGTTCCCGCCAAATACAAAGACCCGGAATCCGATGCCATGTGGTCAGGGCGCGGTAAAGCACCGGCCTGGATCGTTGGCAAGGATAGGACCAAGTTCCTAATTTAGGAATCTTCGGAATTGAGTCCCTATTCAGCTTTGCATACGCCAATTCGTTTGTGTGAATGAGTGCAAGTTTGAATGGTAATCTGGGGTTTTCCACTGTGCGCCGCAGTCGTAGAGTAGAGATGGCGTTACTCTAAGTCCAACACCAAATATTTCTATGCGGAGAGACGCTGACGCATGGCTCTTAGAGTACTTGACTAGTAGCTATACCCTCTTCCATTTGAGCAGTCCAAGAGCGGCTAAGACCATTTCTGCGGAAGGTGTGGCTGCGGATGGTTGGCACACACGTCGCAGCTCCTTTAGCGCAGATCGAATCCATACAGCCACAAACCACACCGCAGAAATCGTGCCGCATTTACTTAGTAGAACCGGTAAGGCAGCAACCGGATTTAACGTCGTGAATGTGCTCAGGCAACTTAGGTTTGATGCGGAGCTTGCTAACTGACTGCGCCCTTTTGCCAACCGCGCCACTGCCATGAAAGGCACGACCGAGGCTAAAGGACTGGCTCAGAGATTTTGTATATAGACGGAGCTGAGCTGGTTCCGCCGCTCCCCTGCAAGGTTGAGATGGGCACGGGGTACACCGTCGCAGGATGTACGTGAGCCGCTCAGCGTCAATCGGCGCATAAGCTGATTTACTGCTGGCAAGTAAGGTGTTTCAAAATTGCGCATGGCTTGAGAGTTTTTGAAGTGTGAACTGCCTGATGAACTTTGAGCGGGCTATTTCACAAACTGATTGAGTTGAATAATCGGCAGCAGTACTGCCAAAACAATTAACATAACCACCACGCCCATCGCCACAATCAAGAGCGGCTCAAGAATAGTGGCCAGTGCCATGGCGCGGCGTTGCACGTCATTGGACAACTGCATGGCGGCGCGCTGCAACATCACGGGCAACTGTCCGGTCTGCTCGCCTAGGCGCGCAAACATGCTGACGAGTCCCGGGAAACGTTTTTTTTGCGCCAACGCCGAAGCCAAAGGAGCTCCTTCACGCACCATCAAAAGTGCATCCAGTGCATCAGCGCGCATGGCACGGTTTGACAGTGTTTCAGCGGCGGCCTGTAGGGCTTTTAAAATCGGTAGGCCGGCACCGGCAAGCATTGCCAGTGTGCTTGCAAAACGTGCGGCGTTGTAATCGCGTGCTAGGCGTCCGACGATGGGAATATTCAGAATTGAAGCATCAAACTTTTCACGCAATCCCTCATTACGTAAGGCAAGGCGTGCGCCAATGGCTATTAAAAAAAGAGCCCCAAACAACGCCCAGCCATAGCTCCGCGCCAGGTCGCTGATTGCCAGCATGGCAATCGTCAGAAAAGGCAATGCGCGTTTGGTTCCTGCGAACACGTTAGCAACCTGCGGCACCACATAACCGACCAGAAACATCACAATAACGATAGCAACGAGTGTGACGATGGCTGGGTATAGCGCAGCAGCGACAAGTTTTGACCTGAGCGTCTGGCGCTCTTCTAGATCGTCCGATAGACGCTCAAGCACCACACCCAGATGGCCACTCTGCTCGCCAGCACCAATCACGGCAGTGTAAATCGCCTCAAATTCGCCTGGATGCTGGGATAGCGCGCGTGCAAAACTGGAGCCACCGTTAACCTCAGCGCGCAATGCTGCAACCAGATTGCGCTGTTTTTCATCTTCGGCTTCATTCGCAAGTGCCGTCAAGGCGCGTTCAAGCGGCAGGCCTGCGGCTACAAGGCCTGCCAGCTGACGTGTCCATATAGCCAGCCGGGTGGAATTAAAAACCCGGCCACCAAACAGGTTAGTCTGCAGCAATGATATTGGGGCACTGCCGACTTCGCTGGCATTGACCACATTTACCACCAGCGGCACTAGTGCTTGGGCGCGCAACAAGCCACGAGCAGACTTGGCCGTGTCGGCCTCGATTACGCCACGGCGGACCTTGCCGTCACTTTGCATAGCTTCAAATGAGTAGGCTGGCATGTGTATTTGACTGCATTAGAAGATGCCTAGCTGCGATTGACCACGCTCAATCGCGGGTTACGCGCAACAGTTCTTCCCGCGAAGTAATGCCTGCCGCCACCAGACGTTCGCCGTCATCACGCATCAGCGTCATGCCTGCGCCTATGGCCGCCGTGCGAATATCAGCCTCGGATGCACGGTTATGTACCTGGGCACGAATTGCATCGTTTGCCACCAGCAGCTCAAACACACCGGTACGGCCTTGGTAGCCGCTCCGGCCGCATTCCTCGCAGCCAGTGCCGTGGCAATGGATACACACCTTGCGCACCAGGCGTTGCGCCAGAGCGCCAAGCAATGAAGAGCTGAGCAAAAACGGCTCAACGCCCATGTCGGTCAAGCGCGTTACAGCGCTGGCAGCGTCGTTAGTGTGCAGGGTAGCCAGTACCAGATGGCCGGTAAGCGATGCTTGAATCGCAATCTGCGCAGTTTCAAAGTCGCGGATTTCGCCGATCATGATCACATCCGGATCCTGCCGCAAAATTGCGCGCAAGGCCTTCGCGAAGCTTAGATCTATTTTTGCGTTTACCTGCATCTGGCCGATGCCGGGCAGCTCGTATTCAATGGGGTCTTCAACCGTCATGATGTTGCTTGCACCAGCGTCAAGCCGCTGCAGCGCCGCGTACAGCGTGGTGGTCTTGCCTGAGCCGGTAGGCCCGGTGACCAAGATAATGCCGTGCGGCTGCGTTACCAGTTGCTCAAAGCGATGCAGCACATCGCCCTGCATTCCAACCGATTCAAGACTTAGCTTGCTTTCGCTTTTATCAAGCAGTCGTAGCACTGCGCGTTCACCGTACGCGCTGGGCAGCGTACTGACGCGCACATCCACTGCGCGCGTGCCTATGCGCAAACTGATGCGGCCATCTTGTGGCAGACGTTTTTCCGAAATATCGAGATCGGCCATAATCTTCAGGCGTGAGATCAGTGCGGCGTGCAGGGCGCGGTTGGGTTGCACCACTTCACGCAGCGTGCCGTCAACCCGAAAACGCACACTCGAATGACGCTCGTAGGGTTCAATATGAATATCGCTGGCGCCGTCCCGTGCTGCCTGGGTCAGCAGCGCGTTGAGCATGCGGATGATGGGCGCGTCGTCGGATGTTTCAAGCAAATCTTCTACCGCAGGCAACTCCTGCATCATGCGCGACAGGTCGGCGTCGGACTCGACCTCGCTGACCACGGTGGCAGCACTTGATTCACCACCCGCGTAGGCGGCGCTAATGCGTTGGGCCAGCGTGCCGGGGTCGGCACGCTGCAGAGTCAAGGCGGGAGTGCGCGCGCCGTACTTGCGTATGACTTCGCCCATGGCCGCCAGATCCGGGCTGGAGTTATGCCACAAGGTCAGGCTATGGTCATCGCCCTCAAGCAGCAGGGCATTGCTGCGGGCAAACGCATAGGGCAGGGGATAGCGCATTTAACTTAATTTGCTGGCGCAGAGGTGATCAAAGGAAGGGATGGAGGTATGGCCGGTGCGGCTCCTGGCGCATAGGGCGGGCGCGGCGGCAGCACTGCTGAACCGTTAACTGGAACCATCACATTAGGTATAGGTTGGTTGTCTTTCTGGGCGCCGCGCATAAATTCGTAACGGTCCATGGACAGGTTATCGGTTGCGGTTGCATCGCGTACCACCACAGGTCGCAAAAAGACCATAAGGTTAGATTTTCTGCGCGAGCGCGACTCGCCCTTGAACAGGTTGCCAAATAGCGGAACATCGCCCAAACCAGGCACTTTTTCCTGCCCGCCCGAATACTCATCGGTCAACAGCCCACCCAGCACCACAATGGCACCGTCCTCAACCACTACATTGGACTCGATTGAGCGCTTATTTGTTGTGGGGCCATTGGGGGAATTGACGGTTGCCGGGTCAACGCTACTGACCTCCTGGAAGACCTGAAGTTTCACGCTGCCGTCTTCACTGACCTGCGGCTTCACGCGCAGTGTCAAACCCACATCCTTGCGCTCAATGGTCTGGAACGGATTGACAGAGCCCATGCTGGTGTTGTTGTTAATGTACTGGCCGGTGATAAAGGGGACATTTCGGCCCACTACGATGCGAGCTTCCTCGTTGTCGAGTGTCAGCAGATTTGGGGTGGACAAGACATTGCCTTCACCGCTTGACTCCAGGAAACGTGCCAGAAAACCCAGCACGTAGACCCCGTTCCCCTGCTTGGTGGCAATGCCGAAGTTTCCACCCGGTGAAGGCACTGCGCCGCCGCTGGCGGCCTGTTTTGCAAGCGTAATGATGTTAGTGCCGCCAATGCTGAAGTTGGTACCTAGCAAGCCGATATTGTTGTCACCTTTTTTCCCCAGAGCGCCTTGGAACTGTATGCCGAACTCGGCTGCCTTGTCAGCATTGACCTCGGCAATCAAGCTTTCCACAAACACCTGCGCGCGCCTGGCGTCGAGCTTGTCAATTACAGCGCGCAATTGCCGATACTGCGGCTCGGGTGCTGTAATGATCAATGAGTTGGTGGCCGGGTCAGCCTGTATCTGCCCGCCGGTAGACGGCTGAGATACGCTTAAGCTGCCGGTAGCTGCGGTATTGCCACCCGACGAGCCAGCATTGGCTGTAGTGGCAAGCGTTGAAGAGCTACTGCTCAATCCGCTAGCCGTAGCGCCGCTGGCCGAGTTAGCAGCAAGCGCGGCACGCAGTGTAGTTGCCAGCTTGGTCGCATCAGCGTTTTTCAGATAAACCACGTAAATGTTGCCGGTGGCGGATTCCTTTCCACCCGAGCCATTGGCAGAAGCTGCGCCATTGAAAGCGCCTTGGTCTAACTTTTCAACGAGTGTGCGAACCAGCGCCAGCCGCGCCGGATTGGCTGCGCGCAAAATCAGCGAATTGCTGCGCGGCTCAGCCACCAGCGTGGTTTTGAATGCCGTGTCAGCCTGGCCTGAGCCTCCTGCCGCGCTACTGCCCGATTCAATCAGCCGCGTGACCAGCGGCGCCAGGTCAGTCGCTATGGCGTATTGCAGGCGAATAATTTCAACGCCCGTGGCATTGGCTACATCCAGAGCAGCAATGATGGTGCCAATACGCTGCAGGTTGTCGGCGTAGTCGGTCACGATGAGCGAGTTGTTGCCCGGGTTGACGTTGATTGTGTTGTTCGGACTGATGAGCGGCCGCAACACTGGCACTAGGTTGTTGGCGGTCTCATGGTTGAGGCGGAAAATCTGCGTGATGATCTGGCCGCTAGCTGCCGGAACAGCACCCGCAGACACCGCGCCACTTTGCAGCTTAGCATCAGCTTCAGGAACCACCAGGTACAGGCCCGATGATTCAACAAGGGCGAGGCCCTGGGTACGCAGTTGGATGGAGAACTGGCGCAAGGCCTGAGTGGGCGTTACCGGCGTGGTGGTCACCAGCGTAATCGTGCCCTTGACGCGCGGGTCTACCACCACATTGCGCCCGGTGATAACGGCCATGGTACGGGCGACAGCGTCAACCTCGGCGTTCACGAAGTTCAGCGTCACCGGAGCGCCCGCGCGCGTAGCGCCGGCCGCTAATGCCTGGCGGGAAGGGCCGGTCGGAAGATTTTGAGCATTAGATATACCTGGAGACCAAGCAAATAGGGCATGGAAAGCTATCGAAACAGTAGCAAACTGAAGCTTTGGCAGAAACATGTTGCCACTAGGCGCAACGGCCTTGATCGGCATAAGGAGGCGGATGCGGCGGTTTGTCATGTATTTAGCCCAAAGTGATGATGGAACGGGCGCTCGCAGCGCCTCTGAAACCCAGACGCGGTCAATCCAAAGGCGGCTTCCCGTTAGCTGCACACTGCCTTCGTGTGCGGAGGGTTCCAGGTAGCCGTAATACCTCCAATGTTGCCGTATAGCCTCAGACGATAAATGGCAATCGCTACAGTGTAGACAGGCTGAATAACAGCCCACGCGCTATCAGTTGTGTATTTAGAGTCACCCCCCAGTCGCCACTCAAATCATTCTACTGAAACACCTCTTGGTGTGATCTGTTAACTGCCTTCGGCCTGCACCGTGCTCCAATAGTTTCCAATCCGGCCACCAGGGGCGCTGCGTATTGTGATGCAGCATCAGACACCCGAAGCGCAGTACCGGTAAAGTTTCTCGAAACCCTGACCTGCAGCGAGTTGTGGTGTAGCAGTCGAAGAGAAGTTGCATGTTCAGGGGGGGGCCGGGCTAAGTCCAGCCCCCAGTCAATCTGTTCCGGCAGCATGGCACTGTTACAGCTGCCGGCATCGCCAGCCAGCAGTAGCCAGGCAAAGTCCTACGGCACCATGCCGAGCGCTTTAATCAGTGCGCAGGCGCAAAAAACACTAGTAGCAAAACCAGTATCAAAACCGCTCCGGGTGTCGCCTAGCCCCTCGTCACTGCCTGCGGATACCGGGGCGTGACGCTAGTGGAACTCGCGAAACCGGAAAATAAGCAAGCAGCGCGAAGCGCATGTTGATGTTAAGGATGGGTCATCAGGCGCGATTCACTGCGCCGGCAGAGCCAGCACCAGCACGCCGTCCCACTTAGCAGGGGCATCAGCGACGCTTAGGTTACGTGTCAAGCGCACATCTGTCGGAAAAGCGCGTGCATTGACACGTGCGTGCGTCAGCCACTGCGACAGCGCCTCGGCCGGTGTATTGCGCAGCGAGACGGTAGCGCGGTCACCGACTATCTTGATCTGTGCGCTAGGGCCCAAATACTCCTCCACCGAGGCCTCGAGTGCGCGCCAGGCGTCATCGCGGTTTATTTTGGGTTGCGAGATCAGCGCCTGGGCTTGCGCCTGCAGGCCTTGCATTTTTTGCAGTTGAGCGTCTAGGATGCGCCGCTGAGCATCCGCCTGGCTTAGCGTGCGCAAGGGCGGTGCTATCAGCAGCCACCATAGGAATCCTATGATCACCACAATTGCAGCACTAGCTATCAAAGTTTGCTGCCGCGCATGAAGTGCGCACCAGCGGGCCCGTAAGCGGCCGAGGACGAGAGCTGCTTTCATGGCGCGATTCCCTGTTCACCGTCTTGCCGGACGACGACCGTGTCGCCCTCAAGGCGTACAGAGTAGCCCTGGTTCCTAAGCCGGGCAGACAGTTCCCCCGCGCTCTGCGCGTTGAGCTGCAAGCCCTTGATGCGTGCCTCATCGGCTGAAAACTCAATAGCGCTGGCTGTCTGTTCAGCCGCAGTGGCGTTTCCAAGAGCGGTAAGAATCGCTTCGAGGTCACGCCCAGATGTCGCGCCGGTGGCGCGGCGTAGCTTGGCTATTTCACGCTCCATCTGCAGTGGCGCGTCCACCACAACCCGTACTTGCGGGAAGGTTTGCGTTAGCGAAGTTTCAATGGCCTTGCGGCGCGCGTGCAATACCGATTGCTCCTTCCAGGCCCAGGCGTTAAGACCTGCCAGATTGGCCACCAATAACGCGCC
The DNA here is from genome assembly GCF_003711205.1 of Polaromonas sp. SP1. Lineage (NCBI taxonomy): Bacteria > Pseudomonadati > Pseudomonadota > Betaproteobacteria > Burkholderiales > Comamonadaceae > Polaromonas > Polaromonas sp. SP1. The sequence continues at coordinate 4,493,700 of NZ_CP031013.1, read as the reverse complement.
GGCTCCCCACCTTGCAGGGCGCCAAGCCGGTGCCTGCAAGACTTCGCGGCATCCGCTGAAAAAGCGCCTGATCGCACGCGTGCGGCTTGTATTAGTGAGGTCAAATTGCGCCAAATCCCAGGGAGAGCTCGAGGCGCGCAGCCAGCGCTGCTGGCGTGTCAGCAAATTGACCTTGCGCTGCAAAGACTGTTCGGCAAGCGTGGCCAATGCGGGCTCGGCCAAAGCCAGCACTTCTTCGCCCGCGATATCCGGCCCGGACTGAAGCTGCTCGACAAGTGCTAAAGCCGAATTGCACAGTGGCAAAAAAATCGTGCCGCTCACGGCCCGGCCGATCAGCACCATAAACGGATGATCAACCTCGCCCAACACATGTAGCTGTAGAGCACCCGCTCCAGGCGCAAACTCAGGCACGATACGGGTTACCGTCTTGCCGGCGGCTTCAAGTGCCTGCAAATGCTCGCACAGCCACGTACGGTCACAAGCCGCTACCCAAGCCGGCTCGCTGCTGGCTGCATCGGGTGCCAGCGCCAGATGCAGTTGACCAGGTTCGTCCAGCAGCCTGTCCTCAAGCAGGTTTTCAAGGACGGCGCGCAGCCGCGGTGATCCGGTGCCTATCCCCTTGGGCAGTTCAACCGAATGCCACGACATCTGACTAGCAGGCAACACCGCAAGCACCTCACCACGGCGCTCCGCAGCCGGCAAAAGTGCAGCCGGTACAGTCGCATGACTGGCCAGGGTACGGCCGTCGGGCGTGAGCGCGTAGTCATATACGCTTGCGGCGCCATGCGGTGTGGGGGGTAAGCAAATGATCAGTGTGCTCATGGGGCAGAGTTGTGGGTCATTTTAGGTGGGCGTATTGATACGATAACGCCCTGAAGACTCTTAACGCCATCACGAGCGCGGGGCGTTGCCGGACACAGGTAACACGACATCGGCAACCGCGCCCCGGTCGCGCCATAGGGTGCGTATACTGAGGCCGTCGCGCTGGAGCAACGAGCGCTCCGGAACAATCACCTGGTCAAGTTTCAAGCGCTCGCGTACCTCAAAAAATCGTGACGCTACGGAATGCCGTCCGTCGTCAAACTGCACCGCGCCACCAATTTGCTGGCTCGCTTCACTCAGGTCACGAAAGTGACTGCGCGCACGGGCAGCAACCAGCTTTTGTGCATCGACCAGTTGCAGGTCGGGTGTAATGGCATAAATGACTTCAGCACTGGCGGTGTTTAGATTAACGGGTGTGCGCTGCGGCAGCAGCGTGATGTAGGGCGAAAGCACAGACAGAACATCTGGCGACAGGCCGAGCCAGACCAACTGTTCGACGCGCTGCGGAATAATGGGAATCTGCGTGCTGCTTGCGGCATCAGACGGGCCAGCAGCCGCACGCGAAGCTTTTAGCATTTGCCCCGAAAGCTTAGACAACTGCTCAGCCGGAAGCCCCAGCAAGTCAAACAGGCGAGCAAAACTTTGCAGTCCGGACTCAGATAGGGCGCTGTCGTCTATCAGGTTTGTCACATTGAGCCGCGCCTGAAGGTCGCTGACCTGACTGGACAAAAAGGCATCGCGCTGATTGTCGGTGTCGCTGATAGTGTTATCCGCCGCCAGGAAGCTGGAGAGGCGCGCCTCGTTCATTGGCGTAGCCCAGGGCTCGGCCAAGTGATCAGTTTCGCCAGATTGCGCATCTTGGCGAAGGATCAGGCGTGCCCAGTCCAACGCGCCCGTAAGAATCCAGCCCGATTGCACACGTATGCGCTCTGCCCCTTCGACTTCAATACCGCGAAACTGCTGCCATAGCGCTGCCGCTGCAAAAGTGGCCACCAGTGTCATCGTCAGCATTGCGGCCAGCAGCGCTGCACCAGCATGCCTACGCGCAGTCAATACGCTATGGGATGTCATGATTTGTCACCTCCTATGGTCGGGCGTATCCAATCCAGTGTGATTTTCCCGCTAATGGCAAAACCAGCAGGCAAGCTCAAGACCAGACGTACGCCTTCAGGTACCACGGTCTGCGACACGCCGTGCAAAGCGGCCGTTGATGTTCCGCCAGGTGCACTTTCCAAGGCCGACTGACCAGCATCACTAGACAGCGGATTGGTCCAGGCATCACCACGAAAGTAAAAGATTTGCCAATCTTCAACGGGCACCACCAGCACTTCACGTGTGCGGTCTTCGGTGCTGGCGTTTTGTGCCCATACGCTTGCGCGGCTCCAAGCTTCGTTCCAGCCCCCTAGAGTGCGCAACACAGGCGACTGCCATCGCAACCATTGCCCTCCCGCATCAGCACGACGCGTCCAAGCAACCACCCTTAGGCCCTCACCGGGCGACGAGGTGCGGCGCGTCATTCTAAGCACCCGTCCGTCCCAGTCCATGCTGCTGATCCCCGGCGTCTGGGTCAGGGAATCGAGGTCCACTTTCCACTGTGTCAGCCCGGCCTGCAGGGTGAGCATCTCATCGGCACGTTGACTTGTTTGGCTCTGCGCACGCGCCATGCCGTCAAGCACGCGCCAGCTCAAAATGGCCAGCAAGGCCATGACGGTGATGGCAACCAGCAACTCGATCAGCGTAAAGCCGCTTTGATTTGATTTGTTGGCGCTAGAACCCATGTTGGAACTAATCAGTAGCGCGCAACTACCGTCGCAATTTGCAATATTGATGCGCCACCATCACTGACCTGCGCATCCACACGCCTGAAATCCGGGTTTGGCGTGGGCCGCACTGACAGAGTCACCTGCAACGTCCGCCCCGCCTGCTCACAGGCTGTTGCCGTGTCACCTACACCGGGCATCTGATGCGAAAGCCGATTTTTTACAAGCTCGTTTTCAGCGCAGATATGCGCCAGCATCACGTCTGATTGCCGCATCGCATTGCTGGTCAAGGCACTGGTTGCTTGCAGCCCTGCTAGCAATGAGATAGCCACAATGCTCAGTGCGACCAGCACTTCAATCATGGTGAAACCCGGGGTTGGGCGGGCTGAGCCTTGAGGACGTGGATATTGCCTCATGTTTGCTTCATTGTGGCGTCAAGGTTGTCCTGCGGCTTGCACCGCAAAGGGCCGAAGGCCGTCCGTACCAACCCGCAACACGCGTACAGGCTGGGGACTCGACGTGCCGGCACTTCGGTTTGCAATGGACAACTCGATGACCTGCGGGCCAATAATAGGTTCAGGCACCAGCTGTAATCGATTAACGCCAAGGACCTGCGTTTCGTCATTCAACCAGCTGCTGGGCAAGGCTTGGTCGTCAAGGCCTTCGAAACGAAAACCTTCAGCCGTGGTGTGCCAGTGCACCGTTACACCTCGGGCGCGTGATTGTGCACGCGCAGACTCAAACAGCGCAGCAAGTCGCTGAGCCTCGCGCTCTAGCGCAGCTTCAGAGCTATCACGAAGCGCCAGGCTCACGCCAGCTGTGGTCATGGCGATGATGGTGACGACTACCAGCAATTCCAGCAGCGTTAAACCGATGTTTGAAGAGCGACGACTCCGGCGGGATTTACGGCGCAGCACACATGCATTTAGCATCCGTGCGGCCAACATCACCCCGTTGAAGTAGGGGCTGCCAATCAACCCCAGGGGAGAACGTGAGGGCGGCATTCTCACTGCCAGCTTCCAATATCTGCGTTTTTTCCCTCGCCACCAGTCTGGCCGTCAGCTCCCAGCGACATTACGTCAACTTCACCCTTCACTCCAGGATTGAGGTACTGATAAGGACGACCCCATGGGTCGTTGGGCAGCTTTTCAAGGTAAGGCCTCCAGTTGCCAGGAATGGGGGCGTTATTGGGTTTTGCAATCAGTGCCTGCAAACCCTGCTCTGCCGTGGGTGTACGCTGGTTGTCGAGCTTGTAGAGCTTGATGGCCTGCATCAGGTTGTTCACGTCGGTGCGGGCGGCCATCAAGCGTGCGTCGTCGGCGCGGTCAAGGACGTTGGGCACAATTAGAGCGGCCAGCACGCCAATAATGACCAGCACCACCATGAGCTCGATGAGTGTGAAACCGGCCTGTATGCTGCGACGCGCAAAAGGTTTGAAGTAATTCATGAAGTGCATGGGTTGGACGGCTGTTTTGGTTGCATCATAATCTGTGCATGGTGTCAGTTTCACAAAGTAAATGGGCCATGCGGGCCATCACCGTAATGGTTTGGACACTGGCTGCGGGGAGCGGGCTGTATTGGGGTGTACGTTTTTCATCCGGGCATGGCTCGACAACTTCTGCGCCGCAAGACGCTGCGCCTACCGTTATTGATCCGCGGGCACTGGCCCGCATACTGGGGGCTACGGAGCCTAACGCCGAGCCACAGGCAACTCTTTCAAGCCGCTTTGTCCTACAGGGGGTGATAGCTGGCGCGCCCGGTGGTGGTGCGGCGCTGATCGCGATTGACGGCAATCCACCCAAACCTTTTCGTGTTGGCAGCGTCGTAGAAGAAGGCTTGGTGCTCAAGTCTGCCACCGCGCGCCAGGTCATGCTATCTGCCACGCGCGATGGCCCGGCGCTGGTCATACTGGACATGCCGCTGCTGGATTGAGCCTCTGCCTTCGGCTGGCTATCTTCTGTTCAATAAAACGCCAACCGCATCAAACTGCAGATTTTTGCAATTTTCAAATGACGTTAGCTTAAGCATGTGCATGCCTGCCCAACTCAGCAGGACTTTCCCTTTTCACAATTTCCAATTCATCTGGTTCATGCGGCCTTGACTTCCGGAGCTCCAACTCCATCGTAGTATGGAGCGACTCAGGCAGTCCGCCATGCTAGTGCTGGAAGGGGGCAACCCACCCCGCCTTCGCGACACCTTTTCACGCTGAAGACCTGCGCGCAGCCATTACCGACTACCCGGATCGTCACGAAAGCCGGCCAATGCGTTCGCGCAGAACCTTCTGGGTACATCGTTGATAAATCAGCGCTCCAAGCTGATGCGACCAGGATTTCCGCCTCCGCGGCGCTCGACAGATCGGTGTTTTTCTTATGGATAAGAACTAGCCTGCTGGCCGTGTGACTTGGCTCGCCGCCGCAATCAATGACGGCGCTTGTGTGACAGGTTTAGTTTGAAGCTGCCATTCGTTAGCACGGACGCAGAGTTATTGAACTGGTATCTCCAATTTGCGAAAGCCCTTCGACAGGGGTTTCACGCAATCAAGTGCAGTGGCGACCGCAGCAAGCGCACCCAGCAGTTTTTGCGCGACATCAATCGCGTTGCCCATTGCCTCATAAAGCGGCTCCTCAAAACCGCGAGCCTCGCAAGTCTTTTTTTGCATACCAGAAACTACGCCGGAGCCGTAGCCAAAATTCGCAACAACAAATAATATAAAACCGAGAATACAGATTGTTACTGTCAACTAGGCTATAGAAGCAGTTTGCATAGTCAGTAATATTTAATTGGTTAAAGGAGTGAATATGAGCGATTTGATCGTGAAAAAACAAAACAAACGTAGTGCTCCTTTGACTGGAGACGAAATTCCCAAGCAGATGAAGCAGGAAAACATCAGGGTTTTACTGTTAGTGTTTTCATCATTTTTTTTTACAGCTATCCCAATGGAGGCATCGGCTGTAGTCTCTAAAAAATGCAAAGGTTACGACTCTTATACGGTTAAGGTGATAGACACATGCCCAAAGCTACTTAAATCATATTTTGACTATAAGCAATCTCTATTCAGGGCTAGAAATCAAGGGAAAAGTTGCAATAGTAGTTTTCCGAAATCCGGGGATCAGATTTGTCTCAAAGGTGCATTCGACTACAACCTACCAGATTTGAAGGTTCGACATGGTTCCGTTCCCGGAAAAGATCTTAAACGTGCCGTTGATCAAATTGGAACAGCTACCAACGGTTCAGGCCGACAATATGGTTACGCAAAGTTAAAGTCATTGTGTAAATATCAAGGCAGTCATGCTGACGAATGTTTTAACCATGCGGTAACACTGCTAGATCCTATTTTGATGTATCCCAAAGCATTCGGTCTCAAAATGTATGCTTGGGTACCAAAAGGTCCAAAAAGCTCTGCGTTCACTGAAAGTTACGGTCTCACTCAAGCAAATACTAATTCAAACTACGACCCAGGAGAGAATTTGCCGCCAGACGAAAGTATGGCACCGTTTTCATACGGGGGTAAATATTTCAATCCGATGAGTGAAGATTTTGAATTTCAAGACACCGAATTTCTAAGTGGTAATGAAAGTCAGGAATTAAACACCAACAGTTATAGTGCAAGTGGAGCAGTTACCGCGGCCAGTAAAAAGAAAAACAGGTGGGTGATGGCTGCCGAGCAGGCTTATTACATTTGGCGGCAAACAAAAATACCGAACAATATAGTAAGAGGCACTGGCGGGACAAAACCTAGCTTCACTTCATATGCTTCAACGGCAGCAAATGCTTTTCTGAATACAGCTGGAAATTCTCCAAGTCAAGAAGAGCTAGATGATGAAGAAGTTGCACCTTACTATGATGCAGAGACCAAAGAACTATTTGCTGATCTAATCTCAGCGGACGTTGCTTCGATTCCGGATCTGTCGGAACCCGATGTAGCCGAAGGCGAAGACTCAGTATCTAAAGCACAATGGTCGCTTGCAAAAACCAATGCTGAAAAAGCCCGAAAGGGATACCATCAATTGTTTCGCAATGCTTCCGGTCTCGTGCGCAACCTCGCATTGCGTCAAGTACTCGGCTACAAAAAGGGTTCTCCATTAGACACCACCCCTGATGTCGGTAATTATGTTAGTAAAACTGAAGCCGCCTGGCGCCGTAGATATTTGGCCGACGCCCAAAATCAAAGAATTAATAAAGATTGGTCGGCGACCTTTATTGGGAATGCGACGCATGGTGGATACGCTAGGTTAGATGTCAAGTACAAAGTACCTTTTCCGATAGTTACTCCGATCGGAACTTTCGTAATTCCCGCTGGATTTGCTCTTAGAGTGTCAACTCAACTTTGGGCATGTACTCCTGTAATTGGATGTACAGATATAGCCAAGGAGGCACGAGCAAACAAACTAACTTCGGTTGTGGCTTTTGAAGCCAGTGTAAATCTAGATAATATCGTACCTGACAATCTAGTAAGTTTAGGGGCTGGACTAGAAGGACGGATAGGTATTACTGAAAATACTGCTAAATGGTCAGCACCACGGATCGATTTTATTTCCCTTCAGCACAATGGAGACATTGGCGGGTGGGGGGGCTTGTTTATGTCCAGACTGCCAGCAGTCTCTAAGCCGTTGACTAACTTCGGCCAAAATCTTATTACTCGCGCCGGAGACGGCTTAGATAAAATCGTAACCGTTCTTCCGAATAATGGTGAGATGTCTTTAAACAGTCAGTTTCTTATGGCTGGTAATTCCATAGCGAAAGCTTTAGGAGTAGGCACATTGAATGTAGTAAAAGCTGGACACGGCGTAAGTTTGCGTGAGGTAAATGCGTTCAAAATGACTGTTATGAATCCTAATTATGTCAAACAGGTAAATGAGCCTAAGACGGCTTACAAAAGCTGGTGGGACACAAAAGGCTATCCCTATCTAGCGCTAACCAGCGGTGCGCAGCTACACAACGGGGTCCGATGGAATTTTGAAAACGGCAAGGTCACTGCCGGCATTCAATTTTATTTGGTGAATCAAGCATACTTGGGCCTGGCGTTTTCCACCTACGGAAGGGTGGCATTTCACGCAGTGCAAAGTAGGCCTTAATTTTAAAAAGTCTTGCTAATTTAATATGGTATTTGCGGTTAAGTTAATCTAATTTCTATCCCATCATGTTAGTTTCCATATTTATATTCTTTCGGAAGTTTGTTCTCGTTTTGTTGGCGTGGTCAATGGGCTTAATTAACACTGCTTTAGCACAATCGAGTCCTCATACATCCTCATCGACAAACGTATCAACCGCAACAAAAAAGGACATTGCACTACAACTCGTTGCGCTGGATGATTGGCAGTTTATTCGCAAAAAGATTTTGATTGCTGCATCCATGTCTGCAATAGTAAATGACAAGGAATTTAATGAGAGGTTAAACCGTCAAAGAGATGCGCTGCTCATAGATTCATATGTCAAAGACTATATTTCTAAAAATCCCAGCACCGAAAGTGAGCTTGAAGTCGCGTATGCTGAAGAGAAGAAGGTTTTCTCCGATCTGGAGTACAGGGCTAGTCAAATACTGATTGATAGTAAAGACAAAATTCAAGGTGTCCAACGAATGCTGGATAAAAAAATTGCCTTTGAAAAGGTTGCTAGGAGATGGTCGGAAGATCCATTTACAGCTGGTCAGGGAGGCGATATTGGCTGGTTTTCAGAAATTCCTGAAGTTCCAGAAATACTTGCCACCGTATCTAAACTTGAAATCAACGAAATATCTCCTCCAGTCCAATCAGCTTATGGATTTCATTTTTTAAAATTAACTGATAAACGAATCAAGGCAATGCCCACGTTATCAGAGCTGCGAGATTCTCTCGAAAAAAAAATTGCAGTTCAAAAAATCCGGAAACTCGCTTTAGGGATGCAGTAAGTTTTATTACTATTGAAAACTGCGCGACGTAAATTTGAATTTATTTTTATCCTGCAACTGCTTCCATACTGGAAAAATTTGCTTCTGATTATTGAGTTGTTGTGTGGCGCAGTAAAAAATAGAGTGAAATAACTTCTAAGGTACTTTGTTCCAATTGACTATTTAAAGTAAGTCTTTGAAGATTACGGCAAGCTTTACCCTAATGCTTCTATTTATGATTAGCTGACTCACTGTGCGGTGGGATATTTAGATCTCCTTATTTAAATGATAATAGCGTTAGATGGATTAAATGTATTTGAGCAGCTCGGCATTCGCGAAAGTTTCCGCAACAACCCAAGTTGTCGTAGTTGGGGCATAAGAGATTATGAGTGCTTTGAAGGTGATGCGTGTGCGCTTGTTACGACAGATGAAAGATACTTAGTTCACCTTACCACCATTCCGGCGGCTCTTCCGGTCCTGCTATTAGTTCGATCATCTAATTTTCCTTTGGCAGAAATTTTCAGCAGCAATGTGACAGTACTCGATATGGAATCGGAATATGATCATGTCCATAATTTAGTGACCGATTGGATTGAGCAAATTATTGACAAGGGTAAAGCTTTGAATAATTTGGCATCCCCATCAGTCAGGTTAGGCAGTCACGAGCAGGAAATAATATGCCTTCTTAGGATGGGAAGGTCCGATCAACAGATTGCAAGTGCACTGAATATTAGCAAGTCGAAGCTGCGATCTAATTTGCTTCGAATTTATGACTATCTGGGTGCAGTTAATCGCGCTCACGCAGTCTTTCTTACAATAACTGACCGTAATAACTAGAGATGAACAAGAACTGAATTTTGCTCTTTCGAATTGCCAACTTGAAGGCGAAGCGGAAGAAAAAATGTCAATTTATATCTAAGTGTTACAGAGGTTATCTTGGGGTATTCATCGTTTGATTGCAGTGAGTTTCGATGGCGCGAGGTTGTGGCCATCTGACTTATTTTAGTTCATGCCGGTATTTCCCCAATTTTGGCCCTCGATTACAGCCAGCCGTCTAGCTTCTTGATGTAGAGGTCGACTTTGTGTTGCTGGTGTAGTGTTGGTCATGACACGTGGCAGCGCGACTTTAAATCGCACAAAGCTAAGTGGTTTGGCTAGGTAGATGTCTCTAAAACAAAGTGTCTTCCTACTAACTAAATAGTAGCGCCACGTGTTTAAACCTACCGGCTGTTTGGTGATGCAAAATACTCATTACGAGCATAGTTTTATACATTACAGGTTGCCGTAAATACTGCAGGTAGTTACATTGCCTCATGGAGTTCAAAAAGCTTGAAATATTTCTCAAAGTAGTGGAGTTGCAAAGCTTCACCAAAGCTTCTTGTGCACTTGATATTGCGCAGTCTGTGGTTAGTCGAACAATTCGAACATTAGAAAAGGATTTAAATCAAGTTCTTTTTTACAGGGATGGGCATGGGGTTCGACCAATGCCATCCGCGCTTGTGCTAGCTGAGCACGCAAAATCAATATTTCGACAGCTTGACCTTGCTCGCAGCGAGGTTGGCAATTCGGGTAAGCGCGTCGGCGAAACGGTACGCGTTGGTCTACCTTCAACGCTCGCGCGCCTGGTAGGTCGACCTGTAGTCGCAGATCTGTTTCGGACCCATCCAGCGATCAAACCATGTGTGCTTGAGGGGCTCTCCTTTTCTTTGATGCAGCAGCTCGAGGCTGGTGTGATTGACCTTGCTATTGGCTACCACACGACTTGGCGGCCAAACTTGCAACTCACAACAGTTTTTGAGGAGCCAATGGTTTTTATTGGGCTCAGAAATAAAATGCAAAAATTCCCTGCTGCTTCAGTGGATCTTAAAACACTCAGCCAAGAACCACTAATTATCGCCACGCGTCCAAATAACGTTCGCATGCTGATAGAAATGCAAATGGCCGCGCTTATGTTGGCGCCAAATGTAGTGCTTGAGGTTGACTGTATGCCGCTCATTCTCGATCTGGTTGCTGATGGCCTTGGTTATGCGATCCTGCCACTACATACCCTCAGTCAGGTTAAGGATCCGTCGCTATACGATTACCGATTTTTTACCCCTGAGATAAATACCCGGGTTATGGTGGCTACTTTTGAAGGACGCTCATTAAGGAAGCCGGTTCAAACCGTGAAGGAGGCTTTCGTGAGTGCCCTTAAAAATTTGCAAGTTGCTCCCATAATTAAATAAATTGGGTGTATTGAAAATATCCCGGCTACTCTGATTGGCTTGTTAGAGAGGCTCCGTTGGGATTAACTCACTGTAGTTTGGAGGGGCGTGATCTTACACAACGACTCGCCTCCTACTCATCGTGACTTAAGGGTGTTGAACTCCGCTGAAGTCCGACCTGAGTTTTCCATCGAATATTGACCCAGACTCTTGGGGAGCAGAAGGTGCTCACAACGTGGATAAGTCCCTGGTTTTCTCCTTTTTAGGCTGAGTCTGTGTGGATCTGCCTCAAAGTGCGTCGCAACTTCCGCGATTTTGTTACCTCGATTCCCAGCCAAGTGGCCAGCTTCTCCGCATAGGCATCGAGCTTGCTTGAGCCGGCCCGCCGCGGGTACTTGGGTTCGCTTCGATCGCAGGTGCTTCTTTATTGTGTTGCGACCCAGGCGTGTACGCCTTGAGATCTCGCGGATGGACATTTGATCCCTCAATGTCCAACGGCTGATGACATTCAATGTCGCCACGTCTACCACGCCCAATTTCCCTCTGCTTATAGAACAAGCAGGGTAGTGCCTACGTGGGTCAGTTTGGGATGGAAATTACTGCGCTAAGTGGGTCAGATTTCGACGGAATTCAACAGATAAATCTGCAAAATGAGATTTCACGCCGCCGGTTGATGTATTGGCCTACGAGCTCCCCATTTATCAAGTTCGGTACACCATGCTCCTTGGTCAGACCAAAGCAGCGTCAATCTCTCAAGATGCGAACTAAGACGATGCAGGCATTTGGAGAATCTTGTTTGTTCCTCAAGGACTCGGCCGACTAGGTCTGAGGCTCTTACACGCTGGACGGCGCTGCCTATATTCATTGACGGTTGAAAATAATGGGTTCTAACACTGATCGTCCACTAGCCTTGTTGGTAACCTCAGCGCGGCCAACAATGGCTGCCTTGCGACTTGGTGTGCCCAACCCGTGGATAAAGATTCGCGTAGCTTGGCACTCGATCCTGACGCCTACATAGGCCTGAAGCTCAACCCGCGCTGGCGCTGCATTTGGCTTGTTGGCTTCCACAAGCACAGTCGCGTTGTTGACCACAGTGCCATCCATCGGACAAAGCTCATTAGCGGATGCCAGTTTTCCGAAAAAATTGGTATAGGTTGGCAATACCTCGACCCTTTCAACCAACACTGTGTTGGAGCTGGCTGATTCTGGCCAGCTAAGCACCCAATTGCCTAGCAGGTCGTGACTGGTAATTGGCACAGTTCCCAAAGAGCGTGAAAGTACCAAGGGCGGGTTTATTTCTGGTGCCCGTGTTTGCGCAAAAACCGATGCGGAAAGTAGCGAAACTCCGCCCAGCGCAGCCAATACTCGCGGTTTCCAGTCATCTGAAACAATCCGGCTAGTAAAAGCACTTCTTAACTTTTTGGTATTAAACATATACATAACAATCTTGCATCAAAACTGCTCTATTGAGGCGACGCCGACCCGCCCGATGACGGTTGTTGCAAAAGTTGTGCGACCTCGCGTTTGCACTTTGGTTAGGGCAAAACCGATTTAGCCCTAAGATGTAAATCCGGACTAAACATCACTGCACGCGTGTGCGTAGGGTTGCTGCTACGTCGCGCAGCACGCCTGCCCAGTCGCCGGGCTCTGCCTGGCGAAACAGGCGAACTTGCGGATACCAGTACGAATCAGTTCGTTCCTGCGCCCAGCGCCATTCATGGTGATGTTGCAGCAGCACCCAAGTTTCGCGCCCCAAGCTGGCAGACAAATGGGCCAGCGAGGTGCACACCGTCACAACGATGTCGCAGCGCTGTAGCAGTTGTGCGGTGTCTGCCATGTCCGTCAACCAAGGACTGAAATCCAGCGCCTGTAATTCGGGGCCGCAACCTAGCTCGGCAGCTCTGTCGGAGTTAAGCACGCTGACGTAACGAACGCCCGACATACCGCCGGTGGGTAGGGCCAGCTGGCGAGCCAGCAAGTCAGCGGGTATATTGCGCTGCCGCGCGTGCTGGGTGCGTACGCTTGGATTGCTGCCCCAGCATAGGCCAACCGTGAGCAGACCAGGGGCTGGTGGAAGCAAAAGTGCAAGCTTTTGCCCAATGACTCCGTCAATGTGCGCCGGGGTACGCAGCCAAGCTATCCCCGGAAAGTCCTCGGCGCGACGTCGAAACAAGGCTGCTAGATTGCCAATCGGCAGATGCGCTACAGGCCGTTCAGGTAGAGAGTCTAGCTGCGCTGAAACGTTGCCCCGCAAGTGCGGAACCACCTTTACCTGGGGATAGTCGGCAAAATTTTCGGTGAACAGCCTATGAAGGGTAGGAAAAACGGCCAGCACTACCTTGGTCTGGGGGTGCGCTTGCAGCAAGTCGGGCACGATTGACGCAAACATCAACTCATCGCCTATACCTTGCTCTCCGTGCACCAGCAGGGTGGCAGTGCCAAGTGGTGCGCCGTCCCAAAGCGGCACACCATCGGTGCGTTCATAGAAATGGCGGATCACGGGTTGATGCCCAGGCTCCCCGTCAAAACGGCCTGCATATGCATCCCAACCTTCAGAAAAACGTTGGCGTGCCAAGTAATAGTGCGCCAGTTCCCATCGCGTCAGCTCATCCTCTTTTTTTGCAACAGACATGAGCAGTTGCGCCTCGGCGTCAGGGTGGTTAAGTGCGGCGTAGCAAACCCCGAGCCGGTGATGTAGGCACTTAAAGTACTGACCGAGCGCCAGCAGCCGCTCCAGACAGGTTGCAGCCATTGCGAAATGCTCGCTCAGGCGCAAAAGTTCGCTGTAGTTCCAGAGCGCGTCGGTGTGGTCAGGGTTAGCGCGCAATGCAGCTTGGTACTGAACCACCGCCGCAGCTTTTTCGCCGGCTAGACTCAGTGCCACAGCGTAGTTGTAGCAGGCCTGGGCATCCAGTGGCGCGCTGTGCGCGGCTGCCTGCCAATGCACCAGCGCATCCCCGCAACGACCCTGCATGTCCAAGGCGTGCGCCAGCCACTGCAATGCCATCGCGTGCCCAGGCGCGGCCCGCACGGCGCGCTCGGCCCACATGGCCAAGGCGGACCAGTCGCCTTTTTGTAGGGCGATGTCGGCGCAGTTGATGGCATGCGCCAGCGCATCTGGCGTACCGGCCATCGGGTCGTAAACGGGCGTGTTTTTCATGCGTGAGACTGCCTGTTATTAATCTGGCAGGGCATCGACGCCGACCATACTCACCACGGGGTTCGCCGAGTGAATACATAGATAATTCATACGCCCTAATGGGTAAATAACATAGTTCATTGCGCGTAGCCATTCTCGCAAGGCCAGCACGTCACTTTTGATGTGCTCGATGCTAAGCACCGGATGGCAGCGAAGTAGAGTCTGGCGTGCGCCTTGAAGTACGGCCTGCTCCATGCCTTCCACGTCGATTTTGATCAAATCAACTCGCGGTAACGCTAGACTGTCTAGTGTTATGAGTGCAACTTTTTCGCCGGTGCCGCTCCATTGCAGCTCTTGGCCTATGGGTTCGCGCTGGCTGCGGGTGCCCAGCTCAATACTGCCAAAACTGGTTGGACGGCCATAGTCGATAGCTGGCATCTCCAGTTCCCCGGTCTCAGCACCGACGGCTGCATGATGGCAGCGTACATTTAAATGATTGTTCAGAGCCACATTGCCGCACAGCATGCCGTGCAAAATACGCTGAGCCTCGAAGGCATGCACTTGCCCTCCAGTACGGGCGCTGTGGCGGGCAAATTCGAGGGTATGCACACCAATGTTGGCGCCTACGTCGAGTAACACCGGCGCGGGTTTTAGGTAACCGATTGCATCGGTCAAAAGGCGCAATTCCTCAGGCTCGTACACACCGTCTTCGGCCAAAGACTTGGCTACACCGAAGTCGTGGTCAATTTCATGCCTGTTGACAATCATCAGCCCATGGGCGGTGTTCAACAGGATATTGTGCGAGTTACTCATGCGTCTTTAAATAGGTCGGGCTTTTATGTGACGTCTTGTTTGCTCCCAGACACATACTCCGATGGACTTACTTTGTTCGACAATGAATTTATCCATGATTGCCGATTAGTCGGCCTAGCTGGAATTTCATCATGGCCTAAAACATCGGGAGCTTTGTCAGCTGGGTATGCAACGGGATTTAGCTTGTGCAGCCAGAGCTCTCTAGATCTTCGAGCGCTTAGCATCGCAATACCGGCGTGACCATCGTCGTTCAAGTATTGCAAAAAATCAAAAAAGCAGGCGCGAGGCCTGCGTTTTCAACCAAGATCTTGCGTCGTCGTGACATGATCAGTACTTGTAATTTAGAACTTGAAGCTTGCACCCGCCCGCATGCCTATCTTGCCGCCGGAGCTGCCCAAGCCAAATGACACAATGGCTGCCTGATTGATGGCGTAGCCTACGTTTGCCCCAACAGCACTTTGCCCGTTGTAGTGGCCCACACCCACCCCGATACCAAAGTTACCGGGTGCCAATTGCGGCAGACTTTGCTGCGAAGCCATGCTAATCGCAATGCCGCGAGCGGCAGTTTTCTCCACTTCATCGATGCGCGCATCTACTCTATTGAAACGCGCATCAACTGCATTGAAGCGTGCATCAACTGCGTTAAAACGCGCATCAGCTGCGGTTGTGATCGAGTTAAGTTGGCCGACATTGACCGCGTCGGTCGCCAATACGCCCGCCTTTACATTTTGGATGGTGCGCTCTGCACCAACACTACCGACTGAAATCGAGTCGGTCGAAGTGGTCACCGAGTTGGCACCTAGCGCAACCGCATTCGAATGCGTGGCACTTGAAAATGCGCCCACTGCGACAGACAAATTGCCGGCAGCATTGGCAGAGTCACCCAATGCTGTGGTGTTTAACCCGGTTGCTTGCGCACCCGTGCCTACAGCCACAGATGACACCGCTCGCGCGCCCGCACCGATGGCTACTGACAACGAATTAACAGCAGTTGCTCCCCTGCCCACAGCGATGGCGTCAAAACTGGCTGCCGAGGCGCTGGTACCTACGGCAATGGCGTCAGAGCCCAGTGCGCGTGCACTGGTACCAATAGCCGTACTGTTATTAACGCTGGTAAGGCTGCTACCCGCACCCATGCCGACCGCAATATTGCCATCTCCCACTACATTATTACCCGCACTTACGCCTATCGCCGTATTGTTACTCCCGGTAACGTTGCGGCTGGAGTCACTGCCCGCGCCGGTGTTGAAGTTGCCAGTGACATTGACGCTGCTTCTGCCACCCGAGCCGGTATTGCTCCCACCGATGATGTTCTGACTGCTGTTAACGCCTGAGCCAGTGTTGTTGTTGCCACTGACGTTGAAGCTGGAGGAGGAGCCCGCGCCGGTGTTGTTAGTGCCCGTGATGTCACGGCTGCTACTAACGCCCGAGCCAGTGTTGGCGCCGCCAGTGACATTGACGCTAGAGGATTGGCCTGTACCAGTGTTTGCGTTGCCAGTGACGTTGACGCCAGAGTTCTGGCCGATGCCCGTATTGTTGCTGCCACTTACGTTACGGCTGCTATTAAAACCCAGGCCAGAATTGTTGCTGCCGGTGATGTTGATGCTTGAGGATTGACCCGCACCAGTGTTACTGTTCCCAGTGACATTCTGGCTGCTATTAATGCCGGAGCCAGTGTTGTTACTGCCCGTAATGTTACGGCTGCTGCTAGTGCCCGAGCCTGTGTTGTTGTCGCCAGTGACGCCGAAGCTGGAGAAAGTTCCCGCACCGATATTGCTGTTGCCGGTTACGTTAATGCCACTACTAGAGCCCAAGCCAGCGTTGTTATTGCCGGTGACATTCTGACTGCTACCAGTACCCGAACCAGTGTTGCCATCACCGGTGATATTACGGCTGCTATTAAGGCCCAAGCCAGCGTTGTTGCTGCCAGAGACGCTGAAGCTGGAAAAAGTTCCCACGCCGATGTTGTTGCTGCCAGTGATGCCGATGCTGGATGCATTGCCAAAGCCAGCGTTGCTATTGCCGGTGACACTCTGACTGCTATTAGTACCCGAACCAGTGTTGCTATCACCGGTGATATTACGGCTGCTATTAATGCCCAAGCCAGAGTTGTTGCTGCCGGTTATGTTGACGCTTGAGGATTGACCCGCACCAATGTTACTGTTCCCAGTGATATTCTGGCTACTATTAACGCCCGAGCCAGTGTTGTTAATGCCCGTAATATTACGGCTGCTGCTAGTGCCCGAGCCTGTGTTGTTGTCGCCAGTGATGCCGAAGCTGGAGAAAGCTCCCGCGCCGATGTTGCCGTCGCCGGTGACATTCTGACCTGAAACATTACCCACCCCAACGTTTCCGTTCCCGGTTGAGCTGGCTCCTGCTGCGGCTCCCACCGCTATTGAGTTGGTCACGGTCGATCCAGATGGAGTAGTGGATCCGGCGGGGGTGACGTTAACAAATGTATTCTGCGCCTGCACCACGCCCATACTGCCGCAAAGTGCTGAAATGGCAACAGCGAGTGGTGCCATGCTGGCCGCGATGCCGTTGATTTTTGTAATGCGTGCTCCACGTACTTTAATGGGAGTGTGATGGAGGGATTGATTTTTCATACCTATTCCTATTTTGGTTCTGCAACAGTCATGCTGGGTTCGTGCGGCCAGCTTCGCTAAAGTTTTAGAAAGTGCCTAAATCCAATGCAGTTTTTCTAGCCATTTCGACATGACCTAACAGATCGACGTTAGCGAAGATGTGCAAATTCAAATCGATATAAAGAGTTAATTACTCATACGTGCAATACCAGCCTCAGGTTTGGTTACGAGGCATAAAGGCTTAGCTTTTAACGATGACAAAAGCACTTTTGCAGTGAATGTAAGCATATGTAGTTCAGTGATGTCGCGATAGTACGTATTTGTTGTTTCTGCTATGCGATCAAAAGATGATGAGTTCCTGCTTATTGAGGGAGTGCATCAAAAGCGCGTTTTCATGTACCGCGCTTGCCGAATTGCGTTGAAGTCTGTGACTGGACCACCGCGTTCATCAGAATTGAGCCGCTTAATGCGCAAGTTACAGCTCAAATTCGTCGAGTGAACGGTAATCGCGTGCGGAATGAACTGGGTTTACCGCCGAGCGGGGCACCGGCCAGACAGCCGGCAAGATACCTATGAGTACAAGCTGCGTGATGGCTTTGTTTTCATTTAGGACTTAGCAGGTGTAACCGGCGGCAATGTCTAGCGCTTCGGCGCTGATATCACGCGAGCTGACGTACGGCGCAAACTACGCTTTTACGACGATCCTTGATCAAAGATAGGGGTACTTTGACTCTGCGCAGTGTTCGCGCCTTGAGCTGACTTGGGCAAAGTTCCGGTTACTTGTACTAGATTGCGGAAGACGTATGTCTAAGGCGAGTGCGCCTGCGTACTGCCGCAACAAGCCGGACTAATATGCTTCGCGACCAAGTCCGAGAAGCCTTCGGGAAAAGATCTCAGCAATCGGCTTCAGACTTCTGATGCCTAAATTCCTAGTTAAGCTTACCAAGCTAAAACCGGGGAACGATTCGGGGAACTAAAAACTTTGTGACTGCTCAGGTTCAAAAGAAAATTTGATGGTGAACCGACTACGATTTTTATAATTGAAATAGTTATTTCTTTGATCTCGATCAAATTGAGTCAGAATTTTGCAGTTGACCTTTTCCGCACAATTGATCTCGATTGAACGGTATTGACTAGGCGTCGCGGGTTTTTCAGCAGCCATTACAACACCGGGGAACAAGCCGGGGAACAAAAATACGGGATAAGCCTGTACTTCCCTTTGTTTATGAGGATTGGCGACCATCTGTCAGTAGACCCCAGCCCACCATACAAGACGGCCGCCGTCCATGCACCCATGGCCGGCGGCTTTGTCATTTCTGCCCCGGCGGCGCCAGCGGCCCGAGGAAAAACTCCATCGCCAGCGCCACCACCGGCGGCTCGATGCGGTGCGGTCCCCTGAACTCGATGGTGGTCACGTCATAACCCGCGGCCTTGAGTTTTTCGGCGTGGGGGCGGGCGCTGGTCTCTATCGGCAACTGCTCGTCTTGCAGCCCGTGCGCGATGAAGATGCGGGGTGAGCCTTCCTGCGTGAAGACTGACATGAAGCCGCCGGACAAGGCAATCACGTGGCTGGCGACGTCGCCGTTGGTCACGCCCACCGACAGCGCATAACTTGCGCCGTCGGAAAAACCGGCAAACGCCAAATGCGCGGGGTCTATGGCGTACCGCGAGGCGACTTCGCCCAAGGCCTTGTCCAGGCGTTCCAGGTCGGGGCCGTGGCCGCCGATCACGATGTCCCAGGTCGGAAACTGCGACTGCGGCAGCAGCAGCAAAAAACCGCGCTCCCGCGCATGCGCGATGACGAAGGGAAGCACCTTGTCGGCGCTGCCGCCCGCGCCATGGAACATCACAAGCAGGGCGGCCGGCTTCCCCGGCTCAAGGCCCTCGGGCACGATCAGCACGGCGTCCCGCTCCTGCGAAAGGCCCAGCGTGTGCCGGCCAACCGGCCAGGGCGGCTGGTCAGGCGCGGCGCCGGGGCGAAAGCTCAGCCGGCCCAGGAGCCGCTCACCCAGAAGTGATACGTCAACCATCGTGTGCGGCCTCAGGGTGCCTTGCCAATGCTGCGAAAAGCCGCGCACTGGGCGAAAGCGTCCTCGCTGAGCGGCTGGTTTTTGCCCTTGCAGAACTTGGACGTCAGCTTGAGCAGCTCCTTGATGTCGCGCCCGCTGGCAGCGGCATACGTCACCGTGAGCCGCTCCACCAGGCCATCCGGCAGCTCGGCGTGAAACTGGTCCGCCAGCGATTTCCACAGCTGCACGGCTTGCTCCCGGGTCGGTGTTTCAAACTGGATGATGGCGATGCAGCGCGACAAGATGGCGTCGTCAATATCGGCCACGCGGTTAGTCGTCATGAAAAGCAGGCCGTTGAAGTATTCGAGCGTGCGCAAAAACTCCGCCACGATGGCGTTGTGCTGCAGGTCGTTGTCTCGGCGGCGGATGTAGACGTCGGCCTCGTCCAGCAGCAGCACCGAATCCCAGCGCGCCGCGCGCTGCAAAATCTTCGACAGGTTGGCTTCGACAGAACCGGCCGTCACGCCGAGCTGGCCCGAATGCACGCGGTACAGCGGCTTGCCCACGACTTCGGCATACACCTCGGCCGTCAGCGTTTTGCCCAGGCCGGGCGCACCCTTGCACAGGATGGTGGTGCCGCCGGACTTGCCCTCGACGATGTCTTCCATCAGGAAGTTGCGGTCGGCCGTCAGGATGTCGATGAGGTCGCGGTGCGCCTGCGGCAGCACCAGCTTGTCACGCAGCTCCGGCTTGTAGCGGTACTCGCGCACGTTCTGCACATGCACCCACAGATTGCGGTGCCAGTCCAGGTGAAAGAGGTGCAGGTAGCAGTGCAGCGGCACGCGCTCAAAGCCCTCGGCAATCCCGCTTTCGCGCCAGAACGTTGCGTCGGCCGTGGTGTCGAACTGCCGCTCCAGCAGTTCCTCGTCGTTCACGCAGCGGGCGGTGGTGCCGGCCTGCAGCCGCCGGCATTCCAGTTGCGGGCGGGGGCTGTCGTCCGGCATCCAGGCCGAGCCCGATATGGTG
Source organism: Polaromonas sp. SP1 (assembly GCF_003711205.1). Classification (NCBI taxonomy): domain Bacteria; kingdom Pseudomonadati; phylum Pseudomonadota; class Betaproteobacteria; order Burkholderiales; family Comamonadaceae; genus Polaromonas; species Polaromonas sp. SP1. Next base: position 4,473,476 of record NZ_CP031013.1, on the reverse strand, counting down.
AACTGCGCGCCGAACCTGGGCTGCAGCTGCCTGAAGCGTTTGGCGTGCGCTTCGTATTCGGCCTTGAACTCGGCGCACTCCTTGTAGAAGCCGTCGCCCGTCATCAGCTCGGGGATGGTGTGGTCCTTGATGTCGTCGGCATAAAAGCTGATGCCGTAAGTCATGCCGGTGCGCCGCATGCGCGGGTCGGTGATGGGCTCGCGCCCGGCGGCCTGCACGGTGTTGGCCAGGAGGCCGATGATCACGTAGGCCGAGCCGTCGGCCGGCTGCACATGGCGCATCGAATGCACCAGCCAGGGCAGCAACACGCCGTCTTTGCCGCGTTTGTAGAGCCAGCCGTCGATCATGTCGCGCGACAGCCAGGCGATCAGGCCCGGGATCAGCAGCTCGAGGCTGGGGATTTTGCGCGCGGCCGGCGCGGCGTGGATGTTGTCCAGCGCCAGCATCTGGAACATCAGCTCGCGCTCGTTGGCCGCGCGGCACAGGCCGTAGAGCGTGTTCAGCGTAGGGAGGTCAAAGAGGCGGCTGGGCACCACACGTTTGCCGCGCGACATGCCGTGCTCGCTCAGGCGCCTGGCCAGCGGCGACTCGGCGTTGATCATCCCCAGCAAGGTGTTGGCCAGGGATTCCGGTATTTCGAATTCCATGATGTCTTGATCGGTCTGTATTGCTCGGGTTGTCTTTTTTTCACCGTTTCCCGAAAAAGATCATAGGACGCCACGGCCCGGAAGTGCTTGACCGCAGTCAACACGCCCGGCGATCTGGCTGGACTTGAGGGTGCCATGGCTGAAAACGCCCGCCCAGGTGGCCGGTGTGGCTCGATACGGCCAAAGTGGCAATTCTGGCCACGTTCGACGCACTCTCCGGGCTTTTTAGGGGCCCGGCCTGCTTGGCCGGACTGATCGGGCGCGCTGCATTGTCCTTGCGCCCCTTCGTATGCAGGACGCCGATGCAGCGACGGGAAGCTATCCTTGGTTCATCAACAGAGGAGAGGGCATGGGCAGACAAGCACTATTGCTGATTCACGGAATCGGCGAACAACGGCCAATGGACACTTTGAGGGGCTTTGCCCGGGAGGTGTGGAGCAAAGACACTTCCGTCCATCGGCCGGGCCCCGGTGCAGAGGCGATCTGGAGCAAACCGTATCCGCTGTCGGAAGATTTTGAATTGAGGCGGCTGACGACCGGCGAAAACAAGAGTGGCCAGCGCACTGATTTTTTTGAGTTCTATTGGGCGCACCTCATGAAAGGGACCGAGTTGAAGCACGTTCTGGCCTGGCTCGCCACCTTGCTGCTCCGCCTTCCCGGGCGTGTTCCGCCTCAACTGCGGCCGGCCTATTGGGTGCTTTGGACCCTGGTGCTGCTTTCCGGCGGCCTGGCGCTCGGATATTGCCTCCTGAAGAGCCAGGGGGACGGCTTCTGGACGTTCTCTGTCTCGGTGCCGGCCTGGCTCTCACTTGCCGTGAGCATCGTGTTGTTGCCGGTTATCGCCTTCCTGGCAAGGCAGATCGTGGGCGATGCGGCGCGCTACCTGCACGTGGCAGCCGCCAATGTGCAGATGCGCCATTCCATACGGTCGGCCGGCTTGCGGGTGCTCAAGGACTTGCATGCACGCGGATACGACCGGATTGTGGTGGTCGGCCACAGTTTGGGAACGGTTATCGCCTACGACATCCTGTCGTATGCCTGGAGCGAGTGGAACGCCGAGAAAACATCTCCCGGCGGGGTGGATCAGGCGCTTGACGACATGGAGGCGCTGACCGTCAGGGCCGCCGGGGGAGAGGACGTCGCAGCAGAAGTCTTTCATGACGCGCAACGCGCATGCCTGCGGGAAAGTATCGCCAATGGCCATACCTGGCGAGTCAGCGACTTCGTCACTTTGGGCAGCCCGCTCGCCCACGCCCCGTTGTTGCTGGCCCGCGACCAGAAAGCCCTGAGCGCGAAGTTTCAGGAACGCGAGTACGCGCAATGCCCGCCGGTACTTGAAGTCAGGCGCTCCAAAGGTCAGGACGTGCACAGCTTCCGCTATTTCGACAAAAAACTCTCACGCAAGGTGCTGCACCATGCCGCGTTATTTGCGGTCACACGATGGACCAATCTGTACTTCCCGTGCAGAGCCTTGCTGTGGGGCGACCTGGTGGGTGGGCCTGTGGCCGGGGTGTTTGGCGCAGGCGTCAGAGACGTTCCCGTGCGCACGCGGCGCCGCTTCGGCTTGTGCAGCCACACTTTCTATTGGCGTGCGGCGCTCAGAGGCGACGACCACATTGACAAGCTTCGGGAAGCCGTCAATGTGCTGGACCAACCCAGGGCGTAACCAGTCTGGGCTTTGCCCGGGCTCGCCCCGATTCGGGCTCCCGGCGACAATACGCCCCATGGCAAGCATGCAAATTCAAGAAATTCTCTTTTCCCAGGGCTTTGGCACGCGGCGCGTGTGCGCGGGGCTGGTTCAACAAGGTTTTGTGGCTGTAGACGGCTCCCCGTGTACAGACCCTGCTATGGAATTTATAGCGGATGGCCTGCGCTTCACGGTGCAGGGCACGGCGTGGGAGTACCACGAGAAGGCCTACCTGATGCTGCACAAGCCGGCCGGCTACGAGTGTTCGCAAAAGCCCAGCACCTACCCCAGCATTTACACGCTGCTGCCGGCGCCGATACGCCAGCGCGGCGGCGGCGCGGCAGCGGGTGTGCAGGCGGTGGGCCGGCTGGACCAGGACACGACCGGCCTCTTGCTGCTGTCGGATGATGGCAAGTTCATCCACCGCATGAGCTCGCCCAAGCACCATGTGCCCAAGGTGTACGAGGTCCGTGCCAAGCACCCGGTGGACGACAAGCAGATCGCCAAACTGCTGGCCGGTGTGGTGCTGGACGATGACCCCAAGCCCGTGCGCGCCGCCGCCTGTGAAAAAACCGGCGAGAACCAGCTCAGCCTGACGTTGACCGAAGGCAAATACCACCAGGTCAAGCGCATGATTGCCGCTGTGGGCAACCGGGTGGAAGACGTCGCCGGCCTGCACCGCTCGCGCATCGGCACGCTGGACTTGCCGGCCGACCTGAAACCCGGCGGCTGGCGCTGGCTGACGGCCGAAGACATGGCCAGCATCTCGGCCAAGCCTGTTCCGAAAGCCTGAACAAAGCGCTACGCTGCCAGCTCAGAGGCCCATTCATCACCGACACATCAACCGGAGGAAAAGCATGAACCAACGCCGTCGATTCCTGGGTGCCGCCGCTGCCGGCGCCGTAGCCGCCCCCACATTTGCCCTGGCGCAGCACGCCCCCAAGTCCGTGCGCGGACCGGTGCTCCTGACGGTCAGCGGCCTGATCGGCGCGGGCAACCGCGGCGCGCTGGACCCGAAACTCGACCAGCTGCTGGCCAAGCAGAAAGTCGGCTTTGACAAGGCCCATGCCTTTGACTTCGCCGCCATCGCCGCGATGCCGGCCGTCACCATCAAGCCGACGCTGGAGTACGACAGCCAGGCCCACAGCCTCAAAGGGCCGCTGCTGGCCGATGTGCTCAAGGCCGCCGGCGTGACGCTCAAGGACGGCATGACCGTGTTTGTGCGCGCCATCGACGGCTACGCCGCGCAGATCACCGCAGCCGACCTGCGCAAATACCGGCCCATCGTCGCCACGCACATCGACGGCCAGCCGCTGTCGCTGGGCGGGCTGGGCCCGCTGTGGGCGGTGTATGACGCCGACCGCTTTGCCGACGTGATGGCCAAGCCCTTGCCCGAGCGTTTTGCGTGGTGTCCGTGGGCGGCGTATCACGTCGAAGTGAAGGCTGGCTGAGCGATTTTCCGGCTGCGCCTGCCGGCAGAAAAATTTCAGCAAAATCGGCCTCCAGCCCAGGTACCGACTGGGCTGGTAGCTATCAAAAATATAGCAAATCGCCCGCCGGCATTGAACGGGTTCAGTCCACGGTTTTCAGGAAACCGGTGATTGCCTCCACCGTTTGGCCGGCCTGGTCGCGCTGCGGCGAATGCCCGCAGGCTGCCAGCCGCAGTTGCTGCGCATGCGGCGCCGCGAGGGCGATTTCATCGAGCTGGCGCATCGTGCCGTATTCGTCGTCCAGGCCCTGAATGAGCAGCAGCGGCGCGCTGATGCGGCGGCAGTCTTCGCGGATGTCAAAGCTGCGAAACGCCTCTGACAGCCAGACATCGTTCCATTGCCAGAAGGCGACGTCGACATCGGCGTGGTAACGCGCCAGCCGTTCCCGCAGGCCACCCGATTCAAAGGCCACGGTCGCCTGGGCAATCGCCTGCACCGCAATGTCTTCCACCACCACATGCGGCGCCATCGCGATGCATGCCGCCACCGGGTGCCGGCTGGCGTGGAGGAGGGCGATGGTCGCGCCGTCAGAATGGCCCAGCAGCACCGGGTTGTGGATCTGCAAGGCTTCGAGCAGTGCGGGCAGCACATCCCAGGCTTCGCGGTGCATGTAGTCGGGCAGCAGCCGGCCGGTGCGTCGGCCGCCCGATTCACCGGATTCGCCGCGTACATCGGGCACCGGGTCTGACTGCCCGTAGCCGCGCCGCGAATACACGATGCCCGCCCGGCCGGTGGCGGCACACACGGCCTCGGGCCAACCGAGGCCGCGCTGCGTCCACAAAGCGATCGAGCCCAGGCCTTCGTGCAAAAAAACGATGGGGGCCAAATCGGCCCGACCGGCGATGCGCTGTGTCTCCAGCCGCACACCCTTGATCTCTACCAACTCGCTTGTCAGGTTCATCGAAGCATCGTAAAGGATGTAAACGAACCGGGTGTTTGGCGCATTGGGTGTTGCAGGGGCCGGAAATTGCCAGCATTGGAGGGCATTTGGGGGCTTTTAGGGGCATGCCCCAAGCCCGCGCCGCTACACTAACCGGTTGCACGTAGAAAGACTGTTTTTGTGAATGTTTTCGCCTATTTAGCCGCTCCCCGGCTGTGTGTCTTGACCGGTTTGCTGATGTGCCTCACCGCCACGGCCCAGACCCCTCCCCAGGCCGCATCGGCGCCTTCCCGGGCCGCTTCTGCGTCTGTTGCGCCTGCCGCGTCCGCCGCCATGTCCAGCCCCGTCTTCGTGCTCAACTCGCTGGACGACACCGTCAGCGTGATCAACCCCGCGACCTGGACGGAAACCCGGCGCATCGCCACCGGCAAGCAGCCGCACCACCTGTACCTCACGCCCGACGAGAAGTCGGTCATCGTCGCCAACGCGCTGTCGGACTCTTTGACCTTCATCGACCCCAAGACCGCCGAAGTGCAGCGCACCATCCGCGGCATCCTCGACCCCTACCAGCTGCGCTTTTCACCCGACATGAGGTGGTTCGTCACGGCCGCCAACCGCCTGAACCACATCGACATCTACAAGTGGGACGGCAAAGAGATCACGCTGGCCAAACGTGTGGCCACCGGCAAGACGCCCAGCCATTTGTGGATAGACAGCAAAAGCACCACGATTTATTCGACCATGCAGGACAGCGACGAGCTGATCTCCATCGACCTGGCTACGCAGGCCGTCAAGTGGCGCACCAAAACCGGCTCCATCCCGGCCGATGTGTACGGCACGGCCGACGACAAATTCATGCTGGTGGGTTTGACGGGCGGCGACGCGGTCGAGGTGTATGACGTGAGCGGCGCGCAGCCGGTTCGCACCAAGACCATCAAGACCGGCGCCGGCGCGCATGCCTTCCGCGCCTTTGGCGACAAGCGCCATGTGCTGGTCAGCAACCGCGTGGCCAACAGCATCAGCAAGATCGACCTGCAAACCCTGGAAGTCGTCGACAACTACCCCGCACCGGGCGGCCCCGATTGCATCGACGTGAGCCGCGACGGCAAGCAGATACTGGTGACCTCGCGCTGGGCGCGCAAGCTGACGGTGATCGACGTGGCGACGCGCAAGATCGTTCGCCAGGTGAATGTTGGAAAGAGCCCCCATGGTGTCTGGACCCTCGACCACGCACCCCGGTAAGCGGCTTGAGCGGGCCGGGCAGGCTCGCTCAACCCTGCTGCCTGCTATTGTTTTAATAGCTGCCTGCGCATGCCCCGCTTGGGCTGCAGGCACAAAAGACCCAAAAATCGTCATGCAGGGCCCGGTGCAGCCGGCAGCCGCTGCCTGCAAACCCGTCTACCTCACGCTCGACACCGGCCACATGGCCGTCGCGCCGCTGATGGCCGAGATCCTCAACAAACACCAGGTCAAGGTCACGTTTTTTGCGGCCAACGAGCGCACACAGGAAGGCGACGGCAGCCTGGGCGCGCAATGGGCGCCGTGGTGGAAGGCGCGGGCGGCGGAAGGCCATGAGTTCGCCTCGCACACCTGGGACCACGTCTATTGGCGCGGTGATGTGCCGGCTGCGCCCGGCGCGCAGCAGCAGTTCAGGATGCGGCCGTCGGCGGGCCCGCTGGAGGGCAAGGAGTTCACCTGGTCGGCGGCGCAGTATTGCGAAGAAATCGGCAAATCCGCCAGGCGGCTCGAAGCCATCACCGGCAAGAAAACGCTGCCGCTCTTCAGGGCGCCGGGCGGCAAGACCTCGCCTGCGCTGCTGGCGGCTGCCAAGTCCTGCGGCTATGAGCACGTGGGCTGGTCGCCCGCCGGCTTTTTGGGTGACGAGCTGGCGAGCGAAAAATACCCCAATGACTTTTTGCTGAAGAAGGCGCTGCGTGATGTGCGCTCCGGCGACATCCTGCTGGCCCACCTGGGCATCTGGTCGCGCAAGGACCCGTGGGCGCCCAAGGTGCTGGAGCCGCTGATCACCGGCCTGCAGGCGCGCGGCTTTTGTTTCCAGACCCTGCGCGAACACCCCCAGTACAAGGCGTGGATTGACGCGCAAGCCGGCTCCGCCCCGGCCAAGCCTGCAAAATAAAGCCCATGGACTGGTTCAGCGATATTTTTTCGACGGCGCAGCAATGGCTGTTTGAAGCGGCCGTGCAGCCCGTCATGTTTGCGCTGGGCATGGGCAACCTGCTGGAAGACGGCTACGGCGCCACCGCCTGGTTCATGGTGGGGGTGCTGCAGGTGTTGATTTTGCTGGCCATCATCGGCCCGTTGCAGCGCTGGCGGCCGGTAGAGCCGGTGACGGACCGCGCCACCATCCGCACCGATGTGCTGTACACGCTGATCCACCGGCTGGGCTTTTTCCGCCTCGCGCTTTTTTTCACGCTCGATCCGTGGTTCGACGAAGCCTTCGGCGCGCTGCGCACCGCCGGCTACGGCACCTTCCACCTCGACCAGCTCTGGCCGGGCGTCACCGACCACGCGGTCGTCAGCCTGCTGATGTACCTCGTCGTGTTTGACTTTGTCGCCTACTGGACGCACCGCGGCCAGCACCAGATCGAATGGTGGTGGCGCCTGCATTCGCTGCACCACGCGCAGCGGCAAATGACGATGTGGAGCGACAACCGCAACCACCTGCTCGACGACATCCTGGTCGACGCCATCGTCGTGCTGGTGGCCCAGCTTATCGGCGTGCCGCCCGGCCAGTTCGTGGCCATCGTCGCGTTCACCCAGCTCAGTGAGAGCTTTCAGCACGCCAATGTGCGCCTGTGGTTCGGCCGCATCGGCGAGCGCCTGTGGGTCAGCCCGCGCTTTCACAGGCTGCACCACAGCATCGGCATTGGGCATGAGACGCCGGTCAAGGTGAAACCAGCGCAGGACGGACAATTTTCCGCCGGGCCGCCCCAAGGAAAATTAGCCCCCTCGGGGGGCAGCGCATTACACGAAGTGAAAAGCGTGGGGGCCGTCAGGTTGGGTGGCCACAACTTTGGCGTGTTGCTGCCCTGGTGGGATATGTTGTTTGGTACGGTGAATTTTGAGCAGCGCTATGACCCGACCGGTATCCGCGACCAGGTCGAAGCCAATCGCCAATACGGCAAAGGCTTTTGGTCGCAACAATGGATTGGCCTCAAGCGCCTCTTCGGCAAAGCCTGAACGTGCAATCTGCCTGCCGTTAAGTAAGGGTATCCTTTCGGCATGAGCAAACTCCTTGACGCTTTTTGGCGCGCCGCGATGTACTGCCTTCACCCACGGGTCATCGCTTTGTCAGTGCTGCCCCTGATCATCATGGGAGCGATCTCCCTGGGCCTGGGGTACTTCTTCTGGAGCGATGCGGTCGAAGCGATCCGCTCCCAGCTCGGCAACTACGAACTCGTCAACACCATGGTCCGCTGGCTCGAAACCCTGGGCCTGGGCGGGCTGCGCATGGTGCTGGCGCCGGCGCTGCTGCTCTTCATGGCGATTCCGGTCATCGTGATCACCGCGCTGCTTTTTGTGGCCATCCTCATGACGCCGGCCATGGTGGCGCTGGTGGCCGAGCGGCGCTTTCCGCAGCTTGAACGCAAGCAGGGCGGCTCGATGGTCGCCAGCCTGTTCTGGTCGCTGGGCTCAACCTCGCTGGCCGCGGTGGCGCTCACCGTGTCGATTCCGCTGTGGCTGATCCCGCCGCTGATCCTGGTGCTGCCGCCGCTGATCTGGGGCTGGCTCACGTACCGCGTCATGTCCTACGATGCGCTGGTCGACCACGCCAGCAGCGAAGAGCGGCGCCAGATTTTCAAAGAGCACCGCGCGCCGCTGCTGGCCATCGGCGTCATCAGCGGCTACCTGGGCGCCGCGCCCAGCCTGATCTGGGCCTCGGGCGCGATGTTTGTGGCCATGGCGCCCATCCTGGTGCCGGTGGCGATCTGGATCTACACGCTGGTGTTTGCCTTTTCCTCGCTCTGGTTTGCCCACTACACGCTGGCCGCGCTGGAGCAGCTTCGCAAGAAAAACAATGCCCTGACCCCCGATCCGCTTGCACAGGACGCTATCAAATCAATAGCAACCGAGCTGGCGCCCGAAGCCCTGCCCGGGCCCGCCCCCAGCTTCGGCACGTTGGGCGGCAAGCCTGACATACCTCTGCCCTGAACTCACCCAACATGACCTCTCACTTCGGCCTCATCATCGTCGGCGACGAAATCCTCTCGGGCAAACGCGCCGACAAACACCTGCCCAAAACCATTGAACTGCTGGGCGCGCGCGGCCTGCAGCTGGCCTACGCCGATTACGTGGGCGACGACCCGGCACGCATCACGGCCACTTTGGCGCGCGCCTTTGCGGCGGCGCGTGGCAGCGGCGACGTGGTGTTTTCCTGCGGCGGCATCGGCGCCACGCCGGACGACCACACCCGGCAATGCGCGGCCAAGGCTTTGGGGGTTGGCCTGGCGTTGCATCCCACGGCCAAAACCCTGATCCTGGAGCGCATGGCCGACGTGGCCAAAGAGCAGGGCACCCCTTATGAGCCCGACCGCGACGACAACATCCACCGCCTGAACATGGGCGTGTTCCCGGAAGGCGCCGAGATCATTCCGAACCCGTACAACAAGATCCCCGGTTTTACCTGCCGGGCGGGGCAGGGCGCGGTTCACTTCGTTCCGGGCTTCCCGGTGATGGCTTGGCCGATGATCGAATGGGTGCTGGACCAGCAGTACGCCCACCTGCACCAAAAGTCGCCTTACACCGAAAAGTCGGTGATCATTTTTGGGTCCATGGAAGCCATGCTTACGCCGCTGATGCTCGATATTGAAGCGGCGCATGCCGGCGTGAAAGTGTTCAGCCTGCCCAGCGTGGACCACCCCGAATACGGCCGCCATATTGAACTGGGCGTCAAAGGCGCGCCGGAAGCGGTCAACCTGGCCTATCCAGCCATGCTGGCCGGGCTGCATCAATTCGACCTGAAATTTGGCCCCGAATTGGTGCGCTGACTTTTTGCACCAAATTGGCGCTTTTATGGTGATGCACTTTAATGGTGCATTCGTTACCGCGGAGTGTTTTTTGCGTTTTCAGCCCGCCCAAGGCGGGAACTGAAGCCAGATAACGGCACAATCCGAGGCTTGGCGTCAATCTGGGCAGCCAATGGCTTTGGCACAAAAAGTGCATTCAACAAGCCCGAAGAGAATTTTCAACCACCCATCCAGCAACAGGAGATTTTGATGGCAAAGACCGTCGCAGACGTCATGAAAATGGTCAAGGAAAACGAAGTCAAGTTCGTTGACTTCCGTTTCACCGACACCCGGGGCAAAGAGCAGCACGTCACCGTGCCCGTGTCCCACTTTGACGAAGATAAATTCACGTCGGGCCACGCGTTTGACGGTTCTTCCATTGCCGGCTGGAAGGGCATTGAAGCCTCCGACATGCAACTGATGCCTGACCCCAAGACGGCCAACATCGACCCCTTCTTTGAAGAAACCACGCTGTTCATGAGCTGCGACGTGCTCGAGCCTGCCGACGGCAAGGCTTACGACCGCGATCCGCGCTCCATCGCACAGCGCGCAGAAGCCTACCTGAAGGCCTCCGGCCTGGGCGACACCGCTTACTTCGGCCCTGAGCCGGAATTCTTCATTTTTGACGACGTGCGCTGGAACACCGACATGTCGGGCACCTTCTTCAAGATCGAAGAATACGAAGCCCCCTGGAATTCGGGCGCCAAGCTCGAAGGCGGCAACCGTGGCCACCGCCCGACCGTCAAGGGCGGCTACTTCCCGGTTCCCCCGGTCGACAGCACGCAAGACATGCGCGCCGAGATGGCCCTGATCCTCGAATCGCTGGGCATCCCCGTCGAAGTGTTCCACCACGAAGTGGCCGGCCCCGGCCAGAATGAAATCGGCACCCGTTTCAGCACGCTGGTTCAGCGCGCCGACTGGACGCAAGTCCTGAAGTACGTGGTGCAGAACGTGGCCAACGCCTACGGCAAGACCGCCACTTTCATGCCCAAGCCCATCGTGGGCGACAACGGCTCCGGCATGCACGTTCACCAGTCCATCTGGAAAGACGGCAAGAACCTGTTCGCCGGCGACGGCTATGCCGGCCTGTCTGATTTCGCCCTGTACTACATCGGCGGCATCATCAAGCATGCCCGCGCCCTGAACGCCATCACCAACCCCGGCACCAACAGCTACAAGCGCCTGGTTCCTGGTTATGAGGCACCGGTCAAGCTGGCTTACTCGGCCAAAAACCGCTCGGCATCGATCCGCATCCCTTACGTCGCCAACCCGAAGGGCCGCCGTATCGAAGCGCGTTTCCCTGATCCACTGATGAACCCGTACCTGGGCTTCTCGGCCCTGATGATGGCCGGCCTGGACGGCGTGGAAAACAAGATCCATCCCGGCGAAGCCGCCACCAAGGATCTGTACCATCTGCCGCCCGAGGAAGATGCAAAAGTGCCAACCGTTTGCCACAGCCTGGACCAGGCGCTGGACGCGCTCGACGTGGGCCGCAGCTTCCTGACCAAGGGCGGTGTGTTCACCGACAGCATGATCGACGCCTACATTGAACTGAAGATGGGTGAAGTGACCCGCCTGCGCCAGGCGACCCACCCCATCGAATTCGACATGTACTACTCGCTGTAAGGCGGCAAAAAGCTTACGCTTAAGTAAGCGCTCAATCACATACGCCCCGGTTTCGGGCGTGTGTGTGGTCAAAAAGGGACGGCCAAGGCCGTCCTTTTTTATTGCCCCAGTGCGTTGTAGGCTTGCTGGCTTTGTGTTTTGGCGGGTTTACCGCATACTGATAGACCGTCCTAGCCCTCAACGGCACTGGGAGTTCCCTATGAAACACACGTTTTTGCTTTCTGCCTTTTCGTTGCTGCTGGCCGGCGCGGGTAACACCGCCTGGGCGCAGCAGGTTTACCGCTGCACAGGTGCAGGGGGTTCCGCGCCCGAATACATCAACAACACCAAAGAAGCGCAAACCCGTAACTGCAAGCTGGTGTCGGGCGGCAATGTCACCGTGGTGCAGAGCACGCCGGTTGCCAAGTCCAACTCCAACGCCTCTTCCGGCTCCGGCTCCGCCCCTGCGGTCCGTGTGGCGGCCGCTTCCGGCCCCGAGCAGCGCGCCCGCGACAGCGACTCGCGCGCCATCCTGGAAGCCGAGCTGAAGAAGGCCGAAGCCAAACTGGCCGAGCAGCAAAAAGAGTACAACAACGGCGAGCCTGAAAAGCAGGGCATTGAAGGCCGCAACTACCAGCGTTACCTGGACCGCGTGGCGGAGCTCAAGGACAGCATCGCCCGCAACCAGAGCGACATTGCCGGTCTCAAGCGCGAGATTTCCCGGCTCCCATCGGGCGCTCCCGCCCTCAATTAATCGCGCGGGGCAGGCTTCTGGGTGAAAATGGGCGGCTTGAAGCCCTCCATCCGCACCCCACTTTCATCCGCCCCGGTTTCCGGACTCCCCCGCTTCCAGGCCTTCGACCTGCTGGCCACGCTGGTCGCGGTTGTCCGCACCAACGGCACGGTGGTTTTTGCCAACGCAGCCCTGGAAGACGCCCTGGGAACCTCCCGGCGAACCATTGAAGGCTCGCAGCTCCCCGACTGTTTCACCGAACCGCTGATCCTGCAAAACGCCCTCGAAGGCGCGGGCAGCAATGAATTCGCGGCGCTTCGCTACGACGCCTGGCTCAGGCGCCTGAACCACGAGCCGCTGCCCGTGCATGTGGTGGTGGCGCAAACCGACACGCCGGGCGAGGCGATCGTGGAACTGCTGCCTTTGGAGCAGCAGGCCAAGCAGGAGCGCGAAGAGCGCCTGATCGACCAGGCGCAGGCCAACAAGGAGCTGATCCGCAATTTGGCCCACGAGATCAAAAACCCGCTGGGCGGCATTCGCGGCGCGGCGCAGTTGCTGCAGATGGAGATCGGCAAGGACCTGACCGAGTACACCCAGGTCATCATCCACGAAGCCGACCGCCTGCAGACGCTTGTGGACCGCCTGCTGGCGCCGCACCGCCGGCCGCACCTGGTGGGCGACGTGAATATCCACGAAGTGTGCGAGCGCGTGCGCTCGCTCATCCTGGCGGAATTCCCCAGAGGCCTGAAGGTCACACGGGATTACGACATCTCTATTCCCGACTTTCGCGGCGACCGCGAGCAGCTGATACAGGCGGTGCTGAACATCGCCCACAACGCTGCCCAGGCGCTGGCAGAGCGTATTGCGGCGGGCGATGCACAGATCACTTTCAGGACAAGAATCGCCAGGCAGGTAACTTTCGGCAAGCAGCGCTATCGCTTGGCACTGGAATTGCATGTTATCGACAATGGACCGGGTGTGCCGGACTCCATCAAAGACCGAATCTTCTATCCCCTGGTCTCAGGGCGTGAGGGCGGTTCGGGGCTGGGGCTGACATTGGCGCAAACCTTTGTCCAGCAACACCACGGTTTGATCGAGTGCGACAGTGTGCCGGGCCGTACAGATTTCAAGCTGCTCATACCGCTGCCTTGAAGTGTGTCTTTATCCATGACTGATACATAACGCGATCGATGCGCGGGGCTCCAAAAGGGCCGGCATTTGAAAAGCACGAAAAAGGGACTGCATACATGAAACCGATCTGGATCGTTGATGATGACCAGTCCATCCGGTTTGTTCTGGAAAAGGCCCTGCTCCGCGAGGACCTTCCTACGCGCAGTTTTACCAACCCCCGTGAAGTCCTGGCCGCACTCGAAAGCGCGACGGAGGACGACGGCCCGCAAATCCTGGTGAGCGATATCCGCATGCCCGGCGGCTCGGGCCTTGACTTGCTGGAGAAGGTCAAGGAAAAGCTCCCCGGCTTGCCCGTCATCATCATGACGGCCTTCTCGGACCTGGACAGCGCGGTCTCGGCCTTCCAGGGCGGCGCGTTCGAATACCTGCCCAAGCCTTTTGATTTGCCCAAGGCGGTGGAGCTGATCCGCCGCGCGGTCGAAGAAAGCCAGCGCGAGGAAGTGGCCGAAGAACGCATGGCCGCCGCGCCCGAGATGCTCGGCCAGGCGCCCGCCATGCAGGACGTCTTTCGCGCCATCGGGCGCTTGAGCCAGAGCATGGTGACGGTGATGATCACCGGCGAGTCCGGCTCCGGCAAGGAGCTGGTGGCGCGCGCGCTGCACAAACACTCGCCGCGCGCCAACGGGCCGTTTGTCGCGATCAACACCGCCGCCATCCCGAAGGATTTGCTCGAAAGCGAACTCTTCGGCCATGAGCGCGGCGCCTTCACCGGCGCCCAGACCATGCGGCGCGGCCGCTTTGAGCAGGCCGAGGGCGGCACGCTGTTTCTCGATGAAATCGGCGACATGCCGTTTGATTTGCAGACGCGCCTGCTGCGTGTGCTGAGCGACGGCCACTTCTACCGCGTGGGCGGGCACAACGCCGTCAAGGCCAATGTGCGCGTCATCGCCGCCACCCACCAGGACCTCGAGCAGCGCGTCAAGGAAGGCGGTTTCCGTGAGGATTTGTTCCACCGCCTCAACGTGATCCGCCTGCGCCTGCCCGCGCTGCGCGAGCGGCGCGAAGACGTCTTCATGCTGACACGCCACTTCCTGCAGCAAAGCGCCAAGCAGCTGGGCGTGGAGCCCAAACGCATTTCCGACACGGCCCTGCAGCAGTTGAGCAACTTCGGCTTTCCCGGCAATGTGCGCCAGCTCGAAAACATCTGCCACTGGCTGACCGTGATGGCGCCGGCCCAGGTGATCGAGCCCAAAGACCTGCCACCCGAAGTGCTGGGCATGATCCCCGAGCCGGGAAAACCACTGGCATCGGTGGAAAAAACCGACGCTGTGCGCAGCGACGTAACGGGCAGCGCCGACAAGGCGCCGCCCCTGCACGCACCCGACTTTGCCGCACCCGCCGCGGCCGGCCTGGACCAGGGCTGGGAAAGCGGCCTCGAAGCCGAAGCCCTGGCCCTGCTGGCCACCGGGCGCAGCGATGTGTGGGATGTGCTCACGCGGCGGTTTGAGTCCAAACTGATCCAGACCGCACTGGCCAACACCCGCGGGCGCCGCATCGAGGCGGCCCAGAAGCTGGGCATAGGCCGCAACACCATCACGCGCAAGATCCAGGAGCTCAACCTCGAGTAAATGTGGCCCCCACGCTCCCCCACTGCGTGTGGGTCGCTGCCCCCCGAGGGGGCCGCCCGCCCTACGGCCCGGCGAAGCCGGTTCCGGGGCTCATGCTGGGTTGAAGAGTTCAGTGCGTATCCAACGGGGTTTTTCACCAGCAGAGGCCGCGGGACTGGCTTTGCCAGACCGCTGGCCTCGCCCCCTGGAAGGGGGGAACGGGCTACACGCAGTGAGCCTGGACGGGGGTGGGTCTATTTCTGACGGGGGTTAGCCAATAGTCACTGTCACCGGCGCATGGTCGCTGGGCTTTTCCCATTTGCGCGGCACGCGGTCAATGGTGCAGCCTTTGACCTGCGGCTTGAGCGCGTCGCTGACCAGGATGTGGTCGATGCGCAGGCCGCGGTTCTTCTGGTAGCCCAGCATGCGGTAGTCCCACCATGAATAGCTTTTGGGCAGCTGCTCGAACATGCGAAAGCTGTCGGTCAGGCCCAGCGCCACCAGCTGGCGGAAATGCTCGCGCTCTTCTTTGGTGTGGTGGATGGTGTCGCGCAGGCCTTCCGGGTCGTACGAATCCTGGTCTTCCGGCGTGATGTTGAAGTCGCCCAGCAGCACCAGCTGCGGGTGGGCCGCCATCTCGGCGCGCACATAGGCCTGCAGGCCGTCCAGCCAGCGCATCTTGTAGGCGAACTTTTCACTGCCGGGCTCCTGGCCGTTGACGAAGTAGCCGTTCAGCACGCGGATGGGCCCTGTGGGGCTGTCTACGGTGGCGGCGATGACACGTGAATGCTCGTCTTCAAAACCCACGATGTTTTTCACCACCTCGCGCAGCGGCGTGCGCGACAGGATGGCCACGCCGTTGTAGGTTTTCTGTCCGAAAGCGGCGGCTTCGTACCCGACGGCCTTGAGCGCCTCCAGCGGAAACTTGTCATCCGTCATCTTGAGCTCTTGCAGGCACAGCACGTCGACCGGGTTGGCCGCCAGCCAGTCGAGCACGTGCTGCAGCCGCGCGGTCAGCGAGTTCACGTTCCAGGTAGAAATTTTCATGATTTCGTGCTCCAGCCCAATAAAGACGTGGGTTACCCGCTATTAAATATGTAGCACTGCCAGCACGCCCACCACCAGGCCCACACCGGCCACGGCAAACATGCCGTACTCCAGCCACCGCTTGCGCGTCAGCAGGGCGATGGCCGCCAGCGCAATCGCCACCTGCAGCACCGTGGTGGCCTGGGCCCAGCGGTGGTGCTGGTGCATTTGTTCGTCCGACGATTTGTCCCAGGTGGCGGCTTCGGCCTCCAGCTTGTCGGCGATCACCTTGATCTCGTTCTTTTCTTTTTCGTAGCGGTCTACCTTGCCCTGGTAAGCGGCTTTTTTATCTTCGGGCGCCAGGTCGCGGGCGAGCTCGGCCAGCGACTGCTTGGTACTTTTGGCCTGGAAAAAATTCCACTGGTTGGAGGCTTCGGTCTTCTTGATGGCCGCATTGTTTTTGTACAGGCCCGCATTGGCCTGCGTGGCGCCGCCCATGTACGCAAAGATGGCGCCTATGGTCGCGATGATGGCGGTGATGACCGCGATCTGCGCGATCATGCCGCCGCCGCTGTCGTGGCCGCCATGGCCGCCTTGCGCTGCATGCTCGAGCTCATGGTCGTGGGGCCCGTGTACGTGAAATCCGCCTCCTGACATATCTGTTCCTTTGTGCGTTGTTATGTGCTGTTATGTGTTGTGAGTGAATTGACGGGGTCTATTTTTCGTAGGTGACGAAGCTGAACTTCATGCCGTTCGTCGACACATGGTCTTCACGCGCGCTCTCCCGCCATTCGGGGCCCAGCGTCGGCGCATAGGCGTCGCCCTCAAAGTCCTGCGCAATCTCGGTGACTTCAATCCGGTCGGCCAGCGGCATCGCCTGCGCGTAAATCTGCGCGCCGCCCATGATCCAGGCTTCTTCGGCAGCGGCGCATTGCGCCAGTGCGTCGGCCAGGCTGCCAGCGGTTTCAGCGCCGGTGTCTTTCCAGTCGGCCTGGCGCGTGATGACGATGTTGGTGCGGCCCGGCAGCGGGCGGAATTTCACCGGCAGCGAATCCCAGGTTTTGCGGCCCATGATGACCGGCCGGCCGGTCGTCAGGCGCTTGAAGCGCGCCATGTCTTCCGGCAGGTGCCAGGGCATGGCGTTGTCGCGGCCGATCACGCCGTTGGCGGCGCGGGCGAAGATCATGTGGATGCGTGTCATGGCTCTGGGCTTTCTCTAGACGGCCACCGGCGCCTTGATGGCGTCGTGGTGCTGGTAGTCCAGGAACTCGAAGTCTTCAAACTGGTAATCAAAGATCGATTCGGGTTTGCGTTTGATCTGCAGCGTGGGGTAGGCAAAGGGCTTGCGGCTCAGTTGCAGCGCGACCTGCTCCTGGTGGTTGCTGTAGATGTGGCAGTCGCCGCCGGTCCAGATGAAGTCGCCCACGCCGAGGCCGCATTGCTGCGCCACCATGTGCGTCAGCAGCGCGTAGCTGGCAATGTTGAAAGGCACGCCCAGGAAGATATCGGCGCTGCGCTGATACAGCTGGCAGCTGAGCTTGCCCGGCTGGCCCGCCACCTCGGACGGCGCCACGTAAAACTGGAAGAAGGCATGGCAGGGCATCAGCGCCATCTTGGAAAGGTCGGCCACGTTCCAGGCGCTCACGATGATGCGGCGCGAGTCGGGGTTGGTCTTCAGCGTCTTGATGACTTCGCTGATCTGGTCGATGTGGCCGCCATCAGGCGTGGGCCAGCTGCGCCACTGAACGCCGTAGACGGGGCCGAGGTCGCCGTCTTCACGCGCCCATTCGTCCCAGATGGTGACGCCGCGCGCCTTGAGCCAGTTGTTGTCGCTCGAGCCCTGCAGAAACCACAGCAGCTCATGCACGATGGACTTGAGGTGGACCTTCTTGGTCGTCACCAGCGGAAAGCCCTCGTTCAGGTCAAAGCGCATCTGGTGGCCGAACACGCTTTTGGTGCCGGTGCCGGTGCGGTCGGCCTTGAAGACGCCGTGGGTGTCCACATGGCGCATGAAATCTTCGTATTGGGAGCGGATGGGGCGCGAGCCGGTTTGTTGTGTCATTAATAAGCTCCAAAAAGCGTGTCGAGCGCATTTTGAATGGTCAGTTGGTGGGCGGTCAGATTGGCGACTACTTTGCGCAAGGCGGCTTGCGGCACCGCGCCCAAGGCGGGTGTGTCCATCACCAGCAGCCTGCCGTCAAATTCAAATTCGGGGTGAAGGTCCTCGGCCTTGCCTTCGAAATGGCCGGCATCCCAAAGCGGAACCACGACCCGTGTTTCCAGTCCCTGCATGTGGTCGCTTTGCACATCCAGGTAGAAGGGAATCCAGGTGTTTTCCGGTTTGTCCGGGTTGCTGTAAACGTCAAAACGGGCCACGTTTAATCCTCTTGCTTGCCGTCGCCCAGGCTCTTGGCAAAGCTGCGGTATTTGGCCAGGGGAAGACCGTGCTTCGCAACGCGGGCGTTGTAAGACGCAATCGCGCCCTTGTTCCGCTCGTTCCACTGCTCCCAGTAGCGCCGTTTGACTTCATCGGCCAACAGCGCATCGACGGTTTGCGAGATATTCATGCCCATCTCGCGCGCAACTTCCAGCACCTTGGAGTTGAGTGACAGATTGGTGGCTTTTTTGGGGGCGTGGTCAAATTTGAGCATGATGGGCCTTCATGAACTATGCGCATATTGTATGCGCAACATTCATGCTTTGATCGAATCCGGAGTTTTGTGACTTGTATGAGCTTGGTAAGTGCCAGTGAGGCTTACTTTGAGGTTTTTTGGCCTCAACATCATCATCAAGTCCTTCATTCTGGCATTTACGCTGCTGTTTGGTTTTATCGGCGCAACGCATGCGCAAAGCCATCCGCTCGCCAAGGCGTTACCGAAAACATCACGGGAAAGGATCGCACCACTCTGGTCCGATGGTTATTCACCATGATGGGCGCTCATCAGCAACTGACCGGTCTTTCTCTCACCTCTAAAGAGTCTATCGAGGAGGCGAACAAGACGATGGGCGCTCTCATTACTCGCCTATCGACAGAGACCTGCTTGGCTGAAGCTCGGGCTATCAATAAGGGCGCCGAGAGTGATGAGGTTATTCGTCGCGTATTTGAAGTGCTCGCGAAACTCGCCGCGACGGAACTGATGTACGACAAGGACGTCCTGGTTGCGATGGTGAAATTTGGGAGCCATGTTGACAACGCGCAGATCGCAAAGACTTTGACCACCAAATAAGCTTCTATGCCTTCAGCACCCGCCCCGGGTTCATCAGGTTCTGCGGATCCAGCCCCTGCTTGATCGCCCGCATCATGCCCAGCGCCACCGGTGATTTGTGCTTGGGCAGGGTGTTGACCTTCAGGCTGCCGACACCGTGCTCGGCCGAGATCGAGCCGCGGTAGCGGTCCACCGCTTCATAGACCAGCGCATTCATCGGCGTCTCCTGTTCATTGAGGAAACGCGCCTGGTCCTGGTTCTCGGGCGCCTGCACGTTGTAGTGCAGGTTGCCGTCGCCCAGGTGGCCGTAGACGACCATGCGCGCGCCGGGAAAGCGCTCGAGCAGCAGTGCATTCGTTTCAGTCACAAAGTCGGGGATGCGCGACACGTTGATCGAGATGTCGTGTTTGATGTTCAGGCCTTCTTCGGCCTGCGCCATCGGGATGCTTTCGCGGATGTGCCAGAGCGCGTGGGCCTGCGCCATGCTTTCGGCGACGACGGCGTCAACGACGCAGCCGGCTTCCATGGCGGCTTCCAGCAGGCGTTCAAAGCATTCACGCGCATGGGCTTCGGATTCGTTGTCCGAGTTCTCCAGCACCACGCACCAAGGGTGCTCTTGCCAGAAGGGCACGCGCTGCTGCGGGAAGTGTTTGGCCACCAGGCCCAGCGCGAACTGGCCCATGACTTCAAAGCCGGTCAGGCCCGAGCCGAGGTGCTCATGCGCCAGGCCCAGCAGTTGCACGGCAGCTTCCAGCGAGGGCACGGCGGCAAAGGCGGTGAGCTGCGACTTGGGCATGGGGTAGAGCTTCATGGTCGCGCCGGTGATCACGCCCAGCGTGCCTTCGCTGCCGATGAAGAGGTGGCGCAGGTCGTAGCCGGTGTTGTCCTTGCGCAGGCCGGAGAGGCCGTCCCAGATCTCACCCTGCGCCGTGACGACTTCCAGCCCCAGGCAGAGATCGCGCGTGTTGCCGTAGCGCACAACCTGCGTGCCGCCGGCGTTGGTGCCGAGGTTGCCGCCTATCGTGCAGCTGCCTTCGGAGGCCAGGCTCAGGGGAAACAGGAAACCGGCTTTTTCGCAGGCTTCCTGCAGGTTTTGCAACACGCAGCCGGCGTCGACCGTGATGGTCAGGTTGCCGGCGTCCAGCGTGCGGACTTTATTCATGCGCGTCAGGCTCAGCACGACCTGCGTGCCGCTGGCGTCCGGGGTTGAGCCCACCACCATGCCGGTATTGCCGCCTTGCGGCACGATGCTCACGCGTGCTTCGGCGCAGGCTTTCACCACGGCTGCGACTTCCGGCGTGGAGCCGGGGCGCACCACGGCCAGGGCTTTGCCGGTTTCGCGTTTGCGCCAGTCCTGCACCCAGGGCGTCAGGTCGCCGTCGGTCAGGACATTGGCTGCGCCGACGATCTGGCGCAGGGATTCAATCAGGGGGTTGGGCGTGCTCACGGTGTTCGGCTCGGTTAATTGGGTGAAGGGAGATCAGGGGGTTGATGGGGTCGCGGGTGGCTGGGCGTTTTTCAGGCGCACACGCACATGCATTGCGCAGGCGGCAAACAGCGTCAGGCACAGCAGCACTTCGATCAAGGCCAGGTAGTTGCCGGGCGCGCGGTCGCTCCAGGCCCGCACCACGCCTTCGGTGAAGTACAGCCACACCAGCAGGCTCACCCAGCGGTAGGTGTACATGCGGTTTTTCAGGATGCCGGCCAGCGGAATGCACAGGGGCAGAACCTTGAGCGCCAGCAGCGAGCCGCCCGGGCGTATGGGCGCCAGCCACATTTCCCAGGCCAGGCCCAGCACGATCAGGCCCAGCAGGCTGCCCAGGGCCAGGTGGCGGGTGAAATTGATTTGGGTTGTTTTGTTCATATCGATTGGATATCTGCCGGAATCCCGAGGCAGGTTCCAGGGGTGTCGGTGGCATGATACCGGGGATGAAATTTCAGCAATATCTGCAGGACCTTCTGGAGGGCCTGTCCCGGTTCCCGTGGCGCCACACCGCGCTCACGCTGCGCGACCGGTTCCGGGAAGACCACATGGGCCTGACCGCCAGCAGCCTGACCTTCACCACTTCGATCGCGCTGGTGCCGTTTTTCACCGTGGCGCTGGCCATTTTCACGGCCTTCCCGATGTTCGCGAAGCTGCAGGGCGCGCTGCAGGCCTGGCTGATCCAGAGCCTGATCCCCGACAACATCGCCCGCCAGGTGCTGGGCTACCTCACGCAGTTCAGCCGCCAGGCCAACAAGCTGGGCATTGCCGGCCTGGCCGTGCTGCTGGTTACGGCGATTGCGTTGATCCTCACCATAGACCGCACGCTCAACGGCATCTGGCGCGTCAAGAAGGCGCGGCCGCTCACGCAGCGCGTGCTGATTTACTGGGCGGCCATCACGCTGGGCCCCTTGCTGCTGGCGGCCAGCCTGGCGGTCACGTCGTATGTGCTGTCGGCCTCCGGCGGGCTGGTGGGCGCCTTGCCGGCCAGCTTGCGGTTTCTGCTCAGCGTCTTCCAGTTTTTCATCGTCGCCGGGGGCATGGCGGCGCTGTACCGCTATGTGCCCAACACCCATGTGAAATGGTCGCATGCGTGGTCCGGCGGGCTTTTTGTCGCCGCGGGTATCGAGGTGGCCAAACGCATGCTCAGCCTCTACCTGGGCGCGGTGCCCACGTATTCGATGGTGTACGGCGCTTTTGCCACCTTGCCGATTCTGCTGGTGTGGATTTATGTCTCCTGGGTCATCGTGCTGATGGGCGCGGTGATTGCCGCCTACCTGCCCAGCCTGCTGGCCGGCGTGGCGCGCCGGGGCAGTGCGCACGGCTGGTACTTCCAGCTGTCGATTGAGGTTTTGCAGCAGTTGCACAAAGCGCTGGCCACACCGGGCCGCGGCCTCACCGCCTCGCAGCTGGCGGTGCGTCTGCAGGTGGACGGCCTGCAGCTGGAGCCGGTGCTGGAGACCTTGGTGGCGCTGGATTGGGTCGGGCAGCTCAATGAAGCCGAAGGCGAGCAGGAGGCCCGCTACCTGCTGCTGGCAGACCCGGACGCCACACCGCTGGAGCCGCTGATGGGCATCCTGCTGCTCGACAAGGCGGAGTCGGTGCAAAATTTATGGGAAAAAGCCCGCTGGCCCGCCATACGCTTGCGCGACGCGCTATAAAAAGAAGAGCAATCGATTTAGCGCCGGGGCAAAAAACCGATATGTGATGGGGGATATTGTTGCCATCACCGTCCTGGAAAAAAATAATACCGGCCTCACATCCCCGATACCTTCCATTTCCTGTTTCATTGCACACGAGATGCCAAAAAAGACAAATGTCCGGGAAAAGCTTGACGGCGCCATCGCCCAGGAGCGGCAGGCGCAGCACGACGCCCGCGAGATCTACGAAGCGCTGACGGCCAAGATGTGGGCTTACCAGACCGGCAAAGGCCCGGCGCCCACCAACGAAGACTTCGCGCAGTGGAGCGAGGCCGTCGAGTTTCACGTCAAGGCCAAGCAGCTCGGGATTCGTGTCGACGGCGAGTCTGCCGCTTAACACGTCGCCCGTCCCTAGTCAGACAGGCCGCACACGCACGGGCGGCCCCGGCGTACCTGCAAACGCTGCTGCTCTCTTTACGATGATTTTTGGCTGGCCAGCTGGGACCGGCCCGGGGCTTTGATCTCGTTTCTTCGCACCCGCCCGTGACTGAACCCTTGGAGAGATTCATGCTGAAAAAACTAATCGTGTTTGCCATCACGTCCGGCCTGGCCGCCAAGCTCTATAAAAGCTACGTCGAGAAGCAGGATCAACGCGCATCGCGCACGCCAGCCAAGCCCGCCGCTGGAGCGCAAACCCGGCGCCCCGCGCAGAAAAAACAGGCCTGAGGACCGCTGCCGCAGGCCGCGCAGCATCAGAAGTTCATAAGGTGAAGTGATAAGGCGAACGTGTAAGCGTGCCCGCCTTGTTCACACGCATTCATACATGCGCGCGCACATCGTCACCTCACTGCACGTTTCGTTGCTTTTTTCAGGCCAGGATGGCAAAACGCGGGTTCGATTCTTACAAGGCGGGCGTGATGATCGCGGCACTATTTGCTCCATCCATTCACTACCTGCCGGAGAAAATCGTGACATCACCGTCCCACCCTGCCGCAGCGACTGCTGACGCACCCCTGAACAACCAACCTATCAACGTCAACGAAGAGGAGTCCCTGAAATACTGGGTCTCGGCGCTGGACTGCAGCGAGCTGGAGTTGCGTGTGGCGGTGGCCGAAGTCGGCCCCTCGGTCAAGGACGTCAGCAACGAACTGGGCCGGGTTTTATGAGCAAGCTGCCGCCTTCCATCGGGCCCGTCACTCCCACAGCGCCCGGGCCGCTGGCCGTACGTGTCAAAGAACCTTCTGTCGGGCTTTTTTACTGGGTCGTCACCCGCCTGTCGGCCGACGAGCACACTGCCGACCAGCGCGTGGAAGCGTCGGACCACCCTTACCCGACGCATGAAGCCGCGATGGATGCCGGCGCTGCCTGCCTCAAGGCGCTGAAGGCTTCAGCGTTCGAACCCCAGCAAGCCTGGTAGCCCGTGCGGCCTAGTCTTTGGCCTTGCGAAAGGCCTGGGTCCACATGTCGCGGTACATCACCCAGTCACCCATAAAGCTGTAAAGCGGGCGTTTGAACGAGGCGGGCTTGTTCTTCTCAAAGCCGAAGTGCCCTATCCAGGCAAAGCCGTAGCCGCACAGCAGGCCCGCCAGCAACCACCATGGGTTGCGCGTGATGACCAAGGCCGCCAGGCACAGCAACGTGAGCGTGGAGCCCACAAAATGCATGCGCCGGCAAATGGGGTTGCGGTGTTCGCCGAGATAGAAGGGGTAGAAGCTGGCGAAGGAGTCAAAGCTTCGCGGATCGACCGGGGCGATCGGGGCATTGGTGGGGCCCGCCTGGGGCGATGCTTCTGATGCATTCATCGTTTGTCTCCTGCCGGGATAGCCCCGTGTCGCTCCCCATTTTGCGGCGGCCGACATAATAGTCAATCCCTTGTCTCCCCCCGGATGTCAAACCGGCGACGCTCCGCATGTCCCTCATCTCACCGCCGGAAACGGCACCCTCCAGCGCACCTGATCTCCCGGTGAACTGGGTCATCTGCCTGTGCGCCGACTGGTGCGGCCTGTGCCGCGACTACCGCCTGGTGTTTGAGGAGATGGCCACGCGCTACCCGGCCAGCCGCTTTGCCTGGCTGGACATTGAAGACCAGGCCGACCTGGTCGGTGATATCGAGGTGGAGACTTTCCCGACGCTGCTGGTCGCCGATGCGGCCGGCACGCGTTTCCTGGGGCCGCTCACACCGCATGCGCAAACGCTGTCGCGCCTACTCGATTCGCTGGCCCGGCCTGGTGCGGCTACGCCGCATTTGCCGTCGATGCAGGCGCTGCTGCACGCCTTGCACGCGGCGCCGCAGCACTGGATCAAATCCGTCTGATCTAGACGGCAAACGGCGCCTTCAGGAAACCCCTGAAGCGCGCACGCCCGCCGCGCGTGGGGCTGGCCGTCAGGCGGTAATCCGGGAATCGCTGCACAAAACGCCCCACGGCAATCCGGCCTTCCAGGCGCGCCAGGCTGAGCCCGGCGCACTGGTGAATGCCGAAGCCAAACGCCAGGTGGCGGTTGTCTGCGCGTGTCAGGTCCAGCGTTTCGGGGTTGGCAAACTGCGCCGGGTCGCGGTTGGCCGCGCCTATGCAAAGCGTCAGCAGTGCGCCTTCGGGCAGATCCACGCCGCCCACCTGGCAGGCCTTGAGCGCGCGCCGGTTGCTCAGCTGGTTGGACGGCTCAAAGCGCAGGAACTCGTCAATTTCGACAGTCAAATCGGCCTCCGGCCCAATAACTGCATTGGGTTGCTGCTCTACTTTTGATAGCAAATGCCGTTTCGCATCCGGCCATTCCTGCAGCAGCACCAGCGCGTTGCCGATCAGGTTGGTGGTGGTTTCATGGCCGGCGTTGAGGATGAACACGCAGTTTTGCAGCAGCTCGGTTTCGTTCAGCTTCTCGCCCGCAGTTTCGCCCTGTATCAGCCGCGTCAGCACATCGTGCTCGGGGTCGCCGGGGTGTTTTCGCCTGTCGGCCACCAGGTCTTTGAGGTAGCCGGTGAAGTCGCGCACGCTTTGGTTGCCCAGGGCCTCCTGCTCGGGTGTGAGCTTGGGCTCCAGCGCACCCAGAATCGCCAGCGACCAGGCGCGCAGTGGCCCCCGGTCGGCATGCGGCACGCCCAGCAGGTTGCCGATGATCTCGACCGGAATCGCCGAGGCGAAGTCTTCAATCAGGTCGCCGCCGCCTTTGGCTTCCACGGCGTCCAGCAGGCTGTCGACCAGCATGACGAGGCCAGGCTCCATGTCGGCAATCGCGCGCCGCGTCAGCGCGCCCATGATCAGCTTGCGCACCCGCGTGTGCAGCGGCGGGTCGTTAAACACCAGGCTGGTGGTGTGATGTTCAAACAGCGCCGAGCCCGCGCCGTACTTGGGCTCGAACTCCACTTTCTTGTCGGAGCTGAAGGTTTGCGCGTCGCGGTACACCGCCACGGCGTCGGCGTGCCGCGTGAGGAAAAACGAACCGTCGGGCATGCGGCGTATCGGCTCGTTCTCGCGCAGCGCGGCGTACACCGGATAAGGGTTGGCGTAGAAGTCCACGGGCAGGGCGCGCAAGTCAAAGCCCGCCGCGATCTCCATTGCGCGGGCGGCGGGCATCGCCGGGGTGATGGCAAAGGGCAATGCGTCGGTCATGGTGTGGCTCAGCTCGTTAAAGATTGCCGGCAAACAGTTTGCGCATCAGGATTTTGCGCAGGCTCGTGGCGTCGTCCAGGCCCAGACGCTGCAAATAGGCGGGTGGCGCTTCGCGGTCAGCCAACAGGCTTTTGACCAGCATGGCCACCAGCTCCGCCGGGTGCTGGCTGGCGTGCTGCATCTGCCGCAGCGCGCCCACGATGCGCAACTCGTCGGCCGTCAGGTCGGTGCCGAAAGGGAAGTCGGGCAACAGCGCGGATGCATTCCATGGCTGTAGCTGCGCGCGCAGCACTTCGGGCAGGTTCTGGCGATGCTGTTCGGGTACTTCGTAGTCCGCGCTCAGCTTGCCGGCGGCTTTGGCCTTCGCCACCAGGTCGTCCTGAAAGCGCGAGTCGGCAATCGCGATCAGGCGTTTGACGACTTCGCCGTCAGGCTGCGCGCGCAGGTCGGCCACGCCGTATTCGGTGATGACCATATCGCGCAGGTGGCGCGGGATGGTTTCATACGCGTAGTTCCACACCAGGGTGCTGCGCACGCCGTCCTTGTGGTCGTAGGTGGAGCGCAGCATGAGGATGGAGCGCGCACCGGGCAGCGCGTGCGCCATGGCGACAAAGTTGTATTGACCGCCGACGCCCGACACCACCTGGCCCGACTCCAAACCATCCGACACCGCGGCCCCCAGCAGCGTGACCATCATGGTCGTGTTCATGAAGCGGCCCTGGGTGCGCTGCGCCTGCTTGAGGCGGCTCTGGCCCTGGAGCTGGTTGATGAAGTCAATGCGCGTCATGTCGATTTTGGCCAGCGCCTCGGGCGGCATGGCGCGCAGGTGCCCGTAAAAATCAGTGGGGCCGAGGAAGAAGCCGCCGTGCAGGATTACGCCGCCGGTGAGTCGCCCACCCAGCCCGCCAGCGTTTTGCAAGGCAGCACGCACAGCCGGGTCGCCGAGCCGGTTGTCGATGCGCGTGCCGGCCACGTCGAGCGAGCCGTCTTGCGACAGCTGGACTTTGCGGCTGAGTACGCCGAAGCGTTGCAGGAATTGCAGATCGTCCGCGCTGAGTGTGGCGCTGATCCGACCCGCATCAATCAATGCTGCGAGCGTGTCGGTATTCACTGCCAGGTCCGGAAAGTGACCTTCATTGACCAGGCGTTGCAAGGCCACATCCTCAAACACCTCGCGCCGCACAATCCCCGCTTCGATGAGCTTCAGGATGCCGTTGACGAACATCTCCGAGCACGCATACAGGCCCTGCTCAAAACCGCCCAGTTCACGCCCCTGCAGGCTATTGGGAGAAAGGGCCGCCATGATGCGGCGGTACTCCGCGTTGTCCCTGTCCCTCACGATCAGCGCCTGCGCGATGGCATCGCCCAGCGCGCCAATGCCGATCTGCAGCGTGCCGCCGTCCGCCACCAGGCTGGCGGCGTGCAGGCCGATGGCGTAGTCGGCCGTGCCGACCTTGTTGTTGGGTGGTGCGAAGAGGGTGTGCGTGCCTTCGGCGTCCGTCACCACCACGTCAAAGAAACCGTCAGGCGCCACCGCGTGGTTGGGCATGAAGGGCATCTGGCGATTGACCACGCCGACTTTCAGCAGCGGCTTGCCCTGCGCGGCCTGGCGTTCGGCCAGCTCAAAGGTCACGTCGGGGTTGCTGCCCAATGAGAGCGTGAGTTTTCCGCCTTTTTCGCCATCTTCTTCACGCGCAGCAACCGCCTGCGCGATCACGTTCACGCCCAGCAGGCCCATGTCGCGCGCAACAAAGGTGTAGTTGGTGGCAATGTAGGCCTGCTGCGCGCGCTCATTGCCGAGGTAGTCGCCGGTCTTGAGGAAAAACTCCGAGACCTCGATGTGCGGCGGCAGCACGCCGGCGCGCAGGTCTTTCACATAGTCCAGGTCGGGGTAGTCCTTGAACACGCGCTCTACCAGCGGCGTGAGGAAGTTTTGCTCCAGCTCGCTTTTGCCCTCGGGCTTTTCCAGCGACAGCGCGGTGATGATCTTCAGGCGCCGCGGGTTGGCGTCGCTGCCCGTGGCCTTGATGCGGCGGTAGAGCAGGTTCACAAAGGGGTTGGGCTTGCCGATGCCCAGCGGCAGGCCGAGCACGATGTCGCCGTCAATCGCAGTGAGCACGTGCTCCACCGCCTGCGCGAGTGTGGGGATGACGAGGGGGGTTGCCATGCCTTGCGTCAGGCCAACGGCGTGGCGAGGAAGTCGCGGATGGCAAACAGCGTCGCCTCGGGTGTCTCGCTCATCTGGTGGTGGCCCACCGGCAGGCTGGCGATGCTGACTTTTTTGCCGCTCTCTTTGGCCTTGCCGATCAGGCCTTGCGCGGCTTTGGCCATGGTCATCTGGTCTTGCGCGCCCAGCACAAACAGCACCGGGCAGGTGATCTGGGCGATGGCCGTCTCGCCGTTGGCATAACTGTCGCAGGCCTTGAAGCCGCGGTGGAACACATTGACTTGGGTATTGCTGGCCAGCACACGCCGGCCCAGCGCCATGCTGGCGCCATGCACCCAGCTGCCGGCGCCCAGCGGCGGCGCCAGCGTGCTGCGTGAAAACACATTGACCATGTTCAGCGCCTTCATCGGTTCGTTCAGCGCGGCATCCAGCAAGGCCTGCGACACCTTCATCGGGAAGGCCGTGCCCACCAGCACCAGGTGGCTCACGCGTTCTTTCAGCCGCGAGGCCGCCTCCAGCGCGATCAGTGACCCCCAGCTGTGACCGATGAGCGCCGCGCGCTGCACGCCGGCCGCATCCAACAGTGCGGCGACAAAGTTCGCAGCTTCTTCCACCGAAGAGGGCGCTTCACCTTCGCTTTTGCAATGCCCGGGCAGGTCGACCGCCAGCACGTTCCAGCCGTGGTTGGCCAGGTAGCGCGTTTGCAAAATCCACACGCTGTGGTCGTTCAGCACGCCGTGGATAAACACGGCTGTGGGTTTGGCGGCGTCAAAAGGTTTGCCGCCGGTGTAGCAATAGGTTTTATGGCCGTTGACGTCGAGGTACATGCTCAGGCCCCCGCTTTTTCTGCCGCTTTTTCGGCCGCTTTGAGCGCGCGCTTCAGGTCGTCGATCAGGTCGTCCGGGTCTTCCAGGCCAATCGACAGGCGTATCGTGCCCTGGGTGATGCCGGCGCCCGACAGTGCCTCGTCCGTCATCCGGAAATGGGTGGTGCTGGCGGGGTGGATCACCAGGCTGCGGCAATCGCCCACATTGGCCAGGTGGCTGAAGACCTTGAGCGCTTCGATAAAAGCCTTGCCCTGCGTACGGTTGCCCTTGATGTCGAAGCTGAAGACCGAGCCCGCGCCGCGCGGCAGCAGCTTTTTGGCCAGCGCATGGCTGCTGTGCGATTCAAGCAGCGGGTGGCCCACACGCGCCACCAGCGGGTGGCTGGCCAGGAACTGCACCACCTTTTCAGTGTTGCCCATGTGCCGCGCCATGCGCAGCGGCAAGGTTTCAATGCCCTGCAAAATCAGCCAGGCGGTGTGCGGGCTCATGCAGGCGCCAAAGTCGCGCAGGCCTTCGCGCCGTGCGCGCAGCAGGAAGGCGCCCACCGTGCTTTCCTCGCTGAAGACCATGTTGTGAAAGCCGTCATAGGCCTCGGTCAGCTCAGCGAATTTGCCGGACTTTTCCCAGTCAAAGCTGCCGCCGTCCACCACGATACCGCCGATGACGGTGCCGTGGCCGCTCAAAAA
Organism: Polaromonas sp. SP1; assembly: GCF_003711205.1. Taxonomy (NCBI): domain Bacteria; kingdom Pseudomonadati; phylum Pseudomonadota; class Betaproteobacteria; order Burkholderiales; family Comamonadaceae; genus Polaromonas; species Polaromonas sp. SP1. Next base: position 4,444,026 of record NZ_CP031013.1, on the reverse strand, counting down.
TTTGGTGGCCGAGTGGTAGACCAGGTCGGCGCCGTGCTCAAAAGGCTTGATCAGCCAGGGCGAGGTGAGGGTGGAGTCCACCAGCAGCGGCACGCCGGCCTGGTGGGCAATGCCGGAGACCGCTTCGATGTCCAGCACGTCCAGCCCGGGGTTGCCCACGGTTTCGCCGAAGAAGAGCTTGGTGTTGGGCCGCACGGCGGCGCGCCAGCCGTCCAGGTCGCCGGGTTTGACGAAAGTGGTGTCTATGCCGAAGCGGCGCATCGTGTAGTGCAGCAGGTTCTGGCTGCCGCCGTAAAGCGCCGTCGAGGCCACGATGTGCGAGCCCGCACCCATCAGCGTGGCGATGGAGAGGTGCAGCGCCGCCTGGCCGCTGGCGGTGGCAATCGCGCCTATGCCGCCTTCCAGGGCCGACACCCGCTGCTCCAGCACCGCGTTGGTGGGGTTGCTGATGCGCGAATAGACGTGGCCTGCGCGCTCCAGGTTAAAGAGGCTGGCCGCGTGGTCGCTGGACTCGAAGACGAACGAGGTCGTGAGGTGAATCGGCACGGCGCGCGCGCCGGTGGTGGGGTCGGGTGCGGCGCCGGCGTGCAACGCCAGGGTGTCAAAGCCAGGGTCTGAGTAACCGGGCATGGGTTTGTCTCCAGTCAGAAAAAAGTGGTGCCGCCTCGGAAAATCGCCGGAACCTGAACAGATTCTTGCAACCTGCCGTTTGATTGTGGGCTATATTTAAACTGAATTCCCTGTCGCCGCGCTGCGGTGGGACAATGAGGTCAGCACAACCGAGGAGACGGCCATGAAGGTTCTAGACATACTGCGCGTCAAGGGCAACACGCTTTACACCGTCCAGCCTGACGAACCCCTTGCCAAGGCGGCCCAGATCATGGCCGAAAAAGACATCGGTTCGCTGGTCGTCATGGAGCACGGCGACCTGGTCGGCATGCTGACCTTCCGCGAAGTCATCGTCTGCATCGTCAAAAACGGCGGCGAGATCGGCACGACCCTGGTACGCACCGCGATGGACGACCACCCACTTACCTGCACCTCCGAAACCGAACTCGACGAAGTGCGCCGCATGATGCTGGACCGCCACGCGCGCTACATGCCCGTGATGAACCAGAAAGTCATGATGGGCGTCATCAGTTTTTACGACGTGGCCAAGGCCGTGGTCGACAGCCAGAACTTCGAAAACAAGATGCTCAAGGCCTACATCCGCGACTGGCCTGAAGAAGACGGCGCTGACCGCGCTTGAAGAAAAGCGTTGCGGCCGGCTGGGGCGGTTTTAGGTAAAAACGGCCTCCAGCCCAGGCGATACATGGGCTATCCGCTATCAAAAAAATAGCAATCACAACAACAAGCAGGTGTGCAAGGCATCTGCCCCGCCCGCAGGCGGGACGCCATGGGAGCCGGGGTGAGCGATCAAGACGAAGGCAGCGTTAAGGTCAACGCTAACGCCAAAGGCCAGCTGTTTTACGCCTCCCTCTTTTTCTCCCGGCTCGCTGACCAGATCCTTTTATTCCTCGTGCCGCTGGTGGTGTTTGAAACCACCGGCAGTGTGGCGTGGTCAGGCATCGCCTTCACGCTGGAGACGCTGCCGCGCTTTTTGTCATTTCCCATCTGCGGCGCATTGTGCGACCGTGTCTCGCCGCTCAAGCTGCTGCGCATCAGCCAGCTTTTCCGCGCGCTGGTCTGCCTGGCCGGCGTGGTGGCGTTTCAGTGGGTGGGTGGTGTCGGCTGGCTGATTGCGCTGTCGGCCGTGTGCGGTGTGCTGACGACCCAGGGCCTGATGGCGCGCGAGGTCATGCTGCCGCAAATCTTCCGGCAGCACCGCTTTGAAAAGGTGCTGGCCCATGCGCAAATCGCCGACCAGCTCGGCATGGTGCTCGGGCCTTTGCTGGCCTCGCTGCTGCTGCGCTGGATGCCCTGGCCCATGGTCGTCGGTGCCACGGCAGGCTTTTTCCTGATTGCCGATGGGGCAATTACCCTGTGGCAACGGCAAAACGCCGTCACCCTGGCGGCGCCAGAGCCCGCCCCCGGCCACTGGGCCGCGCCCATTCGCACCGCGTTTGCGCAGGTGATGCATCTGCCCGGCCTGAAGCAGGTGATCGCGCTGGCGGCCGGCGTCAACCTGGTTATCGGCGTCACGCTGGCCACTTCGGCCGCGATGGTGACCGGCGTGCTGCAGCGCTCCACCGGCGACTACGCGGTGCTGCAAACCGCCGGCGCGATTGCCACTGTCGTCATCCTGCTCTTCATTGCCCGCACTGTGCTGTCGCTGCGCACGCTGGGTGTTGTCTCGTACACGGTGATGGTGTGTGGCGGCTTGCTGACGGGGCTGGCCGGTAACTTCTGGATTTACACCGCCGGTTTTTTGCTGGTGATCGGCTTTGACAAGATGTTCAACGTCTATATCCGTAGCCTGCGGCAGAAGCTGATCCCGCCGCGGGATTTGGGCAAGACAACGGGTGTGATCGTGATGCTCAACAACTTGTCGCAGCCGTTGGCGGGGATGCTGGTGGGCGTGTTTGCGGGGGTGATGGAAGGGCGGGGGGTGATTCTTGGGTTGGTGGGGGTGATGGGGTTGATTGGGGGTTTGGTGGCTTGGATGGGGCGGGGGAGGTGAGTTTTTTCGCCGGTGTTTGCTCCGGCCTTCGCGTCTTCTGCTGAGGCTGCTGGCCGGGAGTCGCCCGGCAGCGACTCACTTTCTCTTGCTTCGCCAAGAGAAAGTAAGCAAAGAGAAGGCGACCCTGGTTCCTGCGTCCCTGCGCTTCGCTACGGGCAACCTGCGGTGCTCAGCCCAGCCGGGGTCAAAAACAACTCGCCTGCGGCTCAAACAAGTTTTTGCCCTGATCCGTCTGGTCCTGCGCTCCTCGGCGCATCCACAAGGGGCAATCGGGAGCGGGGACAGAAGACAAAAACCAATACAAATACCAACAAGGACTCGCCGCGGCGAGTCCTTGTTTCTTCAGGTATTCGGTATTGGTATTCGGCTGTTGGGTGTTTCTTTCCCCACCCCCTTCTGGATGCGCCGAGGAGCGGAGATTCAGGCGGATCAGGGATCGCGTTGTTTGAGCGAAGCGAGTTTAGCGAGACCCCGCCTGAATCGAGCACCGCAGGTTGCCCGTAGCGAAGCGGAGGGACGCAGCCAGCAGGGTCGCCTTTTCTTTGGTGACTTTCTTTTGGCGAAGCAAAAGAAAGTTACTTGCCGCCGGCAACCCCGGCCCCGGAATTCAAAACAGCTCAGCGCTCGAAACGGACAGGGCTTCGACAGGCTCAGCCCGAACGGGGGAGGAGGCAAGGCTTCGATACCTCAGCCCGAACGGAGGGGGAAGGCTTCGACATGCTCAGCCCGAACGGATGACGGGTAGGGGTAGCGGCTAAGGCGTAACAGGGTTGCTATCAATTCAGGAGCTACTACTCAAGATGGTTATTGGGCTAGAGCCGATTTCTTTAAAACCTCACCCCATGCTCGCATGAATCATCTCCCGCACCCGCGGGTAAATCTGCTGGTTCCACTTGCGCCCGCTGAACACCCCGTAGTGCCCCACACCCGTCTGCACATGATGGGTTTTCATATAAGGCCGTATCCCGGTGCACAGGTCTTGCGCGGCCACGGTCTGGCCGACTGAGCAGATGTCGTCGCGTTCGCCTTCTACCGTCATCAGCGCCGTGCGGCGGATGGCGGCGGGTTTGACGATGCGGCCGCGGTAGCTGAGTTTGCCCAGCGGCAGGTCATAAGTCTGGAAGACTTTTTCCACCGTCTCCAGGTAGAACTCGGCGGGCAGGTCGTTGACGGCGAGGTACTCGTCGTAGAAGACGCGGATGATGTTGGCTTTTTCCACATCGCCGTCGAGCAGGTGCTGGTACATGTCCTGAAACGATTTTTTGTGCCGGTCCAGGTTCATGCTGAGGAAGGCGCTGAGTTGCACAAAGCCCGGGTACACGCGCCGCATATAGCCGGCGTGCGGCAGCGGCACGTGGCTGATCAGGTTTTTCTCGAACCATTCGATCGGCTTGCTGGTGGCGAGCGTGTTGACGCCGGTCGGGTTGACGCGGCAATCGACCGGGCCGGCCATCAGCGTCAGGCTGCGCGGCTGGGCCGGGTCGTCGTCTTCAGCCATCACGGCGGCTGCCGCCAGCGCGGCCACGCAGGGCTGGCACACGGCCACCACATGGGTGCCGGGGCCGATCGCCTGGGTGAAGCGGATCATGTGGTCGATGTAGTCGTCCAGCGCAAAAGGGCCGTGGCGCAGCGACACATCGCGTGCGTTGTGCCAGTCGGTGATGTAGACATCGTGGTCTTGCAGCAGCGTGCGCACCGTTTCGCGCAGCAGCGTGGCGAAGTGGCCTGAGAGCGGCGCTACCAGCAGCACGGGCGGCTGGTAGGGCAGGTCGCTGGTCTCTTCTTTTTTGAAGCGCAGCAGGGTGCCGAAGGGCATGGTGAGCACGGCTTCTTCCGTGACGGCGAAGTCGCGTTCGCCCACTTTGACGGAGGCAATGCCGTAAGCCGGCCGCGAGTGCGTCAGGCGCAGGCGTGAAAACACCTCCATCGACGCGGACAACTTGCGCAGCAGGCTGCCTTCGGTTTTGCCCAGCCAGAGCGCGGCGCTGCTGCCTTGCGCCAGCAGCCGGAGCGGGGACATCAGGTCGGACTGGAGTTGGTAGGCCTGGTAAAGCATGGGTGTCCTGGCGTGAAGCGGGCTTGTGGCCCGGTACAGCGGATGCAGGCAAGGAACGGGCCAAGGAGGGGCCAAGCAGGGGCCGGGCAGTGGTGAATGATCGCGGGCCCGGCGTTGGCACAACCCTTGCGGAGAATCGCTTGCCCCGGATAGTGGGGGCCAACTTTGTGTGTGTGCTTCAAGGAGCAATCTCATGGCCAAGGCAGTCCTGACGATCAGCAGCAAAAATTACGGCGCCTGGGCGCTGCGCGGCTGGCTGCTGGCCAAGTTTGCCGGGCTGGAGTTCACCGAAAAAGTGATCCCACCCGACGACCCGGCCATGAAAGCCGAGATGCTGCTGCTGTCGTCCAGCATGCTGGTGCCTTCGTTGCAGCACGGCAACGTGAAGGTGTGGGACACGCTGGCGATTGCCGAATACCTCAATGAAATCAAGCCCAAGGCGCAGCTGTTGCCGGCCGACATCAAGGAGCGGGCGCATTGCCGGGCGGTGTGCGGCGAAATGCATTCGGGCTTTGCCTCGCTGCGGGCCGCGCTGCCGATGAACATCAAGGCGCATTTTTCGAACTTCAAGGTGTGGTCGCGGGCCCAGGCGGATATTGACCGGGTGGTGGAGATCTGGCGGGAATGCCTGGGTTCCTATGGCGGGCCTTATTTGTTTGGCAAGCAGTTGTCGGTGGCGGATGCGATGTATGCGCCGGTGGTGACGCGGTTTTTGACTTATGACGTGGCGCTGGACAAGGTGTGTGCGGCTTATTGCAAGCGGGTGATGGAGTTGCCGGCGATGAAGGAGTGGGTGGCTGCGGCCAAGAAGGAGCCGGATGATATTGACGAACTCGACGCTGAGTTCTGAGCTGGCGGTTCACGCGGCTTTGTTGTTCCTGGCGAGCGCGTTCTGCTGAGGGCGGCTGGCCGGGAGTCGCCCGGCACGCGACTCACTTTTTTTGCTTCGCCAAAAAAAGTAAGCAAAAAAAGGCGACCCTGGTTCCTGCGTCCCTTCGCTTCGCTGCGGGCAACTTGCGGTGCTCGGCCCAGACGGGGTCAAAAACAACTCGCCTGCGGCTCAAACAAGTTTTTGCCCTGATCCGTCTGGTCCTCCGCTCCTCGGCGCATCCACAAGGGGCAATCGGGGGCGGGATCGGATTCGGGAGCAGGTCAGCTATTTCCAGGGGGTGGGGGGTGGGATTTCGCAGACCGGGTCTACGTCTATCGACTTGAAATCTGCCGGGCCGACGATTTCCAGGTATTCCATGTCGGGGGAGTAGTCGAACAGAAAGTGTTTGATGCCTGGGCGCTGGTGGACGACGTCGCCGGCTTCGACCAGGGTTTCCTTGTCTTCGTACATGAAGCGGGCCCAGCCTTTGGTCATGATGACGATCTGGAACTCTGCCTCATGTCGGTGCCAGCCTGTGCCTGTTTCTGGTGCCATGTTTGCTTTGACAAGGTGCGCGATGACTTTGCCGTTGGTCGCGTCGGCAATGCCGAGGTCGCGGTAGAGGAAGAAATCACGCAGCCCGCCGGAGACAAACTGCGTGTCGCCGGGTTTGACGTGCGAGAACTTGGTGGTGGTGCGGTCCAGCATGGGGTGCTCCTGTTCAGTCAAAACATCCAACCGGGGATTGGTGCAGTGCAGCAAGCATGAAGTGTTCCAGCTGGGCGGCGTCGGGTGGGTGCTGACAGGGCATCCAGAAAGAGCCCGCCTCAGCCTTCCTGGGTTGAGATGAATTGCTGTTTAAGCATAAAAAGTGCCTCTAGCCCAATCAGCATATTGGCGTGTAGCTATCAATTTAATAGCAAACTGCTTCTGTGAAGCCAGGGCGGGGCACCCATCACGCGGACAGCGCCCCCGTGCATCACCAGTTCAGGCGCAGGCCCGCCGTGAACATGAAGGCGTTTTGGCCGGAGCCTCGGTATTCGTAAGCCGCATCGGCATAAGCGCTGAGCCCGCGCGAGAGCTGGCCCGTGAGCGAGCCGCCCAGCGTCAGCGCGGTGCGTTTGAGCGGCGTGCCGGCAGCTGTGAAGGTGCCGGGTTGACCCGCCAGGCGGGAGGAGAGTGGCGAGTCGTTGTCACCCATCAAGTGCGAGGCGATGGCCGACAGCTGCAGTTTGCCGCCCTGGTCGCCCAGGGGTTTCGCAAACTTCACACCCAGCGACGCGACGGTGTTCTGCGAGCGTCGTGCGTTGACGGTCAGGTCTGCCGCGCCGGCGCCTGTTTCGGTGAAGCCGTGTTCGCTCAGTCGCGCATGGCGCAGGCCTGCCAGTGGGCGGATGTCCCAGTCGCCTGACGGCAGCGAGTACTCTGCCTGCGCGGCAAACGCCCACTCAGTGCCGCCATGGCTGGAGCGGGCGATAGCGCTTGTATTGCCGATGGTGACGGTGCGATCAGTGCTGAAGCGGTGGTTGCTGTAGGTGCCATCAAGACGCACTTGCCAGGGGCCATCGGTGTAACGCGCATATAGGCCTGCTTGCGGTGTGCTGATGCGGCCACTGGCGGGAGCTGCCCCGTTGGTGCTGGCGTCCCACTGCGCTTTGTTGTAGCCGAGGGCGGCTCCGGCCAACCAGTTCGATGTGATGGGCTGGTCATAACCAAACACAAAGCCGCTGGCGCGGTAGCGCGACGCAGCGCCGTTGCCATCGCTGCCGGTGTGCCCTCCGGTGCCTGTGGCCTGGCCCCACAGGCCGCCCACGCTTTGCAGTGCAGGGCGGTCTTGTGATTCAGTGGATGGATCGGCTGCTGCCACTCTTAGCGACGAGTCGCTCACCACATCACCCGGGCGAGTGAGCAGCGCCGGGCTCACGCTGGCGAACTTCATCGCCTTCAAGCCTGCCGTGCTGGAAGCCGAGGTGTTGGCTGAGCCCAGCCCGAAGCCGATACGTGCTGCCAGCGTAGCCGAGAAGTTACGCCCCATTGCGCCGGCGATCTGGCTGGCGGCCGCATGTGAGCTGCCAGACATCGAATCAAATGCCGTGCGCGCCTGCCCGGCCGTGAGGTTGTCGATCTGCTGGATCAGCGCGGCTGCTGCGGCATTGCCCGGGGTGTTGGCAAAGCTGTTGAGGTAGTTGGCCGTACTCGCCTGATTGGACGTCTGCGCCACGGTGCTGTAAGGAGTGTCCTCTGCCAGCTTGAGAACCACCCCACCAGACAAGTAACTGAGCGATGGCGTGAGGAAGGCCAGGTTGCTGGTGACGCCGGTGAAGGCGCCGGTGGTCGCGCCAGTCGACGTCAGGATGGTGTACCTGGTGTTGCGCGCGTAGTTGCCCGCACCGGCCTGCACATCGACCGTCCCGCCGTTGATGGTCAACGTGCCCGGAGCGCCGACCACATTGACGCGGTCGGCGTTGCCGGCGGCATCGGTCTCAACGCGGTAAACAGAACCGGGGGCAAAGGTGAGGTTGCCGTTGACGGTGAGAGTGCCGATGGAGTTGCCCGGGGCCAAAGTGCCGCCGGCCAGAACATTCACATTGCCAACCGAGCCGTTGCCACCCAGCGCACCGCCGCTGTTGACGGTGGTGGCCGAGGTGATGGAGCCGTTGACAGAGAGCGTGCCCGCATTGACGCTGGTGGCGCCCGTGTAGATACTGGCGCCGGTCAGGATCAGATTACCGGCGCCGTTCTGGGTGAGCGTGCCGGTGCCTGAGATGGAATTGGCCGCCATGTAGGCATCGCTGCGGTTGAAGGCCAGCGCTGCGTTATTGAGCACATTGCCTGTGATGGAGCCGCTGGTGCCGCCGTTGCCCACTTGCAGCGTACCGGCGGTGATGGTGGTGCCGCCTGTGTAGCTGTTGTCGCCTGAGAGGATCGTGGTGCCAGTGCCGATCTGGCGCACGCTGCCACTGCCGGAGATAACGCCCAGAAGGTTCAGCGCGCTGTCGTTGCGGTTGAAGGCCAGCGTGCCATCGTTAGCCACATTGCCCGTGATGGAGCCGCTGGCCAGGCCATTGCCCAGCTGCAGGGTGCCGGTGGCGATGGTGGTGCCGCCGTTGTAGGTGTTGTTGCCGGAGAGGATCGTGGTGCCGGTGCCGATCTGGTGCACGCTGCCGGTGCCGGAGATAAGGCCCGAGAAGGTCAGGGTGTTATTGCGGTTAAAGGCCAGGGTGCCGTTGTTATTGACATTGCCCGTGATGGAACCGCTGGCCAGGCCGTTGCCCAGCTGCAGGGTGCCGGCTGAAATGGTGGTGCCGCCGCTGTATTTGTTATCGCCCGACAGGATCGTGGTGCCTGCGCCGGTCTTGGTGATGGCGACGCTGCCACCGAAGCCGGCTGAGCCGGTTTGGTCGGCAATGACATCGGTTACGGTCTGTGTGCCCGAGGTGGGGGCCAGATTGAGCTGCGCGGTGCTGCCTTGCAGGAAGATGCCATTGCCGAAAGCGGAGCCCGCCCCTGCGCCTGAACCGGCGGCACCACCCGTCACGCTATTGCCGCTAATCTGGGTGTTGGTGCTGCTGCCAAAGGTAAGTGAGCCACCGGCCATCACGAATATGGCGCCGCCCATGCCTGCTCCACCGCCGCCGCCCACGCGCCCGATCGGGCTACCGGGAAGGGTTGCGGAGGAGCCGTTGGCTCCCCCGAAACCGCCGCTGCCTGCGGATGTTCCGGAGGGGCCGAAACTGCCGCCGCCGCCGCCCCCGAAACCGCCGGCCCCGCCGCTAAGAGCACTCCCGCCGCCGCCGCCGCCAAAACCTCCGGCGCCGCCGGTTGTGTTCGCCCCGCCGCCACCGCCGCCAAGGCCGCCACTTCCACCAGCGGCGTTGGATACATTGGCGCCGCCGCCGCCGCCGGTGTAGTTACCGCCGTTACCGGCTGATCCGGTTCCAGCAGTATCGCCAGCGCCGCCAGTTGGCCCGCCGCCGTTGCCGCCGCCAACTACTGTCCCACCCTGGCCATCCTCAAACAAACCGCCACCGCCCGATGAGACGGGTATGGCCGAAGGGCCGGCACCATTACCTCCCATGCCGCCACCGCCGCCGATGCCCGTACTGAAGAACGCAGTCGCGTTACCGCCATTTCCTCCTGTCGCGGCGTTACCGGTAATGCTCACGTTGTTCAAATTGGCGCTCGCATCGGTAGCCACAAAAACCGCGCCACCGGCCCCCATGCCGCCACCGCCTGGGCCGTAGCCCCCTCCGCCATCGCCGCCCTTGGCGTGCAGGTTGGTCATCGTCAGATCGTTGATCGTGACGTTGCCCGCGCCGACGAAGAAGCCTCGGTAGGTGCCGGCGCCATTGAGCGTTCTGCCGTTGCCGTTGATGGTGAGATCTCTGTCAATCACGCCGAGATTGGCGCCGAGGGTGATGCTGCCCATCAGGTTGATGGTGTCGACATTCGCAGTGCTGATGCAATTGACCAGGTCGGAAGACGTGCTGGCATCGCAACTGGCCGCCTGCACCTGGGGCACAACGCACCAGGCCAGCACGCAGGCGGCAGCCAGTACAGAAAGGCGCGGCGCGCGGGACGTGCTGCTTGTACTGGCCTGGCTGCCGGCGCCCCGGCCGGAACTCGCGATTTCAGAGACGACCTGGCGCACGCCCAGGGAAGGGTTGAAGATGACCCGGTGAAAGTGGTTCATGGCGGAGGTTCTCGTTGAAGGCAGAGCGGGCGGTGGAGCGGCATACGGCATCGCAGGGAAGGCCGGTAGTGCGCGTGAAATGGCCCATTAAAAAGAGCCCGGCGAGACCGCTCTGCATGGTCTGCCGGGCTTGAGGGGCTTCTGAAACGACTCTAAATTTCGGGGTGCTACCGATGGGTTACCGATTGGGTGAGTCGAGCAGAAGGCGGCAAGCAGTTGCTTCGCAGGTACAACGCTGCCGCTGTCAATGCGCGATGCGCAAGACCTGATGAGGAATGCGCAAGTTACAGCCCGCGCCGGTGCATGCCATGAAGTCTTCAGGCCCGCCGACCTCTGCAAAAGCGGCATCCGGGGCCTTTCACGCCGTCTGGGATAATCAGTCCCCATGAGCGGCAACACCTTCGGAACACTTTTCGCTGTCACCAACTTTGGTGAATCCCACGGACCGGCCATTGGCTGCGTGATTGACGGCTGCCCGCCGGGCATGGAGCTCAGCGAGGCCGACATCCAGGGCGACCTGGACCGCCGCCGCCCCGGCACCAGCCGCCACGTCACCCAGCGCAACGAGCCCGACACTGTCGAGATCCTCTCCGGCGTCTACGAAGGCAAGACCACCGGCACGCCGATCTGCCTGCTCATCAAGAACACCGACCAGCGCAGCAAGGACTACGGCAACATCCTGGAGACCTTTCGCCCCGGCCACGCCGACTACACCTACCTGCACAAATACGGCCGGCGTGACCCGCGCGGCGGTGGCCGGGCCTCAGCGCGCCTCACGGCGCCCATGGTGGCGGCCGGTGCGGTGGCCAAAAAATGGCTGGCTGAAAAGTACGGCACCACATTTCGCGGCTGCATGACGCAGATCGGCGACATTGCCATTCCGTTTGAGTCGTGGGAGCACGTGCCGAACAACCCGTTCTTTGCCCCGACAGCCGATGTCAGCAAGCTGGAAGACTATATGGATGCGCTGCGCAAGGCGGGCGACTCCTGCGGCGCGCGCATCCGCGTCACCGCGTCCAGGGTGCCGGTGGGCCTGGGCGACCCGCTGTTTGACAAGCTGGATGCCGACATCGCATTTGCCATGATGGGCATCAACGCCGTGAAGGGCGTTGAAATCGGCGCCGGCTTTGCCAGCGTCACGCAGCGCGGCACCACGCATGGCGATGGGCTCACGCCCGAGGGCTTTCAGTCCAACAACGCCGGCGGCGTGCTGGGCGGCATCAGCACCGGGCAAGACCTGGAAGTGTCGATCGCCATCAAGCCGACCAGTTCGATCATCACGCCGCGCCAGTCCATCGACACCGCCGGCAACCCGGCTGAAGTGGTGACCAAGGGCCGCCACGACCCGTGCGTCGGCATTCGCGCCACGCCGATCGCCGAGGCCATGCTGGCGCTGGTGGTGATGGAGCATGCGCTGCGCCAGCGTGCGCAGAATGGGGATGTTGTGGTGAGTACGCCGAACATCATGCGTCAGCGTCTCAGCTAACGGTTTCCAAAAACCGTTCGGGCTGACCTTTCGACAGGCTCAGGACAGGCTACGTATCGAAGCCTTCTTCGCCATGCGGGCAACCCTTCGATACCTCAGGGCGAACGGCCTAAAAGAACAGCGTTGCAGGCAACGCTTTCTGACCGTTACGGCTCAGGCGGCGCCGAGCGAAACGGGTTAAAGCCCGTGATCAATGCCGTGGCCGACAGCACCAGAATGCAACCCGGCAACATGCTGGCCGTCACCGGCTCACCCAGAAACAGCCCGCCCCAGGTCACGCCGAAGAGCGGGATCATGAACGCCGCCGACGTGGTAGCGCTGGCCGGTATTTCGCGCATCAGCCGCATGCTGATCCAGTACATAAAACCCGAGGTGAGCGTGCCCAGCACCAACACCGCTGCCACGGCGCCCGGTGTCAGCACGGCCGCGGGTGCGGCGATCCCGCCCGGCACCAGCAGAATCAGCGCCCCCGTGATATGCACCACCGCCGACGAAGGCAGCGGCGAATGGGCCATGGTCGCGCGTTTCATCTGGATGGCGCCAAAACCGTAGCTGGCCGAGGCCACCACACAGGCCAGCGCCGCCAGGATCACCATGGGCGTGACGGCCACAGGCCCCAGTTGCACCAGCAACGCGACGCCGGCGAAGCCCACCACGCAGCCCAGCAGGCGCACCCGCGTGAGCTTTTCTTCCCCGGCCAGCGCGGCCGCCATCACGCCGAAAAGCGGCGCGGTCGCATTGAGCACCGCCGAGTAGCCCGAAGGAATGATCAGCGCCGCCCAGTTGAACAGCACAAAGGGAATCACCACCGACAGCAGGCCCACCCAGGTCAGGTGCGGCCACGCACTGCGCGGCGGCCAGCGGCCGCGCAAGGTGCTCATCAGCAGGCTCAACACAATGGCCGCCAGCGTGCAGCGGGTGAGCGCGACCACCCACGGGCCGAGGGCCGGGCTGGCGATGCGAAGAAGGGGAAACGATGCGCCCCACAGGGCGGACATGGCGATCAGCTGGATGAAATGGCGGGTTTGCATGGAGCGCGCGCGGGTGGCGGCAGTCAGGAAGTGGCGAGGGAGTCGGTCTGGAGATTGTGCAAGATTCGTGAGGAGCTTGCTGGCTTGAGGGATCTTGTGAATGAAATCGGCCTATAGCCCAAGATCTGCCTTGGGTTGTAGCTCCTGAATTGATAGCGTTGCCCGTTGCCCGTTCGGGCTGAGGTATCGAAGCCTGGTGAAGCGCCGGCCTAAATCAGATTCCTCATAGCCTGCGCAGTCTCCCGAAGCACAGACAAAACCCGCCCAACCGCCTCCTCACTCGACTCATGCCCCATAGGCATGGTCACACTCAACGCCCCCACCACATCCCCATGCCGGTCGCGCAGCGGCACGGCAATCCCGCGGTAGTTCAGCTCGAGTTGCTGTTCGGAAATCGCCCAGCCTTGCGCCCGCACCCGCGCCAGCTCGATGCGCAGGCGGTCTTTGCTGGCGATGGTGAAAGAGGTATACGCCTTGAGTTCGTGGTGCGACAGCCAGTTCTCCAGCCAGGCGGTTTCACGCATGGACAGCATCAGCATGCCCGCCGCAGTGACCTGCGCCTGCACGCGTGAGCCCAGCACGTAGCCGGTGTTCATGGCGCGGCTGGAGCCGTTGCGGGCGATGTAGACGATGTCGTCGCCGTCCATCACGCTGACGTATGCGCTTTCCTGGGTGCCGGCGGTCACGCGTTGCAAAAAGGGCTGCACGATGCGCGGCAGGCGGGCCGACTCCAGATAGGACTGGCCCAGGCGCAGCACGCGCGGCGTCAGCCAGAAAAGCTTGCCGTCGCCGGCCACATAACCCAGATGCTCCAGCGTCAGCAGATAGCGGCGCGCGGCGGTGCGTGTCATGCCGCAACGGGCGCCGGCCTGGCTGGCGGTCAGGCGGGGGTTGGCGTCGTCAAAACATTCAATGATGGACAAGCCTTTTTCGAGCCCGGCGATCCAGTCGCGTTTGTCCAGCTCCGGCGCGCGCGGGGCCTGCAGGGCGTCGGAAGGCGGGGTGGGGGCGGGTGAGGTCATGCGCTGAAGTATTGAAGAAGGGCGCCGGGTGAAATCATAGGTCAAACCCTTGTTTCGTTCGATTATTGAACGTTAATGATCGATTGTCGATCAATCTGCGGAAATTCTGCTTTCTAAACGAGCTGTCAGCTTCTAAAGTTCAGCAAAATCTCCTCGAAATAGTCGATCATCGAACGTTTCGTCGAAACCAGGCAGCAAGCGCCCCAGCCCAACCAGGAACCCCTAGATATATATGCTCCCCACCATCCAGGGCAACACCGACGTGTACTTGATCCCCGGCGACCCGGTGGAGCAGGTGCGCGCGCCGGACGTCTTCAACCTGATTTTCAAAACCATGGGCATCAATGCCGTGCTGGTGCCGGTGCATGTGGCGGCGGGCGACATTGAAACCTTTGTGCGTTCAGCCTTCCTGGCCAAAAACATCAAGGGCATGTTCCTGGCGATTCCCCACAAATCGCTGGTCGTGGGTTTGCTGTCGCACTGCAATGACTACGGCCGGGTGGCCGGTGCGGTCAACGGCATTCGCCGCAACGCCGACGGTTCGCTGGAAGGCGGACTGTTTGACGGCAAGGGGCTGGTGTCGGCGCTGGACTATTTCGCCATCGGCTACGCCGGCAAGCGTGTGCTGATTTTGGGCGCCGGCGGCGGCGCTTCGGCCATTGCCGCATCGCTGGCGATTGCCGGCAGCAGTGCCCCGGCGGAAATTGCGCTCTACGACCCGGTGCCGGGCAAGGCGGAAGCCGTGGCCGCGCATATAGGCTCCGCTGCGCAGGCCGCCGGCACGCGCGTCGTGCACGCCGCCAGCAGCGACCCGTCCGGCTACGACCTCGTCGTCAATGCTTCGCCGCTGGGCCTGCAGGCTGGCGATCCGCTGCCGTGCGATGTGCAGCGCCTGGCGCCGCAGGCGGCGGTGGTCGACATCCTGATGAAGAACCAGCCGACGCCTTTCGTACGCGCCGTGCGCGCGCGCGGCCTGGTGGCCCAGCCGGGCTTTGAAATGCTGATCCAGCAGGCACCGGACTACCTGGCCTTCTTCGGCTACACCGAAGCGGCCGAGGCGGTGCGGCGCGACGCGACCTTCATCCGCGAGCATCTGTACCCGGCCGCCCTGGCGGGTGAGATCCGGCGTGTGCCGGGAGGCGGCCACGGGCAGTCTGCGCCGCTGGCGGATGCCGCAGTTTTTTGACGGCCTTTTTTTTGACGAATGCCTTGATTTTTAAACCAGAGGAGACAACCATGAAAAAACGATTTGCTCTTAAATTGATAGCGGCCTGTGCATTAACCATAAGCGCTACAGCCAGTTTTTCTCAAGATGTGATCAAGATCGCCAACATCGTTGAACTCTCCGGCGGCGGCGCCACGGCGGGCACCAACTTCAAGAACGGGGTGGAACTGGCCGTCAAGGAAATCAACGCCAGCGGCGGCATCCTCGGCAAGAAAATCCAGACCACCACGGCCGACACACAAAGCAACCCCGGCGTGGCCAAGGGCCTGACGCAAAAAGCCATCGACAACGATGTGTTTGCGATCTTCGGCCCGGTGTTCTCCGGCTCCATCATGGTGAGCATGGCGGAGTCGCGCCGTGCCGAGGTGCCCAACTTCACCGGCGGTGAGGCGTCCAGCATCACGCAGCAAGGCAATCCGTATGTGTTCCGCACCAGCTTCACGCAGGCCGACGCCATGCCCAAGGTGGCGCGCTACATCAGCGACCAGGCCAAGCTGAAAAACATCGCCATCATTTATGTGAACAACGACTTCGGCAAGGGCGGCAACGACGCCATCAAGAAGGCGCTGGCCGCAACCGGCACCAAGGTGGCGGCAGAAATTTCCACCGAGCCCGGCCAGGTCGACTTCTCGGCCGCCGTGCTGCGCGCCAAACAAAGCAATGCCGACGGCCTGTTTGCCTATTCGAACGAAGAAGAGTCTGCACGACTGTTGCGCGAGCTGAGGAAGCAAGGCTGGAACAAGCCCGTGATCGGCGAAACCACGCTGACCGGCCAGAAAGTGATCGAGCTTGCCGGCGAAGCCGCCAACGGCGCGATTGCGCACGTGGGCCTGACGGTTGACGCGCCGCAGCCGGCCATCCGCGCCTTCCGCGCCAAGTTCGAGAAGGAATACAAATATGTCTCCGACCACAACGGCATGAAGGGCTACTCCGGCATCTACGTGCTGAAGGCCGCGATTGAAAAAGTCGGCAAGCTGGACCGCAAGGCCGTGGCCGCCGCGCTGCACACGCTGAAGGTCAAGGCGGCCGACCAGCCCGGCGTGCTGATGGACGTGTCGTTTGACAGCAAGGGCGACCTGGACCGCGAGAGCTTCATGATCGAAGTGAAAAACGGCAAGCAGGAAGTGGTGGCGATTCTGCCGGCGCTGGGCGCTGCGAAGAAGTAAGCACGCAGACCGGCGTCATGCCGCGTGAGCGGCGTGGCGCCTCTTCATCTCTTCAAGCACGTACCCAAGCACGCACTGCCATGACAGACTTCCTCCAACTCTTTTTCTCGGGCCTGGCCACCGGCAGCATTTATGCGCTGGCGGCCCTGGGCTTTACCTTGCTGTGGCAGGCGTCGGGCACCATCAACTTCGCCCAGGGCGAGTTCGTGATGCTGCCGGCCTTCATGATGCTGGGCTTTATCTCGCTGGGCGCGCCCATGCTGGTGAGCTTTGTCTGCACCGCGCTGCTGGCCGTGCTGCTGCTGGGCTGGCTGTTCAAGCGCGGCGTGGTGGACCCGCTATTCAAGTACGGCATGATGCCCATCGTCGTGGCCACCATCGGCCTGTCGATCGCCATGCGCAACGGCGTGCGTGCCGGCTACAGCGCCGAGGCCCACCCGTTTGCCAGCCTCTTCCCCGACAAGCTTTTCAACATCGCCGGTGTCACCATCACCATGCAGGATGTCGGCACCTTTGCGCTGGCGCTGGTCGTCGTGATGGCCACGCAAGCCTTCCTGGCCAAGACCGTGACCGGCCGCGCCATGCAGGCTGTCGCGCAGAACACCGAAAGCGCGTCCGTGCTCGGCATCAATGTGCCGCGCATGATTTTCTACACCTTCGCCATCAACGCCGTGCTGGCGGTGGTGGCCGCCATGCTGGTCACGCCGACGTACCTCGCCAAGTTCGACATGGGGGAGGGCCTGGGCACCAAGGCGTTCTTCGCCGCCATCATCGGCGGCTTCAACAACTCGCGCGGCGCCTTGCTGGGTGGGCTCATCGTCGGCGTTTGTGAAAACCTGGCCTCGGCCTATATCTCGCCGGCCTACAAGGATGCGGTGGCGCTGGTGATCTTTATGGTCGTGATTCTGTTCAAACCTCAAGGCTTGCTGGGCAAGAAAGAGGAGCGCAAGGTATGAAGCTCCCCGGAAAACTTTCCCTGGTGCTGGCCATCGTTGCCGCTTTGCTGGTGCTGGTGGTGCCGCAGTTTTTGAAGAACTACGGCATCTACCTGCTGAGCTACTGGCTGGTGTTCATCATCGCCACCATGGGGCTGAACCTCACCATCGGTTATGCGGGCCAGAAGTCGCTGGGCCATGCGGCCTTCTTCGGCATAGGCGCCTACACCGTCGCCATCCTGATGAAGGCCGGCTTCAGCTTCTGGCTGGGCCTGCCGGCCGCGGCCCTGATCTGCTTTGTCACTGGTTTGATCCTGGGCTTTCCGGCGCTGCGGGTGCAGGCGATCTATCTCGCCTTTGCCACGCTGGGCTTTAACACCGCCATCTGGCTGGTCATGCGCAATGAAGAGTGGCTCACCGGCGGCACCTTCGGCATCAACAACATCGCGCGGCCTTCGCTCTTTGGGTATTCGCTCGAAGGCAACCTGGCGTATTACTACTTCGTGCTGGCGGTGACCTTGCTGCTGGCCGGGCTGCTGTGGGGCCTGCTGCGCTCGCCCTGGGGCAAGGCCTTCACGGCGCTGCGCGACAACCCGATACGCGCCGAAAGCCTGGGCGTGAATATCCGCCACTACACGCTGCTGAGCTTTGCGATCGGCGCGGTGTATGCGGGCATTGCGGGCGCCTTGTTCGCGTCGCTGGTGCAGTTCATCGAGCCGGGGCCTTTTAATGTGGCCGCGTCCATCATGCTGTACCTGATGGTGGTGGTCGGCGGGGCCGGCTACTTCTTCGGTCCTGTCATCGGCGCCGCGGTAGGGGTGGTGTTGCCTGAATGGCTGCGCGATGTGCCTGGGGTGTCCAACTGGTATTTGCCGATGTTCGGGGCTGCGGTGGTGTTTTTGATGGTGTGGCTGCCCGATGGCTTGCTCAGCATTCCTGACCGGATACGCGACCGCCGCGCGGCGCGTGCCGCGTCGGCCGCGCGCGCTGCGGCGACCAGCAAAGTGGGGGCCTCATCATGAGCGGCGCACTGCTGAAAGTCACGGGCCTGAAAAAAGCCTACGGCGCCATCCAGGCGGTGGCGGGTGTGTCGTTTGAGGTCATGCCGGGCGAAATCTTCGGCGTCATCGGCCCCAACGGCTCGGGCAAGACCACCATGTTCAACAGCGTGCTGGGGCAGATCACGCCCAACGAAGGCTCGATTGAACTCAACGGCAAAAACATCACCGGCCTCTCGCCGCTGGAACTCAGCCGCCGCGGTGTGGGCCGCACCTTCCAGACGCTGCAGGTCTTCGGCAAGATGACGGTGCGCGACAACCTCATCGTCGCCGCGCAGGAGCACAAGGGCAGCATGTTCAGCCGCATGTTTGCGCCCGGCGATTCGGGCCTGGGCGGCAAGGCCGACGCCCTGATCGACCAGTTCCGTATCCGCCATGTGGCCGACAAGCCCGCCGGCACGCTGAGCTACGGCCAGCAAAAGCTGGTCGACATCGCCATGGCCTTTATGGCCGAGCCCGACCTGGTGCTGCTCGACGAGCCCTGCGCCGGTGTGAACCCCAGCCTGGTGGGCGGTATCTCGTCGCTGCTCAAGGAGCTCAACCAGAACCCGAAGTTCGGCCGCAAGAGTTCTTTTGTGGTGATAGAGCACAACATGGATTTTGTGATGGACCTGTGCCACCGGATCATGGTGATGGTGGAGGGGCGGGTGATGGCGATTGGAACGCCGGCCGAGATCAGAGCCAATAAAGAAGTGCTCGGCGCTTACCTCGGGAACTGACATGAGCAACGACATCTGCATTGAATTCGACGACGTGGTGGCGGGCTACAAGGACTTCATGATCCTGAATAACCTGTCCTTCAAGGTCAGGCGCGGCTCCATCACCTTGCTGCTGGGCCCCAACGGTGCGGGCAAATCCACAGTGCTCAAAACCCTGTTCGGCCTGCTCAAGCCGCGCCAGGGCCGCATCCTGCTCGACGGCGTGGACATCTCCGGATCCACTCAAAAAGAGCTGCTGGCCAAAGGTATTGCCTTTGTGCCGCAAGGCCGCAACCTGTTCGGGCAACTCACCGTGTTCCAGAACCTGGAGCTGGGCGGCATCACGCTGGGCACCAAAACCACGCATGAGCGCATTCCCGAAGTGCTGGAGTTTTTCCCGCGCGTGAAGGAACGTTTGCATTCACAGGCCTCGGCGCTGTCGGGCGGCGAGCAGAAGCAGCTCGAAATCGGCCGTGCGCTGCTGCTGCGTCCCAAGGTGCTGCTGATCGACGAGCCTTCCATCGGCCTGTCGCCCATGGTGGTGCAGGACGTGTTCAAGCTGCTGCAAAGGCTGGCGGCCCAGGGCACGACTGTGCTGATGGTCGAGCAGAACGTGAAGAGCGCGCTGAAGATTTCAGACGACGCCATCGCACTCGAATCCGGCCAGCTGGTGCTGCACAAGCCGGCTGCGCAGTTGCTGGCCGATCCGAACATTGAGCGCCTCTTTCTGGGCGGCGGCCATGTGCCGGGCGCTGCCGTACAGGCCCCCTGAACCGGAGAACATCATGAGCACTGCCACGCAAGCCCTAGCCGCCGACCGCGAAGCGATCCCGGAAGTCGCCAACCCGCTGGGGCTGGACGGCATCGAGTTCATCGAATACACCACCGCCAAGCCGCAGGCCCTGGGCCAGGTGCTGGAGATGATGGGTTTCAGGCCGGTGGCGCGACATCGCTCACGCGAGGTCATGCTGTACCGCCAGGGCGGCATGAATGTTATCGTCAACGCCCACATCCCGGCCATGCCCGACGGCGCGGCGCCCACCGACAAGCCCGCCATCGCCGCGATTGCGCTGCGTGTGCGCGATGCGGCCGAGGCCTACCGCCGCGCGCTCGACCGCGGCGCCTGGGCCGTGCCCTCGCGCGTGGAGGTGATGGAGCTCAACATCCCGGCCATCCACGGTGTGGGCAAAAGCCGCATCTACTTTGTCGACCGCTACGAGACCTTTTCCATCTACGACGTGGACTTTGTGCCGATTCCGACGGTAGAGCCGCGCCCGCCTGCGGTGGCCGGACTGCATTTCTTCGGCGTGGTGCAGTACATCGGCAATGACCGCACCGAAGACTGGGCCGAGTTCTACCGCGAGCTGTTTGGTTTTACCGATCTGCCCGACGACCAGCGCTTCGGCATCCTGCCCAAGGGCCGCATCCTGCGCAGCCCGTGCCCGGCGTCGTCGCGCTTTTACCTGCAGCTGATCGAGCCCGAAGCCAGCGTGCTGGATGTGGAGGGCGATGAGGCCCTGCAACGCGTCGGCCTGGGCAGCCCGGATGTGCTGGCCTCGGTGGCTGAACTGAGCAAGCGCGGTGTGGAATTTGTCGAGTCACGCGGTGTGCACACCGAAGACCGCGGCGCGCTCACGCGCACCTGGATGGGCAGCGTGAGCTTTGAGCTCGTGCACAACGAACGCTGAATCGGCGGCAATACCATGAGCCACTACAGCGGAAACATCGACGACTTCGGGATGGACACCATCTCGCTGGCCGGGCCGTTGGAGGCCAAGCTCAAGGCCGTGCGCAGCGCCGGCTTCTCGCAGATCATGCTGGCGGCCAAAGACATCGTGGGCCACCCCGACGGCATGGAGGCGGCGGTGGCGGCGGTACGCGCCAGCGGTTTGCGCGTCACGGGCTTTCAGGTGCTGCGGGACTTTGAAGGCCTCTCGGGCCATTTGCATGAGTACAAGATGGACATCGCCAAGTCCATGCTGGACATGTGCCATGCGCTGGATTGCCGGCTGCTGCTGGTCTGCTCGTCGACCTCGGTGCACGCTACCGATGAAACAGCCGCGCTGGTGAAGGACCTGCGCAAGCTGGCCATGCTGGCGATTCCGATGAACATCAAGATTGCTTACGAGGCTTTGTCATGGGGCCGCGTGATCAATGAGTTTCCGCAGGCCTGGGACATCATCTGCCAGGCTGACATGCCCAACCTCGGGCTGGGCTTTGACTCGTACCACATGTTTGCCACCGGCACCTCGCTGGACGAACTGGACATCCTGGATCCGGACAGGATTTTCCTGGTGCAGCTGGCCGACTTCATGTGGACCGAGATCAAGTCGGTGGAAGAGCGCATTGCGACGGCCCGGCACTTCCGTGTGTTTCCAGGGGAGGGCGTGCACAGCGAAGCGCTCGCCACGCTGGTGACGCGTTTGCACGGCCTGGGTTACCGGGGCGACTACAGCTTTGAGGTGTTTAACGACGACTACCAGCAGATGCCGCTGCCGGCGGTGGCGGAGCGGGCGTGGCGCTCGGCCTTGTGGCTGGGAGAGGACGTTCTGCGCCGCTCCGTGCCCTTACCCAACCAGATGAGGTTGAAACGATAAGGCCTTCTGCCTGCAGGCATGAATTATTTTGAGAGTGGAATCGAATGAGCAGTATTTTTGAAGGTTTTTTATCGTCGTCTGAAATCCTGGAAGCGTTCAGCGAGCGCAATTTCATTGACGCCATGCTGCGCTTTGAGGCCTCGCTGGCGCGCGCGCAGGCCAGTGCCGGCCTGATCCCGGAGGCTGCGGCACAGTCCATCGTTGGCACCTGCAAGGTCGAGCTGTTTGACGTGGCCAAGATCGTGCGCGAGAGCGGGCGCGCCGGCAGCATTGCGATTCCGCTCGTCAAGGCGCTGAAGGAAACCGTGGGGCTCTTTAACAAGGAGGCCGCGGCTTATGTGCATTTCGGCTCGACCTCGCAGGACGTGATCGACACCGCGCTGGCTTTGGTCTCGCGCAATGCGATGAACCTGATCGAAGCGGATATCCGCAAGGCCGTGACGGCGCTGCTGGCGCTGGCCCGGCGCCATGCCGCCGACCCGGTGCTGGCCCGCACCCTGATGCAACCGGCTTCGGTCACCAGCTTCGGCTTCAAGTGCGCCGGCTGGGCCGCGCCGCTGGCGCGCAGCCTGCAGCGCCTGCAGGCCGCGGGCGACAACGCACTCAGCGTGCAGCTGGGCGGGGCCGTCGGCACGCTCGCGCAAATGAAGGGCAAGGGCCCGCAGATCACGGCGCTGATGGCGGCCGACCTGAAGCTCAAGGCTGCGGCCTTTCCGTGGCATACGCAGCGCGACGAGTGGGTGGCGTTGGGTTGCGAGCTGGGCCTGCTGGTGGGCAGCCTGGGCAAGATCGCCAAAGACATTTCGCTGATGGGCCAGTACGAAGTTGGCGAATTGGCCGAGCCGACCGAGCCCGGGCGCGGCGGCTCGTCGGCCATGCCGCACAAGCGCAACCCTGTGGCCTGCATGGTTGCGCTGGCCGCCAGCGCACGCGTACCGCAGCGCGTGGCCGCCTTGCTGGCCACCATGCCGCAAGAACACGAACGCGCACTGGGCAACTGGCAGGCCGAGCTGGCCGAGTGGCCGGGGCTGCTGATGTCGGCGCACGGCTCGGTGCGCGCGATGGCGCAGGCCTTGCCGGGCCTGCAGGTCGACACGCAGCGCATGCGTGCCAATCTCGACACGCTGCGTGCCGAGCTGCCGGCAGACGCAGCCGACGAATGGTTTGCGCCAGAGCTGGCGAAGCAGGCCGCCGGCCTGGCGCATGCACAGGCTGACGCGCTGGAGCTTCTCCTTGCACCCGCCAGAACAACCGATCAACGCACAAAGGTAAACGCATGAGTGACCACGACAAGGGGATGACCAACCGCCGCCGCGTGCTGGGCGATGCGTGGGTCGACAAATCGATTGCCAAAAGCAACAGCTTCAATGGCGAGTTCCAGGACCTGATCACGCGCTATGCGTGGAACGAAGTCTGGGGCCGCCCCGCGCTGGGCGACAAGACGCGCCGGCTGATGGTGCTGTCGACCATGATCGCGCTGAAGGCTTATGAAGAATTTGCCATGCATGTGCGCGCGGCACTCGACGGCCCGCCCGAGTCGCGCCTCACGCCCGACGACATCAAGGAAGTGATTTTGCAGGCCGCGATTTATTGCGGCGTGCCGGCGGCCAACCATGCGTTTGCGGTGGCCGGTGACATCCTGCGTGAAAAGGGCTTGCTGCCCGCTGCGGAGAAGCAGGCATGAACGGCATGACAAAGCCGCATCTGCATTGGACCCAGGAAGGCCGGGGGCCGGTGGTCGTCCTCAGCCATGCGTTGGGCTGCGACACCAGCATGTGGGACGGCGTGGCCGCCGCGCTCAAGAGCCGCTACACCGTGCTGCGCCATGACCACCGGGGCCATGGGCAATCGGAAGCCGTACCTGGTCCGTACACCATCGACTTGCTGGCTGACGATGTGGCTGGTTTGATCAAGGCGCACAGCAATCGCCCGGTGCATTTTGTGGGCCTCAGCATGGGCGGTATGACCGCGCAGGCGCTGGCTGTGCGGCACCCGCAGCTGCTCAAAAGCATCACCATCGCCAACGCGGCCATGCACTACGACGATGCGGCGCGTGCCATGTGGGCGGCGCGCGTGAAGACCGTGCTGGAGCAGGGCGTGGCGGCGATTGCCGACGGCGCGATGCAGCGCTGGTTCACGCCTGAATTTCGGGCCGACGAAGCGGGTGGCGGCCAGCAGCGCGTGGCGGCATTGCGCCTGCAGCTGGAGAAGACCGATGCCAAGGCTTATGCCGCCAGCTGCGAAGCGGTTGCCAATATCGACTTTCGTGCCAGCAACGGGAGCATTCAATGCCCGGCCCTGGTGATTGGCGGGACGCGCGACGAGGCCACGCCCGTCGCGATGTCGGGGGCGATTGCCAGGAGCATCAAAGGCGCCCAGTTGCGCACCTTGCCCGCCGCGCACCTGAGCGCAGTTGAGCAGCCCGCCGCCTTTGCGGACTTGCTGGTGGGCTTTTTCGAAAGCGTGCGCTGACATGTCTTCGCCCGGCCATGCCACGCTGCGCATCGCCGTGGCGGGCGCCGGCGTCATTGGCCGGCGGCATATCGAGCTGATCCAGGCGAGCCCACGCACCCGGTTGTGTGCCGTGGTGGACCCACAGCCTGCGTCAAAAGAGTTGGCTGCCGGTTTGGGTGTGCCGCACTTCGACAGCCTGGAGACGCTGTTTGCTGTGCAGAATGCGGCCCGGCCGGACGGCGTGATCCTCGCCACGCCCAACCACTTGCATGTGCCTGGCGCGCTGGTGTGCGCGCAGCACCACGTACCGGCCCTGATTGAAAAGCCCGTGGCCGATTCACTGGAGGCCGGTTTGCAGCTGGCCGGGGCGCTGGCCCAAAATCCAACGCCCATGCTGGTGGGCCACCACCGGCGCTACAGCAGCACGCTCCAGGCGGCGCGGCGCGCCATACGGTCGGGCCTGCTGGGCCGTGTGGTCACGGTGACGGGAAGCGCGCAGTTCTACAAGCCCGACAGCTACTTTGAGCAAGGCCTCTGGCGCAAGCAGCCGGGCGGCGGCCCCATCCTGATCAACCTGATCCACGAGATGGACAACCTGCGTTACCTGTGCGGTGAGCTGGAATCGGTCTACGCCGTGGCATCCCACGCCGTGCGGCAGCTGGCGGTGGAAGACACGGCGGTGATGACGCTGAAGTTCGCCAGCGGCGCGCTGGGTACCTTCACGCTGTCAGACACCGTGGCGTCGCCGCGCAGCTGGGAGCAGACCTCGGGCGAGAACACGGCTTACGCGCGTTACCCGTCACAAGACTGCTACTTCATTGCGGGCACAAAAGGCTCCATGGCGGTGCCTACCTTGCACAGCTGGACGCATGGCCCCGAAGGCGGCGGCGAGCCGGGCTGGAACACGCCCTTCACGGAGCAAAACCTCACGCTGGAAGCCGTGGACCCGCTGGCAGCACAGCTGGACCATTTCTGCGATTTGATAGACGGCAAGGCAGCACCGATAATCACCGTCACGGATGCCCTGCAGAGCCTGTGCGCCGTCGAAGCCGTGCGGCGCTCGATTGCCACCGGCCAGGTGGTCGCCCTGCAAGACCTCGCCACAAGAATCAGCCAACCTGAACACATCGAAAGAGCCGCTTCATGAAAACAGCCCTGGTCCTCAACGGTCCCAACCTCAACCTGCTGGGCACGCGCGAACCCGCCGTGTACGGCTCGCAGACTTTGGCCGACGTCGAGGCCCTGTGCGTCAAGGCCTGCGCGGCCCACGGCTTCAAGCTGGACTTTCGCCAGAGCAACCATGAAGGCGCGCTGATCGACGCCATCCATGAAGCCGGCCGCGCGCAGGCCGCCGGCACGCTGGCCGGTGTGGTGCTGAATGCCGGCGCCTACACCCACACCAGCGTGGCGCTGCATGACGCCATCAAAGGCGCGGGCGTGACGCTGATCGAGCTGCACATCAGCAATGTGCATGCACGTGAAGCCTTTCGCCACCACTCCTATATTTCACCGGCGGCCAAGGCGGTGATGGCGGGCTTTGGTGTGAAGGGCTACGCGCTCGCCATCGCAGGCCTGGCAGAACTGGCTGGCTGAACCATTTAGGCGCTGACCATGGCCGCGCCACCGAAATTCCCGGTTGACGAACGCGAGGTCGAGTTCAGCGCCATCCGTGCGCAGGGGGCGGGTGGGCAGAACGTCAACAAGGTGTCCAGCGCGGTGCACCTGCGCTTTGACATCCACGCCTCTTCACTGCCCGAGGCCATCAAGGAACGCCTGCTGTGCCTGTCCGACAGCCGCATCACTCAAGAGGGCGTGCTGGTGCTGAAGGCGCAGCAGTACCGCACGCAGGAGATGAACCGCAGCGATGCGCTGGCGCGTTTGCAGGAAGTGGTGGACGGTGTCTCTACCCCGCCCAAGGCGCGGCGGGCGACCAAGCCCACCTATGGCTCCAAACAGCGCCGCCTGGTAGGCAAAAGCCAGCGATCGGAAATCAAGTCTTCACGGGGCAAGGTAGGCGGAGGCGATTGAGCCAGCGTGGAGCCGGCCAGCCGCCGGGGCTTTGTGCCGTTCAGGTCACCGTATAGCGGCCGGGCTTGTGATTGACCCAAAGGAACAGGCTCATCAGCACGGCGGCCATCACGGAATAAGCGACGCGCTCAGGCGGCACCACCAACAAAGCGAGCAGCACCACGATGGAGTCAATGCCCATCTGCACCTTGCCGGCGCGCAAGCCGTGCTTTTCCTGCAGGTAGAGCGTTACGATGGTGGCGCCGCCAAGACTGGCCCGGTGCCGGGCCAGGAAGAGGCAGCCGGTTCCCAGCAGCAGGCCGCCCACCAGTGCGGCATACAGCGGATGAATGTCCGCGATGTCAAACACCCTGGGTGACCAGTCCGCCAGCAGCGACAGCAATGCAATTGACAGAAATGTCTTGATGGTGAATTCGCGCCCCATGCGGGTCCATGAGAACCAGTAAAAGGGCAGGTTGACCAGAAAGAACAGCTTGCCGAAACTCACGCCGGTGGCGTAGTGCAGCACAAAGGCCACGCCGGCCGTACCGCCCGTCAAGAGCCCCGCCTGGTTGAAGATCACCATCGCCAGCGACACAAACAACGTACCCGTGAAGATGCCTTGGGCATCATCAAAGAGGGTGTGGCGTTCGGGGGCGGGGAATGGGGCCATATCGGAGACTGGAATAGTGCCCGCGGACGGGTACTTCAGGCGCAGCATGATCTGTGCCAAATGGGCGCTTGCCAGCCAATCCGTGCGACCGGCCGGTCCGGGCCATGGATCGTGATCAATGGTGTTTTAGGGCTCCAGCCCAATGAACACGTGGGCAAGTAGCTATAAAAACAATAGCACTTGCTGAGGCTGGCACCGCGGCAGGCGAGAGTTCCTACAGCGTGTCTCGCACCTGCGCAACGATCTCGAGTGAGCGTCTGGCGATCTCGGGGTCATAGATGTGCGTGGTCACGATCAACTCGTCCGCCTGCGTCTGGGCAATGAAATCCCGCAGCCCTTCCCGCAGCGTCGCGGCTGAGCCGGCAAGGGCATAGCGCAACATGCGCTGTGCCCCGGCTTTCTCGGCGGGCGACCAGTAGCTTTCGATGTCGTCAATCGGCGGGGGCATCGGGCCGGGTGTTCCGCGCAACAGGTTGGTCATGGCCTGCTGGACAGAAGTTTGCTGGTAGCGGGCCGCTTCATCGGTGTCGGCGGCGACCACATTGGCCGCCACCATGGCATAAGGCTTGTCGAGTTGCGCCGACGGCTCAAAACGGTCGCGGTAAATCTCCAGCGCCTGCATCAGCATGTCGGGTGCGAAATGCGAGGCAAAGGCAAAGGGCAGGCCCAGCGCGGCGGCCAGTTGCGCGCCGAAGAGGCTGGAGCCCAGTATCCACAGCGGCACCTTCAGGCCCGCACCCGGCACGGCGCGGATTCTCTGGCCGGGCTCGACATCGCCGAAGTAGTGCTGCAGCTCCTGCACGTCCTGCGGAAAGGTGTCGGCATTGTTCTGGTGGTCGCGCCGCAGTGCGCGGGCGGTCGGCTGGTCGGTGCCGGGTGCGCGGCCCAGGCCCAGGTCGATGCGGCCGGGGTAGAGCGAGGCGAGCGTGCCGAACTGCTCGGCAATCACCAGCGGCGAATGGTTGGGCAGCATCACGCCGCCCGAGCCCACCCGGATCGTCTTCGTGCCGCCGGCTACATGGCCTATCACCACCGCGGTGGCTGCGCTGGCAATGCCGGGGTTGTTGTGGTGCTCGGCCAGCCAGAAGCGCTTGAAGCCCAGCCGCTCCGCATGCTGGGCCAGCGCCAGCGTGTTGCGAAAGGCGTCGGCGGCGGTGGCGCCCTTGACGATGGGCGACAGATCGAGAACTGAAAAGGGAATCATGGGGGTGTGTTGTGAGAGGTGCGCGCCTTGTAGCAAGGGGCGGCAGGCCAGTTTAGGAGCTTCACGATGGCCGCACGGGTGGCAGGGTATAAATCCTCCATGACAGATCCGTTCGTTCCCGCACTGCCTTTTGAGGCGCAGTCCCTCTTGCGTACCGCCAGCCGCATTGAAACCCCCTGCGGCAGCGGGGCTATGGTCTGGCACACCTGGGGGCAAGCGACACGCCGGCCCGAACTCGCGCCCCTGGTGCTTTTGCATGGCGGCAGCGGAAGCTGGATGCACTGGCTGCGCAACATCCCTGCCTTGGTGGATTCGGGCCGCTGGGTGCTGGTGCCGGATCTTCCGGGTTTTGGGGACTCGGCCGTGCCGGCGGGCGGCAGCGATGCCGATGCGCTGCCCGAACCTATGGAGGAGGGCTTGAACATGCTGGTGGGCGCCGCCGCCTGCGACCTGGTGGGGTTTTCATTCGGCGGCATGGTGGCCGGCTTTATCGCTGAACGCTTTGCGGCCCGGGCTGCGCGTGTGGTGCTGGTGGGCGCTCCCGGCCTGGGTGTGGCCCTTGAAAAGGCGATACGGCTGCGCGCCTGGCGGCATCTCACCGATCCGGCTGAGCGTGACGCCATCCACCGACATAACCTGGCGGCCCTGATGCTCCACCACGAGGAATCCATTACCGAACTTGCGCTGCGCCTTCACATTGCCAATGTGCTGCGCGACCGCATGAAAGGCCGCAGCCTGGCGCGCACCGATGCGCTGGCAAAGGCACTGGCGCGCTTGAAATGCCCGGTGTATGCGGTGTATGGCCGTGAAGATGCACTGTACCGCGACAAACTCGACTTGCTGCAGGCGGCGTTGGAGAAGGCACCGCATTTCAGGGGCCTGGCGCTGATTGAAGACGCCGGCCACTGGGTGCAGTTTGAGCGGGCCGGCGCGTTTGATGAAGCGCTTCTTGCAGCGCTGGACGCCGGCCTTTAGTTTCTGGCTGTTTGTTTACTGGATCGCCAGCAGCTCGATCTCAAACGTGAGGGTTGCATTGGGCGGCACGGCATTGCCGGCGCCGCGCTCGCCATAGGCCGTGGCGGGCGGGCAGGTCAGCGTGGCTTTGCCGCCGACCTTGATCTTTTGCATGCCTTCCGTCCAGCAGGGCACCACACGGTTCAGCGGAAAGGTAGCGGGTTCGCCGCGTTTGTAGGAGCTGTCAAATTCCTTGCCGTCGGCCAGCGTGCCGCGGTAGTGCACCTTCACGGTGTCGCTGGCTTTGGGCTGCGGGCCGGTGCCGTCTTTGGTGTGCACGACCTTGACGCCGCTGGGCAGGGTTTCGGCCGGGGCTGCGGCCAGGGCGGCGGTGGAGAAGGCGAAGCAGGCCAGGGTGGCGATCAGGATTTTCATGGGGTGAGGGCTTTCAGGTGCGGGAGGTGATTTCCGCCGGGCTTTCAGGCCTGCGCGGGGCGATGCGGGATTATCCTCCCGCGCCCGGCGGGCTGCTGCCCCTATCATGGGATGGCCGTGTATCGCCAAGCCTGCGGCAACCATTCATCCCAAAAAAAGAGGACGCCCCATGAACCATCGCGATGACCACGATGCCCGCAGGAGACAGTTTTTACAGCGTGCCGGCTTCGGGGCCGCGGCGCTCGGCGGCCTTCCGCTGGAGGGGTTCGCCAGGGGGCGTGAAACGCTGCCCTTCGGCAACGGCGAGCGTGAGCTGGTCACCTACCCGGGCAAACGCCCGCTGCTGCGGGTCACCACAAGGCCGCCGCACCTTGAAACGCCGTTCAGCGCATTCAGCGAAGGCGCGATCACACCCAACAACGCCTTCTTTGTGCGTTACCACCTGGCCAATATCCCCAAGCGCATCGATGCCAGCACTTACCGCCTGCGGGTCGGCGGCCACGTCAAACAATCGCTGTCGCTTTCACTCGCGGAACTGAAGGCGCTGGCCGCGCCGGTCGAAGTGGTGGCGGTCAACCAGTGCTCGGGCAACAGCCGCGGGTTTTTTGAGCCGCGTGTCTTTGGCGCGCAGCTGGGCAACGGCTCCATGGGCAATGCGCGGTGGGTGGGCGTGCCGCTGCGGGCCGTGCTGGAAAAAGCCGGCGTGCTGCCCGGCGCCAAACAGGTCGCATTGAA
Organism: Polaromonas sp. SP1; assembly: GCF_003711205.1. NCBI lineage: Bacteria > Pseudomonadati > Pseudomonadota > Betaproteobacteria > Burkholderiales > Comamonadaceae > Polaromonas > Polaromonas sp. SP1. Next base: position 4,414,106 of record NZ_CP031013.1, on the reverse strand, counting down.
CGGGCTGGACACGCCTGTGCTGCCCCAGACGCCGGATTTCATCAAGGCCCTGAACATCGACCTGGCGCTGAGCGCCGAGCCCATCGTGGCCTGGTCGATGAATGGCGCGGACATCCCTTTCCTGAACGGCTACCCGATCAAACTCATCGTGCCGGGCTACTTCGGCACCTACTGGGTCAAGCATTTGAGCGAAATCGTCGTGATGGACCACAACTTTGAGGGCTTCTTCATGTCGACGGCTTACCGCGTGCCCGACAACGATTGCCACTGCGTGCCGGCCGGCACCGCGCCCACGGCGACGCGGCCGCTCACGACGCTGCCGGTGCGCTCTTTCATCACCAGCGTGGCGGGCGGGGCGCGCCTGCCGGTGGGCAAGCCCGCGCAGCTCAAAGGCATTGCCTTTGACGGCGGCAGCGGCATCCGCAAGGTCGAGGTGTCGGAAGACGGGCAGCAGTGGCGCGAGGCTGTGCTGGGCAAGGACCTTGGGCGTTTCTCGTTCCGCGAATGGCGCTTTGACATGACGCCGCAACGCAAGGGCGAGTTCAAGCTGATGGTGCGGGCCACCAACATGCAGGGCGATGTGCAACCTGCCACGGCGACCTGGAACCCGGGCGGCTATGCGCGCAATGTCATTGAAACCACTCGCCTTGTAGCGGTCTAAGGGATCGCCATGAACCTCCTCAATTTAAATGCCGCGCGTGTCCTGTCCGCAGCTGTTTTGGCCCTGGGCTGCAGCACTGCATGGGCGCAAGCCGTGCAGACCGTGACCTTGCCGCTGGAGAACGCCAAACTCAAGCCGTCCAAACTGGCCGGCTACCAGATCGCGATGCAAAAGTGCGGCATCTGCCATTCGGCCGACTACATCAGCCAGCAACCACCGGCCATGACGGCAACGCAGTGGACGGCCGAGGTGCGCAAGATGGAGCACGCTTACGCGGCACCGCTGAGCGACAGCGACGTGGCGCAGATCGGCGAATACCTGGCGGTGACCTATGGCGGCGCGAAGCCCACGCTCGGGCCCGTGGTGGCTGCCAAGCCGGCGCCTGCCGCTCCCGGCGCACCCGCTGCCGAGGTGGACGTGCAGGCCGTGCTCAAGGCCAATGCCTGCCTCGGCTGCCATGCCGTCTCACAAAAGATTGTGGGGCCGGCGTATCACGACGTGGCGGTCAAATACAAAAACGACCCGCAGGCGCTGGCCAAACTGGAGACCAGCATCAAAGCCGGTGGGTCGGGCAAGTGGGGGCCTGTCGTCATGCCGCCGTTTGGCAATCTGAGCCCGCAGGAGTTGAAGGCACTCGCGGGCTTTGTGCTGAAGCAATGATGGAAAAGCGGTTGCTGCTCAACCCAGGCGCTTGAGCAGCACCGGCACCGACGACACCAGCATGGCAACACCGGAGCAGGTCAGCAGGCTCAGCACCAGCCTGCGAAAAGCCAGGTCGCTGATGCCCGTGTAAACCCGTCCGCCCAACCAGGCGCAGATGAGCGCAGCAGGCGCCACGATGGCCAGCATGGGCAGCGTCTCGCGGGTGACCAGGCCGGCGGCGACGTAGCTGGCCATGGTGACGGTCAGCACCGCCAGGTTGAAGTTCTGGATGACGGCGCGCTGGGCGCCCTTTTCGTAGCCTCGCAAGGTGCACCACAGCGTCGGAATGACGCCGCTGAAACCACCCAAGGCCCCCATGAACCCGCCGGCAACGCCGATGGCGCCGTCGGCCACGCGGCCCCCGTGGTGGATGCGGGGAAGCTTGCCTGAAAAAAGCATGGCAGGGCACCACACAGCCAGCAGCATGCCGAGAAACAGCTTGAACAGCTGGACATCAAGCCGCGGCAGCAACAGCAAACCCAGCGGCAGCCCCAGCAGCCCGCCGGCCAGAAAGGGCAGCAGGCGCTTCCAGTCGGTGATGCGGCTGCCCGTGAAGGCCGCCATGAGCTGGCCCGTCAGCCCACCGAACACCGCCATGACAGCGGCCAGCTTCGGGTCGATGGACCAGGCCCAGAACGACATGGCGACCAGGCTGAAGCCAAAGCCCGACAGGCCCTGCACAAACCCGGCCGCCGCTGCGCCCGCGACGATCAGGATGAGCTGCGTGTCCAAATCAGGCGTAGTCGGCTACTGGCACGCAGCTGCAGAACAGGTTGCGGTCGCCGTAGACGTTGTCGACGCGGCCCACCGGCGGCCAGTACTTGACCTGCTTGAGCGACGCCAGCGGGAACGCGCCGGTCTCGCGCGGGTAGGGGCGGTCCCAGTCGGCGCCCATCAGGCTGGCCGCGGTGTGCGGCGCATGCTTGAGCGGGTTGTTGTCTTGCGGCCATTGGCCCGCTTCGACTTTGCGGATCTCTTCGCGGATGGCGATCATCGCGTCGATGAAACGGTCCAGCTCGGCCAGGGTTTCGCTTTCGGTCGGCTCGACCATCAAGGTGCCGGGCACCGGGAAGCTCAAGGTCGGTGCGTGAAAGCCGTAGTCCATCAGGCGCTTGGCCACGTCTTCGGCGGTGACGCCGCTGGTTTCTTTCAGCGGGCGCAAATCCAGAATGCACTCGTGCGCGACATGGCCGTTCTCGCTGGCGTAGAGCGTCGGGAAGTGGTCTTTCAGGCGCGAGCTGATGTAGTTGGCGCTCAGGATGGCGACTTCGGTCGCTTGCGTGAGGCCTTCCGGGCCCATCATGCGGCAGTACATCCAGCTGATGGGCAGCACAGCCGCATTGCCCAGCGGTGCTGCTGACACTGCGCCCACACCGTTGACGGGGATGCCCGCCGTGGCATGGCCGGGCAGGTAGGGCACCAGGTCGGCCACGACGCAGACCGGGCCGACGCCCGGGCCGCCGCCGCCGTGCGGGATGCAGAAGGTCTTGTGCAGGTTCAGGTGGCTCACGTCGCCGCCGAACTCGCCCGGCGCCGCCACGCCGACCAGCGCGTTCATGTTGGCGCCGTCGACATACACGCGGCCGCCGTGGCTGTGCACCATCGCGCAGAGTTCTTTGACCTGCGTTTCAAACACACCGTGCGTACTGGGGTAGGTGATCATCACGCAGGCCAGGTTGGCGCTGTGCTGCTCGCACTTGGCCTTGAGGTCGGCCATGTCGACATTGCCCTGCGCGTCGCAGGCGGTCACGACGACGGTCATGCCCACCATCTGGGCGCTGGCAGGGTTGGTACCGTGAGCCGAGGAGGGAATCAGGCAGATGTTGCGGTGGCCCTGGCCCTTGGCTTCATGAAAAGCCTTGATGACCAGCAGGCCGGCATATTCGCCTTGCGAACCGGCATTGGGCTGCAGGCTGATACCGGCATAGCCGGTGGCCTGGCACAGCCAGTCGCGCAGCTGCTTGTCGAGTTCGGCGTAGCCCTGCAGTTGCTCGGCGGGTGCAAACGGGTGGATGTTGGCGAACTCCGGCCAGGTGATGGGAACCATCTCGCTGGTCGCGTTGAGCTTCATGGTGCAGCTGCCCAGCGGGATCATGCTGCGGTCCAGCGCCAAATCCTTGTCGCTCAGCATGCGGATGTAGCGCAGCATGCCTGTTTCGGAGTGGTGGGTGTTGAACACCGGGTGCGTCAGGAAGGCGGTGGTGCGGCGCAGGTCGGCGGGGATCAGCGACTCGACGCCTTTTTCAAAGGCGCTGACCACGGGCACGGTCTGGCCGGGCTTGGCAAAGAAGGACCAGAGCAGCTCGATGTCCTTGCGGCTGGTGGTTTCGTCGAGCGACACGCCCAGGTGATTTTTCAAGCGAAATCGCAGGTTGGCCCCCGCGGAACGTGCACGTTCTGCTATCAAATTGGTAGCATCGCCGGTTTTCACCGTCACGGAGTCAAAGGCGCCGGTGTTGGTGATTTCATAGCCCAGCTCCTGCAGGCCGCGCACAAAGATGGCGGTGTAGGCGGCCACGCGCTCGGCGATGCGCTTGAGGCCTTGCGGGCCGTGGTAGACGGCGTACATGCTGGCGATCACGGCCGGCAGCACCTGTGCGGTGCAGATGTTGGAGGTGGCCTTTTCGCGGCGGATGTGCTGCTCGCGGGTTTGCAGTGCAAGGCGGTAGGTTGGGTTGCCGTGGCTGTCGACGGTGACGCCGACCAGGCGGCCGGGCAGCGAGCGCTTGAATTCGTCGCGGCAGGCAAGGTAAGCCGCATGCGGGCCGCCGTTGCCCATGGGCATGCCGAAGCGTTGGGTGTTGCCCAGCACAATGTCGGCGTCCCATTCGCCGGGTGGCGTTAGCAGCGTGAGGGCCAGCAGGTCGGCCGCCACGCACAGGGCCGCGCCGTCGACATGCGCCTGGCCGGCCAGCGGGCGCAGGTCATGGATGCTGCCGGTGGTGGCGGGATATTGCGCCAGCACGCCGAAGTAATTGCCTTCGGCCATCAGCTGCGGCACCGTGACGGATGCGGTGCTGACTTTCACCTCGATGCCCAGCGGCCTGGCGCGCGTCTGGATCACTTCAATCGTCTGCGGATGGCAATCACCCGCCACGATAAAGACATTGCTCTTGCTTTTTACGCTGCGCTTGGCCAGCGTCATGGCTTCGGCGGCGGCGGTGGCTTCGTCGAGCATGGAGGCGTTGGCGATCGGCATGCCCGTCAGGTCGCACACCATGGTCTGGAAGTTGATCAGCGCTTCCATGCGGCCTTGCGAAATCTCGGCCTGGTAAGGCGTGTAAGCGGTGTACCAGGCGGGGTTCTCGAGGATGTTGCGCAGGATCACGCCCGGCGTGTAGGTGCCGTAATAGCCCTGGCCGATGAAGTTCTTGAACACCTGGTTCTTGGCCGCAATGGCCTTGAGCTGCTTGAGTGCGGCGGCTTCGGTGACAGGCGCGGGAATGGCCATGGCCGTGCTGCGTGCAATCGAGCGCGGCACGATGCCTTCGACCAGCGCGCGGCGCGAGGCCGAGCCCACGATGCTGAGCATGTGGATTTCGTCGGCTTCGTCAATGCCGATGTGGCGGGCAATGAATTCGGAAGGGTTTTCAAGATCGCCCAGCGGCTTGGCGGATTGCATCAACATATCGGGTCCTAGAAACGGGAGGGTAAACATTCGCTAGCCGACGTGCGCAGCGCCGGGCCGCCCCAAGCAAGCACAGCCCCCTCGGGGGGCAGCGTATTACACGAAGTGAAAAGCGTGGGGGCCATATCTTCAGGCAGCGAAGGCGGTGTAGCGTGTCTCGTCCATCAGCGCGTCCAGCTGCGAAGGTTCAGACAGCTTGATCTTGAAGAACCAGCCGGCGCCCATCGGGTCGCTGTTGGCCAGCGAGGGGTCGTTTTTCAGGGCTTCGTTGATTTCGGTGACTTCGCCGCTGACGGGCATGTACACGTCGGCGGCGGCCTTCACGGACTCCACCACGCCGGCGGTTTCTTTCTGGGCGAAGGTGGCGCCCACTGCGGGCAGGTCCACAAACACCACATCGCCCAGCGCGTCCTGCGCGTGCACCGTGATGCCGACGGTGGCGATGTTGCCTTCAATCTTGAGCCATTCGTGGTCTTCGGTGTATTTGACGGTCATGAGGTTCTCCAGGGGTTGAGTGAGCAGAAACTAAAACTAAAACTAAAACTCAAAAAATGCTTAACCGCGGTAGTAGCGGGCGGGAACAAACGGCATGGCGGCGACTTCCATGGGCACAGCCTTGCCGCGCACCATCGCGTTCACGCGCGTGCCCAGGGCCGCGAATTCAGGTTTGACATAGCCCATCGCAACCGGCTGGTTGACCGTGGGGCCGAGCAGGCCGCTGGTGACTTCGCCAATCACGGCGCCGTCGGTGCTTTGCAGTTCGGTGTGGTCGCGCACCGGCACGCGCTCCAGCGCCACCAGGCCGACGCGTTTGCGGGTGAGCAGCGCAGGGTCGGCCAGTTGCGCCAGAATTTTGTCGGCGCCGGGGAAGCCGCCGGCGCGTGCGCCGCCCGTGCGGCGAATCTTTTGCATGGCCCAGTTGAGGCTGGCTTCCACCGGTGTGGTGGTGGTGTCGATGTCGTTGCCGTAGAGGCACAGGCCCGCTTCGAGCCGCAGCGAGTTGCGCGCGCCCAGGCCGATGGGTTTGACTTCGGGCTCGGCGAGCAGCGCGCGTGCGAGGGTGTCGGCCTGCGTGGCCGGCACCGAGATTTCAAAGCCGTCTTCACCGGTGTAGCCGCTGCGGGTGATGAAGCAGTCGCAGCCGGCCACGGTGAATTGCCCACCGGTCATGAACACCAGCTTTTCGACGCCCGGCGCCAGCCGTTGCAGGGCGGTGACGGCCTGCGGGCCCTGCAGCGCCATCAGCGCCATCTCGGGCATGGGAATGACCTTGCAGCGCGAGCCGATTCGGGCCTGGATGTGCGCGATGTCGCCCACCTTGCAGGCGCCGTTGACGATCACAAAAAGATCGCCACCGTTGGCGTAGTCGCGGTTGAAGAACATCAGGTCATCGATGATGCCGCCGTCGTCATTGAGCAGCAGGCCGTAGCGCTGCTTGCCGGCGGGCAGGTCGATCACATCGACCGGGATCAGCGACTCCAGCGCGGCAGCCGCATCGGCGCCCACCAGGCGCAACTGGCCCATGTGGGACACATCAAAGAGGCCGGCGGCCTGGCGTGTATGCAGGTGTTCCGCCATCAGGCCCGCGGGGTATTGCACCGGCATGGAATAGCCCGCAAAAGGCACCATGCGCGCGCCGAGCTCCACATGCAGGCCGTGCAAGGGCGTTTTCAGCAGGGTTTCAGGGGCGGCGGAAGCGGCGGAAGGGGTGGACGAATCGGACAAGGCATTCTCCGGGGGGGCAAACACGGTCATGGCAAGAACATGTTCTCGATCCATGGGCTGCCCCTGCTGTCCACTTTACCTGAGAGATTCACCCGGCGATGCGGGTTTGCTCCTTCGGTGGGCTGCCTGTGAAAGGCTGCCTCTCTCCAGTAGGGAACGCCGTGCCGCGTGGTGCGCCGCAGGGCGGTTGCCAGTCCTTTTGCCTGAGCGTTCAGTGCGACTCAAGGGGGGTGCCCCAGGGTGCTCGTGCGCCTTCGGCGGTTTTCGCTGAGGAAAACTCTCTCCTGACCCCGAGGAGTGTAACGGAAGGAGGTTCTCAGGCCGCCTGGTGATGCGGCAGCAGCATGGCGATGCGTTCGCTGATGGAGTCGGCGCGTTCGTGGCCGGCGATTTTTTCGATTTCCTCGATCATCTCGCGCGAGGCGGCCAGCATGGTCTCGCGGTCTTTGGCGTTGCGCAGCGCTTCGCGAAAGCGCTCAGCCATCTCCGGGTTGCGCCGGGCGAACATGCGCTCGCAGATGTCAAACAGGAACATCCGGGTCGTGGCGAGCGAGCGCTTGCCCTCAAACTGGTCGGCCGAGACCTGGATGGCCTGCGTCGTTTCCGGGCTGGGGAAGTCTTTCAGCTGGGCGGGCGTGGGTTTTGGCGCGGGCGGGGCCGCAACTGCCGGGGCAGGCGCTGCCGTTTTCCCGGGATGCGCTTCCAGAAAGCCTTCGCGCAAAAGCCGCAGGGCAATGGCCTCGCCGTCGCCGTCAAACAGCGGGCGGAAATCCTGGGCGGATTTGCTGCCGTCGGCCATCAGCAGCAGGGTGCGCTCGCGCTGGCCTAGCGTTCTCACGCCAGGCTTGAGCTCGGCGCGGGCACGGTCGGTTTTGTGGAGCTGCATGGATTTCATCCTCACATGAAAGTAGGGGCCTGTTAACGCTATTTATGCAAATGCGAATGGGGTGAAAACGGCGCCAATCAAGGCGCGCGACGAATCCCAGACCGGGAGTCTGGGTGAGGAGCGCAACGCGGAGTGGCGCCGTTTTCACCCCATTCCCTCCGGGTTGCGATCAAAAAGGCCTTGCGCGGCGTTGCAAAGCCTTGACGGGGTCTACCCCGCCTGCGTTTTGCGCCTTGCTCAAGGCCTTTTTGACTCGCAACGCATCTTGCATAAATAGCGTTAACAGGCCCTAGAGCATCGCCCCCGCAGATGACAGAGTCGTGAAACCCCGTCTGAAAATAAGCTATTTGGCGTACACCAGGTCACGCAGGCCCAGCGATAACTGCGGTACGTAAGTCACCACCATCAGGCAACCCAGGATGACCAATACGAAGGGCAGCAGGTACGGGATGATGCGGTCCAGCGATATTTTGGCGACGGTACAGGCTGCGAACAGGTTCACGCCGAATGGCGGCGTGATCATGCCCAAGGCAAGGTTGACCACCATCACCAGGCCGAAATGCACCGGGTCGATGCCGAAATGCACGGCCACCGGCGCCAGGATGGGCGCCAGCACGATGATGGCGGCGCTGGTTTCAATGAACATACCGATGACGAAGAGAGCCGCGTTGACGCCCAGAAGGAAGAGTGCGGGCGACTGCAGAACGGCCTCAAGCCAGCGGCCAATGGCATCCGGCACGCCGGCTCGGGTGATCAGAAAGGCGAACAGCCCGGCGTTGGCGATGATGAACATGATCACGGCGCTGGAGATGACCGATTTGCGCAGGATGACGTAGAGGTCTGCGAGCTTGATTTCGCGGTAGATCACGATGCCGACAACCAGCGCATAGAACACCGCCACCGCAGACGCTTCGGTCGGCGTGAAAATCCCGCCGTAAATGCCCCCCAGGATGATCACCGGCATCAGCAGCGCCCAGCCGGCCTGCCAGGTCGCCTTGCCAAAGCTCAGGCGGCCGTCGCCGTCGTGCTTGCCCCAGCCCTTCCAGCGGCAGTAGAGGTGCACGAACAGCATCAATGCACAACCGATCAGCAGGCCCGGGCCGAAGCCGGCGATGAAAAGTTCACCGATCGAGACTTCTGCGCTCACGCCGTAAAGAATCATGGGGATGGACGGCGGGATGATCACGCCCAGCTCCGCACTGGTGGCCTGCAGGGCTGCGGCGTAGGCGGTGGGGTAGCCGTGCTTGATAAGCGCCGGTATCAGGATGGCGCCGATGGCAAAAGTGGTGGCCACGGACGAGCCGGACACAGCCGCAAAAATCATGCAGGTGAGCACACAGGTCATGGGCAGGCCGCCCTGGACGCCGCCCACAATGCTTTTGGCGAATTCGACCAGCCGGCGCGAGATGCCGCCGGTTTCCATCAGGTTGCCGGCCAGGATGAAGAAAGGGATCGCGGCCAGCGGAAACTTGTTGATCGAGGAGAACATCTCCTTGACGGAGATCAGCATGTTGGCGTTGGAGGCCTGGATGCCGAAGATGGACGCCAGGCCGATGGACACGGCCACGGAAACGGTGAGCGCAAAGCACAGCACCATCGTTGAAATCATCACTGCGGTCATTGCGCCGTCTCCAGTTCATTGCGTTGCGGGTCGATCAGGTTGCCGATGATGCCGATCACGCAAAACATGCCGCCCACGGGCATGGCCACATAGCCCCAGAACATTGAGATGGATTCGAGGCCGGCCATGGACTGCACGCGGCCGCGCAGCGAGTAGTCCCATCCCCACCAGACGATGACCGCGATCAGGGCCAGCGCGGCCAGGCAGACCAGCCAGTCCAGCACACGCCGCACGCGCGGAGGGCTCCAGCGGTAGAGCACATCCACGCTGACCATGGCGCCTTGCCGGAAGGCCATGGGGATGCCCATGAACACCATCCAGATCAGGCTGAGGCGAATCAGGATCTCGCTCCACTCGGCGGGCTGCTCGAGGACAAACCGCGTGACGATCTGGAACATGCCCAGTGCCGAGGCGATGACGAGCATCAGGCAGGCCACCAGCATGGAGAAGCCGGTTGTCCATCGTTCAAGTTTGAGGAAGGCTTGTTTCATGGCGTATCCCGGAAGACCAGGGAGGAGTACAAAGAAAACGCCCGCAAGCTCAGTGTTTGCGGGCGTAAGCGGCTACAAAAAGTGTAGCAACTACCGATAGATTGCTTACTTGTAGTTGCGGATCGCGTCGATATTGGCCTTGCCGAACTGCTTCTCGAATTCAGCATTGACGGGTGCGAGCATGGTCACGAATTTGGCCTTGTCGACGTTTTCGATCACCGTCATGCCCTTGGAGCGCAGTTCGGCCACGCCGTTGGCGTCGTCCTGGTCGACGCGGGCGCGGTTGGCCTTGGTCGCTTCCTTGGCCGCATCGACGAAGGCCGTCTTGTCGGCGGCGCTGAGCTTGTCGAAGGCTGCCTTGTTCATCACGAAGATGCAGGGGGAATACACATGGCCGGTCAGCGACAGGTGCTTCTGGACCTGGTCGAATTTGGCCGACATGATCACGGACAGGGGATTTTCCTGGCCGTCCACAGTGCCTTGTTGCAGCGCGGTGAACACTTCAGGAAAGGCCATCGGCGTGGTGATGATGCCCAGGCCTTTGTAGGCCGCGATGTGCACCGGATTCTCCATGGTGCGCATCTTCAGGCCCTTCAGGTCTTCCGGCAGCTTCACGTCGCGCTTGCTGTTGGTCATGTGGCGAAAGCCGTTCTCGGCCCAGGCCAGCGCCTTGAAGCCCTTGGCATCGAATTTGGTCAACAGGTCCTGGCCGATCGGGCCGTCCAGTACGGCGCGTGCATGCGCCTTGTCGCGAAACAGGAAGGGAACGTCGAGGATTTTGGTTTCAGGCACAAAGTTGGGAATCGGGCCCGTCGAGGAGAAGGCCAGTTCCTGGGTGCCCAGTTGTACGGCTTCGATGGATTCGCGCTCACCACCCAGTGCCCCGTTATAAAAGGTCTGGATCTTGTAGCGGCCGGCTGTGCGTTTCTCGACTTCCCTGGCGAAGGTATCGATGGCAACGCCCTGATGCGAGTTCTGGGCGGTGGAAATGCTGATGCGCATCGTGCTTTGCGCGCTTGCAGATGCGATGAATCCCAGGCCCAGGGCCATGCCGACCAGCAGTTTTGAAATTTTCATGTTGTCTCCAAAATAATCGTTGTCCAGAAAATCCGCGACTACGGCGTCAAGCCGTATGCACACCTATTATTACTTCGCCGCCTGCGGCGCAGTGCGCGGGTTTTCGCTTAAATAGGCGGCAATGATGCTGTCAAAGTCACCGTCGGGCAAGAGGCCCAGGGACCTGGCCCGGGCCGCGTCTATGGCCGCAGGCCAGCTGGTCACGATGTTGGCGATGGTGGGATCCGGCGTCCAGTCGATCAGGCCGGCTGCCTCCTTGCCGGCCAGACGCTCCAGCGCCGCAGCCATTTCACCCACCGTGGTTTTGAGAGCCGGCAGGTTGATGGCGGTGCGTGCGCCCCACTCGGCGTCGCCGGCTTCGGCCGCGCGTATCAGTCCTTCGATGGTTCGCGCAGGGGACGCCAGGGCCACCGCCGTTTCGGGGGGCACCGGGCACGCGGCCTGCACACCGGCCAGCGGCTCGCGGATCATGCCGCTCAAAAAACTGGACGCCGCACCATTGGGTTTGCCGGGCCGCACGCTGACCGTCATCAGGCGTACGTTACGCCCGCGGATAAATCCCTTGCGTGCGTAGTCGGCCACGAGTTGCTCACCGATGAACTTCTGGATGCCGTAGCTGTTTTGCGGTGTCGGCAGCGTGCGATCGTCAATCACCGGCGGCAGGGGCTGTGCCGGCGAGTTGCCGAAGACCGCCAGCGAGCTGGCAAACACCACGGTGGGTGTCGTTCCGAGTGCGCGGCAGGCCTGCAGCAGCGCGCGCGTGGCGTCGACATTGCTGCGCATGCCGAGGTCGAAGTCAGCTTCGCATTCGCCGCTGACAGCGGCGGCGAGGTGAAAGACAAGAGCGTCGGTGGCACGCACTACTTGTGCCGGTGAGTCCTCCAGGAGGTCGTTGAGGTCGCCGACCACGACACGAACCCGACGGTCCGCCGTCAGTGCAGCGTGCGGAGCGACGCGGTCAACAAGGGTCACGGTCTGGATGATTTGCGTCGGGCCGCCCGCAAGAGAAAGTTTTCCTTGTTCAAGCAGTTGGTGCGCCAGCCTGGCGCCCAGGAATCCGGCGCCGCCGGTGATGACGATGTTCATGTGTCCTTTGTCTCCGTGCTTTGCTGCTTTTTTACCGCGGCTTGCTGCCGGGTGTGCCGCACAGTTTAGGTTTTTTCCTTAATCTGCGTAAATCTGCGCAATCTGTGGATAAAAAATTCATCCGCAGATTACGCAGGTTACGCAGATGTACGCAGGTTAAAAACAAAGCGTCTGTGGCCTTGACGGTAACAGGCCCTAACGCGTCCTGAGCTTGAGCAGGCGGTCGCGGGCGGCGGCGAGGTGCTCGCGCAGGGTGTACCAGCGCTGTGAAAACTCATCGGGCAAATCAAGCGACACCACCTGCCGCTCGATGTTGTCAAGCCGCTCCAGCAAGCGCCGCAGCGCCATCGGGTTGTCGGCGGCAACCTCGTCCATCTCGGCCTCCAGAAACTTCAGGTCGCCGTAGAAATGGTGCAGGGCCGAGCTGATGCGCCAGTCGAACAATTTGGGGATCCAGGCCAGCAGCAAAACGGCGATGGCGAGAATCGGCACAACGGCATAGAAGATCAATTCCGCATACTGCGCCGTCCGGTAGGGCAGCAGGGTTTCCATCCATGGGCGTGAACCCAGGCTGTAAGCGCGGGCCGGGGGCGACAGCGGGAAATCGCTGCCCCGGAAGCTGGGAAACTGCCCGTGACGCTGCAGGAAGTTGGGGATTTCGTGAATCTCGAAAGCGGCATCCAGCAATGCGCGTTGCAGCGCGGGGTGCGTGTCCGGCCGCACCAGCAGGTGCGTTTGCAGGCTCATCAGCGTGAGGTCCCTGGGGGGAATGTCGCCGCGCAGTTCAATCGCGCCCTGCGGCAGCAGCAGCGGCTGCAGGTGCGGGTCCTGCGCGGCCAGCGCGCCGGCGCGTTCGGCGCCCAGCAACTGGATTCCGCTGCTGCGCGTCAAGAGCTGCACGGCCTGCGAATCTTCACCGGCGGCCTGGAACACCAGATCGACCTTGCCGTCGATCAAGGCGTTGGCAGCCGCAACGCCGGTAGCGCTGTCAAACTGTACGTCCGCGGGCCGCACGCCTGCGTGCTCCAGCATCAGTTTGGCCGCGATGAAGGACGACGCCGAGGCCGGCCCGGCCGCGATGCGCAGTCCTTTGGTTTGCGCCAGCGACGACGGCCCGTTGATCGTGGAGAAGATCCACACCGGCTCCTGGCCCACGACGGCCAGCGCATGCACCCTGGTGGCGGCATTGGCATAAATGCCATGGGCAAAACCGATGCTGGTGGCGTCCCCCGCGCGCGTGAGCCGCTCCAGCGAGCCCTTCTGGGTGTCTGAATAGACGATCTCGGCGCGCACACCCCTGCGTTCGAGCTGCTCCGCGTAGCGCTGGGCCAGCATCGAATAGCCGCCCTGCGGCGAGCCTGCCGCTATCACCGTTTCTGCGGGCGGCAGCACCTTCCATTGCGTGGCGGCCCACCACAAGGCGAGGGCCGTGCACAGCAGCACCGGAAAATAAAACAGCCACCAGCGCCGGCGGTAAAGGAGGAGCAGCTTCATCGCCTTTATCGCCCCCTCATGCGGTAAAGCCGCTGGCGCACAAATTCGATGTGCTGGTGCAGCGTGTAGCAGCGCGCCATCAGGTCGCGGGGCGTGGCAAACGCCATCATGGCCTTGTCGATGCCGTTCAGGCGAAGCAGGAAACGTGTGAGGTCCAGGCCCGACAGCGATTCCTGGTTGAGGTCGTTTTCAATGAACTTGAGCTCGCCATACCAGCGGTTGACCCGGCTTTCCAGCATCCAGCGCAGGTAAGCCGGGACGAGCCGCATCAGCCACAGGGCCAGCAGGACCACCGGCAGCACGATGAGCAGGATGCGTTCGGCGACCTGGGCCCACCAGAACGGCAGCAGCCTTTCCAGCCAGGGCAGGCCGTGCGTCAGGGTCTCACGTGCCTGGGGTGCGGTCGGGAAGTCGATGCGCCGCAGGGCGGGGAAGTCACCCGCGCGGTGAAACAGCCCCCCGCCCGCATGAACGTCCATGGCCACCGCAATGGCCAGCCGCTTGAGGGCCGGGTGTAAATCTTCGCGCGCCACCAGGCTGGCTGTGGTGGTAAGCAGTGTGATGTCGCGCGGGGGAAGCCGCGCATCCAGGGTGCCTTGCGCCAGCAGGCGGGATTCAAGGTAGGGGTTGCGTTCGGTGATCGCGGCGGATTTGCGGATGTTCGCCAGGTGGATGCCCGGCAGGATCAGCATGTTCTGCACCACAAAGGACTCGGGCGCCGCCACCAGAAACACCACGTCGACCGCGTTCTGCCGCAGCGCCTGGATCGCCGGGCTGCTGGTCACCGGCAAGAGTGTCAGGTCCCTGGGCTCAATCCTGGCCTGCTCCAGCAGCTTGAGCGCCACCTTGCGTGTGCCGCTGCCTTCGGGGCCGATGGCCACCCGCAAGCCCTGCAACTGGTTGAGCGAGTCGATCTCGCGCCCGCGCGTGAAAATCCACAAAGGCTCCACGTCCACATTGACCAGCGTTTCGACGCGGCTGCGGTCGCGTCTTTCCAGTGAGCTTCCGAGGTAACCAAAGCCGCCTTGCATCAAGGCCAGGTCGGAAGGATTCGCGCCCTGGCGAATGCGCGCAAGATTTTCCTGTGAGCCTGCGGATGTCTGGATGTCCAGCGTGATGCCGTGCGCCGCAAATCTTTCGGCATAGCGCTGCGCATGAAGGTAGTACGCCCCATCCGCCCCCGCCGTGGCGATGCTCAGGCGCGATGGCGGCATGGGCCAGGCGAACAGCCATAGACCCGTGGCCGTGGCGGCGGCTGCAAGGACCATCGGAAGCCGGATCCAGAGCCATTTGCGTTGGTATAACTTCGCCATGCGCACAGGGTGTCGTCCTGTAAAAGGTTGTACCTTTATAGCGCATGGAGGTTACTTCCGTCAGGCGGAGTAACGCGGAGGGCGAAAGCCGGTTTTTGTCAGGCCGGGGCTGCCGCAGCCTTGGGTTTGGGCTTGGGGGCTGTCACGCCCAGCAGCCACAGATTAAGCCCTGCGTGCCGGCTGATCAGCAGGGCAGAGACGATGGGGCCGATGAGGCCGGCGGCAAGGCCGGCCATCATCAATACATAGGTATCCGTCATACCCAGCTTCTTCAAGGCGATGCGGCTTGCCGCGGTGAAGAACACGTGCAGCAGGTAGATCGCAAATGAATAAGAGCCGACGTAGGCGAGGTAGCGCGAACTCCAGCCGCTGCGCAAAAGCAAAAAGGCGCTGCACACACCCAGGCCGAGCGCCGCGATGGAGCTTCCTTGCGCGGAGAACTGCGGAAACAGCATGGCCACCGTGGCGGCGCAGATAAAGGCCGCAGCCGCCGCGCCGCGCGCCACAGGGCCGCTTATTTCGAAGCGCTTGCAGGACAGGCCCGCCAGAAAAAACGGCAGCAGGTAAACAGCGCCCTGGGCGGCGAAGTAGTTCGGTGGGCTGAAGTAATCGAACAGCACGGCGCTCAGCGCCCACGTCACGGCAAACCCGGCGGGTGTGGACAGTGCCTTGAAGTGCTCCAGCAGGATCACAACCAGGAAGACAATGAACAGCGCCTCCAGAAACCAGAAGTGCCCCACCGGCACGATGTGCAGCAGCCACCAGTGATCGACGGAGTTGTTGGCGCCCGGCGTCACGGACTGCACGATGGCGAAAAGGGTGCCCACCGTGATCAGCGGCAACAGCAGCCTGCGCACCTTGCCTTTGACAAAACCGGGCGCATTGCCCTGGTACGGGCGAAACGCATAGACATAGCCGGAGATAAAGGAAAACAAGGGCATGCGTATATAGGCGAGCGCCTCGTTCACAACCTGCACCCAGTGGCCTTCCGGGATGCGCAGGCCCGTCGACGGTGTGTCTCCCACCACATGAAACAGGACTAGCAAGACGCACGCAATGCCCCTCAAGGTATCTACTTCAAGATTGCGTTTCATTTTCTGACCGGTCATCGGATGCGGGGTCCTCTCTTTGCTTGCGCGTGCTAAATCACGAACGCAAAACTGTTCGTGGGAGAGAGCGTAATCAATCACCGCGTGAGCCTGGGCACGGGGAAAAGCAAACTGTTGCAAGCGGTATCGCTTTGCACAACATCCGCCATCAAGCGCACAGCTGTTACGTTGTTGCAACGAATGCGACCCCTGCTTGTCAAATGAATCAAGCGGGGAAACCCTAAACTTAGTCGTCAATCTCCTACATCAACTGTCCGGCCTTGCGCATTGCGCCCCCGGCCGAACTGTTTGATTCTCAATCAGCTGTTCTGCAGCGCTGCCACACAGCGCGTTCGCAAAACAAACACAGGGAAGTGACATCCAGACATGAAGTTCCAGACTCCGCTTTCAAGCGAAGATTCAGCGCGCTATGCAGCGCTCATAGAACAAGGCACGACCATCACGCGGCACGCCGAACTGCTTGACTGGCTGCAGGGCGACGTCCAGCCATTCCTTCCGCACGACATCCTGCTGGCGGGCTGGGGCAATTTCCAGGAGGGCGCCATCCAGCATGACGTCGTGTCTGTGTTGCCCGGGGCGCGCTCCTACGCTGCCGGCACCGACGGCCTGCCTTTTCTGCTCGCAAAGTTTCACGACCGGTGGCTGGCGGCCGGCCGGCAGCCTTGCAGCCTGGACTTCAGCGAATTCGAGTACCTCCTGGGCCAGGCGAGTCTGCCGGGCTCCTTCAGCGGCAGTTTGCGCGGCATGCGCTCCGTGTTGATCCACGGGATGCACGACGAAAGGGCACAGCAAGACTGCGTATACGTCTTGATGGGCGCAAAGGACATCCCGTCCGAACCGGCTCACATGGCCATCCGCATGCTGATGCCCAGCATGGACGCCGCGTTGCGACAGATGGCCCCCTTGCCCCAGCAACGGCGCCCGGCGGCGGCGCCTTTGCGTGGGGCCGCAGATGACGCCTGCGGCCTGAGCGAGCGCGAAACCCAGATCATGGCCTGGGTGGCCATGGGGAAAACCAACTCCGAGATCGGCGCCATCCTGAGCATCAGCGGTTTCACCGTGAAGAACCACATGCAGCGCATCTTCCAGAAGCTCAATGTCTTCAACCGCGCACAGGCGGTGTCCAAAGTCACAAGGGTGAGCATCTATGGCTGAAGCGAATCCACTCAATTCAGCGTCCGCATGGCTCAACCAGCGCGAGCCCCGCTCCATGGGGCTGGGCCGAAGCCACCTTTTCACCGCCGTCGAGGCCGGCCTGGACCCGCTGGTGCTGGTGTTCTCGCTGTGGGGGCTGGCGTTTTACTACGAGGGCTCGGTGCGGCCGGCTTACCTGATCCTGTCGCTCATCGTCTTTTCCCTGACCTTCCCGGGCAGTTCCCAGTTGCGATTGCCGGTGTGGAAGGTGTTGTTCAAGATCGCCTTTCACTGGATATGGATTGCCGGCCTGCTGCTGCTGACGGGTTACGTCACGGAGTACTTCCACAAATTTTCCATGGCTGTTCTGGGCCACTGGCTGTGGGTGGCTCCCTTGGCCCAAATCGGCGCGCACCTGGCGCTCAGGGCCGCGGCGCCGCAGTTGCTGAAGCTGCAAGGCCCGCCGCGCGGCGCGGTGATTGTCGGCATGAACGAGCAGGGCGTGTCCCTGGCCGGGCACATCGCCGGCTCCGCTTATTCGGGCATCGACCTCAAGGGCTTTTTCGACGACCGCGGTGAAGAGCGCAGGACGGCACAGGACGGGCAGGACGGCCACCGTCTGATCGGGAAAATCGACGACCTGCCGGCTTACGTCAAGCAGCACCGCATCCAGTTCATCTACCTGTCGCTTCCCATGGCCTCCAGGCCGCGTATCCTGCAGGTGCTGGACGGCCTCAAGGACACCACGGCATCGATCTACTTTGTGCCCGACATGTTCATCACCGACCTGATCCAGGGCCGCAGCGACACGGTCTGCGGCGTGACGGTGATCTCGGTATGCGACACACCGTTTCGCGGCGCTCACGGCGTGCTCAAGCGGGCCAGCGACATCGTGCTGTCGCTGCTGATCCTGCTGCTGATCCTGCCGGTCATGGCCGTCATTGCACTGATGGTGAAGCTGGATTCGCCCGGCCCCGTCATCTTCAAGCAGCGCCGCTACGGCCTGGACGGTGAAGAAATACTGGTCTACAAATTCCGCTCCATGGCCGTCACCGAAGACGGCGGCACCATCCGGCAGGCCAGCAAGAACGACATGCGCGTGACCCGCCTGGGCGCCATTTTGCGAAAGACCTCGCTGGACGAGCTGCCGCAGTTCTTCAACGTGCTGCAGGGCCGCATGAGCATCGTTGGCCCCCGCCCGCACGCCGTGGCGCACAACGAGATGTACCGCTCGCTCATCAAGGGCTACATGGTGCGCCACAAGGTCCGGCCCGGCATCACGGGCTGGGCGCAGGTCAACGGCCAGCGCGGCGAGACCGACACGCTGGACAAGATGCAGTCGCGTATCGACTGTGACCTCGACTACCTGCGCAACTGGTCGCTGCAGCTTGATTTTTTCATCATCCTGAAAACCATTCGCCTGGTGTTCAAGGACGGTGCGGCTTATTGAAAAGAACGGAGACTGCCCTTTGAATCCCCGCCACAAACTCCTGCCGCTTCCGCTCTTGCTGCTCGGCCTGCTGCCGCCGGCCGCACAGGCTGACGAGCTCGACACCCTGCAGTTCAGGGCGGGCCAAAGCGTGATGCATGACAGCAATGTGTTCCGGCTGTCGGACAGCGCCAACGCACAAGCGGTCATAGGAACGCCCGACCGCGATGACACAGTCGCCGTCACGACAGCGGGTTTCAAGATCAACAAACCGTATGGCTTGCAGCGGTTCGAGTTCGACGCCAATATCGAAGACCATCGCTACAGCCGGTTTTCCTACCTGGACTTCACAGCCCTGAACTACGCCGCAGCGTGGCGATGGAGCTTCACGCCGGCGCTGCATGGCAACCTGACGACGGACAGGCGCGAGTTTGTGGACACCTACGCCGACGTGCAGGGCACCGGGCAGATCAACCGCCGGACCAACCGATCCACCATTTTTGACGCGGAGTATGAACTCGACGGCGTCTGGCGCCTGGTCGGTGGCGTGTTCGAGCGGACCAGTTCCAACAGCCAGCCCAACACCTTCGAAGCGGATTCCAAAGTCCATGGCGGCGAGGCGGGGGTGCGCTATGTCTATCCCTCCGGCACGTCGATGGCGTACCGGTTCAGGGACGGCAGGGGCGAATACCCCGGGCGGGTGCTGTCGCCGGTGGCCGCCGGCAGCTTCACGGACCGCGAGCACGAGTTCCGCTTCGACTGGGCGCCCACGGCAAAGACCACGCTGCGGGCCAAGGTCGCGCATTTCGACCGGAATCATGATGGTTTGGGCGCACGCGACTTCTCCGGTGTCACGGGCCAGCTCGATGCGGCCTGGGCCATCACGCCCAAAACCAGCCTGGCGGGCGGCGTGGTGCGCGAGCTGGGCAGTTACCAGACCACCACCGCCAGCTACTACGAGGGCTGGCGCTTCTTTGTCGCCCCGACCTGGAAGGCCACTGAAAAGACGGCCGTGCGCCTGCGCTACGACCACGGCGCGCGCAACTTCAAGGGCCCGCTGCCGGGCTTTGCCGACAGCGGCCGCCGCGACACCACCAACCTGCTGTCCCTGGCCGTCGAGTGGCAGGCCATGCGTGCGCTCAAGCTGAGTGCGACGGTCCAGAGCGACAGGCGCAAGTCCAATCAGCCGGGCTTTGACTACAAGAGCAACACATTCGGCGTGGCGGCCGATGCGAGCTTCTGATGACTGCTTCCCCGAAAGGCGACAAGATGAAACCACTATCTTTGAAATCCATCACCCGATACCTTGTGACGGCCGTGTTCTGCGTGGCCGCTACGCCGATGTTTGCGCAGACGGCGCAACCCCCATCGCTTCAAGCTGCGGCGACGGCCGCAGTGCCAGCGCCAGCGCCTGCCGCGGCGCCGCAAGGGCCTGCGGTGCCGAACAACCAGGATTACCGGCTGGGCGCCGGCGACGCCATCGGTGTGCAGGTCTACCAGAGCCCCGACCTTTCCATTGATGCGCGTGTGTCGGAAAGCGGCGTGATCAGCTATCCGCTGGTGGGCAGCGTGCAGCTCGGCGGGCTGACGATTGCCGAGGCCGAGAGGAAGATCGCCGATGCCCTGCGCAGCGGCGGCTTCGTAAAAGTGCCGCAGGTCAACATCGTGCTGCGCCAGGTGCGCGGCAACCAGGTGGCGGTGCTGGGACAGGTCAGCCGGCCGGGACGCTTCCCGCTGGAGACCTTCAACACCCGCGTCAGCGACATGCTGGCCGCCGCCGGCGGCACCACAGCGACGGGCGACGACGTGCTGATCGTCACCGGGCAGCGCGAGGGCAAGCCGTTTCGCAGGGTGATCGACATTCCCGGCTTGTTCCTGAACGCCAAATCCGACGAAGACATCGTGCTGGCCGGCGGGGACACGCTTTACGTCAACAAGGCGCCCATGTTCTACATCTACGGCGAGGCGCAGCGCCCAGGCCCTTACCGCATTGAGCGCGGCATGACGGTGATGCAGGCGCTGGCCCAGGGCGGCGGGCCTACCGTGCGCGGCAGCCAGAACCGCCTGAAGCTGCACCGCCGCGACGCCTCCGGCAAGGTGGTGGAAATCACGCCGAACCTGACCGACCCCGTTCGCCCCGAGGACGTGATCTACGTTCGCGAAAGCCTTTTTTAATTTACGCCAGACGGACTGCCCATGACGCTCCACCAATTCCTCCTGATCCTGCGCGCCCGTTACCGGGTGGCCCTGCTGATCCTCCTGCTTGCGGTGTCCGCCGCGCTGGCGGTCAGCCTGGTCCTGCCCAAAAAATACACAGCCCAGACCGCCGTGCTGGTGGACATCCGTTCGCCCGACCCGGTGGCCGGCGGTGCGCCCTTGCAGGGTGTCGTGGCGCCCAGCTACATGGCCACGCAGGTCGACATCATCGGCGGCGACCGTGTCGCGCAACGCGTCGTGAAAATGCTCAAGCTCGATGAAGACCCGGCTGCCAAAGCCCGCTGGCTGGAAGCCACGGAAGGCCGCGGGACACTCGAGTCATGGCTGGCGGATTCCCTGCAAAAGCGGCTGGACGTGCGGCCTGCACGGGAAAGCAATGTGATCAACATCACCTACAAGGGCAGCGATCCGGACGGTGCCGCGAACATCGCCAACGCCTTTGCCCAGGCTTACCTTGAGATCAACCTGGCGTTGAAGACCGAACCCGCCCGCATCTACGCGGAATGGTTTGATGCCCAGACCAAGACATCGCGTGCCAAGCTTGAGGAAGCCCAGGCCCGCCTGTCGGATTACCAGCAAAAAGCGGGCATTGTCAGCACCGACGAGCGCGTGGACTATGAAACCACCAAGCTGGCGGAGATATCGTCCCAGCTGACCACCGTGCAGGGTGAGACCACCGACAGCCAGAGCAAGCGCGGCGCGCGTGGCGACACGGTCGCCGAGGTCATGCAAAGCCCGCTGATCAACGGCCTGAAGGCCGACGTGGCGCGGCAGGAGGCCAAGGTGCAGGAAGTCAGCGTGCGCCTGGGCGAGAACCACCCCGAACGCCAGCGTGCGGAGTCCGAGCTGGCGGCCCTCAAAAGCCGGCTGGGCAGTGAAACGGCGCGCATCAACGCCTCCATCGAGACGACTTACCGCGTTGGCAAGGACAGGGAGCGCGAGTTGCAGGGCGCCGTCGGCGCGCAAAAAGCCCGGGTTCTCGCCTTGAACAAACAGCGCGACGAACTGAATGTCTACCGCCGCGATGTCGAGTCGGCGCAGCGCGCCTACGAGGCCGTCAGCCAGAGCGCCTCACAGACGCGCCTGCAAAGCCTGACCAACCAGACCAACGTGGTGCGCCTGAATGTGGCGATGCCGCCGGTCAACCCGTCCAGCCCGAGGATGCTGGTCAACCTGCTGATAGCGGCCTTTGGCGGCACGCTGCTGGGTGTGGCCTGCGCATTGCTGCTGGAGCTGGCCAACCGCCGCGTGCGGTCTGCCGAAGACCTGGTGCAGATGCTGGGCCTGCCGGTGCTGGCCAGCATCTCATCGAGCGCGGGAGTCGCCCGGCTTTCGGGCCCCCGCCGTCTGGCGCTAGGCAACTGAGGATAGCCATGAACATCAATAACAGCAGCAACACGACGGCGGTGCGCCCCGTTCCCCTGACGGTGCCCAGCAAACCCGCTACCGGCTCGGGCCGCTCCATGGGTACGATCCTGGTGGATGCGGGCCGGCTGGCGCCGCTGGATGCCGAACGCATCCTGCACTTTCAGCGCGACCGCGGCACGCGGTTTGGCGATTCCGGCAAGGCCCTGGGCCTGCTCACGGATGACGATGTGCGTTTTGCGCTGTCGGTCCAGTTCGACTATCCCTACCTGGCCCGCGAGAGCAACCTGAGCCGCGAGCTGGTGGCGGCCTACCAGCCCGACAGCCAGCCCGTCGAGCAATTGCGGGCGCTACGCAGCCAGCTGATGCTGCGCTGGTTCGACACCGGCGCCGAGCGCCGCGGCCTGGCCATCGTCAGCGCCGGTTCCAAAGAGGGCCGCAGCTACATCGCGGCCAACCTGGCGATCGTGTTTTCGCAACTGGGTCAGCGCACCTTGCTGGTCGATGCGGACATGCGGGCGCCGCGCCAGCATTTGCTGTTCAACCTCGGCAAAGGGGCGGGCCTGTCAGACATGCTGGCGGGCCGCGCCGGGCCGGAGGCGGTTGTGAGCGTTGCGGCGCTGCAGGATTTGTCGGTACTGCCGGCGGGCGTCATCCCGCCCAACCCGCAGGAGTTGCTGGGCCGGCAGGAGTTTTCAAGGCTGCTGCAGTCGCTGGGCCAGGATTTCGACATCATCATCATCGACACCCCGCCGGCCAGCGAATGCGCCGACGCCCATACGGTGGCGGTGCGTGCGGGCGCTGCCCTGGTGGTGGCGCGGCAGAACGAGAGCTCGGTGCCGCAGATGACGCGCTTCACCCACAGCCTGCGCGAGTTCGGCGTCGCGCTGGTGGGCTCCGTGCTTAATGATGCGTGAGGCGTCCGCTCGCCAGACGATGCAGGACAGCCAGTACAGCCGCACCCAGCAGGCCGCCTGCCGCGTCCGCGGCCAGGTCGGCCCAGCTCGCCGAGCGGCCCGGCAAAAACATCTGGTGCAACTCGTCCATGCCGCCCACCAGCAGGGCACCCGCCACGCAGCTGAGGGCCATGCGCCAGCCGCGCAGGCCGCCGGCCAGGCCGGCCGCCATGCCGACCACCGCAAAAGTCAGCAGGTGGGCCAGCTTGTCCCAGGGGGCCGGGAAAAGGCCCACGGCGACGGGTTGGGCGCCGGCCACGTACAGTACCGCCGCGCTCACGACGACGGTCAGGGCCGCGAGGATGCGGATGGTGCGCTGCAAGTTGTCGCGGAAGTTGTCACGAAGAAGGGCTTTGACCATGGGGGCAATTTTCTCATGGTGTTGCCTGGCCGGGGCGTGATGCCGGTGATGCCATGCTGAATTCCCGCAGCGCGAACCCGCCCGACTGGCGCAGTCGCTGGCAGCTGGTGGTGGAAAAGATCGAGCGCGTGCAGGGCGCGTCTGAAGGGCAGGCGCTGCTGGCCGAACTGAGCTATCCCCGTGCGCCCTCGGTGCTGGCCTTTGCGAATGCGCATGCGATGAACTCCATGGCCGCGTCGGTCTCTTTTTTTGACGCCCTGCATTCGGCGGACCGCGTGCTCAGGGACGGCTCGGGCATGGCCACGCTGTTCAAGCTGCTGCGCATGGAGCCGGGCCTCAACCTCAATGGCACCGACCTGATTCCGCGGCTGATACGCGCGTTTGACGGCCGGGGCATTGCCTTGTTCGGCACGCGTGACCCCTGGCTGGAAACAGCCTCCCAGCATGTGCGGCAAGAGCTTGCGCCGCACAGCAAGGTGATTCATGCCAACGGTTTTCTCGAGGCCGGGGCGTATGCCGCGCTCGCGGCGGAGCACAGGCCGGCGCTGATCGTGCTCGGCATGGGCATGCCGCGGCAGGAAGAGGTCGCTGCCGGATTGCGCGCCGTGCTGGCGCATCCCTGCCTGATTGTCTGCGGCGGCGCCATCATTGACTTCCTCGGCGGCAAGACGCCGCGCGCTCCGCTGTGGATTCGCCGCGTGGGCATGGAGTGGGTGTTCCGCCTGGCGCTGGAGCCGCGCCGCCTGTTCCAGCGTTATGTGATCGGCAACCCGCTGTTTCTCTCGCGCGCGCTGCGGCTGGCGTCTTTCAACCGGCGTTGAATTAGTGATGAAATTGGCCTCCAGCCCAGATGGGACGTGGGCGAGTTGCTATTGATTTGATAGCGGACTGGGTTGGGTGGGGTGGCTGGAGGGGGGATGCCCGGCCTGCGCTACCGGCAGCTCTTCTTCGCTGTAGCGGTTGTCCACGTCGGGCGTGCAGTCGCGCCGCACGATCTTGCCCGGGTTGCCCAGCACCACGCAGTAGGGCGGCACGTCTTCAAATACATAGGCGCCGCCCGCAATCCGGCTGCCTTTGCCCACCGTCACACCGCCCACGATGATGGCGTGCGGGCCTATCCAGACTTCGTCTTCGATCACCGGGTACAGCGTGTGCCTGCGGCCTTGCGCATCGATGTGGTCGCGCTGGCCCAGCGTAACGCCGTGGAACAGCGTGACATTGCTGCCGATGCGCGCACCGGCGTTGACGACGATGCCGCGCCCGTGCGTAAGCGCCAGGCCTGGCGCGATGGCGGTGCGCCACGGTATCTCGACGCCCGCCAGCTGGCTGGCCAGGCGATGCAGCAAACGGGCGGGCAGCAGGGCCAGCCAGCGCCAGCCGGCAGGCAACCGGTCCGCTGCCTGGCACAGGCGCAGGCAAACGACCACGCGAAAGGCCGGGTCCAGCAGGGCGCCCTTCAGCATGAGCGGCGGGGCGGACTGCCCGAACTTTCGGTGGGTGTCGGCCTTCAGGGCGTGCATATCATGTTGTCCAGGGTGGTTTGGCCGGTGGCGGCGGGTGCGCAAAACCATTGCGCGGAATCACGCAGGCCGTCGGCATAAGGGGTCCACTGCACACCGAGCTGGTCGGTGGCCGCCTGCGTGTCGAGGTGTATGTGCTGCGACCACAGGCCCAGCAAACCCGGCGGCAGCGCATCGGGCAACTTCATGCTGTGGCTGCCCAAACGTTTCAGTAGGCGTTCCGCGGCCTTGAGCGGGGGGCCGCCCATCCAGGCATCGAGCTGAAGCCGGCGCCGGCCGATGCGGCGCACCGGTGTCGCCCTGATTTCCAGGGCCAGGTCGACGAAGTAGTCGTTCCAGCGCGGGCTGTCGGGCGCCGCCAGGTTGAACACAGGCATTTCGTCCTGCGGCACCGGCAACTGCAGTGCCAGCAGCAGCGCCTGGCACACATCGTCGACGTGAACCAGGTTGGACCAGCCGTCGCCCGCGATGCCCAGGTCGCCGAGGCGCCCGGCCTGCAGCCACCGGCCGATACGTCCCACCCACAGCTGGCTGCCGGGGCCGAACACACAACCCGGACGCAGCAGCACCGCCTCGCCGCCGTGCTGCACAAAGTCGCGCATGGCGGCCTCGGCTTCGCATTTGGCACGGCCGTACCAGCCCAGGCTGGGGTCCAGTGCTGTGTCTTCACGCACGTTGCCCTCGACGCGGCCGTACACCGACATGGTGCTCAGGTGAACAATGCGCCGGCAATCGGCCTCGAGTGCAGCCCGCGCCAGCGCGCGCGCGCCGCCGGCAATCGAAGCCGCATCGCCTGCGACGCAGTTCACCACCGCATCAAAGCCTTTGAGGGCCTGCACCAGCTCGCGCGGGTCGCGGCTGTCAATCTCCAGCCAGCTGCTGTCGTTTCTCATGTGCCGGGACGCGCCCGTGGCCGCAGCCCAGGGCGTGGCCCGCAGCATCTCGAGCAAGCGCGCGCCGATATGGCCGGAGGCGCCCAGAACCAGGACTTTCATGCCGCCTCCCGCATCTGCAGCGGCGAGCGCTCTGCGCGCAATTGCCGTGACAAAAAGTCGCCCAGCCGCAGCGACATCGCGATCAGCGTCAGGGTCGGGTTGGCCTGGCTGGACGTCGGGAACACCGCGCTGCCGGCCACAAACAGGTTGCGCACCGAATGCACCTGGCAGTCGGCGTTCACCACGCTGCTGCGCACGTCCGTGCCCATGCGTGTGGTGCCGATGTGGTGGCCGCCATAGGCGCCGAAACGCATCAGGTCTTCCTCCAGCGTATGGCGGTCGTACTCGAAGCGGGCCTTGCCGCTGCGCCCGAACTCCTGCGCCATCACATCCAGGCTGGCGCCCACGGAATCGATGTCGGCGCGGCTGTAGCGCCAGTCGACCTTCAGGCGCGGCATGCCGAGCGCATCGGCGCTATCGGTGAGCGTGACCCGGCTGTGGGGCTGCGGGACCTGCTCACCGTGCACCTCCAGGCTGAAGCGGTTGGTGCGGTTGCGCAGGATCACCGAGGGGAATTTGCGGTCTGCAAGGGTGCGTTTCGTCAGCCAGTGCGCCAGGAAGGCGGTGGTGTCCAGCGGATCCGTCACGACGTTGAGCAGGTGGCGCGCGTACACCCCGGCCGAAGGCGGTGCGCCGTCCTTGAGGCGCTTGCCGTACTCGTAGCTGATCATCTTGCGGGCCAGGAAAAGGCCCGACAGCACGCCGCTGCGGTGCGCCGGATCGGTGATGCGCGGAAAGTGCAGGCGCGCCACGGCGTTGGCCAGGCCGAGCCGTCTTTGCTCGCCGGCGGCGACCGCGATGCGGCGCCGGCAGTAAATGCCTTCAGGCGATATTTCGTAGCCGTGCCGCACATTGCGGGTAGGGCCGTGCACCGTCAGCGTGCCCACGTTGCCGGCGATATGGCACATGTAATAGCGGCCGACCACGTCGTGCTGGTTGCCCACACCTTGCGGCGTGACGTCGCGAGAGGCCAGCAGCAGCCGGGCGGTTTCGAGGCCGCCCGTGGCCAGCACGGTCTTGCGCGCGGCAACCGAGAACTGTGTGCCCTGCAGCGTTCGCACCTGCAGCTCCCGCACGGCCTGGCCGTCGGGCTGCAGCTGCAGCGAGGTGCAATTGGCGCCCAGCAAGACTTCGAGCGTGGGCGCCAGCGCCAGCCGTTTGGCATAACGGCTGCCAAAGTGGGTGGGGCAGGAAAAGCGCTCCAGCCCGTTGGTCAGCACGCGCCGGCTGTCGAAGCCGGCAATCAGCGGGCCGGTCTCGGGCGCGAGCGCTTCGCAGGCGTCGTAAAGAAAGCGCCCGGCTTCGGCCAGGGCATTGGCGCGTGGGTACCAGGGCAGCAAGTCGTCATACGACAGCGGCCAGCCGCTGTGCGGGATGTGCGCGCGGGTTTCAAAGTCGACCGGGTCGAAGGGCATGCAGCGCCCGCCCCAGATCGCCGAGGAGCCGCCCAGCCGCCGCTGCCGGTACTTGCCGGGCGGGCTGTGCAACTGCTCGTCGGCCACGTCGCCCTCATACAGGTCTTGCGTGGGCGCATGCGGCTGCAGTTGCCCGGATTCGAGCAGCAGCACGGAATGCCCGCCGTCGGCCAGGCTGAGCGCCAGCGAAATTCCGGCGGGGCCGCCGCCGACCACGCAGACGTCCGCCTCCAGGCGGCTGCCGTTGGGGATGCTGTTGGCGTCCTTGATCATGCGGTGGTGTCCTGTGAAGCCGCGGGCGCACGCAGCGACCGGCCGGCCACGCCGAAGTCGCGCTGGTGAATGCGCGCCACGCTGGAGAAAAAGCGGGCGATGGAAAAATGCTGTTCATACATCGCGCGGCCGTTGCGCTCCAGGGCGCTGCGCAGCCCGTCGTCCTGCAGGACCTGCTGCAGGGCGGCCGCGATGCCGGCCACGTCGCCGGCTTGCACGAAGCAGGCATTCACACCGTCCTGCAGCACCGACGGGATCTCACCGACGGGGCTGCACACCACCGCCACGCCGTTGGCCAGCGCTTCCAGAATCACCAGCGGCAGGCCTTCGTCATAAGACGGCAACACCAGCACGTCGGTGCGCGACATCAGCCGCGCTACCTGCTGCTGGTCAGACCAGCCGGCAAAGCGCACAAAACCGGCAATGCCCAGTTCCCTGGCCTTGGCTTCATAGGTTGCCACGTCGCCGCCGCCGGCCAGCGTCACTTCCAGCGTTGCGGTGTCAAAGCCCGGCAAGGCCAGTGCCTGCAGCAAGTCCGACACGCCCTTGCGCTCCGACAGGTTGCCCAGGAAGAGCACACGCTGCACGTTGCTTTCGCCGGCGATGCGCCGCGCATGGGTCGGCTCCGGCACACCGTTGATGACGATGTCCACGCGATCTTGCGCAACGCCCAGGTCTTCAATGACAAAGCGCCGCGCCGCGGAACCCAGCACCACGCAGCTGGCCGGCAACGAGAACACCCAGCGCGTCAGCGCCTGCAGCGGGCGCGGCAGCGAATGGTAGAAGGGGTGCAACTGCGCCGCATGCAGGTGCAGCACCACGGGCACGCCCAGCGCGCGGCAGGCCACGATGACGGCGCCTTTGCGAAAGAGGCTCAGGCGCTCGGCCATGTTCACATGCACGCCGGCCAGCCGGCCGCTGAGCCTGCCGCGCGCGATGCGCACCAGGGCGGTCGCCAGCACCCAGAAGGAATACACCGCGTTCGCGCCGCCGCGTGTGTCCAGCGGGCGAAGCTCGGCTGCACCGGCCGAGGCGATGGCCGACGAAGAGGCCTGCGCCTGGATCAGGTAGTCGGCCACCTTGAACATGCCGCCGCCCAGCGGCGTCCACGGGCAGGCAATGTAGATATAGCGGCTTTCACGCGCGCCGGTGGCGGTGCGCGGCAGCGATTCACTTCGCATGGTTGCTTTCCTGTATAGGGGCAAGAGGGCTGGGGAGCTTGGGCGCGCCGAACAGGACGCGCTTGAAGAAAGCCGTCATGGGCCGCTCCAGCCAGACATAAGAGAGGCAGCCGGCCACCACCACGGCCAGGCTCACGGCCACGACGATGGCCAGGCTGTCCTGCACGCCCAGGCGCTTGAGCGCAAGTACGCCGGCCGGCACTACAAAGGTGTGCGACAGGTAAATGGAATAAGAGGCGTCACCCAGGAATGACAGGCGCGAAGCCAGCGGCGCGCGCAGGGTCCAGGGCTCCAGCCATACCGCGCCCAGCACTACCAGCGCGGCGCCGCAGCCCCAGGTGGCGAAGCGGTCGGTCGAATGGCCCCAGTCGGGTGCGAACATGAACAGTGCTCCGGCCGCCATCACGGCCAAACCCATCCACGGCGATGCGTGCCTGAAATGCAAAAAGGCGTGCGCGATGCACACGCCGAGGATGAACTCGAACACGATGGTCTGGGTGTAAAAACCCAGCGCCACCGAGCCCGGCAACACGTAGCCGGCCAGAAACAGCAGCCCAAAAGCGGCCAGGCAAAAGCGGATGCGCGGCGCACCCAGCGCAATGGCCACGGCAAACACCGCGTAAAACAGCATTTCGAAATTCAGCGTCCAGCCGACCGGAAGCGTCGGCTGCACCAGGCCCCAGGGGCTCATCGCGGGAACAAAAAACAGCGAAGCCGCGACGTGGCCGGGCTCTACCGAGGAGCGCGCAGCCAGGGCGGGCATCGCCAGCAGCAGCGCCACCTTGAGCAGGGTGTAGAACCAGTAAAGCGGCGCGATGCGCAGCAGGCGCCGCCGCATAAAGACCCAGGCGGCACTGAGGCGCGAGGGTCCGTCCGCCGGCAGCGAGGCCGTCGACATGGCCATGACGAAGCCGCTGATCACAAAAAAGATGTCCACCCCGGCGGAGCCGCTTTCCCAGTAGTGGCCGGGCCCGGTGCCGGTGATGTGGATGGAAATCGCCTGGGTGATGTGCATCACCACGACCAGCATGGCCGCGGCAAAGCGCAGGATCTGCACACCGGCAAACTGCTGCGTCGCGCCCTTCAATGGAGGGCCTCCTGCGCCGGCTGCGGCATTGCGGCGGCCGGCTCCTTGAGCACCTTGCTGGCGATGGCCTCGCGCGCCGGGCGCTGGCGGTGCAGCAAGCCGCGCAGCAGCCCGGCAGCGTTGAAACACCACGACACCACGGCGTACACCGCCTTGGTGACGGAGCGTTTGCGCCAGGTCATCAAAAGCACAGGCGCCGTGGCGATGGCGCAGAAAAACGCCAGGCGCCAGGAGGCGGCGATGGGCCACAAGGCGATGCTGGCCAGCATGGCCCACCAGGCCAGCACCGCCAGGTAAATGCGCAACTCGCGCAGGCCCTGCAGCGCCAGCGGCAGCCGCGGCTGGCCCGCCGCGGCGCGCACCAGCTCGCCCAGGCCGCAGATGTAGCGCGTGCGCCAGCGCCGCACCAGCAGGCGGTAGGGCGGCGCGTCGTGGCCGAAGTGGTTGGCCGCATCGACAGGCAGGCGCCACAGACGCCAGCCCAGCGCGCGCAGCCGGATCGCCAGGTCGAACTCTTCGTAGCTGTGCAGGTTGCGGTCGGAAAAGTAGCCGGCCGCTTCAATGGCGCTGCGCCGGTACAGCCCGCCGCCGTCCAGCCTGTCGACCTTGCCCGGTTGCAGATGGGCCGAGGCGCGTTCGCCGCGGGCCATGTACTCCAGGCTTTCAGTGTTCTGCTCGACCACGCGGCCGCCTACGCCGGCGACGTCGGCGTGCGCATCGAGGAAGGCGAGCGCCTGCTCCAGAAAGCCTTCGCGCATCTGCATGTCGCCGTCGAGGATGTAGACGAACTCGCCGCGCGAATGCTGGTAGCCCAGCTGCGGGCCTGCGCCGCAGCAGCGCTCTTCGGGGTTGGCCAGCTGGACGATGCGTATCGGGTAGGCGCTGGCGAGCTCGACCGTGCGGTCGCTGGAATACGAGTCCGCAAGAATCACCTCGCCGCCCACGGTAGAGACGGCGCGCAGCGCGCTCTCCACGGTTGCTTCGATGCGCTTTTCTTCATTGAGCGCCTTGATGATCACGGAGACGCGGCACGCGGGCATCTTGCCAAACGGTGTGGGGTTCATTTTTTATCCGGCCTCCGGGCTTACCGACTGCACGGTGCGGCGCAAGCGCCACTGCTGCCAGTTCCTGACCAGCGGGCCGGGCATCAACAGCGCCATGGCGGCCGTCAGCCACCAGCGTTTTCCGGCAGCCGCGCGGCGTGCTTTCAGCAGCCAGGCCCAGCCCTCGCGGCGGCGCCCGGCGGCCAGGGCCTGGCGCGCGAGTGTGATCTGGTACTGGGCCACCAGCCAGAGGGCCGAGTTGCGCCGCGAGGCCGGCATGGCGCCGGTCAGTGCGCGCTGCGCCATGCGCTCCAGGAAAGGCGGCATGGCCAGGTCGGCATGCCCGCTGGTCAGGCTGCCTTCAACGGCGAGGCGGTAGGCCATCAGCGGCGCGTGGAGCAGCGCCACCGGCGTCTGCTCTGCCAGGCGGAACCACAGGTCCAGGTCTTCGCCATGCGATTCGCCGGGGGGAAAGCAGGGCTGCATTTCGCGCAGGCGCGCGCGCCGCACCGACACCGCGCTGGTGCACAGCGTGGGTGACACCATCCAGCGCTGCGGCAGGTCGGTGATCAGTTCAATCTCAGGGGCTTCCGGCATTGCGGGCCAGCGAGGCGGCCACATCGCCAGGGTGTCGGGCACCGGCAGGTAGTCGGTGGCCACCGTGTCGGCTCCGGGGTAGCGTATCTGGGCCCATGCCAGTGCCGCGAGGTAGTTGGGGTGGTGCCAGTCGTCGGCATCGAGAAAAGCCACCCATTCGCCTTGCGCCAGTTCGATACCGTGGTTGCGCGCCGCGGAAACGCCGGCATTGGCCTGGCGCACCAGGCGCACGCGCGGGTCGGTGATGAAGCCCACAAGCTCGGCGCCGCCGTCGGTGGAGCCGTCGTCCACCACGATGATCTCGAAGTCGGTCCAGGTTTGCGCCAGCACCGAGGCGATGGTGTCGCTGATGTAGGGCGCCTTGTTGTAAAGCGGGATGACGATGGAAAATTTCATGGTGTCACGGGTGGGCCCGGGCCGCGGCCAGGGGATTTTTGGGGTCTCTGGAAAAAGCCGACTCAACGCGGGCTGCCGGCGGCGCCCCGGCCGGCCGGCGTTGGCGTTCGCGGGCTTCACGCGCCTCGCGCACGGCGGCGGCCAGCGTCATCAGCAGCAGCACGTGGGCGATGAGCTCGGGGCCGTAGCCGAACAGCAGCAGCGGCACCTCGCTGATGGCGCGCAGCGTGAGCGCCACAAACAGCGCCAGCGTCAGGCCGCCACTGGCCCGGGCATAACGGATGGACAGCACCAGCAGCACCAGCGCATACAGCACCAGTGCGGCCGCGCCTACCGTTCCCGAGCGCGACAGCGTGTCCATGAACTGGTTGTGCGCATGGGTGGCGTTCGGCATGCCGATGGCTTCGCGAAAGCTCGCGTCCCACAGCGTCGGCCCGTAGCCGAACACGGGGTTGCGCTGCCATTCGTCATAGGCGATCGCCCAGATCTGGTCGCGCCCCGTGAGGGACGCCAGCTGCGCGCCCTGGGCGCTGTCAAAAAAGCTGCTCAGGCGTGCATCGATCTCGCCGAACATCAGCAAGCCGGCGATGCCCGCGACGGCCGCCATAAAGGCCAGCAGCGTGACGATGCCGAACCCGGGCCGCACCGGGTCACCGACGCGGCGCATGAAGCCCGGCCCCTGGCGCACCACAAGAACGCAGGCCGAGCAAAGCACAAACGAGATCCATGCCGTTTTGGACTGCGCCAGGAACAGCACCAGCAGGCCCAGGCCCCATGCCATGCGGTTGAGCCACACGCGCTGCAAGGGGCGCGCGAGCAGGCACAGCAGGCCCAACTGCGCCAGCATGCCCATCGACACGGCATGCGGGGCCAGGCCCGCCAGGCGCGGCACGCCCGGCAACAGGCCCTGCGTGTAAGAGGCGTCCATCACCAGGCTGGGCTTGAAGGGCACCAGCAGCAAGCCCGCGGCAATGAAGAGCAGCAGGGCGTTGCGTGTTGCGCCCAGGGCCAGGTCGCGCTCGGTGGCCGTTGCCAGCACGGCTGCGAAGCCGATCACCAGCGGGTAGACATAGTCGTGCGACAGGTGCGGGTGTGCGCCCAGCAGGGCGGGCGCCGCCACGGTGGCGCCCCAGAACAGGATGAAGACCAGCAGCAGGATGGAGGGCGCTTGCGCGCTGCGGTCGCGGCGTATCCAGTGCGTGATGACACGCTCACCGGCCAGCGCCAGCAGCAGCAAGGAGGCCAGCGGCTGCACCAGCGACATCAGCGGGTGCCGCACCATGACCACCACCTGGTCGAAATTGGTGTTGCTGCTGGAAAGGTCACGGCCCGACAGGAAGTTGGCCATGGCCACC
This sequence comes from Polaromonas sp. SP1, assembly GCF_003711205.1. Taxonomy (NCBI): domain Bacteria; kingdom Pseudomonadati; phylum Pseudomonadota; class Betaproteobacteria; order Burkholderiales; family Comamonadaceae; genus Polaromonas; species Polaromonas sp. SP1. The sequence goes on along the minus strand of NZ_CP031013.1, from coordinate 4,380,989 downwards.
ATGAGCAGGATGGCGTAGAAGATCCAGTGCATATAACCCTGCGCCCGGCGCGAGGTCACATGGACCGCGCCCGCCATGCCCAGCGCCGCCGTGAGCGCCGCCAAAATGGCGCCGGCGACGAGGACTGCGATGACGACGGTCTGCTCCATATACCAGCCTTAAGGGCGCTGCTCGCCGAGCGTGGCGGACAGGCTGGATGAAGGGGCGGAAGGAGGCACGGCACCGGCGCGGCGCAGGAAGTTCGCAAGGCCCGGGACAAAGCGGATCACCATGTCGGATGCATCACGGCCCAACAGCTGCGGCCGCACGATCAGCAGCAAGGCCGGCAGCACCGCAGCTGCCAGGGCACCCGCAGCCAGCGACAGCAGGGGGATGTCAAACCTTGCCGTCGCATGCTGCGCAGCCAGTACGCCGGCGATGCACAACGCGCTGAACAGCAGCCCGCGCAAGGCATCCGGCAGCAAGGCTGTCGCGCGAAGGTCCAGCGCACGGAAGGCTGCAATCGTGATGACGGCGGCACGCAGCACCAGCAGCCCGCCGGCCACTGCCGCAGCGACATGGATGCCCTGGCCTGCCAGGAGGTAGAAGGCTGCCGCGCCCACGGCGACCAATGGCAGCTGCAACAGGAATTCGTAATGCTTGCGCCCGGTGTTCCACAGCACGGGCGTCGACAGGCCCCAGATCACATAAGCCGGCATGCACAGGAACAGCGTGCCCAGCACCCAGGCCGCGTCGGCCCAGGCCGGCCCGTACAGCACACGCACGATGTCGCGCGAGATAAAAGCCAGCGTCACAAAAACCGGCAGGCCCAGCACGGCGATGGTGGCCAGCATTTGCAGGTAGGCGCGGCCCAGCCGGGGTACATCGTCTTGCAGCCGCGCGCCGGCCGCCAGGAAGGCCGGCTGCAGTGCGCCCAGCAACAGCGTGTTGGGCATGGTGGCCAGGTTGTAGGCCACGTTGTAAAGGCCCAGTGCCTGCGCATTGAGCAGTCGCCCGATCAGCACGCGGTCCAGGTTGTTGAGCAGCCAGTTGACGATGTTGGTGAAAAACACGGTATGCCCGGTGCCGACGGCGGAGCGCGCACCGGCATACCAAAAGAGCGGCCGCACCGCATGCGGCTTGAGCGCGTAGCTGGCCGCCAGTTGCACGGCAGCTTGCACCAGCCACGCAGCCACCAGCGAAGCCTCGCCTTGCCCCATCAGCGCCATCGGCAGGCCGACGGCGATATAGCCCGCGGCGTAGCTGCCCACCTGCACCAGCCCGACCGCGCGGAAGTTGAGGTCGCGCTGCAGCAGGTAGGTGGCGGGCGCGGCGGCGGCCGTCAGCAGGCAGGCCAGTGAGAGCCATTGAATGACCGCCTGCGCGCGCGGCTCGCGGAAGTAGGCCGCCAGCAAAGGCGCCAGCAGGTACAGCGCCGCCGTGGTGGCCAGGCCCACGATGAGTTGCCAGGTCCAGGCAAAGCGCACGTCCTCATCATGCAGGGTCTGGCGCTGCAGCAGGCTCCAGCTGAAACCGAAGCCCGAGACAAAGGTCGCAAAGGTGAGCACCACCATCCCGATGGCGAACACACCAAAAATATCCGGCCCCAGGGTGCGCGCCAGGACGACCTGGGCCATCAGCTGCAGCACAAAACGTGCGGCCGTGGACGCCGCGCTCCATTTGACCGCCGCGACGCCAGGCCGGCCGAGTCCACTCATGCTCAGGGCCTTCCAGCCTTGTAACGCCGCACGGCGATCACGCCCATCAACACCAGCGTGGCCAGCAGCATGCCGTAGGAGCGCCAGCCGGATTCAGCGGCGGCCGGTTCGTCACCGGCGTTTTGCAAAGGGTTGGCGCGCACGTCGGGGCTGTAGACCGCACGTACCTTCGCGCTTTCGGCGCCGGGCTGCAGCTTCATGCGTGCGGGATTTTCGGCTGTAACAGCCTTCACGGCAGGGGCGGCGGGGGATTGTGCGTACGAGGCCGGCGCTGAAGCCAGCAAGGCCAGCAGGACGGCGGAAAAAAGGGCTTTAGGCAAGGCTTCAGTCATGAATTTCTCCTCTGTCAAAAGCAGGGGATGAGTTTGTTGTGCGGTGCAGCAATCGGCAATAGTCCGAACGGCTCATGGCCTGTTTCGTGCCGGTGAAAAGCAGGTGTGTTTTGTGTGCATGGGGCTGCCGTTGTGTTGCAAGGGGAACTAAGCGCTGACCGTTGGGCGGAGGGAGCCGTTCGGACTATTGCGCGCAGGCGCCGGCGCGTATAAGGCCGCAGAGCTGGAGGCCGCCGTGCGGTAGCCGTCGGGGTTGCGCTGCTGCCAGTGCCAGGCGTCGCGGCACATGTCGTCGATGGTGTGCGCCGCGCGCCAGCCCAGCAGGCTGCCGGCCAGCGACACGTCGGCAAAATACTGCGCCACATCGCCGGCCCGCCGGGGTGCGAATTCAAACGGGACGGGCCGCCCGCTGGCGCGCTCGAAGGCTTGCACCACGCCCAGCACACTGGTGCCTTCGCCCGTGCCCAGGTTGACGGTAAAACTCTGGCCTTTGTCCAGCAGGGCGCGCACGGCAGCCACGTGGCCGGCGGCCAGGTCGACCACATGCAGGTAGTCGCGCACGCCGGTGCCGTCGGGCGTCGGGTAATCGTTGCCGAAGACCTTCAGGCGCTCGCGCTTGCCCACGGCCACCTGGGTCACAAAAGGCATCAGGTTGTTCGGGATGCCGTTCGGGTCTTCGCCGATCAGCCCGCTGGCGTGTGCGCCCACCGGGTTGAAATAACGCAGCACGCCGGTGCGCCAGCCCGGGTCCGACACGCGCAGAGAAGCCAGGATGTCTTCACACACCAGCTTGCTGTGGGCGTAAGGGCTTTCGGGTGCGCAGGGAAAACTTTCATCGATGGGCACGCTGGCCGGGTCGCCATACACCGTGGCGGTCGAAGAGAACACCACGGAGCGGCAAACGGTGGTGGCGGCCATCGCCTCCAGCAGGCTCACGAGGCCGCTCACATTGTTGCGGTAGTACATGAGCGGCTGCGCCACGCTTTCACCCACCGCCTTGAAGCCGGCAAAGTGCACGGCGGCCACGCAGCGGTGGCGGCGCAGCACGTCGGCCACAAAGGCGGTGTCCAGCACATTGCCTTTTTCGCAGGGTGCGGGCCGGCCCGTCAATTGCTCGAGCCGTTGCAGCACCGCCGGGTGGCTGTTCGAAAAATCGTCAAGGATGACCGGGCGGTAACCGGCCTCTACCAGGGCCACAAACGTGTGGCTGCCGATGTAACCTGCGCCGCCGGTCAGCAGCACGCTGGGAGTGTTATCTGTCATGGGTAAGTTGCCAGGAGGAGCTGCGCTGCAGCGGTTGAAGCGGGTGGATGAAGCGTGCGTCGCAAGGCCGTACCGCCGTTGCTGAAAGCCTGCGTGCAAACGCAGCGCCGTTTCGCCGAATTGGTTGCAGTGTCTTTTGACATAGGGCGGCGGCGTGTCAGCGTAAGCCGCAAGTTAGCGTGGGATGGCTTGCGACCGGACCGAAAGCGTGACGAATCGTTCAGTAAGCACTTGTGAATGAAATGCACGGTTCGCTCGCAGGCGCCTGCGGGCGTGCGTATGCGGCGTATGTGCGGCAGCCGTGGGTGCGGCGCGGCAGACAGAAAGTCACAAAGCTTGCCAATGCCTCGCGCACCTGTACGGGGTGGGCGCCGGCCTCAGGCGTCTTCCCGTTTTTCAAGCCTTTTAGGCCTCTAGCCCTTTAAATATATGGTCTTTTAGCTACTAAATTGATAGCAATAAGACGGTAAGGCTTTTACGGGCATAAAAAAAGCCCGGCGGGTACCGGGCTTTTTGAAAGATCGCGCAGCGGCTTACATGCCGGCATAGTTCGGCCCGCCGCCGCCTTCAGGCGTGACCCACACGATGTTTTGTGTCGGGTCCTTGATGTCGCAGGTTTTGCAGTGCACGCAGTTCTGCGCATTGATCTGCAGGCGGTCGGTGTTGTCGGCGTTCTTCACAAACTCGTAGACACCGGCCGGGCAGTAGCGGCTTTCGGGGCCGGCATATTTGGCCAGGTTGATGTTGACCGGCACGCTCGCGTCTTTCAGCGTCAGGTGCGCGGGCTGGTGCTCTTCGTGGTTGGTGTTGGAGACAAACACCGAGCTCAGGCGGTCAAAGGTGATCTTGTTGTCGGGCTTGGGGTACACGATGGGCGTGCACTCGGCTGCCGGTTTGAGCTTGGCGTAGTCGGGCGTGCTGTTGTGAATCGTCCAGGGCGGGCTCTTGATGCCCAGCTTGGGCAGCAGCCAGTGCTCGATGCCGGTCATGAAGGCGCCGACGTACAAGCCCTTCTTGAACCAGGACTTGAAGTTGCGCGACTGGTTCAATTCCGCGGCAAGCCAGCTTTTGGCATAGGCCTCGGGGTAGGCGGCCAGCTCGTCGTGCTGGCGGCCGCCTGTGACGGCGTCGTACGCGGCTTCGGCGGCCAGCATGCCGCTCTTGATGGCGGCGTGGCTGCCCTTGATGCGCGCGGCATTGAGGTAACCGGCTTCGCAGCCGATGAGTGCGCCCCCGGGGAACACCGTCTTGGGCAGGCTCAGCGCGCCGCCGGCGGTGATGGCGCGCGCGCCGTAGCTGATGCGCTTGCCGCCTTCCAGGTAAGCCTTGATGCTGGGGTGCGTCTTCCAGCGCTGCATTTCTTCAAACGGGCTGAGGTAAGGGTTGCTGTAGTCCAGGCCGGTGACCATGCCCAGCGTGACCTTGTTGTCCTCGAGGTGGTACATGAAACCGCCGCCGTAGGTCTGGCTGTCCATGGGCCAGCCGGCGGTGTGGATGACGAGGCCCGGCTTGTGTTTGGCGGGATCGATTTCCCACAGCTCTTTCACGCCGAGTGCATAGCCCTGCGGGTCACGGCCTTCGTCGAGCTTGAAGCGGTTGATCAGCTGGCGGCCAAGGTGGCCGCGTGCGCCTTCGGCAAACACGGTGTACTTGCCGTGCAGCTCCATGCCGAGCTGGAAGTTGTCGGTGGGCTGGCCGTCTTTGCCAATGCCGAGGTTGCCGGTGGCCACGCCCTTGACGGAGCCGTCGTCATTGAAGAGCACTTCAGCGGCGGCAAAGCCCGGGAAGATTTCAACGCCGATGTTCTCGGCCTGCTGCGCCAGCCAGCGCACCACATTGCCCAGGCTGATGACGTAGTTGCCTTCGTTGTGAAAGCAGTCCGGCACAAAAAAGTCCGGCGTCTTGAGGGTGCCTTTCTCGGTCAGGAAAAGCACTTCGTCGGCGGTGACGGGCTGGTTCAGCGGCGCGCCCTGGGCTTTCCAGTCGGGGATGAGTTCGGTCAGCGCCTTCGGGTCCATCACCGCGCCCGAGAGAATGTGCGCGCCGGGCTCGGAGCCTTTTTCAAGCACCACGACGGAAATATCGGTGCCTTTTTCGGCGGCAAGCTGCTTTAAGCGAATGGCAGTGGCCAGGCCGCCCGGGCCTCCGCCCACCACGACCACGTCGTATTCCATCGCTTCGCGGGGGCCGAACTGGGCCAGAATTTCTTGGGTATTCATCGGGGGACTCGCTGATAATGATTTTCAGGAAGGATTGCTGTCTCGCGTTGGATTTTATGCCGCGAATGCAATGATGCGAACGGTCGTTCTCTTTTGTGCAGCTTTAATTGAGAGGAGCCTCTAATGGCTTACAGCCTGGATCTCTCGGGGCGTGTCGCCCTCGTGACCGGTGCATCGGGCGGGCTCGGTGCGCAGTTTGCCAAAACACTGAGCAAGGCCGGCGCCGCCGTGGTGCTGGCCAGCCGCCGGCTCGACAAGCTCAAAGACTTGCGCGCGCAGATTGAAGCGGCAGGCGGCGACGCGCATGTGGTCGAGCTCGACGTGACGGACCACGCCAGCATCAAGGCCGGTGTGGCGCATGCCGAAACCGAAGTCGGCCCCATCGACATCCTCGTCAACAACTCGGGTGTCAGCACCACGCAGCGCATACAGGACGTGGGCGAAGAAGACTACGATTTCATCTTCAACACCAATGTCAAAGGCGCCTTCTTTGTGGCCCAGGAAGTCGGCAAGCGCATGCTGGCCCGCTCGCGCGGTGCGGCGCCGGGCACCTACGCCGGCGGTCGCATCATCAACATCGCCTCGATGGCCGGGCTGCGTGTGCTGCCGCAAATCGGCGTGTACTGCATGAGCAAGGCGGCCGTGGTGCAGATGACCAAGGCCATGGCGCTGGAGTGGGGCAAGTTCGGCATCAACGTCAATGCGATCTGCCCTGGCTACATCGACACCGAGATCAACCACCACCATTGGGAAACCGAGCAAGGCAAGAAGCTGGTGCAGATGCTGCCGCGCAAACGCGTGGGCAAGCCGGAAGACCTGGACGCGCTGCTCATCATGCTGGCCAGCACTGAAAGCCACTTCGTGAATGGCGCGGTGATCGCAGCCGACGACGGCTTCGGCGCCTGAGAGCCGTCCACAAAACCCTCCTGGCGTTGTTGCGCCGCCTTGCCGTGCTGTAGCACTGTCTGCGGCGTCGCGCCTAGCCAGGACCGCTTCGCTGGGTTTTGTGAACGGCTCTAAGCCGGTTTTAAGACACACTCGTAAACTGATATTCGCAACATCAATCAATTCGTGGAGAAGAACATGTTGGAGTCTGTATTGCCCTATCTGGGCCCGATAGGCCTGATCCTCCTGGCGCTGCTCGCCGGCGTTGTGAGCCCTGGCCCCAGTTTTGTGCAGGTGGCGCGCATCGCTGTCTCGCGTTCGCGCGCCGATGGGCTGGCCGCAGCAGCCGGCATGGGCCTGGGTGCGCTGGTGTTTGCCATGCTGGCGCTGGCCGGGCTGCAGGCCTTGCTGGCCGCCTTGCCCGGTGTGTACATGGCGCTGAAAGTGGTGGGCGGCCTCTACCTGATGTGGATGGCTTTGAACATCTGGCGTGGTGCGCGCCAGCCGCTGGAGATGGGCGGCGCGGGTGATGGTGTTTCGCGCCAGACGGTGTGGCAGTCATTTCGCCTCGGCCTCGTCACCCAGCTGAGCAACCCCAAAATCGTGGTGGTTTACAGCAGCGTGTTCGCGGCTTTGCTGCCTGCGCAGTTTCCGCTGCCGGCCGCGCTGCTGGTGCTGGCGGGCGTGCTGGTGATGGAAACCGGCTGGTATGCGGTGGTGGCGCTGGTGCTGTCGTCCACCGTGCCGCGCGCAGCGTATTTGCGCAGCAAGGCGCTGGTAGACCGCGTGGCCGCGGGCGCCATGGGCCTGCTCGGGCTGCGGCTGGTGGCTACTGCGCATGTTGCCTGACGCATGCTGACGGGCATTCTGGCCGGGCTCGCGGCGGGAGCGCTGTGGGGCCTGGTGTTTGTCGCGCCGCGCATGGTCGAGATGGGCGCGGGCGGTTATTCGTCGATTGACCTTACGGCAGGGCGTTTTGCCGTCTACGGGGTGCTGGCCGCGCTGGTGATGCTGATCGGCATGCGCAGCCGCCGCCTGCCCACGCTGCGCCAGGCCTGGGCGGCGCTGGTGATGAGTGTGCTGGGCTTTAGCGGCTATTACCTGCTGCTGGTGCTGGCCATTCGTGATGCGGGCACTGAAGTGCCATCGCTCGTGATCGGCACCATCCCGATCTGGGTCATGCTGCTGGGCAAGCCGCAGGGGCTGCGTTGGGCCGCGCTGCTGCCCGGGCTGGCGCTCACGCTGGCGGGGCTGGCGCTGATGATGGGCTCCACACATGAGGCCGGGCAGGGTGCCGCCGCGCATTTCTGGCGTGGCATGCTGTTCGTATCGGCGTCGCTGGTGTGCTGGACGGCGTTCGCGATTCTCAACTCCGCCTGGCTCAAGCGCCACCCTGAAGTCAACGCCACCGACTGGGCGAACTGGCTGGGCGTGGCCACCGGTTTGGGTGCGCTGCTGATGTGGCTGGTTGCGGGCTCGGACGCCAGCGTGCTGGCTGCGCGTGATGACCGCTGGATGTTTGTGCTGCTCTGCGTCATCGCCGGTGTGGGCTCCACCTGGCTGGCCACCATCTTGTGGAACATGGCCAGCCAGCGCCTCAGCGCCAGCCTGTGCGGGCAACTCATCGTGAGCGAAACCATTTTTGCGCTGCTGTATTCATTTGCCTGGGACGGCCGCTGGCCGACACTGGTGCAGCTCACCGCCTGCGTGCTGTTCACGCTGGGCATTCTTGCGTCTATCCGGGCGCATCGTTAGGACCGTTATGAAGATCGAAATCCCCGAAAAGAAAAAACTGGTTCGTGAGATGGTGATCCCCATCCGCTGGGGCGACATGGACGCCATGGGCCACCTGAATAACGGCAGCTATTTTCGTTACCTTGAAACCATACGCATCGACTGGATGTACGCGATCGGCTGCAAGCCCGATCCCAAAGGCGAGGGCCCGGTGATCGTCAATGCCTTCTGCAATTTCTACAAGCAGCTTGAGTACCCGGGCGATGTGCTGATGAAGATGTATGTGAGCGACCCGGGCCGCAGCACCTTTGAAAGCTGGGCCACCATGGAGCGCACGGATTCGCCCGGCGTGATCTGCGCCGCCGGCGGCGCCACCACCATCTGGGTGGACTTTCCGGCGCAAAAATCCAGGCCCTTGCCCGACTGGATGCGCAAGATTGTCGAAGAATAATTTAAGGAAAAAAGGCCTCTGGCCCAGGCGGTGTCTTGGCCTTTAGCTATCAATTAGATAGCAATGAAGCGTTGCAGCGGCGGCCGGGCGCCACCGCCTTCATCGCACCACGCGAAAGCGCTTCTCGTTGTCTTTCAGCCAGCGCTGCGCAATCCCCCGGGTTTGCTGCTCAGGCGCTGAGTACGCCTCCTGGTCCGGATGGAAGTCGCGCCTGAAGTAGGCCAGCAAAGGCCTGGCCACATGCCACATGGCGCCGTTGCGGCCCCAGAAGTATTTCAGCGCACTCCACCAGGTGCCGGGCCTGAACAGCGTGCCGTCGTGCCAGAGGTTCAGCACTGTCTGCCGCCCCGAATCAAATGAAAACACCAGCACGGCATAAACGTACCAGCGGATGCGCCAGGCGTAGTTGCCTTGCAGCGCGTGGTACAGGTCGTAGGCCACGGCGCGGTGCTCGGTCTCTTCGGCCGCATGCCAGCGCCACAGCATCTGCATCTTCGGGTCGGCCTTGTCCAACGATCGGTCGTGGCGCAGCAGGAAGTCCGCCAGCACTGCGGTGATGTGCTCGTACGCGGCCGTCACCGCCAGCATGTGGCGCGGGCTCACATTTTTGGAGCGTGCAAACGCAATGCGCGCCGTGGCCCAGTGCTGCCAGCCGTTGACCAGGCCCTGCTTTTCCAGGTGTGCGTTGTAAAGCCCGTGGATGTGGCGGTGCGTGGCCTCCTGGCCGATGAATTGTGCGGCGGCTTCGTGCAGCAGCGCGTGTTCGGGCGTGCGGGGCAGCAGTTTGGCGCAGTCGCGCACCGCGTCGATAAAGGACTGCTCGCCGACCGGAAAGCTCATCGACAGTGCGTTGTGGTACTGGCTCAAAAAGGCGTCACCGCCGTGCCAGTGGCGCTCAAAGCCCTGGCTCAAATCCAGTTCCAGTTTGCGCACCGTCAGGCCCGAAAGGTTGGCCGATCCGGTGGAGGCGGGCGTTGCGGCAGAGGTGGCAAGAGGTGTCATGGAGGTCGATTCAAGCCTTGCAAGAACTTGCAAAAGGGCCCGTTAGTGAGCATTATTCAGTTTTGAGCCGCACCTCACAACTCGCCTATTGCTCAGTTTTCACACCATGACCCACGCCAGTCCGCCTTCGGGCCCGTCTTCCTCTGACAGCATGCGAAAACTGCCCACGCAGGACCGCGCCCAACGCACCATAGAAACGATTTTTCAAGCCACTGCTCAGATTGTGGAAAGCGACGGCGAGGCCGGTTTGACGACCAACAAGGTCGCCAAAAAAGCCGGCTTCTCGATCGGCACGCTCTACCAGTACTTTCCCAGCAAAGAGGCCATCCTGCTGGCGATGATCAACCGCGAACGGCGGCGCGTGCTCGATGAACTGCAGGCCCTGATGAAACGCGCCGTGCAGGAGCGCCGCGACGCCAACTCCGCCGTGCGTGAGCTGGTGCACACGCTGGTGGAGTCATTCGGCAGCGGCCCCAAACACAAGCGCGCCATGATCCGCCTGGCCTGGCGCATGGACCATCATGAAAACATCACCCAGGCGCTGCGCGAGGCCTCCGAGCGCAACGCGTTTGCGCTGTCGCAGCTGGGCGACCCGGCGCTGCGCGCACCCACGCCGGCCATGATGTTTGTGGCCACGCGCGCGGTGATGGGCGCGATCCGCAGTGCCTCGCTGGAGGACTCGCCGCTGCTGGGCACGCCCGAGTTTGAGGACGAGCTGGTGCGCATGGTGCTGGGCGTGATCAGGGCCTGATCACGCGCGCAACGGCGTCACGGTCAGGCGGGTTTGGGCGGCTTGGGCACGCGGCCCATCAGGTAGAACTCGGGATTGGGCTGCATGTTGCTGAAGCTCGCCATGCGGTTGGACAGGCCAAAGAACGCGGTGATCGCCGCGATGTCCCAGGCGTCTTCATCGTCAAAACCGTGGCCGTACAGCGCTTCAAAGTCGGCGTCCTCGATCTTGTCGGCCTGCAGGCAAACCTTCATCGCAAAGTCGAGCATGGCGCGCTGGCGCGGCGTGATGTCGGCCTTGCGGTAGTTCACCGCCACCTGGTCGGCCACCAGCGGCTTCTTTTCATAAATGCGCAGGATGGCGCCGTGCGCCACCACGCAGTACAGGCAATTGTTGGCCGCGCTGGTGGTGGTGACGATCATCTCGCGCTCGCCCTTGGTCAATGTGCCGGTGGGGTTGGAGCCTTCTTCCTTGAGCATCAGCGCATCGTGGTACGCGAAGAAGGCGCGCCATTCGGCGGGGCGGCGGGCCAGGGCCAGGAAGACGTTGGGCACAAAGCCGGCCTTTTCCTGCACTTCGAGGACTTTGGCCTTGATGTCGTCGGGAAGGTCTTTGAGTTCAGGAGCGGGGTAGCGGATGGGCATGGTGGTGTCCCTTTCTTTGGGGGGTTGAGCTTTTAAAAAGTTGCGTCATGGCTTGGGCGCATCCACCACTTCAGCGGCGGTGCGAAAGGCCTCGACGGCGGCGGGCAAGCCGCAGTAAATGCTGGCGTGCAGCAGCACCTCCTGCAGCTGCTCGGGCGTCACGCCGTTGTTGAGTGCGCCGCGCACATGGCCTTTGAGCTCGTGCTGCTTGCCCATGGCGGTGAGCATGGCCACGGTAATCATGCTGCGCGTTTTCAGGTCGAGCCCGGCGCGTTGCCACACATCGCCCCAGGCATTGCGGGTGATGTACTGCTGGATGGGCATCGAAAAATCGGTCGCCTTGCCAAACGCGTTGGCCACAAAATCCTCGCCCATCACCTGTTTGCGGGTGGCCAGACCTTTGTCGAATTGGGAATCCATGTGAGCTGCTCCTGAAATAGAAGCTGCCAGCATAGCCGGGTGGTGGTATTTCATGCGCCGCCCATCCCTCGTGATGGCGTGGTCACCGCATCGTCAAACAAGGTCGCGACATGAGTTTGTGCAAGGCGCACTGTCTTGTTTGCCTATCGGCGCTTTGAATAATTACTATCGGACAGGCCTTGCGCTGAAAATAGTTTTTGACAACAATCAATTTACTATCAATAGATCATTTCTATCGATAAGACGCAGCCAGCCACCACTTTGATCCAAGGAGCCCCCTCATGAGCAAACTCACCACCGCCGCCGGCGCACCGGTCGTCGACAACCAGAACACACAAACCGCAGGCCCGCGCGGCCCGGTACTGTTGCAGGACGTATGGCACCTGGAAAAACTGGCGCACTTTGCGCGCGAGGTGATTCCCGAGCGGCGCATGCATGCCAAGGGCTCGGCCGCTTACGGCACCTTCACCGTGACGCACGACATCACGCAATACACCAAAGCCAAAATCTTCTCGCAAGTCGGCAAGAAGACCGAGCTGGTGCTGCGCTTTTCCACCGTGGCCGGTGAGCGCGGCGCGGCCGATGCCGAGCGCGACATCCGCGGCTTCGCCGTCAAGTTCTACACCGAAGAAGGCAACTGGGACATGGTGGGCAACAACACGCCGGTGTTCTTCCTGCGTGACCCGCTGAAGTTTCCCGACCTGAACCGCGCCGTCAAACGCGACCCGCGCACCAACATGCGCAGCGCTGAAAACAACTGGGACTTCTGGACGCTGCTGCCCGAGGCCCTGCACCAGGTCACCATCGTGATGAGCGACCGCGGCATTCCGAAGTCCTACCGCCACATGCACGGTTTTGGCAGCCACACTTTCAGTTTCCTCAATGCGAAGAACGAACGCTTCTGGGTCAAGTTCCACTTTGTCTCGCAGCAGGGCATCCAGAACCTGACGGACGCCGAAGCCACCGAAATCGTGGGCCGCGACCGCGAAAGCGCCCAGGCCGATTTGCTGAACGCCATCGACAACAAGGACTTCCCGCGCTGGAACCTGAAGATCCAGGTCATGCCCGAAAAAGACGCGGCCACCTATCACCTGAACCCGTTCGACCTGACCAAGGTCTGGCCGCACAAGGACTACCCGCTGATCGACGTGGGCGTGATGGAGTTGAACCGCAACCCCGAAAACTATTTCGCCGAAGTGGAGCAGCTCGCCTTCTCGCCGGCCAACGTGGTGCCGGGCATCAGCTTCTCGCCCGACAAGATGCTGCAGTCGCGTCTCTTCAGCTATGGCGACGCACAGCGCTACCGCCTGGGCGTGAACCACCACCAGATTCCGGTGAACGCGCCCAAATGCCCCTTCCACAGCTACCACCGCGACGGCACGATGCGTGTGGACGACAACAAGGGCGCCGAGATCGGCTACGAGCCCAACAGCAAGGGCTCATGGCAAGAGCAACCCGACTTCGCCGAGCCGCCGCTGTCGATTGAAGGCGCGGCCGACCACTGGAACCACCGCGTGGACGAGGACTACTACTCGCAGCCCGGTAACCTGTTCCGCCTGATGACGCCGGCGCAGCAACAGGTGCTGTTCGAGAACACCGCGCGTTCGGTGGGCGGCGCCTCCAAAGCGATCCAGGAGCGGCACATTGCCAATTGCACCAAGGCCGATCCGGCTTATGGGGCAGGGGTGGCTGCGGCGCTGGCGAAGGGGGCTGCGTCGCCTTCGCCTAATCCTGTGGTTTGAGTTTGCCTGGCCGGGGCTTGTCCCGGCCTTTGTGTTTTTTGCTGAGTCCTGCTGGCCGGGGGTTGCCCGGCGGCAACTCACTTTCTCTTGCTTCGCCAAGAGAAAGTAAGCAAAGAGAAGGCGACCCTGCTGGCTGCGTCCCTCCGCTTCGCTACGGGCAACCTGCGGTGCTCGATTCAGGCGGGGTCTCGCTAAACTCGCCTTCGGCTCAAACAACGCGATCCCTGATCCGCCTGAATCTCCGCTCCTCGGCGCATCCAGAAGGGGGTGGGGAAAGAAATACCAAACAGCCGAATACCAATACCGAATACCAAAAGAAACAAGGACTCGCCGTGGCGAGTCCTTGTTGTATTTGTATTGGTTTTTTTGTCTTTGTCCCCGCTCCCGATTGCCCCTTGTGGATGCGCCGGGGAGCGGAGGGCCAGACGGATCAGGGCAAAAACTTGTTTGAGCGAAGCGAGTTGTTTTTGACCCCGGCTGGGCTGAGCACCGCAGGTTGCCCGTAGCGAAGCGAAGGGACGCAGGAACCAGGGGCGCCTTTTTTTGCTTACTTTTGGTGTTTGCGTAACTTCGCTGCGCGAAGTGAGCAAACCCCGCGCGCATGTCGCGCATTTGGCGAACAAAAAAACCCGCTTTGCGGGTTTCGATAAAAGTGAGTCGCATGCCGGGCGACTCCCGGCCAGCAACCCTCAGCAGAGAGCGCAACCGCCGGAGCAAGAGCCGGCTAAACGCTCAAACCCACCCCTCCAGAACCACCTTGCCCCGCGCCTTTCCGGACTCCACCAGCTCATGCGCTTTGCGCAAATTGGCCGCATTGATGGTGCCGAAGGTTTCTGTCAGCGTCGTGCGGATCAGGCCCGCGTCGACGAGCTGGGCGACCTCGTTGAGCAGCCGGTGCTGCGCCACCATGTCGGGCGTGCCGAAGAGCGGCCGTGTGAACATCAGCTCCCAGTGGATGGATGCGCTCTTGCGTTTGAACAGCGTGATGTCGAAGTTCACCGGGTCGTCGATCAGGCCGAACTTGCCTTGTGGTGCGATGGCCTCGGCGATTTGCGCCAGGTGGCTGTCGGTTTGCGTGAGCCCCACGATGTAGTCCACCGCAGGGATGCTGATGCGCTTGAGTTCTTCGGCAATCGGCCGGCTGTGGTCGATGACGTGGTGCGCGCCGAGCTCCTTCACCCAGGCCTGGGTTTCGGGCCGCGATGCCGTGCCGATGACGGTGAGCGAGGTCAGGCGCGTGGCCAGCTGCGTCATGATCGAACCCACGCCGCCTGAGGCGCCGATGATCAGCAGCGTCTTGTTGGTGGGCGCCTTGCCCGGCACGATGCCGAGGCGGTCAAACAGCATTTCCCAGGCGGTGATGCTGGTCAGCGGCAGGGCGGCGGCTTCGGCAAAGCTCAGTGTCTGCGGCATGCGGCCGGCGATGCGTTCATCAACCAGGTGCAGCTCGCTGTTGGTGCCGGGCCGGGCGATGGAGCCCGCGTACCAGACCTTGTCACCGGCCTTGAACAGCGTGACCTCGGGGCCGACGGCGCGCACGACACCGCTGGCGTCATAGCCCAGCACCTTGTATTGCGGGCCGGCGCTGCGGGCCGCGCTGGCGCGTACCTTGGTGTCCACCGGGTTGACCGACACCGCCTTGACCTCGACCAGGATGTCGTGGCCGGTGGGTGTGGGGTCGGGCAGGGTGATGTCCTGCAAACCGGCCTGCCCTGGGGCATTGAGGGCGTGGGCCTGGGTGTAGCCGATGGCTTTCATGGTGTTTTCCTTTGAAGTGAACCTGGTCTCAACTGTATTGATTTTGAAAATGAAGATAAATAGGCTATGAATTGAAGATATTTACAAATAAAATTTGTAAATGAAAGCCCTGCAAGACCTGGAAATCTTTGTTCGCACGGTGGAAACCGGCAGTTTGTCGGCCACGGCCCGCAGCCTGGACCTGACGCCCGCCGCCGCCAGCGCGGCGCTCAAACGGCTGGAAGAAGAGCTGCAGGCGCCCCTTTTTGTGCGCTCCACCCGCAGCTTGCGCCTGACGCGCGAGGGCGACGTATTTCTGGCGCATTGCAAGCCAGCGCTGGCGGCCTTGCGTGACGCGCAACTGGAACTGGCCAGCGGGCAGCAGCAGGTGCGCGGCATGCTGCAACTGGCGGCGCCTTCGGACTTTGGCCGCAACCTGCTGCTGCCCTGGCTCGACGCATTTCAGCAGTTGCACCCTGGTATCCAGTACCGCCTGCATTTGTCTGACCGCGTCACCAATGTCTACAGCGACCTGGTGGACGCCGCTTTTCGCCAGGGCGAACCGCCCGACTCGAGCATGCTGGCCTTGCCGGTAGACCTGACCAATCGGCGTGTGCTGTGTGCCTCGCCCGCGTATCTTGAAAAGCACGGCGCGCCCGACGCGCCGCAAGCGCTGGCCAAACACAGCTGCCTGTGTTTCATGCTGGGCGAAGACGTGTATGACCGGTGGCGCTTTTGGCGGGGCGGCGAAGAGGCCACCGTGCGTGTGGGCGGCGGCAACATCGCCAATGACGGCGACGTGGTGCGCCTGTGGGCGCTGGCCGGCCGCGGCGTCATCTACAAGTCAGGGCTGGACGTGGCGAGCGACCTGGCGGCGGGCAGGCTGGTCGCGCTGTGCACTGAATGGCAGACTGAGGCGTCGCCCATCTACATGGTGTTGCCCGGACGGAGGCAATTGACACCGGGTTTGCGCTTGTTGCGCGAGTTCATCGCCGGGCGTTGCGCCGCGCTTGGGAAGACGTAGCCGCACAGTCTGCGCTGCTTTGCCGCAGCCGGCAAGCAGGGCGTTGAAGACCGCCCTTACTTCAGGGTTGGGCTCAGGACTACACGGTGCCATCCCCATAGCGCGCACAATGAATTTTCCAGCCGCCACCCTGGCGGATTTCAAAGCAGCCCGGCCCGCAGGCCCGCGCGCTGCCAACACTGAAAGGAAAAACTCCCATGCAAGTCCAGGTCAATTCCAAGAACACCCTGCACACCGGCGAATCGTTCGAGCGCTGGGCCAGCGACGAGCTCCATGCCTCGCTGAGCCGCTTCAAAGGCGACATCACCCGCATTGAAGTGCACATGAGCGACGAGAACAGCGACAAGGCCGGCGGCCTGGAGCAAAAGCGCTGCGTGATGGAGGCGCGGCTGGCGCACCACGAGCCGCTGGCTGTCAACCACAACGCACCGAACCAGGACCTGGCTTTTCGCGGTGCGAGCGACAAGCTCAAGCGCGTGCTGGACCACACCCTGGGCAAGCTGCGCGACCATCACCGTGATCGCGAGACCATCCGGCATGAACCGGCGCCGGAACCGGGCGCGTCCTGAAGCGTGGGCTAGGGCTGGCCGTGGGCCATGGCCTTGACCATGGCAAAGCGCCGGAACTTCGCGCCGCGCAATTCGATGTGCTGCTCCTCTTTCACCGTGAAGCCCTGGCGCTCAAAAAAGGGCCGGCCGAGCAGGCTGGCCTCAGTAAACAACGCTTGCACATCGAGCGCGCGCAACGCGGCCTCGGCCTGGCCCAGCAATCGTGATGCGACCCCGCGCCGCGCCGCCGTGGGTGAGGTGAACATCAGGTCGATGTGGCCGTCTTTTTCATAGCCGATGAAGCCGAGCAGGGCACCGCCGTCCGGCGGGTCTTGTGCCACCAGCACTTGCAGTGGGCTCAGGCGCGTTTGCCAGTAATCCAGATTGGGTGGGCGTGGCGCCCATGCCGCGCGCTGCGCTTCGTCGTAGTGGCTGGCAGCAAGACCGTGGATCGCGTCAGTGAAGAGTTGGGCGACGGCGCTGAGGTCCGTGTGTGTATAGGGCCGGATGAGCATGCGTGACGGGATTTTTTAAGTCATTTAGGCCTGCGGACCAGTAACCACGTGGACCAGGTGCTCCTGATTTAATAGCAATTGCAGAGATGCCACAGATGCCACAGATGCACCACCCGGCCGGCAAACTCAGAAGCTTCCCAGATAGTCCATCTTGCCCAGCGGCACACCCTGGTTGCGCAGGACGTCATAGGCCGTGGTGAGGTGAAAGAAAAAATTCGGCAGCGCGAAGTTCAGCAAATAGGGCTCGCACTCGAAATTCATTTCCTTGCCACGAATTTTCAGCGTGACCTGGCCGCCTGCGCGGGCGTTGATTTGTTCCTCGCTCACGGTTTTGAGGAAATCCAGCGTCTTCGCGATGCGGGCCTGCAACTCGTCAAACGTGGTTTCGGTATCGGGGAAGCTGGGCGCGGTGATGGCTCCGATGCGCGCGGCGGCGAATTTGGCGGCGTCGCTCGCGCTCTGGACCTGGCCGGACAGCGGGTACATGTCGGGCGCCAGGCGGGCGTTGACGTAGGTCGCCAAATCGATGTTGTTGGCCGCGGCGTGGGCTTTGGCTTTTTCAAGCACGGCCGACAGGTTGTTAAAGCCGCGAATAAAGACGGGAATGGAAGCCTGGTAGAGCGTCAATGGCATGGGAGTTCTCGTGGACGGTGAGGGTTCGGCAAGATGGCCGGGGCTGGAAACGGCAGAAAACGGCGCAGACGCCGGAACCGATTTTGTCCCCGTTGCAAAAACCTTGCAGGGAGCGCCCGCAATGCCTGCTCAGGAGCCGGCCATCAGCTTGTGCACCAGGTCCGCCGTTGTTGATGCCTTGTATTTGCGCATCAACCGTGCGCGGTAAATCTCGACCGTACGGTGGCTGATGACGAGGGCACGGCCGATTTCCTTGGAGGTCATGCCGTCCATCAGGTGGGCGGCCACTTCGCGTTCGCGTGCGGTGAGCTCTGCGGTGACGGGCCGGCGTGAGCTCAAGTCTTCAAAAGTCCAGATGCCGGCCTCGTGCGGCGCGCTGCGGTTGAGCGCGCGGCCGGTGACGTGGCACCAGAAGGTCTCGCCCTTGTTGCGGCCGTCGACGCGCTTCATGATGCGGTCGTCGGAATAAAGCCCCTTGGCGTTCAGGATCGGGATCATGCGCGCGCCTATGCGCTCGTACTCGTCAGCGCTGGGATAGAGGACCAGGAAGGACTGGCCAACGAGTTGTTCTCGCGTGGCGCCAAACATCTCGCACAAATGCCGGTTGCAGTCCACAATCGAGCGATTGCGTGACAGCACCAGCCCGACGGGTGCCAGATCGAATGCGAGCTGGTAATCCACTTCCACAGTACTTACCTTTACGGAAAACTACGTAACTTGATAAGTAGTATCGTAATGGATTGCCGGTAAAGAATCCTGACCACCGGATGACACAAGGAGACTATTCGTGAAGAAACTTTTCCCTTCCGCTGCGGAGGCCCTCAAAGGCATCGTCAAGGACGGCCAGCTGATGGCTGTCGGCGGCTTTGGCCTGTGCGGCATTCCCGAGGCCCTGATCGACGCGCTGCGCGACAGCCAGGCCAAGAACCTGACGGTGATCTCCAACAACGCGGGCGTGGACGACTTCGGCCTGGGCAAGCTGCTGCAGACGCGGCAGATCAAAAAAATGATCGCCAGCTATGTCGGCGAGAACAAGGAATTCGAGCGCCAGTACCTGGCGGGCGAGCTTGAGCTGGAATTCACGCCGCAGGGCACGCTGGCTGAAAAGCTGCGTGCGGGCGGCGCGGGCATCCCGGCGTTTTTCACCAAGACCGGTGTGGGCACCCAGGTGGCCGACGGCAAGGAACTGCGTGACTTTGACGGCGAGACCTATGTGATGGAGCGCTCGCTGGTGCCGGATGTGGCGCTGGTCAAGGCGCACACGGCCGACAAGTCCGGCAATTTGCGCTTTAACCTCACGGCGCGCAACTTCAACCCAGCTGCTGCGATGGCCGGCAAGATTTGTATCGTTGAGGTGGAAAAAATCGTCGAGATCGGCGAACTGGCGCCGGACGACATCCATTTGCCGGGCATTTATGTGCACCGTATTGTGCTCAATGCGAATCCCGAAAAGCGCATCGAAAAAAGAACCATCACCGAGAAAGCGGGAGTTTGATATGCCTTGGACCCAAGACCAGATGGCGGCGCGTGCCGCCCAGGAACTCGAAGACGGTTTTTATGTGAACCTCGGCATCGGCATTCCGACGCTGGTGGCCAATTTCACCGGTGACAAGGAGGTGTGGCTGCAGTCGGAAAACGGCATGCTGGGCATCGGCCCTTTCCCGACCGAAGACGAAGTGGACGCCGACCTGATCAATGCCGGCAAGCAGACCGTCACCACCATCAAGGGCTCGGCCATTTTCGGCAGCCACGAGAGCTTCGCGATGATTCGCGGCGGCAAGATCAACCTGTCCATCCTGGGAGCGATGCAGGTCAGCGAAAAGGGCGACCTGGCCAACTGGATGATCCCGGGCAAGATGGTCAAGGGCATGGGCGGCGCGATGGACCTGGTGGCCGGCGTCAAGCGCGTGATCGTGCTGATGGAGCACGTCGCCAAAAAGAAGGACGGCACCGAAGACATGAAGATCCTGCCGCAATGCACCTTGCCGCTGACGGGCGTGGGCGTGGTGGACCGCATCATCACCGACCTGGCCGTGATGGACGTGACGCCCGAAGGCCTGAAGCTGGTGGAGCTGGCGCCTGGCGTGACGCGTGAAGCGCTGCAGGCCAAGACCGGCGTGACGCTGATCTGAACGGTCCGGGGCTGAAGGCCCTGAAGCTCAAAAAAAGCCGCGGCCTGCTTCAGGCTGCGGCTTTTTTGTTTCCCCGGCCAGGTCTGTCGCCCTTGTCGTTTTCCGCAGTTTTGTCCCGCAGCCTGCGTTCCGCCGCTGCACCGGACTTGCGCCTGCCGGTCGGCGTGCTTTGCAGCAGTTCGTCCCGGGCCAGGTTTTCGATCATCGCCAACAGCACGGTGCGCGTGGTCTTGAGGTCTTCGGGCGCAATCCCTTCGATGCTGACGTTGTTGGTGTCTTCCGCCATGGGCACCAGCAGCTTTTTAAGTGCACGGCCTTCCTCGCTCAGGTAGACGTACATGTTTTTCTTGTTGGTGGGCAACTGCTTGCGCACGATGTAGCCCAGCGACTCCATCGCCTTCATGGCGGTGAAGGTGGTGGGCTCCATCACGCCGGCGCGCTCGCTGAGCTCTTTTTGCGTCAGCCCGTCGGACTCCCAGAGGATGCGCAGGAAGGTCCAGTGGCCGAAGGGCACACCGTGCTGCGCCAGCCGGACCTGCAGCGCCCGGTGAAAGGCGCGCGAGGCATCGCGGATCAGGTGCGCGAGGCGATCATTGGGAACGGCTTCACGCCAGTGGCGGATGATGTTTTGCGTGTCATTGCTCATGAGTTGGCATTGTGACTGACTTGGTGCCGGGGCTGGCAACTGCCGCCGGTTTGGGCCGATTCGAGCAGGGCCAGGCAGGCGGCCGTGGTGGCGCGGGCCCATTCCCCGCTATGGACGGGCGGGCGGCCTTCAACAACAGCGGCAAAAAGCTCGTCAATCACCTCCTGGCGCGGGATGGCCGGGGCGGGAAGGGCCTCAAAGGTTTTTTCACCGTCTGCGTAGATGGCGATGCCTGAAGGGCTGGGGCGCAAATCGGCTTTTTCGCAGCTCACGATGAACTGGCCGAAGTGCTGGTGCTGCAGGCCTTGCGGCAGGGCGGTGCCGGCGGTGTACAGGCTGCCGCCGTAGTTGCGTGCCGCTTTCAGCGCGGTTTCTTCGGCGGATGTCGCGGCAGCCTCCAGGCGTTTTCGGGCCGCGCCGTAATCGGCCGGGTTTTTGGCCTGGCCCATCTCGCCGATGTTGCCCAGCAACTCGTCCGAGTCGTAGTGGCCGTAGCCGCTGTAGGTGGCCGAGGCAAATGCGCCGCCTTCGAATTCGATCAATGCGCTGTAAGCGCCTTCGGTGGGGCGCGTGGCGTCCCAGGCGCCGGTGTGGGCGCGCACGCTGCGCACCAGCCCGCCGCCCAGCAGCCGCACGATGTCCATCTGGTGCGTGGCCTGGCTGTGGATCACGCCGCCGCCGGCGGCCGTGTCCAGCTCTTCGGGCCGGCGCGGGCGATACAGGAAGTCGGTGTAGTTCATGGCGTGGATCATCTTCACCGCGCCGTAGCGGCCGCTGTCGATGAGTTCACGTGTGCGCCTGATGGGGGTGTTGAAGCTGTGGCTGTGGCCGACGATGAGGTGAACGCCTGCGTTTCGGGCTGCATCAATCATGCTGGTGCACTCGTCCACCGTGAGGGCCATGGGTTTTTCCACCATCACGTGTTTGCCGAAGGAGGCGGCCAGCCGGACGTGTTCGGCGTGGAACTGGTGGGGTGAGGCGATGTAGAGCACCTCGACCGCCGGGTTGGCGCATAAGGCTTCGATGGATTCGTACGACGGCGCGCCAAAATCTTTTTCAAACTGCGCGCGGGCTTGTGCGATGGGGTCGGTCGCGCCGACGAGCGTGACGCGGCTGTCGTGCACAAAAGTGGGCAGCATGAGCGTGAAGGCCCGCCCCAGGCCCACCACGCCCATTTTGAGTTGCCGGTTTGTCATAAATCCAGTACCAGTTCCGGCGATTTTGCACGCGAGACGCACACCATGATGTGATCGGACTTTTCTTCGTCCGTGAGCACCATGTCGCGGTGTTCGGCTTCACCGGCCAGCAGGCGGGTTTTACAGGTGCCGCAGGTGCCGCTCTCGCAGGAACTCGCCACGCGCAGGCCGGTGGCGCGCAAGGCCTCCAGGATGGTTTGTTCGGCACTGACTGCCACCGTCTTCCCGCTCTTTTCAAGGCGCACGCTGAAGGGCGTGTTTTCCGCATACACCGTGGCGTCGACGCCGAAGCTTTCAAAATGCACAGCACCCGAAGGCCAGTGGCCTGACATGTCTTCCACGCTGTCCATCAGGCCCTTGGGGCCACAGCAGTAGACGTGGGCGGCGGTGGGTTTTTCAAACACCGGCCACAGGTCCAGCGCCTGGTCGATGTCCCCGTTGTCGTGGTGGATCTGCACCTTGCCGGGAAATTCGGATTGGAGTTCGGCGATGAAGGCCGTGCTGCCTGCATCGCGCGTGCAGTAGTACAGCTTGAAGTCGGCATTCGTGCGTTTGAGGTGCCGCATCATCGACAGCACCGGTGTGATGCCGATGCCGCCGGCCACGAAGATCGATTGCGCGGCATGGCTTGCCAGTTCGAAGTTGTTGCGCGGTGCGCTGACCGACAGCAATTGCCCGGCCTGCACATCGTCTGCCATGCTGACGGAGCCGCCGCGGCCGCGCCCGTCGCGCTTCACGGCGATCTGCCACGCGCTGGTGTCGGCCGGGTCGCTGCATAGCGAGTAATTGCGCCGCACGCCGTTCGGCACTTCCACCGTCAGGTGCGAGCCGGGTGTGAAGGCGGGCAGTGGTGCGCCGTCCGGATGGCGCAGCTCAAACAGGTAAATGCCTTGCGCGACTTCTTCCTTGCGTGCAACTTTTAACGCAAAGAAGCCGGGCTCGGCCGATGAAAGGGCGCCCGAGGGCGCGCTAGGGTTAACGCTCATCGTTGTCTCCACAAATTTTCTTGACAAATCGCCAAATCGCGATAATCTTAGTCATCTAAGAATAATCCGGTTGACCCGGATTTGCAAGCTGTTTTTGACGACCATTTTGAGCATGCCCGCCTTGGGGCAGCCGTTGATTTGAAGGATGTATCGCGATGTTGACCGCTGAAGAAAACAACCTGCTTTGCCGCGTTGAAGGCCAGGCCCCGATGGGCCAGCTGATGCGCCGCCATTGGACGCCTGTCTGCCTGATCGAAGAGGTGAGCGAGCCCGACGGCACGCCCGTCAAGGCGCGGGTGTTCGGCGAAGACCTGGTGGTGTTTCGCGACACCAAGGGCCGCGTCGGCGTGATGGACGAATACTGCCCGCACCGGCGTGTGTCGCTGGTATTCGGCCGCAATGAAGACTGCGGCCTGCGCTGCCTCTATCACGGCTGGAAGATGGACGTGGAGGGCAATGTGCTGGAGATGGTCTCCGAGCCCGCGGCCAGCGGCATGGCGCAAAAGGTCAAGCACCTGGCCTACCCGGTCAAAGAGTGGGGCGGTTTTGTCTGGGCCTACATGGGCCCCAAAGAAACGCAGCCTGAATTCGAGCCGCCGGCCTGGGCGCCCACCGCCGATGCCAAGGTGACGATTGCCAAGGCGCTGATCCCCTGCAACTGGGCGCAAATTCTGGAGGGCGCGATCGATTCGGCGCACAGCTCCAGCCTGCATTCGTCAGACATGGTGCCGGCGCGTGTGGAAGGCGCAGAGGCCACCGACACCAACTGGCTGCGCCCTTCGACCGACAAGGCGCCGCGCATGCAGGTGGAGCGGGGCAGCTACGGTTTTCGCTATGCGGCGATTCGCCGGCCCATCAAGAATGCGGCGGCCAACGACTACATCCGCTCGACGGTATTTGTGGCGCCTGCCACCGCGCTGATTCCGCCTAACAACCTCTACAACGTGGCCAACATCAACGTGCCGATGGACGACACGAACACGGCGTTTTATTTCATCGCCTGGGGCCACCCTGATCAGACGCCCGACACCGACACCTGGCGCAAGTTTTTAGGCCAGCAACTCGGCCCCGACCTGGACGCCAACTACGCGCCGCTGCGCAACCGCCAGAACAACTTCTGGCAAGACCGCGCGGCGATGAAGGCCGGCAACTTCACCGGCATCACCGGCTTCCCGAACCAGGACATCGCGATGTGGGTCACCATGGGACCGATCGCCGACCGCACGCATGAGCGCCTGGGCGCCAGCGACATGGCGGTGGTGGAATTTCGCAAGCAGATGCTGGAGGCAGTGCGAGCTTTCCAGGCGGGCGAGGCGGCCATCGGTACGGGTGCGTTGCGCATCCCCTCCAGCGTGGTCGCGTTCCAGGCGATCGTGCCCAAGACCACCGACTGGCGCGCCTTCAAGGCGTCCTATGTGTGGGACACGCGTGAACCCGCGCTGGAGCCTTCTTATTCGACCTGATCTTTAGCGTTTCTTTTTCGTTTTCATTTTTCCGCCACGCAAAGCCTATAAAACCTCCAGGAGACAAACCCCATGAAGAATTCCATCAACACCCCGCGCCGCCTGCTACTGGCCAGCGTTTTGCTGGCGGCCGGCACGCTGCTGCCGCAGTTTGCCAGCGCCCAGGGCGCTTACCCCAATCGCCCAATCAAGTTCGTCGTGCCTTACGCGGCCGGCGGCCTGCCCGACACGGTGGCGCGCATTTTTGCGCAGCGCCTGGGCGACAAGCTCGGCCAGGCCGTGGTGGTGGACAACCGCCCCGGCGCCAACGGCGTGGTCGCGGCGCAGGCGCTGGCCACGGCCCCCAAGGACGGCTATACCTTCCTCGTGACGGACGGCTCGATGTTCTCCATCAACCCGGCCATCTACAAGAGCCTGGGCTACGACTACAAGCGTGACTTCATGCCGGTGTCGCTGGCCGCGCGCGCGCCGCTCTACCTGGCGGTGCACCCCAAGGTGCCGGCCAACACCTTCCAGGAATTTGTCGCACTGGCCAAGGCCAAGCCCGGCACGCTGAACTACGGCTCTTCGGGTATCGGCAGCACACACCACCTGACCATGGAGGCCCTGAAGGCTTCGCTGGGCCTGCAGATCACGCACGTGCCCTTCAAGGGCACCGGCCAGTCGGTGCCGGCGCTGATCGGCGGCCAGGTCGAGGTGCTGTTTTCTGCCTTGCCGTCGCTGGTCGGCTTTGTAAAAGGCGGCCAGGTCAAGCTGCTGGCCACCAACTCGGCGCATCGCTCGGCGCAAGAGCCGAATGTGCCGGCCATCGCCGAAACCATTCCGGGCTTTGACTTCGCACCCATCGTCGGCGTGCTGGCCGCCACCGGCACACCCACGAGTGCGATTGACCGCATCAGCGCCGAGATGGCGCAGATCGCCAAGATGCCGGAAGTGATCGCCACGCTGAGCAACGCCGGCATTGAGCCCATTGGCAGCAGCCCGGCCGACTACGGCAAAGCCATCCTCGGCGAGAACGAGCGCCTGGCCAAAGCCATCGTGGCGTCCGGCATCAAGCCCGAATAACCTTCACTGAATCTTTCATCGCTTTTCCAAGGAAAACACCGCGACATGTCAAAACTGAAACTGACCTTCGGCTGCTGGAACTATGACCGCACCCGCGCCCTGATGGACGGGAGCGTGCAGCCCGACGGCATCGACCTGAACTACCTGAACATGCCGGTGGAAGAAACCTTCTTTCGCATGCTCAGGCACAAGGAGTTTGATGTCGCAGAAATGTCGCTCTCGTCGTACACGGTGTCCATGTTCAACGAGTCGCGGCCCTTCGTGGCGATTCCGGTATTTCCTTCGCGCTTTTTCCGCCACTCCTGCATCTACGTGAATGCCAACTCCGGCATTCGCGAGGCGAAGGATTTGATCGGCAAGCGCGTCGGCAACCCCGAATACCAGATGACGGCGCCGGTGTGGATACGCGGCATCCTGTCCGACCACTACGGTGTGCCCGTCGACAGCGTGACCTACTTCACCGGCGGTGAAGAGGAACCCGGCCGCTCCGAAAAGATCAAGCTGGACTTGCCGCCCAACATCAAGGTCGAGCGCATCGGCCCCGAGCAGACGCTGGCGCAGATGCTGCTGGACGGCGAGATCGACGCGCTCTACACCGCACGCATGCCTTCGAGCTTTCTCAAGGGCGGCGGCAAGGTCAAGCGCCTCTTTGAAGACTACGAGCAGGTTGAGCGCAACTACTTCAAGGAAACGAAAATCTTCCCCATCATGCACACGGTGGCGATTCGCCGCGATGTGTATGAGGCAAACCGCTGGGTGGCGCGTTCGATGATGAAGGCGCTGGAAGAATCCCAGCGCCGCACTTACGAAGACCTCTATGAAACCGCGGCGCTCAAGGCCATGCTGCCCTGGCTGACCTCGCACGTCGAGCAGGTCAAGCGCGAGATGGGCGAGGATTTCTGGCCCTACGGCTTTGAAAAGAACGAAGCCACGCTGCAAACATTTTTGCGCTACTCTTTCGAGCAGGGGCTTTCAAAACGGCTCCTCAAGCCCCAGGAGCTGTTTGCCCCCGAGTCACTTGAGGCGTTCAAGATCTGACCTGCCGCGTGCAGGTTGCTACTGTTTTGATAGCTATAAGCCAAGGTGGCGTATGGGCTAGAGGCCTATTTTGTATTTGACCTGAATGTCTGACTCTTTATTGGGCTACCTGCTGGCGAGCGGCGCTTTGCTGCTGTTCACCGCATCCATACTGATCACCAAGGTGGCCTCGAGCCGCCTGGACCTCGGCCTCGGCTTTCTGATCGCCACGGCGACCAACGTCGTTTTTTCCGCCCTGGTCTTGCTGGTCCAGGTGAGCTTGCGCCAGGAGGGCCTGAGCTGGGACATGCGCGCCTTCTTCATGTTTGCCGCGGCCGGTGCGTTTTCGACCTACCTGGGGCGCTGGTTTTTCTACGAGTCCGTGGTGCGCTTCGGCCCGGCCAAGGCCAGCATCTTCCAGATCAGCAGCCCGCTGTTCACCGCGCTGATGGCCTGGCTGCTGCTGGGCGAGCGGCTCAGTGTGCTGGTCGCGCTGGGCATGGTGATGACGATTGCCGGCCTGATGCTGGTGAGCTACAAGCCCGGGTTCTTCTCCCGCCGCAGCACCGTCACCGCGATGGCGCCGGACGGCGAGCCCGCGCCAGCCGTCGAAAAACCGCGCGCACTGCAGCGCGTGATGCAGTCGGTGCTTTTGCTGGGCATGGGCAGCTCGCTGGCCTACGCCATCGGCAATGTGTTGCGCGGCACGGCTGTGCGCGACTGGAACGAACCCATCCTGGGCGCCTTGATCGGGGCGGCCAGCGGCCTGGCTTTGCAGCTAGCGTTTGGTTCCGGTAGAGCCGGCATGGCTTCCCGCTTGCGCCAGGCCCGCCGCAGCGGCATGGCGCTTTTTGCGCTGATCGGCGTGACCACGATTTCCGCGCAGATGCTTGTCATCGGCTCCATGCGCTACATACCGCTCTCGGTTGCCACACTGGTCACGTTGTGCACGCCCATTCTTGTTTTTCCGCTGAGCTACCTGCTGTTCAGGAATGAGGACAAGATCACCGCCACCGTGCTCGCAGGCAGCGGCTTGACTTTGTTGGGTATTTTCATCATCGTGATGCGCTGACGCGCCGGGCCGGCAGGCTGCGGCAATTCACCCTTCATCAGGAGACCCAGGGCACCTCATGGACCATCCCGACAAAGCGCTGCGCCGCGATTACGCTTCCGCGGCGGAGGCCATGAAGATCCTCAACGTCAGGCAGCAGACGCTTTATGCCTATGTCAGCCGCGGCTGGATACGCAGCGTGGCGCAGCAAGGGCAAAAAGACAAGCTCTACCTGCGCGACGACCTGACGCGCGTGGGCATGCGCTCCCTGGCGCGCTCCGGCCACGGCGCGGTGGCGGCCTCGGCGATGAACTGGGGAGAGCCGATCTTTCCCACCTCTATCACCGAGATCACCGAGCAGGGGCCGCGCTACCGTGGACACCTGGCGGCTGACCTGGTGCGTTCGGGCGCGCCTTTTGAGTCGGTGGCCGAGTTGCTGTGGACCGGCGAGCTCAACGAAAAGCCTTCGGCCTGGCCGGTGCGCAAGCCTTCGGCCGAACTCATCACGCTGGCAAAAACACTCACCTCGCTACAGGCACAGGACAACGTGCTCGAATCATTCGCGCTGGTGATCCTGCTGCTGGGCATGCGGCGCGGTTCCGTGGCAGAGCGCTTGTCGCAAGGCAAGACCCTGCCTGCCGCGCGCGAGATCATGCAGACGATCGTGGCCTGCTGCGGCTTTGTCGGCCCGGCGCAAAGCTACCGGCCCATGCAACGCGGTGAATCAGTGGTGGAAGGCCTCCTGCATGCGCTGGCCGTGCCGGCCACCGGTGAGAACCGCGACGCCCTGCGCGCCGTGCTGATCCTGATGGCCGACCACGAGCTGCCGCCCGGAACGCTGAGCGCTCGCGTGGTGGCGTCTGCCGGCGGCACGCTGCACAGCTGCCTGGCCTCGGCGCTGTGCGCGACCTCCGGCGTGGATGTCGGCCGCATGTACGAACGGGTTGAGGACTTTCTGGGCCAGACGCCGACCAGGCCCGTGCTTGTCAAGCGGGCCCACAAGCTGCATGCGCAAGGCCAGAGCGTTCCCGGCTTTGACCACCCGCTGTACCCCAAAGGCGACCCGCGCGCCGCGCAGTTGCTCGAGATGGTGTTTGCCCGTGAGAATCCCAGCCGGGAGCTGCGGGCGACAGCGCGTTTTATCGACGAGATGCGCACCAGCGCCGGACTTTTGCCCCGCCAGGAGCTCGCCCTCGTCGTGACGGCACGCGCCATGGGCCTGCCGCGCCAGGCGACCGCGGCGTTGTTTGTATTGGGGCGGCTGGCGGGCTGGGTTGCGCATGTGCAAGAGCAGCGTGCTGCCGGCACGCTGCTGCGTCCGCGTGCCAAGTTTGTAGAGTCAAAGGCCGAATCCACTCCGGCCGCCTGATCGAGCCCTTTCTCCTGCCAGCATGAGCCGCGGGACTGGCTTTGCCAGACCGCAGGCGGGCGGCCCCCTCGGGGGGCAGGGAGCTACACGAAGTGAGCGACCGTGGGGGCTCCATTCAATGTTGATTCAAAGTTCAAGATTGAATGATTGAGTTGTTGTCACTAGCATGACCTAGCGCCTGCAGATTCGCGCCATAAATACTGGAGACAAGACATGCCATTCAACCGCCGCACAGGGGTTCTCGCCCTTTGCCTTTCCGCCGCCTTTGCCAGCCCGCTGGGCTGGGCGCAGGACTACCCGACCAAACCCATCCGCATCGTGGTGCCGCTGCCGCCCGGCGGCTCCAACGACGTGCTGGCGCGCCTGCTCGGGCAAAAGATGTCCGAGTCTTTCGGCCAGCCGGTGGTTGTCGAAAACAAGCCCGGCGCCGCCGGCAACATTGCCAGCGAGTTCATGGCCAGGGCCGAACCCGATGGCTACTACATCGCCGTCGCGCCCAACCAGACGGTGGCCGTCAACCCGGTGCTGTATCCCAAGCTGCCCTTTGACGTGAACCGCGACCTGACCGGCATCACCATGATGGGCCGCGTGCCCATGGTGCTGGTGGTCTCGCCCGCCAAGGTGCAGGCCACCACGGTGGCCGAGCTGATCGCCGTGGCCAAGGCCAACCCGGAAAAGCTGTCGTACGCGTCTGCCGGCTCCGGCAGCCCGCAGCACATGGCAGCCGAGGTCTTCAAGTCCATGACCGGAACCAAGCTGACCCAGATTCCCTACAAGGGCTCTGCACCCGCGCTGGTCGACGTGCTGGGTGGCCAGGTCGACGTGATGTTCTGCCCCATGAATTCCGCGCTGCCGCACATCCGCAGCGGCAAGCTGCGCGCGCTCGGCACCACCGGCACCAAGCGGGTTGATCTGTTGCCCAACGTGCCGACGATCGCCGAGACCGTGCCTAATTACGAAAGCGACATCTGGATCGGCATGGTGGCCCCGTCCAAAACGCCGCCGGCCATCATCAACAAACTCAATGCCGAACTGCGCCGCTCGCTGGCCTTGCCCGACGTGAAGGAAAAACTGGCCGAGCAGGGCATTTACGCCGAGACCAGCACACCGGCGGAGTTCACCAAACTCATCGCCGACGACCAGAAGCGTTGGGCCGCAGTCATCAAGGCGGCCAACATCAAGCCCGAGTAAGCGGCCGTACGACTGCACTTTTTTTCATCAGGAGATTTCATGACCGTCCCTTCCGGCTCCGCCGTGCGCCGCGACATCCCCAAGCCTTCCGAACCGGAGCAGACCGTCTGGGCCAGCGACGCCATCGCCGACATGCTGCGTGCGATGGATATTCCTTACGTGCTGCTCAACCCAGGCGCCAGCTTTCGCGGCCTGCATGACAGCATCGTCAACCACCTGGGCAATGAAAAGCCGCAGATGATGGTGGTGCTGCATGAAGAGCACGCCGTCGCCATCGCCCACGGCTACACCAAGGTCACCGGCAAGCCGCTGATTGCCATCCTGCACAGCAACGTCGGCCTGATGCACGGCTCCATGGCGATCTTTGACGCCTGGGTAGACCGCGTGCCCGTGATCGTGCTGGGTGCCACCGGCCCGGTCGACGCCAACAAGCGCCGCCCCTGGATCGACTGGATCCACACTGCGCAAGACCAGGCTGCGCTGGTACGCCACTTCATCAAGTGGGACTGCCAGCCGGCATCCATCCCGTCGGCGCAAGAGGCGTTGCTGCGTGCGCGGCAGATCGCCACGACGGCACCGCAGGGGCCGGTGTATGTGTGCTTCGATGCGGCCTTGCAGGAGTCCAAGCTGGCTGAGAAGCCGGCGATCCCCGATCCGGCGCGTTACCTCGCACCGCCCCAGGGGCGGCCTTCGGACGATGTTGTCGCGCAGGCCGCAGCACTGCTGTCGGGCGCCGGCCGCCCCGTGATCCTGATGGGCCGCGTCACACGCAGCGAAGCCGCGTGGGCCGAGCGCATCCAGCTGGCCGAAACCCTGAACGCCGAAGTGCTGACCGACCTGCGTGTGGGCGCGGCCTTCCCGACCGACCACGCGCTGCATGCGGCGCCCAGCGGCGCCTTCCTCACGCCGAACGCGCAGCAGGTTCTGCGCGAAGCCGACGTGGTGCTGAGCCTGGATTGGCTGGACCTGTCGGGCACGCTCAAGCAGGCCTGGGGCGACAAGCCCGTGGGCAGCAAGATCATCCAGGTCTCGGTCGACCACTACAGCCACAACGGCTGGAGCATGGACCACCAGGGCTTGCCGCCGGTGGATGTCTTCATGCTGTGCGAGCCCGAGCCCGCCGTGACCTTGCTGAACCAGCAGGTCAAGGCGCGCAAGACGCCTGCGCCGGCCAAGCGGCCGCTGCCGGTGGTGGCGCCGGTGCAGCCCGTGCCCGGCGCGTCAGGCGCCAGCAACATGATGGTGTCCACGCTCGCGGCGACCTTGAAACGCGCCGTCGGCGACCAGAAGGTGTGCCTGATGCGCCTGCCGCTCAGCTGGAGCGGCGAGATGTGGGATTTCAAACATCCGCTGGACTTCCTGGGCTACGACGGCGGTGGCGGTATAGGCTCCGGCCCCGGCATGTCGATCGGCTCCGCTTTGGGCCTTAAGGGCACTGACCGCCTGCCGGTCGCGGTGATCGGCGACGGCGACTACATGATGGGCGTCAATGCGCTGTGGACTGCGGCCAACGCCCGCATCCCCATGCTGGTGGTGGTGTGCAACAACCGGTCTTTCTTTAATGATGAAGTGCACCAGGAACGCGTGGCACGCCAGCGCCTGCGGCCGATTGAAAACCGCTGGATAGGCCAACGCATCAGTGACCCGGCGCCCGACCTCGCCATGATGGCGCGCGGCCAGGGCCTGACGGGCATTGGCCCGGTCGAGGATGCCGCAGAGCTGGAAAAAATCCTGGTCGACGCCATTGCCGCCGTGAAGCGGGGCGAGACCGTGGTGGTCGACGTGGTGGTGCAGACCGGCTACAGCGCGGCCATGACGGCGGGGCTGACGCGGTCGAAAGACTGATCTTTGATTGACTGAGGACACAAAAATTTATGCGCGCACACGAAATCCCCGCCGGCGTCTTGCCGACGCAACGCGGCCTCTACTATGGCGGCGCCTGGCACGCGCCCAAGGCGGGCGGCAAGGCCGACACCTTCAACCCGACCTACAACGAAGTCATCACCAGCGCACCGGTTGCCGATGCGGCCGATGTGGATGCCGCGGTGCAGGCTGCGCACGCTGCCTTTCCCGCCTGGGCCGCCACGCCGCCGGTGGAGCGCGGGCGCTACCTGCGCAAAGCCGCCGCCGTACTGCGTGAGCATGCCAAGCCGCTCGCGCTGCTGGACTCGCTCAACAACGGCAACCCGGTATCGGCGCTTGCGATGGATGCGGGTTTTGCCGCCGACTGCCTGGATTATTTTGCGGGCCTGGCCACGGAGATCAAGGGCGAGACCATTCCCATGGGTGACGGCAACTTCAACTACACCCTGCAGGAGCCGCTGGGTGTGATCGCCCGCATCGTGGCCTACAACCACCCCTTCATGTTTGCTGCCGCGCGCCTGGCCGCGCCGCTGGCCGCCGGCAACACGGTGGTGGTGAAGTCGCCCGACCAGGCACCGCTGTCCATCCTGCGGCTGGCCGAATTGGTGGGCGACATCTTTCCGCCGGGTGTGGCCAACTTTTTGTGCGGCGGGCGCGAGTGCGGCGACGCCATGGGCAAGCACCCGCTGGTGCGCAAGATCACGCTGATCGGCGGCGTGCCCACCGGCAAGGCCGTCATGAAAACGGCGTCCGACAACCTCAAGCCCGTGCTGCTGGAGCTGGGCGGCAAGAACGCGCTCATCGCTTATCCCGATGCCGATATCGACAAACTCGTCAACGGCATCATCGGCGGCATGAACTTCACCTGGTCGGGACAGAGCTGCGGCTCCACCAGCCGCGTGTTTTTGCATGAGTCCATCCACGACGCAGTGCTGGAAAAAGTCGTCCAGCTGCTGCCCGAGCGGCACAAACCCGGCATCCCGACCGATCCCCAGACCACCATGGGCTCGCTGGTCAGCCGCGCGCAGCTGGAAAAGGTTCAGCGTTATGTGGCCGTCGGCCTGGAAGACGGCGGACGCCTGATGTGCGGCGGCAAGCAGCCCACCGACCCGGCGCTTAAAGACGGTTTTTTCTACGAAGCCACCGTATTCGCCGACATGAAGCCGCACATGCGGCTGGCGCAAGAGGAGGTGTTCGGCCCCATCATGTCGGTCTTCAAGTGGAGCGATGAAGACACTTTGTTTGAACAGGTCAACGGTGTGGACTTCGGCCTCACAGGTTCGATCTGGACGCAGAACCTGAACACCGCCCACCGCGCGGCCAAACGCATCCACACCGGTTATGTGTGGATCAACAATTCCAGCCAACACTTCATGGGCGCGCCCTTTGGCGGCGTGAAGCAGTCGGGCATTGGGCGTGAGGAATGTTTCGCCGAACTGCTGGAGTTCACCTACACCAAGAACGTGAACCTGAAGTTCGGCTGAAACACGGAACACGGAACAAGGTGGCGGCACAGCCCCGATTGAAGCTGTGCCGGCCTGTCAGTGCGCCATCTGGCCGAAGCGGCCCGCGTTGAAGTCCTTCATCGCCTGCATGATCTCCTCGCGGCTGTTCATCACGAAGGGGCCATGGCCGACGATGGGCTCGTCAATCGGCTCGCCGCTGAGCAGCAGCAAGGTGGCGTCGCCGTTGGCTTCAAGCTGCAGGCCAACACCTTCGCGGTCCAGCAGCGCCATCTGCGCTTCACGCACCACTTCCTTGCCGTTGACCAGCACCGTGCCGTGCAACACCACGACGGCCGCGGTGCGGCCTTCGGGAATGGTCAGCGAGGCGGTTTTGCCTTCTTTCAGCCGCATGTCCCACACGTCAATCGGCGTAAACGTGTGCGCCGGTCCACGGGTGCCCTGGTAGTCGCCGGCAATCACGCGCACCGAGCCGGCGCCGTCAGGCAGGTCGACTTGCGGGATGTCTTTGTCTGAAATGCCCTGGTAGCCGGGCGCCGCCATCTTGTCTTTGGCCGGCAGGTTGACCCACAGCTGCACCATCTCGAACGGGCCGCCCGTGCGGGTGAACTCGCGCGAGTGAAATTCCTCGTGCAGGATGCCCGAGGCCGCCGTCATCCACTGCACGCCGCCCGGGCCGATCACACCGCCGTTGCCGGTGGAGTCGCGATGCTCGACTTCGCCCTTGTAGACGATGGTCACGGTCTCAAAACCGCGGTGCGGGTGCTGGCCGACGCCGCGCGGCTTGGCGGCCGGCTCAAACTGCGCCGGGCCGGCGTAGTCCAGCAGCAGGAAGGGGCTGACTTGAGCGCCCAGGGTGTTGTAGCTGAACAGCGAACGCACAGGAAAGCCGTCACCTACCCAGTGGCCGTGGGGGTTGCTGTAGATGCCCAGAATGTTTTTCATCGCGCTGCTCCTTCTATGCTGTGTGATGCCGGCAAAACCGGGTCATGCACGGAAGATGGGGGCGAAAGGTGCCTGCAATAGATACCAAAACCGCATGTCTGCGTTCTATTTTTAGAACAATCGGTAGGGTTTATTGGCGGCAAGACGGGCAAATTGGCTCGCCTGAAACGACAAAGGCCTCGTCGGAGGCCCTTGTGCAGGAAGACTGGAGCGGGTGATGGGAATCGAACCCACGTTATTTGCTTGGGAAGCAAGAGTCCTACCATTGAACGACACCCGCCCGGAAAGTCATTATAGGTAGCGAGCCTGCTCGCGTCACTAAGGCCCAGTCATCCTGATCTTCAACGCCCGCCTGAAGGGGTCGGGCAGACCCCGGAAATCAGGGCCGCAGGTAGGCCCAGCCTTCGTGCTGCTTCTTCATGATTTCGGTGACGCCGGCGGGCACATAACTGATGCCGCCGAGCATGTCGTCTTTGGTCAGCTTCTGGCCGCGCATGGTGTTTTCACAGGCGGTGACCTTGATGCCGGCCTTGGCCGCGTCGGCGATGCGCGCGCCGGTGGGTGACTCCAGTTTGAGCATGCCGATGCCCGGGCCGTAAGCGACGATCTCAATGTCGACATTGGCGGCGCCCACGTCGTCCTGCAGGTTCTTCGCGTTGTTCAGCGCCAGGTTCCATTTGGCCGGGTCGTTGTCGCTGACCTGGATCACGATTCCTTGGCGTTTTATGCCTGTAGCCATCGTGGATTGTGCATGTGCAGCTATCAAAAATGTAGCAACTGCGGTGGCGGCACCGGCCTGGACGAAGAGTCTGCGGTTCATGGTGAAGGGTCTCCTGAAGGAGGGCTTATTTCAACACAACGGCCCCATGAAACAAGCCCCCCGAACCGCTGCAAGAGGGCTCAGGGGGCGCGCCGGCTTCGCCGGGCGGCCTTATTCGCCGGCGGCGACGGGCACCGGCGCAGCGGCGGCTGCCGCAACGGCCGCCGGTGTAGCGGCGCCCGCATGAATGACATGGTCGGGTGACTTCCACAGCCTGCGGACAAACACCACCACCTGCCAGACGACCAGCGTTCCGATCACGGCCAGCAAGGTGGCGCTGATGGGGCGGTTGACGAACACGTTGAAGCTGCCCCGGCTCAGGAGCATGGCGCGGCGGAAGTTTTCTTCCAGCATGGGCCCCAGGATGAAGCCCAAAAGGAGCGGCGCGGCCTCCATCTCCAGGCGCAGGAACAGGTAACCAATCAGGCCGAATACCGCCGTGATGTAGATGTCGTCCAGGCTGTTGTTGATGCTGAAGGTGCCGATACAGCAGAAAAAGAGAATCGCCGGGAACAGCACCGTGTACGGAATCTTGAAGACCGACAGCCAGTAGCGCACCAGGGGCACGTTGAGGATGACCAGAAAACAATTGCCCACCCACATGCTGGCGACCAGGCCCCAGAACAGGTCGGGGTGGCTGGCGATCATGTTGGGCCCGGGCTGGACTCCCTTGATGACGAAGGCGGCCATCATCAAGGCCATGACGGCGTTTTCCGGAATGCCGATGGCCATGAGCGGGATGAAGCTGGTGCGTGCGGCCGCCTCGTCGGCGGCGGCCTGGCCGGCCACGCCTTCGATGCAGCCGGTGCCGATCTCATGCTTGTATTTGCTGAACTTCTTGTCGGCCGCATAGGCCGCGAACTGGGCAATCGTTGGGCCGCCGCCGGGCAGGATGCCCAGGACCGAGCCGATCACGCTGCCGCGCAAGGCACTGGGGATGATGCGCTTGAACTCCGGCCAGGTCGGCATGAGCTTGATCTCGCCGTTGAACGGTGTGAGCACGTTTTTGTTGTCGAGATTTTTCACGACCTCGGCAATACCGAAGCACCCCAGGGCGATGCTGATCAGGCCAATCCCGTCCATCAGGAAAGGCAGGTCCATGGTG
The DNA here is from genome assembly GCF_003711205.1 of Polaromonas sp. SP1. NCBI lineage: Bacteria > Pseudomonadati > Pseudomonadota > Betaproteobacteria > Burkholderiales > Comamonadaceae > Polaromonas > Polaromonas sp. SP1. Next base: position 4,345,101 of record NZ_CP031013.1, on the reverse strand, counting down.
TAGCGCGCGGTGCCGCTGTTCACATCGGTGCCCACCATCCCGAGCAGGACGCCGACCATGGCCATGGCCAGGCCGTTGAGCAGGCTGCCGCTGCTGACAAAGCTCACGCAGAAAAACCCCAGCAGCATGAGGGCGCAGTAGTCGGCCGGCCCAAACAGGAAGCCCACCTCACCCAGTGGCACCGCCAGGGTCGACAACACCACAATGGCCACGGTGCCGCCGATGAAGCTGGAGATGCCTGCGGTGAACAGGGCCAGGCCGGTTTTCCCCTTGAGCGTCATCTGGTAGCCGTCTATGCAGGCGACGATGCTGCTGGCATGCGGAATCTTCATCGTGATGGCGCTCACGCTGTCGCCGTATTGGGCCCCGTAGTAAATGCCGGCCAGCATGATGAGCGCCCCACCGGTGGGAATCGAATACGTCAGGGGCAGCAGCAAGCTGATGGTGGACAAAGGCCCCAGTCCCGGCAGCAGCCCGATGAGTGTGCCCACCGTGCAGCCAAGGGCGCAATAAAGGAGGTTCTGCCAGGTCAGCGCATGCTCGAAACCCAGCGAAAGGTTGTGCAGGATATCCATCAGTAGAGAGGCAGGCTAAGGCCGAGAAAGTTTTTAAAGGCAAAGGCAACCGCGATCAGGCCCAGCGAGATCTTGACGTTGCGCACCAGGGAATAGGACGTGCCGGCGAGGGTGGAGCAAAACACCAGAAACACGATGGCCAGGATCATGTTGATGTAATGGGAGATCACGGCAAACCCGACAAGGCTCAGCAGAATCAGGGCGATATTCTTGACACCGTAGTCCAGGGGGACTGGGTCGTAGAAGTGCGAACGCACGACCGTGAGCACGCCAATCACAAACAGCAGGGAGCTCACGATCAGGGGAAACATCCCGGGCCCGGACCTGCTTAACTCGCCTGTCTTGTAATTCAGCGACACCAGGCCAAAGAGCAGGGCGATCGCCATGAGGCACAGGCCCCGCACGAAGTTGCGGTTGTTCATGTTCATAGGGGCTTGCTCCATGGCTGCGCCACTGCGGGCGTTGTCACAAACGGGGGGTGTGTCATCCTGTCTCCTTGTGGTGGTGTCCCGGCTTTCGGGGTGGAGCGGATGTTAGGAAGCGAGGCTTCCAATCGGCTTTCGTTTTACGCGGCCGATCCCAAAATACGTGTTATCACTAACAGCGACGGGCGCACCCGTGAAGCCGCCGGCTGCGGCCCGATCGCGTGCACTTGACGCTATGAGCCTGATGCCAGCGGCAGCCGCAGCAGGGCGCGCAGTCCGGTGCCGGAGGCCGGGTCGGCCAGCTCGATGTCGCCGCCGTTGCGCCTGGCATAAGCACGCGCGATGGCCATGCCCAGCCCGGCGCCGCGCGCGCCGTTGCCGGACGGGCCGGCCGAATGAAAGCGCTCAAACACCTCGGCCCACCGCGCTGGGGCAATGCCGGGGCCGTCGTCGCGCACTTCGGCCAGTGCCATGCCGCCCTGGCTGCTCACCTTCACGGTGATGTGCCCGCCCGCCGGCGTGTAGACGATGGCGTTGTGCACCAGGTTGGAGAGCGCCTCGTGCAGCTCGAGGCTGCGCGCCAGCACCGGCACGTCCCCCGCGGCATCCACCCAGCCCAGGTCCTGGTTTTTCTCGCGGGCCAGTGCCAGGTGCTGCAGCACTACGCCTTTGGCAACACTGTTGAGATATACAAGACCGGGTGCATCTTCCGGCGGTGCGCTCTCATTGGCGTGAGCCAGCGACAGCAGCTGCTCGCACAGGCGCCGGCTGCGCGAGATCTGTACCACCATGGCGCGCAAAGTGGCGTGAAGCTGTTCCGGGTCTTTTTCGCGCAGCGCGACACCGGCCTGGGTCAGCATGATGGCCAGCGGGGTGCGCAACTGGTGCGATGCGTCGGCCAGGAACTGCGACTGCTGCTCGAGCAGCTCGCGGTAGCTGGCCAGGTGCTGGTTGACGGCGTCGACGAGCGGCGCCACTTCATGCGGCACGCCGCTGGTGTCCAGCGGCTGGAGGTCGCGGCCTTTGTTTTGCAGCACGGTTTTGCGCAGGCGCTCCAGCGGCCGCAGCGACCACGTCACGCCCAGCCAGACCAGCAGGACCATCACCAGCACCATGCGGGTGTCGCGTATGAGTTCCTGCCGCAGCGTGGCTGCCTGCGCACGGTCGCGCGGCTCGGTGCTTTCGGCCACCTGGATCAGGAGGTCAAAGGCCTGGCCGCGGCCGTCAAACACCTTGCTCTGGAGCGCCACCACGCGGACCGTCTGGCCCCGGTAGTCGCTGTCGTACCAGGCCGTGACGGGGATTTCCGGGGCGGCAGCCCCCACCGGCCGTGCGGGCGGCGCCGGCAGGTCGGTTTCGCCCAGCAGGGTCAGCTCACGCGGGGCTGCCGCGCCTTGCGGCGTCAACCCGATATGCAGGTGCTTTTGCAAGGGGCCGGTCGCATCGATCAAGGCCTGCACCGCCAGCGGTGCGTTCAGGCGCAGCACACCGTCTTGCGCCACCGACAGGCTGCCGCGCAGCACGTGGACGGACTCCAGCATGGCCTGGTCGTAGGCGTCCTGCACCTGCTTGTGCAGGGCGCTGTAGTCGTTCCAGCTGTCCAGGGCCAGCAGGCCCAGGATGGCCGGGAGCAGCAGCGTCAGCAGGCGCGCGCGAATGCCGAAGCGGTCGGGGTCAGTCCGCAGTATCTTCATGCGCCTCGTCCGCAATAGCCTCCAGCATGTAGCCCAGGCCGCGCACGGTCACGATGCGCACGTCACCGCCATCGAGCTTGCGGCGCAGGCGGTGAAGCACCAGCTCGATGGCATCGGGGCCGGCGTTGCTGTCGGCCGGAAACACCTTGGCCGAGAGCTGCGATTTTTCCACCGGCGAGCCGCTGCGTGCCAGCAGCACCGACAGGGCCGCACCCTCGCGCGGCGTGAGCTGCAGCAGCGTGCCGGCCAGCGTGAAGGCCCGGCTGTCGTGGGCGCACGAGAGCGAGCCGCATTGCAGCGGCGCGTGCGAGCGCCCGCGGCTGCGCCGCACCAGCGCGGCCAGGCGCGCCTCAAGCTCTTCAATCGCAAAGGGCTTGGTCAGGAAGTCGTCGGCCCCGACGTTCAGGCCTTTGACGCGGTCTTGCAGCGAACCCTGCGCGGTCAGCACCAGCACGGGCGTGCGGTTGCCCGCCTTGCGGATGTCGGCCAGCAGGTTGAGCCCGTGTTTGTCGGGCAGCCGCAAATCGAGCACCACCGCATCGTATTCATTGCCCGCCAGCAGCGACTCGGCGGTGCCGGCGTCGGGCGCGTGGTCGGGCACAAAGCCGCTTTGCTTGAAAGCGCGCACCAGCCATGCGGCCATCTCGGCTTCGTCTTCGACAAGAAGAATGCGCATAGGTGTGGCGTTTAGCGGGTCAGATCAACGCTGGATGTCGCCCAGGCAGAGGTACTTCATCTCGAGGTACTCCTCCATGCCGTGGCTGGAGCCCTCACGGCCCAGGCCCGACTGCTTGACGCCGCCGAAGGGCACGTGTTCGGTGGCGATCACGCCCACGTTGATGCCGACCATGCCGTATTCCAGCGCCTCGGCCACGCGGTAAATGCGCCCGATGTCGCGGCTGTAGAAGTAGCTGGCCAGGCCGAACTCGGTGTTGTTGGCCGCATCAACCGCTTCCTGCTCTTTGTGAAAGCGGAACACCGGCGCGAACGGGCCGAAGGTTTCTTCTTTGGCGCAGAGCATGCCGGCGGTGGCTTCCGAGATCACGGTCGGCTCAAAAAACTGGCCCTTGATCTTGTGGCCGCCCACCAGCAGCTTGCCGCCTTTGGCCAGTGCGTCATCCACATGGCGCTGCACCTTCTCGACAGCCGCGTCTTCAATCAGCGGCCCTTGCGCCACGCCGTCTTCAAAGCCGTTGCCCACCTTCAGCAGCTTGACCTTGGCGGCGAATTTTTCGACGAACTGGTCGTACACACCGTCCTGTACATAAATGCGGTTGGCGCATACACAGGTCTGGCCGGCGTTGCGGTATTTGCTGGCCATCGCGCCTTCGACGGCCGAGTCCACGTCGGCATCGTCAAACACGATGAAGGGTGCGTTGCCGCCCAGCTCCAGCGCCAGCTTTTTGACCGACGGCGCGCTTTGCGCCATCAGGATGCGCCCGACCTCGGTGGAGCCGGTGAAGCTGATGTGGCGCACCGTGTCGCTGGCGCAGAACACCTTGCCCACGGCAATCGAGTTACCGCTGTCGGCTGTCAACACATTGAGCACACCGGCCGGGATGCCGGCGCGCACGGCCAGCTCGGCGGCGGCCAGCGCCGTCAGCGGGGTCAGCTCGGCGGGTTTGATGACCACGGGGCAGCCGGCGGCCAGGGCCGGGGCGACCTTGCGGGTGATCATGGCCAGCGGGAAGTTCCAGGGCGTGATGGCTGCGCACACGCCGATGGGCTGCTTGATGACCATCAGGCGGCGGTTGTTGTCGAACTGGGGCAGCGTTTCGCCGTTAACGCGCTTGGCTTCTTCGGCAAACCACTCGACAAAGCTGGCGCCGTAGGCGATTTCACCCTTGGCCTCGGCAAAGGGCTTGCCCTGCTCGGCGGTCATGATGCGGCCCAGGTCCTCCTGGTTGGCCATCAGCAACTGGTACCACTTGAGCAGGATGGCGTGGCGCTCCTTGCCGGTCTTGTTGCGCCAGGCGGGCCAGGCGGCGTTGGCAGCGGCAATCGCGGCTTCGGCCTCCTGAGGGCCCAGATTGGCCACGTCGGCCAGTTTCAGGCCTGTGGCCGGGTCATTCACGTCAAACCGGGCCTGGCCGGCCACCCACTGGCCGTTGATCAGGGCGTCGGTCTTGAACAGGCTGGGGTCTTTCAGCAGGGAAATCGGGGAGGTTTTCATATCCATGGCTTGTCTCTTTTCAGGTGCTCTGTAGGGGGGAGGGGCGGCCGGGGCCGCTTGGGCAGCTTTTAAGCATAGCGCGTTGGGGCCATCCCCGCTGTCGCCCCCGGGAAGCTTGACCCCGGTCAGCCCCGTCTCTGGCTGCCAAACTTATAATCAAATGTTTAAGTAAATCAAGCATTTAGGCATTTCGCCCCAGCCGGAACGCATTGTTTTGGCTGCGGGCGGCCCCCAACTGGCAGAACATGAGCACATCCACCCCCACGTCCACCACCACGCCTGTCATCACCGTCTCGGAAATCCGCAAGACCTTCCTGGATTTCTTCGCGTCCAAGGGCCACACCGTGGTGCCGTCCAGCTCGCTGGTGCCGGGCAACGACCCGACGCTGATGTTCACCAACTCGGGCATGGTGCAGTTCAAGGACGTGTTCCTCGGCACCGACAAGCGCCCTTATGTGCGTGCGGCCTCGGTGCAGGCCTGCCTGCGTGCCGGCGGCAAGCACAACGACCTGGAAAACGTGGGCTACACCGCGCGCCACCACACCTTCTTTGAAATGCTGGGCAACTGGAGCTTTGGCGACTACTTCAAGCGCGAGTCGCTCAAGTGGGCCTGGGAGCTGCTGACCGAGGTCTACAAGCTGCCGCCCGAACGCCTGCTGGCCACCGTGTACGCCGAAGACGACGAGGCCTTTGACATCTGGACCAAGGAAATCGGCCTGCCGCCGGAGCGCGTGATCCGCATCGGCGACAACAAGGGCGGGCGCTACAAGTCCGACAACTTCTGGATGATGGCCGACACCGGCCCCTGCGGCCCCTGCAGCGAAATCTTTTACGACCATGGCCCGCACATCCCCGGCGGCCCGCCCGGCAGCCCGGATGAAGACGGCGACCGCTTCATCGAGATCTGGAACAACGTGTTCATGCAGTTCGACATGGCCGCCGACGGCAGTGTCACCAAGCTGCCCGCGCCTTGCGTCGACACCGGCATGGGCCTGGAGCGCCTGGCCGCCATCCTGCAGCACGTGCACAGCAACTACGAGATCGACATCTTCGCCGCGCTGATCAAGGCCGCCGCCCGCGAGACCGGTGAGAAAGACCTGGACAACAAATCCCTGCGCGTGATCGCCGACCACATCCGCGCCACTGCGTTTTTGGTGAGCGACGGCGTCAACCCGTCCAACGAAGGCCGCGGTTATGTGCAGCGCCGGATCATCCGCCGCGCCATCCGCCACGGCTACAAGCTGGGCAAAAAAACGCCTTTCTTCCACAAGCTGGTGGCCGACCTGGCCCGACTGATGGGCGAGGCCTACCCCAAGCTCAAGACCGACGAAGCCCGCATCACCGCAGTGCTCAAGGCTGAAGAAGAGCGCTTCTTTGAAACGCTGGAAATCGGCATGACGATCCTGGACACGGCGCTCGCCGGCGGCGCCAAGGTGCTGCCGGGCGAGGTGGCCTTCAAGCTGCACGACACCTACGGCTTCCCGCTGGACTTGTCGGCCGACGTGTGCCGCGAGCGTGGCGTGGAAGTGGATGAGGCCGGCTTCAAGGCCGCCATGGACAAGCAAAAGAACCAGGCACGCGCCGCCGGCAAGTTCAAGATGGACCGCGCGCTGGAGTACACCGGCAGCGGCAATACCTTTACCGGCTACGAGCTGCTGGAAGAGCCCGCCAAAGTGGTGGCGCTGTATGTTGATGGTGTTGCGGTGCAGGCCATCAACGCGGGCCAAAACGGCGTGGTGGTGCTGAACACGACCCCTTTCTACGCCGAGAGCGGCGGCCAGGTCGGCGACCAGGGCCGGCTGACGGCAGCCGGCGCTACCTTCACGGTGGATGACACCCTCAAGATCAAGGCCGACGTGTTCGGCCACCACGGCACGCAGGAAGCCGGCACGCTGAAAGTCGGCGATGCGGTGACGGCGCAGGTCAACACCGCCCTGCGCGCCGCCACCGTGCGCAACCACAGCGCCACGCACTTGATGCACAAGGCGCTGCGCGAAGTGCTGGGCGACCATGTGCAGCAAAAGGGCAGCCTGGTGAACGCCGAGCGCACCCGTTTTGACTTCGCGCACAACGCGCCGGTCACCGACGCGCAGATCCGCGAGATCGAGGCGCGCGTGAATGCCGAAATTTTGTCCAACGTGGCGACCGACGCCAGCGTGATGGCGATGGAAGACGCGCAGAAATCCGGCGCGATGATGCTGTTTGGCGAGAAGTACGGCGAGACCGTGCGCGTGTTGACGATCGGCTCCAGCAAGGAACTTTGCGGTGGCGTTCACGTCAAGCGCACCGGCGATATTGGTCTCTTCAAGATCGTGGCCGAAAGCGGCGTGGCGGCGGGCGTGCGGCGTGTGGAAGCCGTGACCGGCGAGAACGCGCTGGCTTACCTGCAGTCGCTGGAGTCCACCGTGCAATCGGCAGCCGGCTCACTCAAGGCCAGCCCGTCGGAGTTGCAGGGCCGCATCGGCCAGGTGCTGGACCAGGTCAAGTCGCTTGAAAAAGAAATCGCCGCGCTCAAGGGCAAGCTGGCTTCGTCCCAAGGCGACGAGCTGCTAACCCAGGCGGTGGACGTGAAGGGGCTGAAAGTGCTGGCCGCCAAGCTCGAAGGCGCCGACGCCAAGACGCTGCGCGACACCATGGACAAACTGAAAGACAAGCTCAAGACGGCTGTCATCGTGCTGGCTGCGGTCGACGGCGACAAGGTGCAGATCGCCGCCGGCGTAACGGCCGACAGCGTGGGCAAGGTCAAGGCCGGCGAGCTGGTGAACTTTGTGGCTCAGCAAGTGGGCGGCAAGGGCGGCGGCAAGGCCGACATGGCCATGGCCGGCGGCACCGATGCGTCCAAACTGGGCGATGCGCTGAAGTCGGTGCACGCCTGGGTGACTGAGCGCGCTTAAAGCCGATTGCTATCAATTCAATAGCTACCGGCCAAGGCAGGTAAAGGGCTGGAGGCCAATTTCGCTCAAGAAATTGGCCTTTTTCTTTGGGCGCTTTAAACGGTCGCCCAGAACACCGCAAACCAGCTTTTCGGGTCGGTCCAGTGCTCCACCTGCGTGAAGCCGGCTTGCCGCAAAAGCGCTGTCATGCTTTCCACCGTGTACTTGTAAGAGCATTCGGTATGGATGCGTTCGCCGGCGCTGAAGCGCCGCTCACGGCCCGGCCAGCGCACCGTCAGGTCGCACGTGGCTTCCAGGTGCATTTCGATGCGCGATCGTTCGGCATTGAACAGCGCCACATGGCGCCATTGCCGCACATCAAAGTCAGACTGCAGCAACTCATTGATATTGAGCAGCAGGTTTTTGTTAAAGGCGCCCGTCACGCCCAGCGCGTCGTCGTAGGCGGCTTTCAGTAGCTCGGAGTCCTTGACGAGGTCGATGCCCAGCAGCAAACCACGCGCCTTGCCCTGCGCCGGGTCGGCGATGTGCTGCAGGAACTGCAAAGCCTGATCGGGGTGGAAGTTGCCCAGGCTGGAGCCGGGGTAGAAAAACACGCGGTCATGGGTTTGCACTTGATCCGGCAGCACCAGGCCCGCCGAAAAATCCATGCCCAGCCCGACGATGTCGAGTGCCGGGAAATTGTTTTGGACCTGCTCGGCGGCGTCACGAAGGAAGTCGACGGAGATGTCGACCGGCACGTACTGGCGGGGCTGCAGGTGGGGAATCAGTGTCATGGCCTTGGCGCAGTTGCCTGCACCCAGGTCGATCAGGCAGGGGTGGCTGATGCCCGCGCTGGCCAGCGCGCGCGTGAAATGCGCATGGGAGGCTTCGAAGATGCCGGCTTCGGTGCGGGTCGGGTAGTACTCGTTCAGGCCGGTGATGGCTTCAAAAAGTTTGGAGCCGAGTTCGTTGTAGAAAAACTTCGGGCTTACGTTCGCCGCTTCGGCGAGCAGGCCTTCAGCGATTTCGTCCGCCGCGCCGCCCGAGGGGCCCGGCAGGGTTTCGTCGTAAAGGTTGATGAACTGGGGGGATGCCGTCGCCAGGGCTTCGGCGAGGCCGGGAAATTTGAGGGGCAGGTTCACGGTAGGTCAGCTGGTTAGGTGTTATCGAAAGATTTAAAAGCAGTTTGCACACCGGATGTGTAGGACTGTGCCGCTCAAACGGCGAATGGGCAAGGCGGCGCGGGCTTATATAGGACCAAATCTGTCCGCTGGTGGCTTTTGGCCCCGCAGCAGCTGTCTGTTAGTCTGCGGCTGCCACCCATCCTTACATTTCCATGAAAAACCCGCCATTGCCGCACCCGCAGCGCCTGTCACGCCGTTTGCTGCTGCAATTTCCGGCTGCCTGCGCCGTGGCCGCCGTGGCGGCAAAGGCCGCGGCACAGGGCCTGACCGGGCCGGCGTATGAGGTTTCGCCCTGGCGCGGCCCTTTGACGGCGCTGGACCTGGTCGACACCACCGGCAAGACCTGGCGCCTGGCCGACCTGCAGGGCCGTGCCGTACTGCTTAATTTCTGGGCCAGCTGGTGCGAACCCTGCCGCGCCGAGATGCCGACCCTGCAGCAGGTCGCCGACTTCTACGGGCCGGAAAAACTGCTGGTGCTGGCGATCAACTTCAAGGAGCCGCCCGCGCGGGCGCTGCAGTTTGCCCAGACCACCGGCGTGACCTTGCCCATCCTGCTTGACCTCAAGGGCGAGGCGGCGCGCCGCTGGGGGGTCAAGGTGTTCCCCACGACGCTCAGCATCGACCGCAAGGGCAAGCCGCGCCAGCGCATACAGGGCGAGGTCGACTGGACCAGCAGCGCCGCGGAAAAGCTGATCGCCGGGCTGCTTCAGGCCTGAAAGCGCCTGCGAGGGCGAGGCAAGAAGACGCCAGGGGCGATAATCGCGGCCCAGACATCCCGCGGCATCTTTACCTGCTGCGGTGCACGTCGCCCTCACCCCACCCGGAGATCCTTCATGACCACCGTACGCCGAGCCTTTCTGAAAAACACCGCGGCAGCTGCCGTGGCCGCGGCATTGCCCGCCATCACCTTTGCGCAGGCGTCCGCTGCTGCGCCCACCCGCCGCCACTTCGCCCCCCAAAGCGGTGCCTGGCGCACGTTTGATGTGACGACGCGCGTGGACATCGTCAAGCCGCAGGGCGTGACCAAGGTCTGGTTGCCGATTCCATCGGTCAACAGCGACTACCAGCATTCGCTGGGCAACAGCTTTTCCAGCAATGGCAGCACCCAACTGACGCAGGACGGCCGCGACGGCGCGAAGATGCTATACGTCGAATTTCCGGCTACCGAGGCCAAGCCCTATGTGGAACTGACCAGCCGTGTGCAGACACAAGGCCGCGCCATCGACTGGTCGCAGAAAACCGCCGCCGCCGAAAGCGCCGACACGCTGCGTTACTTCACGCGGCCCACCGTGCTGATCCCGACCGACGGCATTGTGCGCAAGACCGCGCTGGCCGCCACCCAGGGCGCAAAGACCGATGTCGAAAAGGCGCAAAAGATCTATGACTGGATCGTGGCCAACACCTACCGCGAGCCCAAGGTGCGCGGCTGCGGTGAGGGCGACATCAAGACCATGCTGGAGACCGGCAACCTGGGCGGCAAGTGCGCCGACCTGAATGCGCTGTTTGTCGGCCTGTGCCGCTCCGTGGGGCTGCCGGCGCGCGATGTCTACGGCATTCGCCTCGTGCCTTCCGTCTTTGGCTACAAAGAGCTTTCGGGCAACCCGGCCAGCCTCAAGGGCGCGCAGCATTGCCGCTCCGAGGTGTACCTCAAAGGCTACGGCTGGGTGGCCATGGATCCGGCCGATGTGGCCAAGGTCATGCGCCTGGAAACGGCCGACTGGATCAAGACCACCCACAACCCGGTGGTTGAGCCGGTGAACAAGGCGCTCTTTGGTGGCTGGGAGGGCAACTGGATGGCCTACAACACCGCGCATGACGTTGCCTTGCCAAAGTCTGCCGGCGAGAAGCTGGGCTTCTTTATGTACCCCGTGGGTGAAAACGCCGCGGGCCGCTTTGACTCTTACGCGCCGGACGACTTCAAGTACCAGATCACGGCGAAAGAGATCACTGCCTGAGCATTACGTCCCTCGGCCTGTGCGAAAAAAGCCCTCGACGCGAGGGCTTTTTTATTCCCGGTGCATACCAGGAAAAGTCAGGTGAGCGGCGCGGCCATCAGGCGCGTCAACAGCGCTTCGTAACCGGCCACCACGGCGGCATTGGTCGGCAGGTAGCGCTGGATCAGCTGGCGTTGCCGGACTGCGTAGGCTTCGTGCTGCGCGTCGTGATGGTCAAACACCTCCAGCAGCCGGGTGCAGCCGGCCTGGACATCGTTGCCCTCGTAGTAATAGCCCAGGTCGGCGCACAGGTGGGCGTTGTGCACCAGCGGGTAGCCCTGCCAGCAGACTTCAAGGTAGAAGTAGTTGAGTGCATTCTCCCACTGGTGCGAGATGACGACGTCGGTCATTTCGCTGAGAAAAGCCGGCGTTTCAAAGACACCGAGGAAGGACGCCTTGTGCTGGCGCACGATGTCGAGCTGGTTCATGAGCGCCACGAACTCCTTGCTCTCCTGCGCCAGGCGTATGGCATTGGTCACATGCAGGTAGGCGATGGCATCGGGCCGCTGGCGAAAGGCTTCTTCGGCAATCAGGATGGGGTAAAGGCAAAACTTGACCACGTCGAGGTTTTGCTCCATCACGCTGAGGCGGCGCGGGGCCGGCCGGGGGCGGTACTGGCCGGCGTGTGGGAAGGTGCGGCTGCGCGCTTCGATGAACATCGGGTCCCAGACAAAGGGCACGACGGTGGCGGGCCTGCGGCGCAGCGTTGAAAAGTAGTGCTGGCTGATGGGCGCCACCTGCGGAATGACCCAGAGATCGTCATAGCGCTGGTTGACAAACAGGTCGTGGCCCCACAAAGGCCGGCCAAAGAGGATGGACTCCATGGTGTGCACATACTCGAAGCCGCAGCAGTAAGACACCAGCCGGGTGCCGCGCTGCTTGAGGTAGTCTGTTTGGGCTGCGCTGATCTGCCCGCCCAGCTCGATCAGCACATCCAGCGAATCCTTGGCCTCTTCAAAGGTGACGGTCGGCCAGCGCTGCTGGTCCCAGGGAAGCGCCGGCGTGATGCGCACGGCGGTGGTGTTGACCAGCCGCACGGAGCCCACCAGTGAAGAAGCCTTGAGGGCTTCGGCCAGGAAAACGGCGTTTTGCTTGATGCCGTTGTTCCAGAGGGTTTCGGCCTCCTGGTGCAGGCCGATGGTGATGCCGATTCGAAGGCCGGAAGGAGGGGATGCCATGTTACTCAGCGTGCTCAGGCCGGCCGGCGCACCGGGAGCGCGGCCAGCAGCCCGTCATAGGTGGCCACCAGTTCAGGGTTTGCCGCCGTATAGGCGAGCAGGTGCTGCCTCTGCCGCTGGGTGTAGGCATCCGCCTCGCTGTCGTGGTGTTCGAGCACCTGCGTCAACTGGCGTGCGCCTGCCTCGACATCATTGCCGGGGTAGTAGTAGCCCAGTTCCGTGCACATGGAGGCGTTGTGCACCATAGGGTAACCCAGCCAGCAGACGTCGAAGTAAAAATAGTTGAGCGGGTTGTCCCACTGGTTGGAGATCACGGCGTCGGCGTGTTCAGAGAGGAAGTTGGCCGTGTCATAACGGCCCAGAAAAGAAGCCTTGCCGGCGTTGACGATGTCGAGCTGGAACATCAGCAGCTGGAATTCGCGGCTTTGCTCCGCCAGGTGCTTGGCGCTGCAAACGTTCAGGTATTCGATGAGCTGCGGTTGCGCGCGAAAAACCGTCTCGGCGATCAGGATGGGGTAGATGCAGGCCTTGACCACATCCATGTTGGGCTCCATGACGGCCAGCCGCTTGGCCGGCCGGCCCGGCTGGTAGCGGCCGCCATGGGGAAGCTTTGCCACGCTGCCTTCCAGCCAGCGCGGGTCCCAGACAAAAGGCACGACCTTGGTGGGGCAACGCCTCAGCGTCTGGATAAATGAACGCGAGTTGTTGGCCACCTGGGGAATGACCCAGATCTCGTCGTAGTGGCGGTTCATGTAGACGCCGCCGGGCCAGATGGGGCGGCCAAACAGGATGGATTCCAGCACCACGACATATTCGCTGCCGCAGCAATAGCTCACCAGCCTGGTTCCGGCCGCCTTCAGTTGCAGGGAATGCGCTTCGCTGATGCCGCCGCCGAGTTCAATCAGGACATCCAGGTCGTCCATGACAGATTCGAGTGTGACGACCGGAAAGGTCTTGAGGTCCCAGGGAAGCTGATCGGTGATGGGGATGTCGGTGGTGTTGACCAGCTGCACCCGGTGGCCGAGCGGCGAGGCGAGCAGCACACACGCCAGGTTCAGCGCATTTTGTTTGATGCCGTTCACCCACAGGCTTTCGTCGGGCGACCTCAGCCCGATGGTGATGCCGATGCGCAGGGCCGGCATGCTCAACGCGCCCCGCTGAAAAACGGCCCCGGGCGGGCGCGCGGAAAAACCAGACCTTCCGCACCCGCTGTCATCGGCCTTTTGCCTTCAGCGCTGGGTCTTTCCAGTCGTACTCGACATGGCGCCGGATGATCAGGCAGCCGGGAGGCGAATCGATGAGGGTGACGGTTGCGCCTGGGTCGCGTGCGTCCGTGTAAACGGTGAACGTGGCCAGCAACTGGGTGGCCTTGTAGCCGCCTAGCTCCTGCTGGGCGATGCTTCTGCAGGCGAACGGCGCGACCGAGATGCGCTCTGCCGCAATGGAGCAACCGCCGGTGGCATCGGGAACCGCTGTCAGTGAAAAGGCCAGGGAGGCATTTTTGTACTCGACGCCGCTGAGGGAAAAGAAGGGGCCCCCGTCGGGGTTCTTGCGGTCCCAGTCGACCAGCACGTCATTTCCGGTGCTGCCGTTGACGGTCAGGGAAGACAGGCGGGAAATGGCGGGCAGGCAGCGCTTGACGCCCACATTGGTGGCCGCAGCCGTCAGCGTGTCCATCGGGGCGCCCGGCGGCGGCGCCACCGGCAAAACGCCGGGCCGCGGCGGGGATACCTGCGCGTGGCTGACAAGGCCCTGCAAGCACAGCAAACCGGCCAGCAGCAGCGTACGGACGGGGTGGCCGTAGCGTGAATATGTCGGGGAAAGAGGGGATGTCATGGTGAGCCTGCGCGATACAGTTTGACCAGCGCTTCATTGTAGGTACGGACGTTGTTTTCGTTCTCGGGATCCAGGGTGCGCAGGAAAGTCCGGGCGCGTTCCCGGTAAGCGGCCAAGTCTGCATCATGCTGGGCAAATGCCTGAATGACGGCCAGGCCGCCTTCTTCGCAGTCGAAACCGGGATAAAAATACCCGCAATCTTCAATGAATGTGGAGTTGTGGATCAAGGGATAGCTGCCGTACAGCGCTTCGTAATAGAGGTAGTTCTGCCCGTTTTCCCATTGGTGGCAGACGACGGCATCGACTTGCGACGACAGGCACTGGTACACCGGAAAGCGCCCTTCAAAAGTGGCCAGCCCGTGCCTGACGATATCCAGGCTGTTGGCAAAACCGACGAAGGTCACGTGATCCTTCATGTGAAAGGTGTTGTAGGCCCGCACCAGCTCGATCATGTCGGGCTTTGCCCGGTGGGCCACGTCGATCAGCAGCAGGGGCAAATGGCTGGTTTTGACCATGCAGATATTGGGCTCGAAAATGCCGAGCCGCCATTTTTTTCGCCCCGGCTTGTAGCCGAAGGTCTCGCCGCTGGGGAGTGTTGCCGACGCACGGTCGATGACGGCGGGGCTCCAGAGGTGTTGCATCAGCCGCACCGGGGCCCGCATGGCGGTGCCGAAGTAGTGCATGCAGGTGCGCTCGTACTCCGGCAAGGTCCAGATCTCGTCGTAAGGCGTGCCTGCGATCAACAGGCCATGCTGCTTGTTGAAGATCATGCGCTCGATGTCGATGACGTAATCGTTGCCGACACGCATGGTGACGACCTTGCCGCCGCGCTCACGAAAGTTCACCGCCCAGTCGCGGTTGAGCTGCGCGCTCATCTCGATCATCACGTCGAGCTTTTCGGTGGCGGCGTCCATGTCGATGATGGGCACCGGCGAGTCGGCCATGAAGCGCCGGGCGTCCGCTGTATCGCCGTCGCCGCCTCCGATGACGAGATAGGTCTCGCCGACGTTGGGCGCCTTGAGCAGCAGCATGACAAGGAACAGGCAGTTCTGGAAGATGCCGTTTTCCCACAGGGACTGCTCGCCCTTGCGCACATAAATCGAGACGCCCACCCGAAGGCGGTCCGGCGGGGACTGGTTTGTTGCCGATGCCGGGTTGTGGGCTGTTTTGGCCTTGCTCATGCCGGCACTCCCACGCTGTGGTCGGCGTAAAGATTGAGCAGCCGGCGCGCATAGTGCTGCAGGTTGTTGTGTGAAAAAGGATCGACGCTGGCAAAAACCCTGGCAGCCCCGCCGCGGTAGGCTTCCAGCTGGTCGTCGTGATGGCGGGCGGCGATCAGCAACTGCCTGCCGCCCTCCGCTGTGTCGAATTCAGGGTAGTAGTAACCGGCCTCCCTCAACCAGGGCGAGTTGTGGATGAGCGGGTAGTTGCCGTAGAGGGCGTCCAGGTAGCTGTAGTTCTGGTCGTTCAGCCATTGGTGCGAGACGACTGCGTTGGCATGCTGAACCATGTAGCCGGCGAAATCATGGCGGCCTTGGAACACGGCCTTTTGCCGCTTGACCAGATCCAGGGAGTTGGCCAGGTAGAGCAGGGTGGGGTGGTCCTTGAAATGCAAGGTGTTGAGCACGTGCATGAAGTCGACATGTTCGGGCTCGGCGCGAAAGGCTTCGTCGCAAACCAGCATCGAAATGCTGGAGGTCTTCACGACGGAGACATTGGGTTCAAAAATCGCCACCCGCAGCCCTGGCTTGTGGCCGGCTGCATCGGCAACGCGCGGGGTGTAGCCGAATGAGTAGCCATCTTTTTCCAGATCCGCCACGCGTTGCATGAGAAATTGCGGCGACCAGATATAGGGAATCTCATGGACCGGGCAGCGGTTGAGGACCCGCAGCATGGGCGCGAAATCTGAAAAGTACTCGGGCAGCATCCAGATTTCGTCGCAGCGGTCAGCCCGGCTGAAAAAACCAGGGCGGTCAAACACGCTGGGCTCGATCAGCCCGCAATAGGGCTGCCCTGCGCAATACCAGATCACCTTCTTGCCGCGCGCCCGCATGTAGTCAAGCCATTTCACGTCGAGAATCCCCGCCATCTCGATGGCGATATCGATGTGTTCCGTGGCTTCGTGGGCGGTCATCATCCGCAGGCCCAGCGCGTCCATGTTCACCTGGGGCGGCATGGTTTTTTGGTCGCCGCCATTGAGCAGGACGACCGACTCCACAAAAGGCAGTTTCTGAAAAGCCTGGGCAAGGAAGATGACGTTTTGCCCCAGACCGTTTTCCCAGATGTTCTGGCCGGCGTGGGTGAGAACCGAAATACCAATGCGCATGGTTGTATCTCTTCAAAAACAATGAGCGCCGGGGGCCACCAGGGCCACACGGCGCTCACCGGGGGCCTGCAGGCCCCGCTGGGTCGGTGGAGGGCACTCAGCGCATTCTACTTAACGCCATTTCCAGCTTGCGCCGAAGTTCAGGCCCCACTCCTTGCCGGTCGTTGAGACACCGAAGCCCCACGCGCTCTTGCCGTCGTTGTTCAGGGCCTTGAAGTTGATGCCCAGCGCGCCGTAGCCTTTGTAGTTACCGACGCCGACGCCGAGCGCCTTTTCGCCGCCTTCCAGGTTAGGCATATAGGTGCCTGCCATGGCCATGCTCATTGCGATACCGGAGTAGGCGATGCGCCTGACGTCGCTCAACTGGGACACGTTCACGGCGTCTGTCGGTGCAATACCGGGGGCGACGTTGGTGATGCGCCGTTCGTTGCCTTGCGAACCCACGGACACCGTGTTGGGCTGGTCGGCGACCGAGTAGGCGCCCAGTGCCACGGAACGGTTTGCCGTGGCTTCGGCGGCAGCGCCCAGCGCCACGGAGTCGTTGCCCGATGCCAGCGAGTTCCAGCCGACGGCGGTTGCCGGATCGGCAATGGCCCGTGCCTGGAAGCCGATGGCCACAGAGCCTTCATACGTGGCGGTAGCCCGGAAGCCGATGGCGGTCGTGTTCTTGTCCTGGGCCAGCGATTGCGAGCCGTAGGCCGTTGCACCGGTAGCGACTGTCGTCGTGGTGGCGCCGTTCACGCCGGCGCGGGTGCCGGCGCTGGCGCACAGGCCCGTCGCCGTGGTGTCGGCGCCGTTGGCCACCGTGCAGTCTGCAGGCGTCGCAATGGTCTGCAGCGCCGTGTTGTTGAAGGAATTGCCTTGCGTCTGGAGCCCGCCGCCGGCCGCTCCGCCCGCGGTGGAGCCGATGACCGAGCCTCCGTTGGCGGTGGCTGCGTTGGCGGCGCTGACCAGCGGGGCCAATGCGGTGGTGCCGGCCGTTGCCGTCGACAGGCCGGTCGACAAGGAGGAAATTCCGCTGTTCACGGTGCTCAGGCCGGTGGAGAGCGATCCCACCCCGGTCGAGAGCGAACTGAAGCCCGTGGACAGTGAGCTGAAGCCCGTCGATGTCGAGGTGGACAGTGAGCTGGTACCCGTGGACAGGGAGCTCACGCTGGTCGACAGCGAACTGACGCCGGTGGAGGTCGACGTCGACAGCGAGGTGATGTCGCTGGTGACGGTGCTCAGGCCGGTCGAGAGCGAACTGTTGCCTGTCGACAAAGAGCTCAGGCCGGTCGAGAGTGAACTGAGGCCGGTCGATGTCGACGTCGACAGCGAACTGACGCCGGTGGACAGCGAGCTGATACCCGTGGAGAGCGAGCTGATGCCGGTGGACGTCGAGGTCGACAGCGATGCGACATTGCTGTTGGTGGTGCTCAAGCCCGTGGACAGTGAGCTGACACCGGTAGACAGGGAACTCACGCCGGTCGACAGCGAGCTGATGCCGGTGGAGGTCGAGGTCGACAGCGAATCAATGCCTGTTGACAGGGAACTGATGCCGGTGGAAGTCGAGGTCGACAGCGAACTCACGCTGGTCGACAGCGAGCTGATGCCGGTGGAGGTCGAGGTCGACAGCGAACTCACGCCGGTGGACAGCGAGCTGATGCCGGTGGAGGTCGAAGTCGACAGCGAACTCACGCCGGTGGACAGTGAGCTGATGCCGGTGGAGGTCGAAGTCGACAGGGAGCTCACGCCGGTGGACAGGGAACTGACACCGGTAGACAGCGAGCTGATGCCGGTGGAGGTCGAGGTCGACAGGCCGTCGATCGCCGTTGACAGCGAGCTGACGTTGGTGGAGGTCGAAGTCGACAGCGAAGCGACGTTGCTGTTTGTCGTGCTCAGGCCGGTCGAGAGGGAGCCCACGCTGGTCGATAGCGTGATGAAGCCTGTCGAGAGTGAGCCGAACCCTGTTGACAATGAGCCAAAGCCCGTTGACAGCGAGCTGATGCCCGTGGAGGTCGAGGTCGACAGCGAACTGATGCCGGTTGACAGGGAACTGTCTGCGGTTGAGGTGGATGTCGATAGCGACGTGACGTTGCTTTCGGCGGTGCTCAGGCCGGTAGACAGGGAACTGAAGCCGGTCGATGTGGAGGTCGACAGCGAGCTGAAGCCGGTAGAGATCGAACTGAACCCGGTGGATATGGAGCTGAACCCTGTGGAAACCGAGCCGAAGCCGGTCGACAGCGATGAGATGCCGCTTTCGGCGGTGCTCAGGCCCGTGGACAGGGAGCTAAAGCCCGTCGACGTCGACGTCGACAGCGAGCTGAAGCCGGTGGAAATCGAGCTGAACCCGGTGGATATGGAACTGAATCCCGTGGAAACCGAGCCGAAACCGGTCGACAGCGATGAGATGCCGCTTTCGGCGGTGCTCAGGCCCGTGGACAGGGAGCTAAAGCCCGTCGACGTCGACGTCGACAGCGAGCTGAAGCCCGTAGAGATCGAGCTGAATCCGGTGGAGATCGAACTGAAGCCCGTGGACACAGAGCCAAACCCGGTAGACAGGGAGGCGATACCGCTGTCTGCCGTGCTCAGGCCTGTGGACAGCGAGCTGAAGCCGGTCGATGTCGAGGTCGACAGCGAGCTGAAACCTGTCGAGATCGAGCTGAACCCGGTGGAAACCGAGCTGAAGCCGGTCGACAGCGATGTGATGCCGCTTTCAGCAGTGCTCAGGCCCGTGGACAGGGATGTGATGCCGCTGGTGGCGGTGCTCAAACCGGTCGAGGTCGATGTAGACAGTGAGGTGATCCTGCTGTCTGCCGTGCTCAGGCCGGTTGAAGTCGAGGTCGACAGCGACGTGACATTGCTGTTTGTGGTGCTCAAGCCGGTCGAGGTCGAGGTGGACAGCGACGTGATTCTGCTGTCTGCCGTGCTCAGGCCTGTAGAGGCCGAAGTCGACAGTGAGGTGACATTGCTGTTGGTCGTGCTCAGGCCGGTCGACAAGGACGTGATGCCGCTGGCGGCGGTGCTCAAGCCCGTGGATGTCGAGGTCGACAGCGACGTGACATTGCTGTTCGTGGTGCTCAGACCGGTCGACAAGGATGTGATGCCGCTGGCGGCGGTGCTCAAGCCCGTGGATGTCGAGGTCGACAGCGACGTGACATTGCTGTTCGTGGTGCTCAGACCGGTCGACAAGGATGTGATGCCGCTGGTGGCGGTGCTCAGGCCCGTGGACGTCGAGGTCGACAGCGACGTGACATTGCTGTTCGTGGTGCTCAGACCGGTCGACAAGGATGTGATGCCGCTGGTGGCGGTGCTCAAGCCCGTGGACGTCGAGGTCGACAGCGACGTGACATTGCTGTTCGTGGTGCTCAGCCCCGTCGATGTTGACGTGGACAGCGAGGTGATCCTGCTGTCCGCCGTGCTCAGGCCTGTGGACGTCGAGGTCGACAAGCTGCCCAGGCCGGTAGACAGGGAGGTGATGCCGCTGGTAGCAGTGCTCAAGCCGGTTGAAGTCGAGGTCGACAGCGAGGTGACATTGCTGTTTGTCGTGCTCAGCCCCGTCGACAGGGAGTTAAAGCCCGTCGATGTGGAGGTCGACAGCGAGCTGAAGCCGGTGGACAACGATGTGATGCCGCTTTCGGCAGTGCTCAAGCCCGTAGACAGAGACGTGATGCCGCTGGTGGCTGTGCTCAAGCCCGTCGAGGTCGAAGTCGACAGCGAAGTGACATTGCTGTTTGTCGTGCTCAGGCCGGTGGACAAAGAGCTAAAGCCCGTGGAAATAGAGCCGAAGCCAGTCGACAGTGAAGAGATACCGCTCTCGGCAGTGCTCAATCCGGTGGACAGCGAGCCAATACCTGTGGAGGTCGAGGTCGACAGCGACGTGATGCGGCTGTCGGCTGTGCTCAGGCCGGTCGACGTCGAAGTGGAGAGCGAAGTAAGGCCGCTGGCGGCGGTGCTCAAGCCTGTTGAGGTCGAAGTCGACAGCGAGGTGACGTTGCTGTTGGTCGTGCTCAGGCCCGTTGACAGGGAAGTGATGCCGCTGGTTGCGGTGCTCAATCCTGTTGACGTGGACGTGGACAGCGAAGTAAGGCCGCTGGCAGCTGTGCTCAGACCGGTGGAGGTCGAAGTCGACAGCGAGGTGACATTGCTGTTGGTCGTGCTCAGGCCGGTCGACAAGGACGTGATGCCGCTGGTAGCCGTGCTCAGGCCCGTCGACGTAGAAGTCGACAGCGAGGTGACATTGCTGTTCGTCGTGCTCAGACCGGTGGAGGTCGAGGTCGACAGGGAGCCCAGGCCAGTGGACAAGGACGTGATGCCGCTGGTAGCCGTGCTCAGGCCCGTCGACGTGGAAGTCGACAGCGAGGTGACATTGCTGTTGGTCGTGCTCAGGCCGGTCGACAAGGACGTGATGCCGCTGGTAGCGGTGCTCAGGCCCGTCGACGTGGACGTGGACAGCGAAGTAAGGCCGCTGGCAGCTGTGCTCAGACCGGTGGAGGTCGAAGTCGACAGGGAGCCCAGGCCGGTGGACAGGGAGGTGATGCCGCTGGTTGCCGTGCTCAAGCCGGTTGAAGTCGATGTCGACAGCGAAGTGACATTGCTGTTCGTCGTACTCAAGCCAGTCGACAGAGACGTAATGCCACTGGTCGCGGTGCTCAATCCGGTCGATGTCGACGTGGACAGCGAGGTGACGTTGCTGTTCGTCGTGCTCAAGCCGGTCGACAGAGACGTAATGCCACTGGTAGCAGTGCTCAATCCTGTAGATGTCGAAGTCGACAGCGACGTGACGTTGCTGTTGGTGGTGCTCAGCCCCGTGGACAGGGAGGTGATGCCGCTGGTAGCGGTGCTCAGACCGGTGGAGGTCGAGGTCGACAGGGAGCCCAGGCCGGTGGACAAGGACGTGATGCCACTGGCTGCGGTGCTCAGGCCAGTCGAAGTCGACGTGGACAACGAGCCAATGCCGGTGGATGTTGAGGTCGACAGCGAAGTGATGCGGCTATCGGCCGTGCTCAGGCCCGTCGATGTCGAAGTCGACAGCGACGTGACGTTGCTGTTGGTGGTGCTCAGCCCCGTGGACAGGGACGTGATACCACTGGCAGCGGTGCTCAACCCGGTCGACGTGGAAGTAGACAGGGAGGTCACCCGGCTGTCAGTGGTGCTCAGGCCGGTAGACAAAGAAGTGATGCCGCTGGTGGCCGTGCTCAATCCGGTCGAGGTCGAGGTGGACAGCGACGTAATTCTGCTGTCTGCAGTGCTCAGGCCTGTAGATGTCGAAGTCGACAGCGAGGTGACATTGCTGTTCGTGGTGCTCAGGCCTGTCGATGTCGAGGTCGACAAGCTGCCCAGGCCGGTAGACAAGGAGGTAATGCCGCTGGTGGCTGTGCTCAGACCTGTAGATGTCGAGGTCGACAGCGAAGTGACATTGCTGTTCGTGGTGCTCAAGCCGGTAGACAGGGACGTGATGCCACTGGTAGCGGTGCTCAAGCCGGTCGACGTGGACGTAGACAGTGATGTAAGTCCGCTGGCCGCGGTGCTCAAACCGGTGGAGGTCGAGGTCGACAAGCTGCCCAGGCCGGTAGACAGCGACGTAATACCGCTGGTCGCAGTGCTCAGCCCGGTGGACGTGGACGTCGACAGCGACGTGACATTGCTGTTGGTGGTGCTCAGGCCGGTCGACAAGGACGTGATGCCGCTCGTGGCCGTGCTCAATCCGGTCGATGTTGACGTGGACAGAGAGCTCAGGCCACTGGCTGCCGTGCTCAGCCCCGTGGAGGTCGAAGTCGACAGGGAGCTAATGCCGGTCGACGTCGAAGTTGACAGCGAGGTCACATTGCTATTGGTCGTGCTAAGACCTGTCGACGTTGACGTGGACAGCGATGTCAGGCCGCTGGCGGCGGTGCTCAGGCCGGTCGAAGTCGAGGTCGACAGCGAGGCAATACCGCTGGCGGCTGTGCTCAGGCCGGTGGAAACAGAGCCAAAGCCGGTCGACAGTGAAGAGATGCCGCTCTGGGCGGTGCTCAAACCCGTAGACAGGGATCCAATACCGGTCGATGTCGAGGTGGACAGCGAGGTGACGTTGCTATTGGTCGTGCTCAGGCCGGTGGACAGCGAGCCGATGCCTGTGGACGTGGAGGTCGACAGTGATGTGATGCGGCTGTCGGCCGTGCTCAAACCTGTGGATGTCGAGGTGGACAGCGAAGTGATATTGCTGTTCGTGGTGCTCAAGCCGGTAGACAGGGACGTGATGCCACTGGTGGCCGTGCTCAATCCGGTCGAGGTCGAGGTGGACAGCGACGTAATTCTGCTGTCTGCAGTGCTCAGGCCTGTAGATGTCGAAGTCGACAGCGAGGTGACATTGCTGTTGGTGGTGCTCAGTCCCGTGGACAGCGATGTGATGCCGCTGGTGGCGGTGCTCAAGCCTGTGGAGGTCGAGGTCGACAGGGAGCCCAGGCCTGTGGACAGCGAGGTGATGCCGCTGGCAGCAGTGCTAAGGCCAGTGGATGTCGAAGTCGACAAGGAGGTCGCCCGGCTGTCAGTGGTGCTCAGGCCGGTAGACAAAGAAGTGATGCCGCTGGTGGCCGTGCTCAAGCCGGTCGATGTCGAAGTGGACAACGACGTGACATTGCTGTTGGTCGTACTCAGGCCAGTCGACAAAGACGTGATGCCGCTGGTGGCGGTGCTCAAGCCTGTTGACGTAGACGTAGACAGCGAGGTGACGCGACTGTCAGCCGTGCTCAAACCTGTGGATGTCGAGGTGGACAGCGAAGTGACATTGCTGTTGGTCGTGCTCAGGCCGGTCGACAGAGACGTGATACCGCTGGTGGCTGTGCTCAAGCCGGTCGATGTTGACGTGGACAGCGACGTGATCCTGCTGTCTGCCGTGCTCAGGCCTGTGGACGTCGAGGTCGACAAGCTGCCCAGGCCGGTAGAAAGGGACGTGATGCCGCTTGTCGCTGTGCTCAAGCCAGTTGACGTCGAGGTCGACAGCGAAGTGACATTGCTGTTGGTGGTGCTCAGACCGGTGGACAGCGACGTAACGCCGCTGGCAGCTGTGCTCAGGCCAGTGGACAGGGACGTGATTCCGCTGGTGGCCGTACTCAGGCCGGTCGATGTGGAGGTCGATAGCGACGTGACATTGCTGTTCGTGGTGCTCAGGCCTGTCGATGTTGACGTGGACAGCGAGGTGATCCTGCTGTCCGCCGTGCTCAGGCCTGTGGACGTCGAGGTCGACAGCGAAGTGACGTTGCTGTTTGTCGTGCTCAAACCCGTCGACAGGGAAGTTATGCCGCTGCTGGCAGTGCTCAAGCCGGTCGACGTGGACGTAGACAGCGATGTAAGGCCGCTGGCCGCGGTGCTCAGGCCTGTGGATGTCGAAGTCGACAGCGATGTCACGCTGCTGGTCGCTGTGCTTAGCCCGGTCGACGTGGAAGTAGACAGAGAGGTCACCCGGCTGTCGGTGGTGCTCAAGCCGGTAGACAGGGAGGTGATACGGCTGGTGGCAGTGCTCAAGCCAGTTGACGTCGAGGTCGACAGCGACGTCACGCTGCTGGTCGCAGTGCTCAAGCCGGTCGATGTTGACGTGGACAGGGACGTGGTCCTGCTGTCTGCCGTGCTCAGGCCTGTGGATGTCGAAGTCGACAAGCTTCCCAGGCCGGTGGAAAGCGACGTAATGCCGCTGTTTGCCGTGCTCAGGCCGGTAGACAGAGAGCTAAAGCCAGTCGACGTTGACGTTGACAGGGAGCTGAAGCCCGTCGAGATCGAACTGAAGCCTGTGGAAACAGAGCCAAAGCCGGTAGACAGCGACGAAATTCCGCTCTCGGCGGTGCTCAGGCCGGTGGACAGCGAGCCAATACCTGTTGACGCGGAGGTCGACAGCGACGTGACATTGCTGTTTGTGGTGCTCAAGCCCGTCGAAGTTGAGGTCGACAGCGACGTGATGCGGCTGTCGGCGGTGCTCAGGCCCGTGGACGTCGAAGTCGACAAACTGCCCAGTCCAGTGGACAGGGACGTGATCCCGCTGGTGGCAGTGCTCAGGCCAGTCGATGTGGACGTAGACAGGGAGGTCACCCGGCTGTCAGTGGTGCTCAGCCCGGTCGACAGGGAAGTGATGCGGCTGGTGGCCGTGCTCAGCCCGGTGGATGTCGAGGTCGAGAGCGACGTGACATTGCTGTTCGTGGTGCTCAGGCCGGTGGACGTCGAAGTAGACAAGCTTCCCAGGCCGGTGGAAAGCGACGTAATGCCGCTGTTTGCCGTGCTCAGGCCGGTAGACAGGGAGCTAAAGCCAGTGGACGTTGACGTTGACAGTGAGCTGAAGCCCGTCGAGATCGAACTGAAGCCTGTGGAAACAGAGCTAAAACCGGTAGACAGCGACGAGATGCCGCTGTTTGCCGTGCTCAGGCCGGTAGACAGGGAGCTAAAGCCGGTCGACGTTGACGTTGACAGCGAGCTGAAGCCCGTCGAGATGGAGCTGAATCCTGTGGAAACAGAGCCAAAGCCGGTAGACAGCGACGAAATTCCGCTCTCGGCGGTACTCAGACCGGTGGACAGCGAGCCAATACCTGTTGACGCGGAGGTCGACAGCGACGTGACATTGCTGTTTGTGGTGCTCAAGCCCGTCGAAGTTGAGGTCGACAGCGACGTGATGCGGCTGTCGGCGGTGCTCAGGCCCGTGGACGTCGAAGTCGACAAACTGCCCAGTCCAGTGGACAGGGACGTGATCCCGCTGGTGGCAGTGCTCAGGCCAGTCGATGTCGAGGTCGAGAGCGACGTGACATTGCTGTTCGTGGTGCTCAGGCCGGTGGACAGCGAGGTGATGCCGCTGGTCGCTGTGCTCAGGCCAGTGGAAAGGGACGTGATCCCGCTGGTGGCAGTGCTCAGGCCGGTCGAAGTCGAAGTTGACAGCGACGTCACGCTGCTGGCCGCTGTGCTCAGACCCGTCGATGTCGAGGTGGACAGTGACGTGACATTGCTGTTCGTGGTGCTCAGGCCGGTGGATAGCGAGGTGATGCCGCTGGTCGCTGTGCTCAGGCCAGTGGAAAGGGACGTGATCCCGCTGGTGGCAGTGCTCAGGCCGGTCGAAGTCGAAGTTGACAGCGACGTCACGCTGCTGGCCGCTGTGCTCAGACCCGTCGATGTCGAGGTGGACAGTGACGTGACATTGCTGTTCGTGGTGCTCAGGCCGGTGGATAGCGAGGTGATGCCGCTGGTCGCTGTGCTCAGGCCAGTGGAAAGGGACGTGATCCCGCTGGTGGCAGTGCTCAGGCCGGTCGAAGTCGAAGTTGACAGCGACGTCACGCTGCTGGCCGCTGTGCTCAGACCCGTCGATGTCGAGGTGGACAGTGACGTGACATTGCTGTTCGTGGTGCTCAGGCCGGTGGACAGCGAGGTGACGCCGCTGGTCGCTGTGCTCAGGCCAGTGGAAAGGGACGTGATGCCACTGGTGGCAGTGCTCAGGCCAGTGGATGTTGAGGTAGACAGCGATGTGATGCGGCTGTCGGCGGTGCTCAAGCCGGTCGAAGTTGAGGTCGACAGTGACGTGACATTGCTGTTCGTGGTGCTCAAGCCCGTGGACAGCGAGGTAACGCTGCTGGCAGCTGTGCTCAGGCCAGTGGACAGGGATGTGATACCGCTCGTGGCGGTGCTCAGCCCGGTCGATGTGGACGTAGACAGGGAGGTCACCCGACTGTCGGTGGTACTCAGTCCTGTGGACAGGGACGTCACCCGGCTGTCGGTGGTGCTCAGACCTGTGGACAGGGACGTCACCCGGCTGTCGGTGGTGCTCAGACCGGTAGACAGGGAAGTGATGCGGCTGGTCGCCGTGCTCAGCCCGGTGGATGTTGAGGTCGACAGTGATGTGACATTGCTGTTGGCGGTGCTCAGGCCCGTGGACACGGACGTGATGCCGCTGGTGGCGGTGCTCAAACCGGTTGACGTCGAAGTCGACAAGCTGCCCAGTCCGGTGGACAGGGAAGTTATACCGCTGGTGGCCGTGCTCAGACCCGTCGATGTCGAGGTGGACAGTGACGTGACATTGCTGTTCGTGGTGCTCAGGCCGGTGGATAGCGAGGTGATGCCGCTGGTCGCTGTGCTCAGGCCAGTGGAAAGGGACGTGATCCCGCTGGTGGCGGTGCTCAAACCGGTTGACGTCGAAGTCGACAAGCTGCCCAGTCCGGTGGACAGGGAGGTAATGCCACTGGTGGCCGTGCTCAAGCCCGTCGATGTCGAAGTGGACAACGACGTGACATTGCTGTTCGCCGTGCTCAGGCCAGTCGACAGCGAGGTAATGCCGCTGGTCGCCGTGCTCAGGCCAGTGGAAAGGGACGTGATGCCGCTGGTCGCTGTGCTAAGGCCGGTCGAAGTCGAAGTTGACAGCGACGTCACGCTGCTGGCCGCTGTGCTCAGACCCGTCGATGTCGAGGTGGACAGCGAAGTGACATTGCTGTTCGTGGTGCTCAGACCGGTGGACAGCGAGGTAATGCCGCTGGTCGCCGTGCTCAGGCCTGTGGACGTCGAAGTCGACAAGCTGCCCAGTCCGGTGGACAAGGAGGTAATGCCACTGGTGGCCGTGCTCAAGCCCGTCGATGTCGAAGTGGACAACGACGTGACATTGCTGTTCGCCGTGCTCAGGCCAGTCGACAGCGAGGTAATGCCGCTGGTCGCCGTGCTCAGGCCGGTTGATGTCGAGGTCGACAGTGACGTGATGCGGCTATCGGCCGTGCTCAGACCGGTAGATGCTGAAGTCGACAGGGAGCCCAGGCCGGTGGACAGGGAGGTGATACCACTGGTGGCGGTGCTCAAGCCGGTCGAAGTCGAGGTCGACAGCGAGGTGATGCTGCTCGTGGCGGTACTCAACCCGGTCGACGTGGACGTGGACAGGGACGTAATGCCGCTGGTGGCGGTGCTCAAACCAGTTGACGTCGATGTGGATAGCGAGCTGAGACCGGTAGACAGCGACGTCACCCGGCTGTCTGTGGTACTGAGGCCGGTAGACAGGGACGTGATCCGGCTGGTGGCGGTGCTCAGCCCCGTCGATGTCGATGTGGACAGCGAGCTGACACCGGTCGACAGTGAAGTGATATTGCTGTTGGCCGTGCTCAGTCCGGTGGACAGTGATGTGATACCGGTCGAGGCTGAAGTCGACAGCGAAGTGACATTACTGTTTGTGGTACTCAGGCCGGTGGACAGCGAGGTGATGCCGGAGGTCGCGGTGCTGAGCCCTGTGGATGTCGACGTCGAGAGAGAAACGGTAGCGGTCGAAAGCGAGCTCGTCACCGTGGACAACTGGGTCACGTTGACGGCATCTGTCCCATCTTTACCGGCCGCCACGCCCGAGATCGTGCGGTTGCCGACGTTCACTTCGCCGGCGGAGGTCTGCGCGGCAACGATGCCGAAAGCCGTGTAGCCGGTTTGCGCGCCCACCGTGGTGGCGGAGTTGGAGCCCAGAGCCACGCTGTCTGCCTTGCTGGCCGCCGCGTTGGCGCCAATGGCAACTGAATTGGTGTTGCTAGCAACAGCGGCTTTGCCCAGCGCCACAGCGCTGGCGGCGCTCGCTGTTGCATCTGTGCCAGATGCGAGTGAGGCGCCGCCGCTGGCCACGGAGCCTTTACCGACCGAGACGGCTTCTGCGGCGCTCGCCGTTGCGGCATTGCCTGCGTTCAGGCTACCGCCGATGGCAACGGCGTCGGTGCTGCCCGCCGTCACCACAGCATTGCGGCCAATCGCAATGGATTGGTCTGCGCTCGCGGTCGAGCCGCCTGTGCCGGTGCCATTACCGCCGCCGATGGCGACGGAAGACAGGCCGACGGCGTTGGCGTCATTGCCCAAGGCGTAAGCACCTGCCCCTGAAGCTTTGGAGCCGGAGCCGATAGCGGTTGCGCTGTTTGCGGACGCGCTCGAATTGTTGCCAATAGCTACGGAATAGTCTTTCGTGGCCTGTGCCCCGTTGCCGATGGCGACGGAGGCTGTACCCAGAGCGTCTGCCCCGTTACCAAAAGCGCTGGATTGATCTCCGGTTGCCACGGCCGCATTACCGACAGCCGTTCCCCCGGACGCCGTTGCGGTCGCCCGGGTGGCAGCTGTATTTCCCGTACCAATGGCAATACCCGTTGCACCTGCCCCGCCGGTGATTTGCCCAACAGTGGCACTTGTGCCAATAAAACTGGCTCGGGCACCGGGTGAAACCAGCGCCGCTGCCCCAAGAATTGCCGCTGCCGCGACGGCGGAGACTTTGGAGCCGCTGCGTTTACCTCGCGCACTCGATATTTCTGATACGGCAACCCAGGTGCCCAGAAGCTCGCTATAGACGGTTCGGTAAAACTTATTCATTTTTGACTACGGTTCAAATGGTTCGCCGGGCTTGCAGCAGGTCACCTGGGAGGCTGTGCGCCGGCGGAGAGCGCGCCGTACATGTAGCCCACGGGAACCCAGCGGTCCTTGTTCCAGTAAACGGCGACTTTTTCCCAGCCGCGGCCCTTGGAAAACGGGGCGATAAAGGTGACGCTGGCGTATTCACCTGGAGGAATTCCGGGCTTGTTGATGTCGTGCTCCATCGCAGACCAGACGCGCGGTGCTGCTTTCTGGCCCAGCGTGCTGGTTTTCGTGGCGACGTGGTTGATCCAGAAAGGACGGTCGACCTTTTCCTTCATAAACGTAAAGCTCTGGTCCCACATCGCACCGCCCTGGTCGGCATCTGCCAGGGTGAGCCATTGCTCGGCAACGGCGATGGCAGCATCGGCGGAAGGCGCCGTCTGCGCAGACACACCGAAGGACAGCATGAGCGTCATCGCCAATGCCCACAGGCGCAGTGCCAAACTGCTTTTCAGGCCACGGTGTGTTGCGGTATTCATCTGATTTTTTTTCAAACTCAGTTGCACCACGTCTCAAAATGGGTGCTTAAGCGCTATTTGTAAGAATGTGTGCTTTTTGGTGGATGGAATGTAATTAGTTCGCAGGATTTTCCCATGTACCCCTCGCTATAGGTAAGAAATACCACACGAATTTGTTGTAACGTCTTGATTGGATTGATTTTTTGCAAAAAATGTCACGGCATTCCTATGCGCAAAAGCTTCTATGGCTCTGTGAGTACGCATCAAAAATGAGTCTGGATGTAACTATTTATCAGTTTTCTATAGCTATCCAGTTTCTTTTTGTCTCACTTCTCACAGAATTTTTATTTCAAGTATTAATACCGTGAGCGATTTCACGAGAAGCCGGTCAGGCGTCTCAATGGCACCTGAATCCGTTGGATTCACGTCACAAAGAGGGTGAGCAGGAGCCCGGGACGCGGGACTACGCGCCGGAAAAAGGCGGCAAATCGTTGGCGCCGGGGTGCCGAAGGGGGTGAAAACGCGGGCAAGCCCTCATCCAGGGTTGCAAGGGAGTCGGGCGGCCCATGAGGGCCGCAGCGCCTAACTCAGGTCCAGGAAAAGGCTGAGGCGCGTGTGAAATGCGCGGGCTTCACCCGTGAAGGGGTCCGTGAAGCGCACGGTTTTGGCCAGCAGTTGCAGCGGCCGGCTGTAGTCGTCATCCGGGGTAGGGTGCACCGGCGGGTAAATCCGGTCATGCAGGATGGGGATGCCCACGGCATTCATGTGCACCCTCAACTGGTGCTTTTTCCCGGTCACCGGGCTCAAGGCGTAACGCGCCAGGCGGGTGCGGGGTGCTGTCTGCAGAAGGTCGATACGGGTTTCGCTGTTCGGGTCCCCCTCGGCCTCGCATTGCCGGAAGAAGGGTTCGCCCTGGACGATCCGGCTTTTGCGGGTCAGCGGAAAGCCGATGTCTGCACGCCAGGGCGCGATGGCTTCGTAGTCTTTGCGTACTTCGTGGCGCCTGAAAAGGGCCTGGTAGGCGTCGCGCTCACCGGGTTTGACGGAAAACAGCACCAGGCCGGCGGTCTCGCGGTCTATGCGGTGAATCGGCGCCAGGCCTTCCAGGCCCAGGCTGTTTTTAAGCCGCACCAGCAGCGTCTCCTGAAGGTAGTGGCCCGAGGGCGTGACGGGCAAAAAATGCGGTTTGTCGGCCACAACGAGGTGCTCGTCCTGCCACAGCACGCTGGCCTCGAAGGGCACACGGGGCTCGTCGTCCAGGGCGCGGTAGTAGTAAACGCGCATGTGGCCCCGGTAGGGGCGTTCGGGGGTGACGGCTTCGCCGAATTCATCGGCCACCAGCCCGTCCGCCATGCGTTGAAGCCAGGTTTCACGCGGGATCGCAGGAAAGCGCTGGACCAGGAAGTCCGTGATGGTGCCCCAGTCACCGGCCGGCAGGCCGACGCAGCTAGGGCTGACCCCGCTGCGGGCCGGCAAGCCGTGGGCAGGCCCTTTCACGCCGGTGCAGACGGGTGTTTACACACGGGTGAACACCACGTCCCACACACCGTGGCCGAGCTTGATGCCGCGGTTTTCAAACTTGGTCAGCGGCCGGTAGGCGGGCTTGGGCGCGTAGCCGCCCTGGGACGCGTCGGCCGTGTTTTGAAGCAAGGGCTCGGCCGTCAGGACTTCCAGGATCTGCTCGGCGTAGGGCTGCCAGTCGGTGGCGCAATGCAGGTAGCCGCCGGGCTTGAGGCGCGCGGCCAGTTTGGCGATCAGCGGCTGCTGGATCAGGCGGCGTTTGTTGTGTTTTTTCTTGTGCCAGGGATCGGGGAAAAAGATGTGCACGCCGTCCAGGCTGGCTTTCGGGAGCATGTCGTCCATCACTTCGACCGCATCGTGCTGCAGGATGCGGATGTTGGTGAGGTTTTGCTCGGCAATGCGTTTGAGCAGGGCTCCGACGCCGGGCGTGTGCACTTCGCAGCAGAGGAAGTTGGTGCCGGGCATCAGCGCGGCAATGTGGGCCGTGGCTTCGCCCATGCCAAAGCCTATCTCGAGGACGGTGGGGGCCGAGCGCCCAAAGGTGCTTTCAAAGTCGAGCGGCGCGTCGGCATACGGCAGCAAAAACTTCGGGCCCACGTCGGCAAAGGCTTTGGCCTGGCCGGCGGTGGTGCGGCCGGTGCGGCGCACGAAGCTGCGGATTTTGTGGGGCGGGTGGGTGTCGGCTGGCGCGCCTTCGGGTAAGGAGGGCGGCACGGGGGGGAGGGTTTCAATCACCGCTCAATTTTAGTCGCCCGAAGTGAGCCGCCCAAAGCGGTACGGCCTGCTGCAGCCATGCGGCGGGTGAGTGCGCGCTTGCCAAGGCCTTGCCTTCCAGCCCCAGGGCCTTGCCTGCCTGAGCCAGCAACTGCAACGGCTGGGCCGTGTCCAGCGCCTCGGCGCCGTTTTGTTTGGAGAGCTTTTCGCCGTTGGCGCCCAGCACCAGCGGCGTGTGCAGGTAGCGCGGCGTGGGCAGGCCCAGCGCGCGCTGCAGCAAAATTTGCCGCGCCGTGTTGTCGGCCAGGTCCTCGCCGCGCACGATGTCGGTGATGCCCTGGGCGGCATCGTCGACCACCACCGCCAGCTGGTAGGCCCACAGGCCGTCGGCCCGCTTGAGGACAAAGTCGCCCACTTCGCGGCTGACGTCCTGTGCCTGCGGGCCCAGAAGGCGGTCGTGCCAGACGGTTTCGGCATTGCGGCTGGATTCGCTTTGGGTGCGATCTGCTATTGAATTGATAGCTGAAAGCCCAGGTGCAGTATGGGCTTGAGCCGTATTTTGTTCATAACTCTGCACGCCAAACCGCCAGGCCCGCGCGGGGCGCCCGTGCAGTCCGTCGCGGCAGGTACCCGGGTAGACCAGCTCGCCATGGCGTTCGCGCGCCTGGCCCGACGCGGCCAGCGCCCGGGCGATGTCCTGGCGCGTGCAGGCGCAGGGGTAGGCCAGCCCATGGGCGATCAATGAGTCCAGTGCGTTTTGGTACAGGGCGCCGCGCTGCGACTGGTAGACCGGCGGTTCGTCGGGCGCCAGGCCGCAGTGGGCCAGTTGCTCAAGAATGATGCGGTCGGCACCAGGCACACAGCGCGGCATGTCGACGTCTTCGATGCGCACCAGCCACTTGCCTCGATGCGCGCGGGCATCCAGCCAGCTGGCCAGGGCCGCCACCAGCGAACCGGCGTGAAGCGGGCCAGTTGGAGAGGGCGCAAACCGGCCCCGGTAAGCGGCCCCCATGCCGGTGCCTCCGTTGACGGTGTTCAGGCCGGCCGCCACGCCGGGCCGCCCCAAGTAAGGCCAGCCCCCTCGGGGGGCAGCGCAGTACGCGAAGCGACAAGCGTGGGGGCTAACAAAGTTCCAGGGCCATCTCAAGGCCCGATACGAAGCCGTCTTCCACGCGGTGCCCCAGGCACCAGTCGCCACAGGCGCCGATGCGCGATTTGGGGTCCCAGGCGTGGGTCTTGCCCAGGGGCTGCATGGTTTGGGCATGGCGCCAGCGGTGCACCACGGCGTGGGGCGGCTCGGCGCGGATGCCGGTGACTTCGGTGAAGGCCTTGAGCAGCTTGGCCTTGACGCGCTCGGCGTCGTCTTCCAGGTGGCGTTCCGACCATTCGGGGCTGGCCTGCACCGTCCAGCGCTCGATCGGGCTGCGCCCGGGCTTGGAGGATTCGCGCGCCAGCCAGGCAATCCGGTGGTGGGTGCTGCGCGCCGCATTCCAGTGAGGGCCCAGGTGCGCCATGGTGGGCTGCAGCGCTTTCGGAAAGGCCAGCATCAAGGTCCAGCACGGCGCCACGCTGACTTTTGAAAGTTCGGTCATCAAGGGCTTGCCCTGCTGGGAGCTGAGCAGCAGGGCTTGCGCCTGCGCGGAGGGGATCGCCAGAACCACGGCATCAAAACCGGAGTGAACCCGGCTGCCGGCGCCTTCGGTCTGCAGCTGCCACTGTTCGGCGTGCAGCTTGTCGGGCTCGATCCGCGTCACCTCAGTTTCAAGCACCAGCCGGCCGGCAGCGGCCAGGGGCTGCGCCCATTCCCTGACGAGCGCGTTCATGCCGGGTGTAGCGACCCAATGGGCTTCTTTGGGCGGCAGCGCCGACGCCACCACGCGACCCAGCTCGTCCAGGATGCGTACGGTATTGGCGCTCCAGGGGCGCACCAGCTTTGTGGCGGTGGCCAGGGCTTTTTCAAACCGGGCGTCGCGCACGGTGAAGTATTGGGTGCCGTGGTCGAAGCCGCCGAATTCGCTTTCCCGCGTTGCCATGCGGCCGCCGGCGCCGGTGCTTTTCTCGAAAACGGTGACGTCATGCCCTGCCTGCACCAGTGTGCGCGCGCACGCTACGCCGGCGATGCCCGCGCCCACCACGGCGATGCGCCGCGGTGCCGCGGATTCAGGAGATCGGATGCTGGATTTTTTGGCCATGTCTTTGTACTTATGTGGGGTTGATGAATGGGGCGGCTTGCGGCTTTCGCATGCAGCTCACGGCCCCCCGGCGTTGCTCATCTCATCTCAACCATAAACGAAAACCACAAGAACGCGTTTAAATCGTCATCAGGTTTTAAGCACACTCTACACGCAGGCGAGCCGCGCGCGCATGGATTGCATCGCGACTACGGGTTTTCACACGGCCTGGTCGCGCTCCAGCAGCGCTTTTCGCGTGCCGGCATTTTCAAGCTGCTTGAGCCACCACTGCAGTGCGCGCCCCTCTTTGCCGTCGGGCGCGCGCATCCACGCGTAGCTCATCGGCACCTGGCGCGG
The DNA here is from genome assembly GCF_003711205.1 of Polaromonas sp. SP1. NCBI lineage: Bacteria > Pseudomonadati > Pseudomonadota > Betaproteobacteria > Burkholderiales > Comamonadaceae > Polaromonas > Polaromonas sp. SP1. The sequence continues at coordinate 4,311,280 of NZ_CP031013.1, read as the reverse complement.
CGCGCGCTGCATGCGCTTTTCGACCAGCCTGCCGGTGATGACATGCGGGCGCGCCAGGTATTCCGGCAGGAAGCCGCCGCCCAGCCCGCGCAGTTGCGCATGCAGCTTTTCCTGCATGCCGGGCACGGTGAAGATGTCCTGGCCGCCCAGCAGGCCTATAGTTACGCCGCTGCCGCGCTGCACCGAGTCGGCCACCGCCACGGCGCGGTGCGGCATAAGCATGTCGTCCGTCACCGGCTCGTCCGCCTTGGCCAGCGGGTGGTGCGGCGCCACCACATAAATGAAATGAATGGTGCCGAGCGTCTTGTGCAGCACCGAGGTGTTCACGGCCGGCTCAATGGCCACGCCGATGGCGATGTCCGCCTGGCCCGAGGTCAGCGCTTCCAGCGTGCCCGACAGCGCCTCTTCCCGAATGCGCAGTCGGGTCGGCGGGTTCAGTGCAAAAAAGGCCTCGCACAGCTCCATCACCGTGGTGCGCGAGATCACGCTGTCCACCGCCAGCGTGAGCTCGGGCTCCCAGCCGGTGGCCACACGCTTGACCCGGTTGGCCACGGCGTCGAGCTCCGCCAGCAGGCGGTTGCCTTCGCGCAGCAGTTCCTTGCCGGCTTCGGTCAATTTGGCCTGGCGCGAAGAGCGGTCAAACAGCAGCACGTCCAGTGCATCTTCGACCTGGCGGATCCGGTAGGTCAGGGCGCTGGGAACCAGGCCCAGTTCCCGTGCGGCTGCGGCCATGCTGCCGGCGCGGTGCACCGCGCCTATCAGGCTGATGGTTTCAGGCGTGAGGGCGTCGCGCACGCGGTTATTGAGGCTTGCCATGTTTGTTCACTAAGTCCATGATCATTCGAATAATTTGAATGATGCCATCAAACCGCAGCAATGGAAAGCAGGGCCCTGAAACCTACATTGGAGTCATCGCAAACGAACTCACTTCGAACTTCAGTTATTACCCACGCACCCTGAAAGGAGCACCTGATGATGACCTTAAGAACCTCCAGCGAACGCGGCTACGCCGACCACGGCTGGCTCAAGTCGTTTCATTCCTTTTCTTTTGCCGGCTACTACGACCCGGCCCACATGGGCTTTGGCAACCTGCGCGTCATCAATGAAGACCGCATCGCCGCCGGCCGCGGCTTCGGCACGCACGGCCACAAGGACATGGAAATCATCAGCTATGTGCTGAGCGGCGAGCTGGCGCACAAAGACAGCATCGGCAACATCAAGGGCATCCCGCCCGGCGACGTGCAGCGCATGAGTGCAGGCACGGGTGTGCAGCACAGCGAGTTCAACCACGCCGAAGGCCAGACCACGCACTTCCTGCAGATCTGGATCGAACCCAATGTGACGGGCATTCCCCCCAGCTATGAGCAAAAGACCTTTGCCGACGCTGAAAAGCGAGGGGCCCTGCGCCTGGTGGCATCACCCGATGGGGCCCAAGGCTCCGTGCTGATTCATGCCGACGCCAGGATTTACGCCGGCCTCTTCGACGGCGCAGAAACCGCGTCGCTGGAACTGGCCTCTACGCGCAAGACATATGTGCACCTGATTCGCGGGCAGCTCGAAGTCAACGGCCAGGTGCTGAAGGCCGGTGATGCCGCGGCCCTGCAATCGGAAGGCACGCTGCAACTGGCAAATGGCCAGGACGCCGAAGTGCTGGTGTTTGACCTGGCGCCTTGACGCGCGATACGCCACTCGATAACACCTTGTAACCCTTCACCCCGGGCAAGCGCGCGATGCGCACAGGCGCATGGCGCTTGCCCAGAGTGTTTTTTTCCTCCATCATTTCCCCGTTAACTTACTTTCATAAGGACTCACATGCTCAATTCCCTGCAAAACCCTCTCGCGCTGATCGGCCGCCTGCTGTTGGCCCTGCTCTTTGTACCCGCCGGCTTTTCCAAGATTGCCGGCTTCGCGGGCACGGTGGGCTATATCTCGTCCAAAGGCGTGCCGCTGCCGGAAGTCGCTGCCGCCATTGCCATCGCGGCAGAGCTCGGCCTGGGCATCCTTCTGGCCGTGGGCTTCCAGACGCGCTGGGCCGCGCTGGCCATCGGCCTCTTCACGGTCGTCATCACCTGCATCTTCCATGCGTTCTGGACCGACCCCACGCAACAAATGATGTTCTTCAAGAACATGGCGATCGTCGGCGGCCTGTTCAGCATCGCGGCTTTCGGCGGCGGCGCCTGGAGCCTGGACGGCAAGACCAAGGGCTGATCCACAAAAAGGCTGCAGCAGGGTTTTACAACCCGGGCTGCGGCCTTTTCCCTTTTCTTTGCCTTTTGTTTGACTGCAACCCGATTTCAATCACTCCCCGAAAGAACCTGAATGCCCAAAGTTGTCGTGGTTTACCACTCCGGATACGGCCATACCCAGCGCATGGCGCAATCAGTGGCAGAAGGCGCGGGCGCCGAGTTGCTGGCGATCGACGGCGATGGCAACCTGCCCGAAGGCGGATGGGAATCGCTGAACGCCGCCGACGCCATCGTCATGGGTTCACCCACCTACATGGGAAGCGTGAGCTGGCAGTTCAAGAAATTTGCCGATGCCTCTTCCAAGCCCTGGTATGCCCAGGCCTGGAAGGACAAGCTGTTCGCCGGCTTCACCAACAGTGCGGCCATGAGCGGTGACAAGATGTCTACCCTTACCTACCTCTTTACCCTGGCCATGCAGCACGGCGGCATCTGGGTCAGCCAGGGCGTGCTGCCCAGCAACAGCAAGGCGGCGGTGCGCAGCGACGCCAACTACCTGGGCTCCTACAGCGGCGCTGTCGCACAATCTCCCTCTGACGCGGGCGCCGGCGAAATGAATGCCGGCGACCTCGACAATGCCCGCAACTTCGGACAGCGCGTGGCGGGTATCGCCGCACGGTTCGCTGCCTGATCCCGTTTTCTTTTTTACAGGACTTGTCATGACCGTTGAACTCAGGCGCAACCTTCCATCAGAGCTGGCCCAGCATCTGCAAATCCGCAACCACGCGCTGATCACCGACGCCACACTGGCAGAAGGCGGCGACGATGCCGGCCCCTCACCCCATGACCTGTATGACGCGGCACTCGGCGCCTGCAAGGCCGTGACGGTGATGTGGTACGCCCGCAAGAAGGGAATCCCGGTCGACGAGATCAAAACGAGCGTTGAGCGGGATGACTCCCAGGAGCGCGCCGGCGTCTACAAGCTGGCCACCAAACTCCAGATCAAGGGTGCTTTCACCGACGCCCAGTTGCAGGAGCTGCACACCGTCGCGCAAAAATGCCCGGTACACAAACTCATGAGCACCGTCACGACAGAAATCACCACAGATGTGGAGCGCCTGGCATGAGCGTTGCACTGAAACTGACGGGCCATCACAAAGACCTGGGCGGCGGCTTCATGGTACGCCGCCTGCTGCCTTCCGCGCAGCAGCAGTCTGTCGGCCCTTTCATCTTCTTTGACCATTTCGGCCCGGTGACCGAGCAGCCGGACGCCAACCACGACGTGCGGCCGCATCCGCACATCGGCCTGGCCACCGTGACTTACCTGTTCGAGGGAGCGATGATGCACCGCGACAGCCTGGGCTCGGCCCAACGCATAGAGCCCGGCGCCATCAACTGGATGACGGCGGGGCGGGGCATCGTGCACTCGGAGCGCGCCCCGGAAGACTTGCGCGGCACCGCGTATGTGAACCACGGCTTGCAGCTGTGGGCGGCGTTGCCGAAAGAATTTGAAGAAACGGCGCCAGGCTTTTCGCATACGCCGGCGGAGTCAATCCCGACGGCAACGGTTGATGGGTCGGCCGTCCGCATCCTGATCGGCGAAGCCTTCGGAAAGACGTCGCCCGTCAAGACCTTTTCGAAAACCCTTTATCTCGATGTAGTACTCGCTGCGGGTGCGCTGTTCACCTTGCCTGCCCTTGCGGAGCAGATGGCGGTGTACGCGGTGGACGGCGACTTGCAGGTAGACGGCGAGACGGTGGCGGCGAACACCCTGGCCACCCTCGCGCCCGGCGCCACCGTGCAGCTCAGCGCCGCCACACCGACGCGCCTGGTGGTGATAGGCGGCGACGCGCTGGATGCGCACCGCTTCATGTGGTGGAACTTTGTCTCCAGCCGCAAGGAGCGCATCGTGCAGGCCGGTGAAGACTGGGCCGCGCAAACCATGGGGCAGGTGCCGGGCGAGACTGAATTCATCCCCTTGCCGGAACGGAAATTCACGGCCGGCTGAGACGGCGCCGGGCTTGTTGCGGGCTTAAGATCACGCGATGCAAATTTTCACGCTGCTCCCCTGGACCGACTGGCTGGCGATTGTCTGGTTCTTTCTGGGCTGGGCGGGCTACGCCTGGTTTGCCCGGAATTACGCCGTCAAACGCTCGTCCCTGCTGCTCACCACCAATCGCTACCGGCACTACTGGCTGTTGCAGGCCACTTCGCGCGACCCGCGGGTGATCGACGGCATCATCACGCAGAACCTTTCCAGCACGCCGGCCTTTTTCTCGTCGACCACGATCATCATCATCGGCGGCTTGTTCGCCCTGCTGGGCACCACCGACAAGGCGGCCGAGCTGGTGCGTGAGATCCCGTTTGCCGTGCGCACCTCGGTGCTGATTTTTGACCTCAAGGTGTTGATGATGGTGGGCGTGTTTGTCTACGCCTTCTTTCGCTTCAGCTGGTCTATGCGCCAGTACACCTTTGTGGCGCTGCTCATTGGCTCCATGCCGTCGCCGCAGGAGTTTGAGGTCGGTAAATTTGACCGCGAGGTTTTCGCCACGCGCGCCAGCCGCATGGTGGCCCTGGCGGCCGAGACGTTTAACGACGGGCTGCGCGGCTACTACTTCAGCTTTGCGATCATGGCCTGGTTTTTTTCGACCTTCGCATTTGCATTGGCCACCGCGGTGGTCGTGCTGATCCTCTACAACCGCGAGTTCAACTCCGACGTCCTCGGCGTTTTGCGGGATTGATTCAGTTCACTGCGGCAGGTCACGCGCCAGCCGCAGGCCGCTGAACTGCCAGCGCGCATCGGGCGGAAAGAAGTTGCGGTAGCTGGCGCGTATGTGGCTTTGCGGCGTGGCGCAAGAGCCGCCGCGCAGCACAAACTGATTGCACATGAACTTGCCGTTGTATTCGCCCACCAGGCCCTCCCAGGGCTTGTAGCCTGGGTAGGGGTTGTAGTTGGACTGCGTCCATTCCCATACGTCGCCAAACATCTGTGCGGGCACGCCGCTGCTGCCCTCTTGTTGGGGCAGCGGGTGGTAGGCGGCTTTCTCCACAAAGTTGCCTTGTGGCGCGGGGCTTGCGGGCACACTGCGCGCGGCGAGCTCCCACTCAAACTCGGTCGGCAGGCGTGCGCCTGACCAGCGGGCAAAGGCATCGGCTTCAAAGTAGCTGAGGTGGCAGGCCGGCGTATGGGGGTCCACGTCGATCAGTCCCTGCAGGGTGAAGTGCTGATAGCGGCCTTCATCGCCTTGCCAGTAAAAGGGCAGGATGACCTGGTTTTCCGTCACCCAGTCCCAGCCCATGGACAGCCACAACTCGGGGCGCTGGTAGCCCTTGTCGGCGATAAAGGCCATGACCTCGCCGTTGGTCACCGGCCGGCTGGCCAGCTCGAAGGCGGCTACATAGACCTTGTGGCGCGGCGTTTCGTTGTCAAAGGCAAATTCGCCGTCACGCGCCGCATCAAAGCCGTGCTCCACCAGACCCGCCTCATGCCGCAGCCAGTTCACCGGCTGGGGATGGATACCGGCCAGCGGCCAGCGGCTGGCATAGGCCGGGCGTGCCGGGTTAAACGACAGCGCGTGTTTGATGTCTGTCAGCAGCAACTCCTGGTGCTGCTGCTCATGGTGAAGGCCCAGGGTGACCAGTTCAACCAGCTCCCGCTGTTGGACGGCATCGGCGCCGGACTCCACCCGCGCGATCACGTCCAGCATGCGCTGGTTGACCTGCGCGCGGTAGGCCAGCACTTCGTCCAGGGAAGGCCGGCTGATCAGGCCGCGTTTGGGGCGCGGGTATTTGTCTCCAACACCGTTGTAATAGCTGTTGAACAGCACGCGAAAGCCGGCGTCGAAAGGCGTGAAGCCGGGCTCGAAGCGCTCCAGGATAAACGTCTCGAAGAACCAGGTCAGGTGCGCCAGGTGCCATTTGGCGGGGCTGGCGTCCGGCATGGACTGCAGTTGGCAGTCCTCAGGGCTGAGCGGTTTGATCAAGGCCTCGGTCTGCTGGCGCACCGCACTGAAGCGCGTTGCCAGCGCAGAGGGCCGGGCGTGGGTGGCTGGAAGGCGCGAATGGGATGATTCTGTAGGCATGGTGGCTACCGTGTAAATACCGAGCGGGAAGGGCGCTTTGCGAACAATTCAAAAAGCTTCGCACAGCGCGTCGGACTCAACTGTCAGACAAGGCCCCGACTGCCGCGTGCCTGCGGCCGGAAGGGTTGGGGCCGGGCGGTTTCGGCGTTGGGCTCACCTGGGGCTTGAGGGCGGGGTCCAGCGCGCGCCGCTCGTCAAAAACAAAACATTCGCCCTCAAAATGCGCATGCCCGCTTTCCTCGAAGTATTTGAGGATGCCGCCATCGAGCTGGAAAACGTTGTCGACGCCGGCTTCACGCATGAGGATCGCCGCTTTCTCGCAGCGTATGCCGCCAGTGCAAAAGCTCACAACCGTCTTGCCGGCAAGCTCTTGCCGGTGGTCCAGCAGGGCCTGGGGAAATTCCGTGAATTTGCGGATGCGCCAGTCGATGGCGTTTTTGAAGGTGCCCACATCCACTTCGAAATCATTGCGGGTGTCCAGCGTGACCACCGGCCGGCCGCTATCGTCGTGCCCGGCGTCCAGCCAGCGCTTGAGTGTGGCGGCACTCAGCGCTGGCGCGCGGCCTGCGGCGGGCTGGATGGCGGGGTGGTTCATGCGGATGATTTCCGGCTTGACCTTCACCAGCAGCTTGCGAAAGGGCTGGGCGCCAGACCAGCTTTCCTTGGTCTCAAGGTCGGCAAAACGGGCGTCCTGCTTCAACCATTCCAAAAAATCATGAATATCGCCCGCGGGGCCCGCCAGGAAGAGGTTAATGCCTTCTTCCGCCAGCAGCACCGTGCCTTTGATGGCGCGCTGCTGCAGGGCCTGCGCGATGCTGTCCCGCAGCCCCGCAGGCTGCGCCAGCGTGACAAACTTGTAGGCCGCAATGTTCAGAATTTGCATGATCGAATTGATTGTAGGCAGGCGTGCATGCCATTGCACCCGGCACGGGCTCCTAAGCGGGCAGCCCCGGCCCTAAAATGGTCCGCATGTTTGTCCATTTGCGCCTTCACACCGAATTTTCAGTCGTCGACGGCACCAACCGCATCGATGAAGTCGTGGCCGCCGCCGCGGCTGACCGGCAGCCCGCGCTGGCCATCACCGACCTCTCCAACCTGTTCGGCACCGTCAAGTTCTACAAGGAAACCCGCGGGGCCGGCGTCAAGCCGCTCATAGGCGCCGACCTTTGGGTGCAGGTGCCCGGCAAAGATCCCGGCGCGCCCGCCGCCCGCCTGCTGCTGCTGGTGCAAAGCCGCCAGGGCTACCTCAATCTCTCCGAAATCATCACCCGCGCATGGACCAAAAACGTGGTGCGCGACCAGGCGGTGGTCAAGCTCGAATGGCTGCAGGAACTCAACGAAGGCCTGATCGCCCTGTCGGGCGCACAGGGCGGGGCTGTAGGCCAGGCGCTGATTCAGGGCGACAGCGCCCGCGCCGTGGAATGCGCGCTGTATTTCGCGGGCCTCTTTCCCCATCGCTTTTACCTTGAATTGCAGCGTGCCCAGCGGCCCGACGATGAGCGCCATGTGGTGGCGGCCGTCCAGCTCGCGGCGCGGCTCAAGCTGCCGGTGGTGGCCACGCATCCAGTGCAGTTTTTGACCTACGACGACTACGAAGCGCACGAGGCGCGCGTCTGCATCTCGGAAGGCGAAATCCTGGGCAACTCGCGCCGCGTGCGCAAGTTCACGCGTGAGCAGTACTTCAAGTCCAGCGCGCAGATGGCCGAGCTGTTTGCCGATGTGCCGACGGCCCTGGCCAACACGCTGGAAATCGCCCGGCGCTGCAACCTCACGCTGGAGCTGGGCAAGCCGATGCTGCCCGATTACCCCACCCCCGCGGTCAACGGCGTGCGCATGCCGATTGACGAGTACTTCCGCCATGCCTCGTTTGAAGGGCTGGAGGAGCGGCTGGTACACCTCTACCGGGATGCGGCGGTGCGCGACAAGAAGCGGCCCGAGTATGTGGCGCGGCTCGAATTCGAGATCAACACCATCCTGAAGATGGGCTTCCCCGGTTACTTCCTGATCGTGGGCGACTTCATCAACTGGGCCAAGAACAACGGTTGCCCGGTCGGGCCGGGCCGGGGATCGGGTGCTGGCTCGCTGGTGGCGTATTCACTCAAGATCACCGACCTGGACCCGCTGCAATACAACCTGCTGTTCGAGCGCTTCCTGAATCCGGAGCGGGTGTCCATGCCCGACTTCGATATCGATTTTTGCCAGAGCAACCGCGACCGCGTGATCGATTACGTGAAAGACAAATACGGCAAGGAAGCCGTGAGCCAGATCGTGACCTTCGGCACCATGGCGGCGCGCGCGGCCATCCGCGATGTGGGCCGCGTGCTGGACTTCCCCTACGGTTTTTGCGACGGCATTTCCAAGCTGATCCCCAACAAGCCGGGCCAGCACATCACGATTGAACAGGCCAAGGAGCAGGAGCCCATCCTGGCCGAGCGCGAGCGCAAGGAAGAAGACGTGCGCACGCTGCTGGAGCTGGCGCAAAAGCTCGAAGGCCTGACCCGCAACGTCGGCATGCATGCCGGCGGCGTGTTGATCGCGCCCAGCCGGCTGACGGATTTTTGCCCTCTCTACGCCCAGCCCGGCAGCGATTCGGCGGTGAGCCAGTTCGACAAGGACGACGTGGAGGCCATCGGCCTCGTCAAGTTCGACTTTTTGGGCCTGGCGACCCTGACCATCCTGGAGATTGCCCGGGAGTTCATCATCGCGCGCCACCCGGCGCAAAAAGACTTCAAGTTTGAAGACCTGCCGCTCAACGACCGCAAGGTGTATGAGCTGTTCGGCCGGGGCCAGACCGAAGCCGTGTTCCAGTTTGAAAGTATCGGCATGCAGCGCATGCTCAAGGATGCCAAGCCGGACCGCCTCGAAGACCTGATCGCCATGAATGCGCTTTACCGGCCGGGGCCGATGGAGCTGATTCCGACCTACATCGCGCGCAAGCAGGGCAAGGAAGTGCCCGAGTACCCGGACCCGCGCGTCAAGGCCATCCTGGAAGAGACCTACGGCATCATGGTCTACCAGGAGCAGGTGATGCAGACCGCGCAGATCCTGGGCGGCTACTCACTGGGCGGCGCCGACCTGCTGCGCCGCGCGATGGGCAAGAAGAAAAAAGAGGAGATGGACGCGCAGCGCGAGGTGTTCCGCAAGGGCGCCGGCGAGGGCGGCCTGAGCCTGGAGAAAGCCGACGAGGTTTTCGACCTGATGGAAAAGTTCGCGGGCTACGGCTTCAACAAGTCACACTCCGCCGCCTATGCGCTGCTGGCCTATCACACGGCCTGGCTCAAGGTGCACTACACCGCCGAATTCTTCGCCGCCAACATGACGGTGGAAATGGACGACACCGACAAGCTCAAGGTCTTGTTCGGCGACGCGCAGAAGATGGGCGTGCAGTTCGAGTCGCCCGACATCAACCGCGGCGACTACCGGTTTGAGCCGATCAGCGCGACCTCGGTGCGCTACGGCCTGGGCGCCATCAAGGGCACCGGCCAGCAGGCGATTGCCGCCATCGTGGCGGCGCGCAAAGAAGGCGGCCCCTTCACCTCGCTGTACGATTTTTGCGTGCGCGTGGACCGCAGCCGCCTGAACAAACGCACGGTGGAGGCGCTCATCAAGGGCGGCGCCTTCGACAACCTGCAGCTCAACCGCGCTTCGCTGCTGGCGTCGGTAGACCGGGCTTTTGAATTCGCCGTCGCTACCGAAGCCAATGCCAACCAGGGTGGGCTGTTCGACATGTCCGACTCGCACGCGGCCAGCACGCAGGAGCCGCCGCTGGTCGAGGCCATGCCTTTCGGCGTGAAGGCGCGCCTGGTGCAGGAAAAAACCGCGATCGGGTTTTACCTCTCGGGGCATCTCTTTGACGAGGTGGAAACCGAAGTCCGCCAGTTTGCCAAGCGCAAGATCGAAGACCTGATCGACTCGCGCGAGCCGCAACTGCTGGCCGCGATTTTGAGCGACCTGCGCATCATCAACGGCAACCGCGGCAAGCTGATTATTTTCAAGCTCGACGACAAGACCGATGTGCTCGAAGCGTCTGTGGATGAGGCAACCTTCAACGCCAACCGCAACCTGCTCAAGGATGACGAGCTGGTCATCGTGCAGGGAACGCTGCAAGGCGCGTCCGAGCGTTTCGGCCGCCGCTTCAAGGTCACGCAGGTGTGGGACCTGGAAACCGCGCGCTGCAAGTTCGGCAAGTATCTGCGTGTGGCGGTCAACGGCAGCGCGCCCGACATCTCCAGGCTGGTGCGCGACTTCCCGCCGCGCCGCGAAATGTCGGATCAGGGCGAGCTCGTGCGCGGCCTGCCGGTGCGCCTGAGCCTCAGGCGGCAAAACGGCGTAGCCGGCGCCACGGCAGAGCTGCAGCTGGGCGAAGCCGCCAAATTCTTCCCGACCGATGCGGCGCTGGCCAGCTGGATGGCGCAGGCCGACCGCGGGCTGGTGCAGATTGTTTATGAGTGAAATCGGCCTCTAGCCCATGATGGGTATGGGCTTTTAGCTATAAATTTGATAGCAAAGAGCGCTTGAGACAACTAACCCGGCAGCGCGGGGCCCAGCGGGCCTGCGCCTGCGCTTACGCGCCTAGTTCCTGGGCCGCATTTCCAGGATCAGGGTGGTGTCCGGGATGCGGCCGTCAACGTCCCGCGGCATGACGCGGGTGCGGATGATGGCATTGATGGCGGCATCATCCCAGGCCTTGTTGCCGCTGGACTGAACCAGCTTGGTACTGATGATGCTGCCGTCCAGCGTGACGCGGACTTCGACTTTCGCCATCGGGTTGCCGTTGATCTCTTCGGTGAAGACCACATTGGGCTTGATGGCGGCCCTGACGATGGCGCCGTAGGTCGTTGAGCCGCCGCTGGATTTTTGTGCGCTGCCCCTGGACTCGGCGCCGCCGGTAGCGTCGGCCATGCCGGTGATGCGCCGGAGATTTTCCTGGCGCAGTTTGTCCGCGGCTGCCTGGGCCGCTTTTTGCTGTGCGGCTGCTTTGTCGTCCTGTTTGGCTTCCAGCTTTTTGGCGTCTTCCGCCGCCTTGCGTTTGGCCAGGTCTTCTTTGGCTTTCTTTTCGGCGGCTTTTTGCTTTTCTGCTTCCTTGTCTTTGCGGGCCTGAAGCTCAGCCTTCTGCTTTTCTTTCAGGCGTTCGGCCTCTGCCTCTTTTTTCGCCTGCTCTACCTTGCGCTTTTTCTCCTGCTCCAGGGCAATGTCTACCTTGGGTTCGGGCGGCGTGGGCGGTGTCCTGACTTGTGGGGTGGTTTGCGGTGGAGGCGGCGGTGGCGGTGGTGTGGGCACTTCGACCGGCCTGGGCGCCGCCTCCTGGGGCGGAACGTTGGCCCACAGCTCGGCCTGGAAGGCCAGGTCCGGGTTGCTGCGTTTCCAGTTAACGCCCCATGTCAAAGCCGCGATCAGCAGGGCGTGCGCCAGCAAGGCAAAGGCAAACGCACGGCCGGACCCACCATCGCGGGGCGGGAGAAAGTCGAGGCGGTCGGCTGCGCTGGGCATGGCGGCTTGCGGGCGTCCTGAAGGCTACTTGCCGCCGGTCTGCACCGAAAGGCCGACGCGCGACACACCGGCTTTTTGCAGGTTGTCCATGACCTGGACGACGGTTTCGTACTTGATCGACTTGTCGGCGCTGATGACCACCGGCACGGCCTGCGCACCTTCGGCCTTGACGGCGGGCTCCAGCCTGGCGATGTCGCCGGCCACATTGCGCACATTGCTGGGCACGCTGTCGGTCTTGATCTTGATCTTGATCTGCACGGTTTCGTCTTTGCTGATCAGGATCTGCACCGGGTTTTGCGGCTGGCTGGGTGCCTTGCCGACCTTGGGGAGCGCGATCATGCTGGGGGTGATCAGCGGCGCCGTCACCATGAAGATGATGAGCAGCACCAGCATGACGTCGATGAACGGCACCATGTTGATTTCGCTGATGGTGCGCCGGCTACGGCCGCGGCGGGAGTTGACTGCTGGCATCGTGGTCTCCTTACAGCTCTAGTGGCCCGAAGGTGATTGGGCGCCCAGGTTGCGTTGGAGGATGTTGGAAAACTCTTCGATGAAGGTTTCAAGCCGGTTGGCCACGCGGTCGATGTCGTGCGAAAAGCGGTTGTAGGCCACCACCGCAGGGATGGCGGCAAACAGGCCGATGGCCGTGGCCACCAGTGCCTCGGCAATGCCGGGCGCCACCGTGGCCAGCGTGACCTGCTCCAGCGCCGCCAGACCGGTGAAGGCGTGCATGATGCCCCAGACCGTGCCGAAGAGGCCCACGTAAGGCGAGACCGAACCAACGGTGGCAAGGAAAGACAGGTTGGCTTCGATGGCGTCGAGTTCACGCTGGTAGCTGGCGCGCATGGCGCGGCGCGCGCCGTCCAGCAGGGTGCCGGGGTCGGTGATGTGGCGCTCGCGCAGCTTTTGGTATTCGCGCATGCCGCTGGCGAAGATTCGCTCCATCGGGCCCGAATGCTTGGCGTTTTGCGCGGCACCGGCAAAGAGGTCGTTCAGGCTGGTGCCGGACCAGAACTCGCGGTCGAATTCGTCGTTGAGCTTTTGCACTTTCTTGAGCGCGATGATCTTGCGGAAGATCGCGGCCCAACTGGCAATGGAGACGCCGACCAGCAGCGCCACCACGGCCTGCACAACCCAGCTGGCATTGAGGATCAGGCTGACGATGGAAAGGTCTTGGTTCATATTGAAGCTTTGTTCACGTTTTCAGGCTGTCAAGAATGGAGGCAGGAATACGTTGGGGTTGCAGGCTGGCGGCATCAACCCAGCCAATCCGTATAGTGCCTTCACAGAGTAGGGCCCCCACGCTTTTCGCTTCGTGTAATACGCTGCCCCCCGAGGGGGCTAATTTTCCTATGGGCGGCCCGTCGGAAAATTGCGCGTCACTCAAGCTTTCGCTGGATAGATTTTGCTCTGTTTTTAATAGCACCTGCTGCTTGATTATCATGGACGCCCGGCCTGATTCGACCAGAGCCGCCGTAACAATCAGTTCATCATCCAGGCGGGCCGAGCGGTGGTAGCGGACGCTTGTTTCGGCCACCACAAAGATGCCGCCGGTGCTTTCCCGCAGGCGCTGCTGTTCAATACCCAATGATCTGAGCCATTCGGTGCGCGAACGTTCAAAAAATTTCAGGTAGTTTGCGTAAAACACAATCCCGCCGGCGTCGGTGTCTTCCCAGTAGACCCGCAGGGGCCAGCTGAAAACCCGCTCGCCTGCGGTCATGCCAGCACCGCCTTGAGACGGGCCACGGCTTCCTGCAGCTGCGCCATGGAGTTGGCGGTGGAAAAGCGGATGAAGCGCTCTGGCGCTGCCAGCCCGAAATCGCGGCCCGGTGTGACAGCCAGGTGGGCGCGCTTCATCAGCTCGAAGGCGAAGTCCCAGCTACCGCTGACACCCAGGCGTTTTGCGGCTTCGGTGCAATCGGCGTAGGCGTAGAAAGCGCCGTCCGGCATCACCGGCACCGTGAGGCCCAGGCGATTGAGTTCCGGAATGAAGTAATCGCGGCGTGCCTTGAACTCGGCGCGCCGGCGTTCGTATTCGCGCAGGCTCTCGGCCTCAAAGCAGGCAAGGGCGGCATGCTGGGCCACCGTGCTGGCGCAGATGAAGAGGTTTTGCGCAATGCGTTCAATCACAGGCGCAAGGGCTTCAGGCACCACAAGCCAGCCCAGTCGCCAGCCGGTCATGTTGAAGTACTTGCTGAAGCTGTTGATGCTGATGACGCTTTGACCCAGCTCACCGGGCATGGCCAGCGCCGAATGCCCGAAGTGCTCTTCGTAGCTGAGGCCCAGGTAGATCTCGTCGATCAGCGTGATGCCGCCGCGGCTGTGCACGAACTCGTGGATACGCTGCAGCTCTTCAGGCGCAATCGACGTGCCTGTCGGGTTGGAGGGCGAGGCCAGCAGCACGCCGCGTGTCTTGGGGTTCCAGGCGGCTTCGACTTTTTCACGGGTCAGTTGAAAGCGCTCGCCCGCCGTGGTGGGTACCAGCACGGCCTGGCCTTCCGCAGCGCTGACGAAATGGCGGTTGCAGGGGTAGCTGGGGTCCGGCATCAGGATTTCGTCACCGGCTTCAATCAAAGCCAGGCAGGCCAATTGCAGTGCGGCCGAAGCGCCCGCCGTGATGATGATGCGGCTGGGGGCCACCTGGGCGCCGAAACGCGAGGTATACCAGTCGCTGATGCGCTCGCGCAGGGCCGGCAGGCCGGTGGCCTGGGTGTACTGCGTTGTGCCGTTTTCGATGGCGCGTGCTGCGGCTTGTTGCACCAATGGCGGCGCGGTGAAGTCCGGCTCGCCGATATTCAGGAAGATCATCGGCTTATTGGTGTGGGCGAACTCCTGCGCCAGTGCGGAAGCTGCCTTGGCGACTTCCATGACATAAAACGGCTCAATGCGCTGAGCCCGCTGCGCGATCTTCACAGGCAGCCCCTCACGCCGGGTTTTGCCTGGATTTGTCGGCGGCCACTTCAGCGGCGCGCAGGGCGGGCGCCAGCTTGTTCAGCACGCCATTGACGTATTTGTGGCCGTCGGTGCCGCCGAAGGCCTTGGAAAGCTCGATGCACTCGTTGATCACGACGCGCCAGGGCACGTCCAGGCAATGGGTGAACTCATAGGCGCCTATCCACAGCACGGCATGCTCGATGGGCGAGATCTCGGCCATAGGCCGGTCCAGCAGGGGGGTGATGGCGGCGTCCAGTGTTTTGGCGCCTTCAATGCAGCCGTGCAGCAGGGCATCGTAGTGGGCGGAGTCGGCCTTGTGAAAGCCCACCAGGTCGCGTGTGAAGGCATCGATCGAGTCGGCCTCGTTGCGGCCGACCAGGTGCTGGTAGAGCGCCTGCAGGGCGAATTCGCGGGCGCGGGTGCGTGCCGATTTGTCTGCCGCCTTTTTAACGCCCGTATCGGTCAGGCCGGTGCGGGTTTGGGGCGGTCGTTTGGGTTTGATGATGGGATCAGCCATGAAAAGTGCCAGTCGGGTTAGGGGTGTGAGAGCCGTGGCTCAGGCAATTTCATTGATCAGGTTGGCCATTTCGACGGCCACGCGGGCGGCGTCACGGCCTTTTTCAACCTGGCGGGCCTGCGCCTGCGCCAGGTTTTCGGTCGTCAGGATGGCGTTGGCGATCGGCAACTGGTAGTCCAGCGCCAGGCGTGTGACGGCCGAGCCGCTTTCGTTGGCGACCAGCTCGAAGTGGTAGGTCTCGCCGCGGATGATGCAGCCTAGGGCAATCAGCGCGTCGTACTTGTCGCTTTCGGCCAGGGCCTGCAGTGCGCAGGGCACTTCGAGTGCGCCGGGCACCAGGATGTGCCGGATGTTGTCTTCGTGCACGCCCAGGGCTGCAAGCTCATGCTTGCACGCTTCGGCCAGGGCGTTGGTGATGCTTTCATTGAAGCGCGCCTGCACGATGCCGATGGAAAGTTTTCTGCCGTCCAGCTTGTCGGCTGTCCCTTTTTCTGCTCCAAACACGGTGATTCCCTTTTGATTGATTTGTAGATTTATAAATGGATGAAATGGCGGAAGGGGAAAGTCAGTCTTTGGTGATGTAGCCGACGATCTCGAGGCCATAGCCCGTCATGCTGGGCATGCGGCGCGGGTTGCCCATCAGGTTCATTTTGTGCACGCCGCATTCGCGCAGGATCTGCGCGCCCACGCCGTAAGTGCGCAAGTCCATGCGGCCGCGCTCGGGCGCCTGGCTGGCGCGTGCGGTGCCTTCAAACTGGGCCAGCAATTGCGCGGCACTTTCACCGCAGTTCAGCAACACGGCCACACCTTTGCCTTCGTCCGCGATGTGCTTGAGGCTTTGGTCCAGGCTCCATGAATGCATCGGACGGCCGGTTTCAAGGACGTCGAGTACCGAGAGGGGCTCGTGCACGCGCGCGGCGACCACGTCGTTGGCAGACCATTCACCGCGCACCAGCGCCAGGTGCAGGCCCTGGCTGGGTTTGTCACGAAAGGCGTGGGCCGTGAATTCACCAAAAGCGGTCTGTATCGTGCGGCAGCCGATCTTCTCGACCAGGGAGTCGTTGCGGCTGCGGTGCTCAATGAGGTCGGCAATGGTGCCGATCTTCAGGCCGTGTTCGGCGGCAAACAGCAGCAAATCCGGGAGGCGCGCCATGGTGCCGTCGTCTTTCATGATCTCGCAGATCACGGCGGCAGGGGAGCAACCGGCCATGCCGGCCAGGTCGCAGCCGGCTTCGGTGTGGCCGGCGCGCATCAGAACGCCGCCATCAACGGCCTGCAGCGGGAAGATGTGGCCGGGCTGCACCAGGTCACTGACCTTGGCGTCTTTGGCGACGGCGGCCTGCACGGTGCGGGCACGGTCGGCTGCGGAGATGCCGGTGGTCACGCCCTCGGCGGCTTCAATGGACACGGTGAATGCCGTGGAATGTTTGGTGCCGTTGCGCGTGGCCATGGGCGGCAGCTGCAACAGCTCGCAGCGATCGCGGGTCAGCGTGAGGCAGATCAGCCCGCGGCCGAAGCGCGCCATGAAATTGATGGCCTCCGGCGTCACGTGGTCCGCCGCGAGCACCAGGTCGCCCTCGTTTTCGCGGTCTTCTTCGTCAATCAGGATGACCATGCGGCCGGCACGCATGTCGGCGACGATTTCTTCAACGGGCGAAATGACAGTGGAGGCAGTGGTCATGGTTCAGGGGGTTTTGATATTTTTGTGGGGGTCGTTGAGCATACGCTCCACGTACCGCGCGATCAGGTCGATTTCCAGGTTGACGCTGGAGCCTGCGGCCAATTGGCCCAGGGCGGTGTTTTCGACCGTGTGTGGGATCAGGTTGATGCTGATCTCGCTGCCGCCGGACTCGCCGGGCAGGTCAACGACCCGGTTGACGGTCAGGCTGACGCCATTGACGGTGATGGAGCCCTTGTAGGCCAGGTATTTGCTCAGCTCGCGCGGCGCGCGTATGCGCAGTTCCCAGCTTTCGCCGACTTGCGCAAAGTGCGTCACGCTGCCGATGCCGTCGACATGGCCGGACACGATGTGGCCACCCAGGCGGTCATGGGCGCGCAGGGCTTTTTCCAGGTTGATGGGGCCGGGCTCGGCCAGTCCCGTGGTTTTGGCAAGCGATTCAGCGGAAATGTCGATGGTGAAGCGCTGGTTGGGGATGTCCAGGCTGGTGGCTGTCATGCAAGCGCCGTTCAGCGCAATGCTGTCCCCCAGGCCCACGTCGTCGAGGTAACCCGCAGGCGCCTCAACGGTGAGCCGCTTGCCGTGGTCTGAAGAGCTGCCCAGGCTATGGATGGCGACGATGCGCCCCATGCCGGTAATGATTCCGGTAAACATGGCTCTATTTTCGCAGGGAATGGGGACAGCACGCCGGGAAGGGCGCCAAAGGCCGGCAAAAGAAGGCTTAAAGCCCTGGTTTCAGGGCGGCTCAAGGCCGGGCCGTGCCAAGAAGCTGTTCTAAAACTGGTCTCGCCCCGTGATGCGAGCGATCACGCGCAAATCAGCGCCCACCCGGTCCGCCGAGTGAAATTGCAGCGGCACGGCTTCTGAAAGCGCCTGAAAAGGGCCTATGGAGGCCATGCCGAGACCGGGGCCCAGCAACTTGGGGGCGAGGTAGACGAGGACCTCATCCACCAGGCCTTCCCGGATGAGCGAGCCGTTCAGCTTGCTGCCGGCTTCCACATGGAGTTCGTTGATTTCGCGGCGGGCCAGGTCTTTCATCATGGCGGCCAGGTCCACTTTTCCACGTGCATCCGGCAAGAACGTGACCGTGGCGCCCTTGGCCACCAGGGCGGCTTCCCGGGGCGAGCCCTGGATGGCGGTGTAAATCCAGACCGGGCCGCCGGCCTGGAAAATCCTGGCATCAACCGGCGTCTGCAGCAGGCTGTCAACGATGACGCGATAGGGTTGGACCGGGGTCTCCACCAAACGGACATCCAGGCCTGGGTTGTCTTGCAGTACGGTGCCGATACCTGTCAGCACGGCAGAGGCCCGGGCGCGCCAGGCATGGCCGTCGGCCCTGGCCTCGGGTGAGGTGATCCACTGGCTCTGGCCATTGGACAAAGCGGTGGCGCCGTCCAGCGAAGCCGCGATTTTCATCCGGACCCAGGGGGTTTTGCGGACCATGCGGCTGAAGAAGCCGATGTTGAGTTCTTTGGCCTGCGCGGCGCCGGCGCCCACGTCAACCGCTATGCCCGCCGCGCGCAGGCGCTCAAAGCCTTGGCCGGAAACCAGGGGGTTGGGGTCCGCCATGGAGGCGACAACCTTGCGAATGCCCGCGGCAATCAAGGCGTCGCAGCAGGGGCCCGTACGCCCATGGTGGGAGCAGGGCTCCAGCGTGACGAAGGCCGTAGCGCCTTCCGTGGAATGGCCTCGGGCCGCTGCATCGCGCAGCGCCATGATTTCCGCATGCGGGCCGCCGGCCTGTTGTGTGTGGCCCAGCCCTATGGCTTGCCCGTCGGCCGAGACCAGGACACACCCTATGCGCGGATTGGGCGATGCGCTGTGGGGTGCGTTGGCCGCAGCCTGCAGGGCTGCTTGAATAAATTCGGGAGTGGAGGCTTTGTGGATGGGCTGTTGCATGGTTCCCCGCTGCGGCCACATCGGGGGACGGGGCCTATCGTTTTAACGCCAGCATTCCGCGATCAAGGCGGCGGTCGGGGCTGCGGCGGTGATGCCTTTGACACCCGCCTGCGTCAGGGTGAATCCGCCGCACTTGTCATTGACCATGCTGGCTGTGGACACAGGACGCATGATAAGCGTGAACGTGCTCGCGGTAGCAGTGCTCGGATTGGTGCCGGTGTTGGAGATTTCATAGAGCGCGGTGCCATCTGCGGGCGCCTTCATGAAAGTGGGCGGCATGGTGGCCCAGATTGTCTGGGTACCCGTGCGGTCGGCGTCGTAGCGGTCGTTGGCGGCGTAGAAGCGCTGCATGTATTGGGCAGCTTGCGAGAGCGCCACCCGCGCCGCGGCGCGGTTGCCGCGTGCTATATAGCTCTGGTAGGACGGCAGGGCGATCGCGGCCAGCAGGCCGACAATCGCCACCACGATCATGATCTCAATCAGCGTGAAGCCCGCCGAGCCGCCGTTTTTGTTCGATGTGGTCATCATGAATGATCTCTTGGTAAAAGCAGCGATTTTCAAACTTATTTTCAATTAGCGCGCGGAAAGAGCTGGCGCCACGAACGGTTCAGGACCGAGCCTGGGCAGGCGCCCGGATTGGCTGCCCGGTATGCGGCGCTGCTGCAATTGGGGAGCTTGCATTCGCTCTCATGTGCCGCAGCGTATGCCGCGTCGGCGCAACTGCCGCATTCCTCCACATGGGCCGCCGCATACACCGGGTTGGTGCAGTTCTGCGGAGGGGGCGCGCCCTTGGTGCGAATCGTGATGGAGCCGCTGGCATTCTGAACGCTTCTAAGGCCGGTGTCCTCACCCAAAGAATTCAGGATGACAAGAACAACGTCGATACCATCCGCAGGCGAGGTGTATGCGCAAACGTTCGCGTCTTTCTCGTCGATCTTTCCATCCCCATTGGTATCCAGCGTACCGCCCGCGCGGCAAGCGCCCGTGAGTGGATTGATCGCGAATGTCATTGCATTGCTGGTCGAGGCGAGGCAACTCGAGGCACTGGGCCCGGGCGCAACCGTATCGATTTTGACCACTTCGTCCTGCATGTACACCGGATAGATGGTGCGTTGGCCGGTAAACGCATCCTGAGTCAACTTCCAGCCGCGCCGGATCGACCAGTCAAGGGTGGTGACTGCAGGGTTGACAAAAGTAATGGAGGCGACCTTGGTGGCACCGCCGCCATTGATTGTTTCGCCGGTATTTGGATCAATGCCACCCGTGACGAAGGTTTGTTTAATGGGCTCGAGTTGTGAATCGGCAATGGTGTCGCTCCCCGTGGAGCCGAAGGGCTTGCGGTCCCAAAGGCCATACACGACCTGAGCCGGTGTTGTCACGGCGGGGTCTCCGGCTTCAAACAACTTGCCGGTGGCTACGGTCACTACATAGCTGGGCTTGAAGCTGGGCTGATCCGTCCTCTCAACGACGGCCGGAGCGGCGGTGATAGGCAAAGCGGTGCTGCCGCTCAGTGCGGTGAACAGCGCCACGCCGCCGTTGCCCAAACCCCACGCGGTGGAGCTTGCGCTGCTCAGGTCAAATTTCCACAGCCGGCCTTTCAGGTCGCCTGCATAGGCGCCGATGATCTGCCGCTTGTCGTTGTAAACCAGACGCACGCCGCCAAGTCCGTTGGCGAGCGTGTTATCGGTCTTGATTTCCTTCAGCAGTTTGCCTGTGCCGGTTTCAACGATGAAGAGGCTGGCTTTTGCGGACTTGCTGTCATAGCCGTTGCCGAAGATGGTTACCCAGTCACCGCTGACCGTAATACCGCTTTGGGGCGAGCTCAGGACAGTGCCCAATTCTGCGAATGAAGTCGTGGAGTTTCCCGGCATCACGGGAAATGCCGGATCCGCATTGATTTCCCACAGAACCGCCTTGCCGTTCATGTTGAGGGGGTCAGTGACGTTCAGCGCAAAGACGGATTTGGCTCCGGCGCCGGTGGTGCCCACGACCAGGTTACGCCATCCCGTCGAAGAGCCTCCGCCGGTCAGGTTGGGGGTTGTCACATAGGCGTCGACTTCTGTCAGCGGGCCGTCAGCCGTGTAGTTGTGGGCAAATGTATAGCCCTCAGTGGTCAGCACCTCGAGTTTCCCGAGGACGGAACGCGGAACATATGCAAAGACTTCTCGGCCGCCAGCGCTGGCGCCAAATCCTTCGCCGAAGCCGTGCACCATGCCATCATTGGCGCCGACAAACAGCACCCCTTCGTTGCGTGCCGCCTTGGCGTTCAGGTAGGCAGGGTAGTCCGGCAAGCCCGGGGTGGAAACCGGAAGCTTCTCATACTGCGGGTTGGTATTGTTCCTGATGTAAGTGGGTATCGAATTGACGATGTCACCCAGGACTGCCGGCCGTTTTCTCATGCCATTGCCTTCCAGGGTACGCACGCCGCGCAGGTAATCCACCACGTCGGAGGTCACCGCATTGCTCATCTGCATGTTGGCGTTGGTGCCCTTGAGGGTGTTGGCCGCCGTGTTGATGTTGGCGTAGGTGAAGGGCAGGCCTTGCTTGGTTGCATCCGTCCATACGAAGATGTTGCGGGAAGCTGGTGCCGGCAGCGTGGTGACGCCGGTGGGCTGACCATTGCCATCGGTGGCAATGACTTGCCATGCCACGGTGTCGGTGCTCACGTTTTTCATTTGCACGTTGCCCCACCACGTGCCGCTGGTGTAGTAGGGGATAAATTTCTTGGTGCCCGCCGTCAGGGTCACGGCAGACGCCGCCACACCGGCCTGTGAGAACTGCTGGCTCGCGATACTGCCAATCACACTGCCCAGGTCTTTCGTGAATTGATCCGCATCGGTCACCGTGAGGAAGCCGCCGCCGCCGTTGTGCGCCGCGTGGCGCATGTCGTCAATCGTTGTGACGGTATTAAGCGTCGGCGTAACCCACGCCAGTGTGCCGGCCTTGGCGCTTGCCACTTCCGCATCGGTCATTTTGCCGGGGGCACCAAAGCTGACCATGTAGCTGGTCATGTTTTGCCAGAACGGAGGGTCATTGGCGTCGCCATTGCCAAAGTCGTTGGCAAGATCGGTGCGAAGGTCGGTGACCCAGTACTTCAGTGCAATATCCGCCAGCGTATCCGCGACACCGCCCGTGCCGCTCACCTTGTCCGGTTTGCCTTTGGTCCGTACGTCGGTTTTTTCGGTTGGCTTGTACTGATATTTCTTGGTGGCGTCCAGCGCATGGGTATATGCCGGCCCCACGGTGCCGTCGACATCGCCTATGCCCGTGGGGGCCGCATCCGTGTAAAAACCGTCCGTGATCAGCAAGGTAAAGGAGCGCCGGCAGGACAAATGGCTGGCCGGTGTTTCTCCGGTGGGGGGCGACCAGGGCTTGGATCCCCAGGGGCCGCTATTGGCAGTGTTCTGGTAGTACTTGCCGGCCCTGTCCAATGCACCGCGCAGCGGTGTTCCGCCATTGGGCGTGCGGGCGTCAAGCCAGGAGAAAAAAGCGCTTTTGGCCACGCCAAAATCGGTCATGGTGTTGGGCGAGCCGTTGATGTCCCCATAGGCCAGGCGGAAGTTGTCGGACTGGTCGGCAAATGCCCCGGCCAAACCCGTTTTTGCCGACTTGATGCGGTCTATGTGATAAGCGCGCCAGTTCGCGATGTTCTGGCGCTCTTCGTTGAAAGTGCAGGTGGCCGCGGCGCAGTCGGTGCGGCTGCCGTTGTGGGGCCCAAATGGGTTGCTGTTGCCGGATGTATTGGCACCGTTCAGCTTGAATTTGTTGGTTGTCACCTCGTAGAAGTTGTAGTCCGCCGTGTTCTTGATGGCAGCGGAGGTGGTGTAGGTGGTGGGGTCCTTGCCCGCTTTCGGAAGGTACAGCTCCACGACCGAGGAGTTACCGACAGCCGCATTGGCCTGCTGCACGCCGCCTGAGTACCCCGGGCTATAGACCTTTTTCGGGTTATAGAACAGCAGGTTGTTGACAGGAGAGCTTTGGCGCGGGTCGCTGCTGCTAATGCAATCCACATGGAAGCCCGGTATGCTGGTGGAGTTCGGCGATTCGGTGACCAATGCGTTGGCGACATGCTTGGCATAGACGCATTCCCAGTCCATGGAGCCGGAGGTATCGAGCACCAGCGCGATGTTGGGCCTGACGTTCACGGTCTTGGAGAGCAGCGGCTCCTGCGCAACGACTGCGAAAGCACTGTCCGCTGCAATCAGTGCAGCCGCGTAAAACGCAACGCCACGCATAATGGAAAACTTCATGGCCAGGCCTTTCATGCTCGGGTCGAGCATCATTTCATGGTAATTACGGATTGAAGCCACACCTCTGTGCCTCTGGGTGCGCTTCCGTCTTTCGCGCCGACTTCAGGGCCGAAGCCCCTGGCGGTTGTCACAAAAACTTTGGTATCGGCGGGGGTCAGATACTGCGCCATGCACTCGGGCTGGCGGGTGAAATACAACTTGGTCCCCGCATCGCCGGACGAGGCGACCGCGACCGTCTTGAGGTTGGCCGTCGGCGTCATGGTGTCCCAGTTGGCCATGGTTTGCCAGGAATAGGGTGTCCCGGCGCCCAGGGGGGCCGCCTCGGGTGCGAAGCCGGTGGCGGGATTGATGGCAAAAAGCTGGACCTGCTGTTCGCAGAAGCGCAAGGCTGCTTCTGCGGTCTGCCGGGCCAGTGCCTGCTGGCGGCTCTGGTTGGCCACCTGCTCAGTCGACGAGGCGCCGCGGATCGAGATACTGGCCAGAACCGTAAGAATCATCAGCATGATGAGGGCTACGATCAACACCACGCCCTGTTGACCGTGCAGCTTCGCGGATTGGCGCGGCTCAGGGATTGACATAACCTACTCCATGGTTGCGCAGCAGCACCGTGGTGCGGTAAGCGCGGCGCAGCCTGCCGTCGGCGATATCGACGTTGGCACCTGCGCAGTTTTGATAGCTTGGCTTGGTGGCCGCAGTGCCCAGGTCCCCGAGTACGGGGTCTTCGCTCCTGACCACTATGCAGACTTGCGCTGCGACCACCTTGTTCCAGCGATCCAGCACAGACAGCGCCGCCAAGCCTACGTCCGTGGGCGCAGCGATGCCGGAGGCGGTCAGGTAGCCGCGCACATTCTGGCTGTTGGGAACTGCAGGCTCGGTGAGGGCAAAATTCACCGTCGCACTTTCGATGTTTTCGGCCAGCACCTGTGATTGCGCCAGGTTGCCGCTTCCGCGGCAGGTCAGCGTGTTGTTCGTGATGGCGAGGCGCGATTGCATGGTGTAGAAAGCAGCGCCCGCGGCACCTACACCGTTGCCGATGCAGTCCATCGGCAGGCCGGTGGAGGTGTTTTTCCCGCTGTTGAGGTCCCCTTCGTAGGCTACGGCCAATGCGAAACCGCCGCCTGCAGCGCAGGTCAGGGCGCTTATGTTGGCAACAGTGGCGTCCGTGAAACCCGTGTTGCAGGCGAACAGGTTCCAGCCTGCTTGCCCCAGGTCATTCTTGGCGCCGCCGGCGCGCGTGGGGTTATACCCCGCCTGGCGCAGCTCCTGGGTAAAAACGCTGAGCGCCATCTGCGCATCCTCGTTCATCTGGCCCTGCGCCTGCGCGTTTCGCGTGGCTGTGCTGCCCGAAACGTACATGACCACCAGCGCCCCGATGATCACCATGCCCAGTGTCATGGAGATCAGCAGCTCGATCAGTGTGAAGCCTGACTGCCTTGTTGCGGCGGATCTTGAGCCTGGCATGCGAGGGGGCTGCTGTGGGCGGCCTTGTGCGGGTGAAGTCATAACTGCACCTTCATGTAAAAGCAGCGTGGCAGCGTGGCCAGGGCTTTGGCGTTGTCCGAGCAGTTATCACTCGTCAATTCAGCGGACTGGTCGACCCCGCTGACTGTGCGGGTGTTATTCAGTACGCCGGCTTCTTCCCAAACAATCCAGATGTTGGCCTGGGTTGCGCTGGCGCCGGGCCGGATCAACTCAACGCCGCCCTGCGGCAACAGGGCGCGAACCCGGCTCTGGAAGGCCGTCAAGTCCGCGGCCGCCAGCATCGCAGGGGTTGTACAGTTGGGAAAGGCGCAAGGCGCAAGCGCCGGGGGGTTGCCGGTAGTCATCAAGGCGACGTCATAGTTGCCGGCAGACAGGCCGTTAGGGTTGAGCCTGACCACCTCCGCCAGCTCCGTGGCCAAAGCGCTTGCGATCGCACGGTTGGCCGCGTTCTTTTGCGCCGCGACCGAGTAGGCCTGCATGCCTGCAAGTGCCAGCATCCCGAAGGACATCAGCAAGATGGAAATAAGGACTTCCAGCAGCGACGAGCCTTGTTGGCTTCCTCGCGAAGAAGGAAGGTTCTTGATGGAGCCTAGCATGCGACGTCCCCTGTCTGGACCTTGACCCGGCCCACGGCGTTCATGCACAAGGTGCGGGTGTATTTGGCGTTGGTGGCGAACGAGCCCGAGGCATGCACCAGCCACCGGCCCGACTGGCCGATGGCGCGTCCAGTGCCGTCATAAATGATGCGGTTGCCGGTGGCGACGGCCGTGGGCGTGGAGACACCGACTGCGAAAAAGTCTCCGATACGGGCCACGGGCTCCTGGGCACGCAGCACAATATCGGTCGCAGCGTCAAAGCTGCCGTTACCGTTGCTGTCGAGGAACACCACCCACCCTTCCATCCAGCCGCCGACGGCCGCGCCGTCACCGGCGGAGCATACCGGGCTGGCTGCGGTGTAGTCGGCGGTCCTGCAAATCGTCACGCTTTTCCCGCGCCGCATGGCTTCACCGCGGGCGTAGCGGGTATCCGAAATAAACCCGTTGGTTGCCCGGGTGATGGACGCGTTGGCAAGCAGGCCCAGGAACGAGGGCGCCGCGAGGGTCGCCAGGATCGCGATGATGGCGATAACGACCAGTAATTCAATGAGGGTGAAGCCTCGCTGAATCCGCCTCATGGCGCGCCAGGGCTGTTGGGGGTGAAAAGCGGCAGGGCCGGTGATCGACAGATTTTCGAACATGCGCAATTGTGAGCATGCGCCGGCGGTCCCGCCTGCGGTATTCGACGTCCGGTCAGGTCTGCGTGACGAACGGTAAGCTAGCGTCTCACCTCATCCACCAGCGTCTTGAACTCGTCGATGTCTTCAAAACTGCGGTAGACGCTGGCAAAGCGCACATAGGCGACTTTGTCGAGCTTTCTGAGCTCGCGCATGACGAGCTCGCCGATGCGGTTGGAGGCAACCTCCCGCAGGCCCAGGCTCAGCAGTTTTTCCTCGATGCGCTCGATCGCCGAGTCGACCTGCTCGGTGCTGACCGGGCGCTTGCGCAGCGCCAGGTTCAGCGAGGCCAGCACTTTGGTGCGCTTGTATTCGATGCGCCGGCCGTCTTTCTTGACGATGGACGGGAAGGTGACGTCGGGCCGCTCGTAGGTGGTGAAGCGCTTTTCACACGCGCCGCACTGGCGGCGGCGGCGTATGAAGTCGGCATCTTCGGAGACCCGGGTTTCGACAACCTGGGTTTCAAGGTGGCCGCAGAAAGGGCATTTCATGGATTGGGCCCTGTGTGTAGTGACGAAAATTGACCAAATCCGCCTCCAGCCCAATCAGGACGTACGCAGTCAGCTATAAAAATCATAGCGACTGCGCCGTCCGTCATGCTCAGCGGTAGACCGGGAAGCGGCTCGTGAGCGCGTGAACCTTGGCGCGGACCGCTTCAATGTTGGCCGCGTCGCGCGGGTTGTCCAGCACGTCGGCGATCAGGTTGGCGGTGGCGCGGGCTTCTTCGTCCTTGAAGCCGCGTGTCGTCATGGCCGGGGTGCCGATGCGCACGCCGCTGGTGACCATCGGCTTTTCCGGGTCGTTCGGGATGGCGTTCTTGTTGATCGTCATGTGGGCGCTGCCCAGCACGGCTTCGGCTTCCTTGCCGGTGATGCCCTTGGCGCGCAGGTCAACCAGCATGACGTGGCTTTCGGTGCGGCCGCTGACGATGCGCAGGCCGCGCTGCGTCAGGGTGTCGGCCACGATTTGGGCGTTCTTGACGACTTGCTGCTGGTAGGTCTTGAACTCCGGCGTCATGGCTTCCTTGAACGCCACGGCCTTTGCGGCAATGACGTGCATCAGCGGGCCGCCTTGCAGGCCGGGGAAGATGGCGCTGTTAATGGCTTTTTCGTGCTCGGCCTTCATCAGGATGATGCCGCCGCGCGGGCCGCGCAGGCTCTTGTGCGTGGTCGAGGTGACGATGTCGGCATGCGGCACCGGGTTGGGGTACACGCCCGCGGCCACCAGGCCGGCGTAGTGGGCGATGTCGACCATGAAGATCGCGCCGACGGCCTTGGCCACCTTGGCGAAGCGTTCGAAATCGATGCGCAGGCTGTAGGCCGAAGCGCCCGCGATGATCAGTTTGGGCTTGGTCTCGTGGGCCTTTCGCTCCATCGCGTCGTAGTCGATCTCTTCCTTGTCGTTCAGGCCGTAGGAGACGACGTTGAACCACTTGCCGCTCATGTTTAGCGCCATGCCGTGCGTCAGGTGGCCGCCTTCGGCCAGGCTCATGCCCATGATGGTGTCGCCGGGCTTGAGGAAGGCCAGGAAGACGGCTTCGTTGGCCGAGGCGCCGCAATGGGCCTGCACGTTGGCGGCTTCGGCGCCGAAGATGGCCTTGATGCGGTCGATGGCCAGTTGCTCGGCCACGTCGACGTGTTCGCAGCCGCCGTAGTAGCGGCGGCCGGGGTAGCCTTCGGCGTATTTGTTGGTGAGCTGCGAGCCCTGCGCGGCCATGACGGCGGGCGAGGCGTAGTTTTCGCTGGCGATCAGCTCGATGTGGTGCTCTTGCCGGGCGTTTTCGGCCTGGATGGCGGCGAAGATTTCGGGATCGGTTTGTTCAACCAGGATGTTGCGGTGGTACATGGCAGTCCTTAAAGACGTGGTCCCTGCTCTTCAATGAATGAAACAAGGGCTGCCCAGGCGAACGGCTGAACGCTTGGGCCCAACGGCTTTCAGCGGTGCGCTTCCCAGTGGTGTCCCACGTCAGCTCCAATGGTTGTAAAAACCTTGAGCCTATCGCCAGTCGCGCACCTTGCTAGTGTAACTGAGGGCGCCGAAAACCCGCCGTGCCGGGGTTGTTTGCCGGCAGCCCTGAAAGCAAAAAGCCGGGGCGCTGGCAGCGGCCCGGCTTTTTGGCGTGGAGGCAACCGAATCAGGACTGGTTCAGCAGCGCCACTTTTTCCGGCGTTTTGCCGTCGGCTTCCAGTGCGTCCGGTTTGGCCGGCAAGGAGGCCGGCACAGGGCGCGACGTACCGGGAGGCGTACCAAAGAACGGCGAAGGCGTGCCGCGCTTGGAGGCAGACGCCACCACAGCCAGCAGGCGGGCGTGTTCACCCATCACCTTGCCGGCGTAGCCGCCGTCGTCTTCCATGTTGGCAGCGCCCACATAGTATTTGAGGCCGCCTTCGACGGAGCCGGCGCGGGCGATGCATTCCTGCAGCACCTTGACGCCGACGCGCAGGTTGGTCACCGGGTCAAACGCCGCCAGCTTACCGCCGAAGTTGTCGTACTTGTCGTGGTGCACCTTGGTCATGACCTGCATCAGGCCCTGGGCGCCGACCGGGCTTTGCGCGAACGGGTTGAAGCCCGACTCGATCGCCATGATGGCCAGGATCAGGGTGGGGTCCAGCTTGGCTTTCTGGCCGATCTCGAAGGCTTCGGCCACCAGCACGCTCAGCGGCTCGGGCGCGACGCCGTATTTTTTGCTCAGCCAGTAAGCCACTGCCGCCTGTTGGGCGGGCAGGTCTTTCGGGTTGGACGCCGTGGCGCGCTCAATGGCGGCCGGCTCGGTAAAGCCGATGGCCGCTTCCTGGCGCTCTTGCAGCCAGGTCATGAGCTTGAATTCACCGGCCTGACGCAAGTCGGGCCGGGCAGTCAGTGTGATCACCGCGAACACGACGGCCAGGCCCAGGAGGGCGAAGCTGTTGTGGGTGATCTCGAAAAAGCCCTGGGCGATGTCATCGGCAACGGTGGAGATACCGTTGCGCACACTTTTCAGGTGTGCCTCGAGGCTGAATTGTCCTAGCGCTGTCATAGCACTCCTTTCTACGCTTGCAGGCCCTTTGGGGGCCAGGCAGGCTTTGATTGGGTCGCCATCAAACCAAGGCATGCCTTGTGGGGTGTTGTTGACCCCCTGTTTGACGTTGCCGGCTTCGTGATGAATAGGGCAGCGGATTCGGGTTGTCCCTAGGTTGTTGTGGGACTGGCCGGATTCTATGGGTCTCGTTAATAACCTGTCAATAATAACAAATTGATTCTTTATATTAAAAAGACGAATAAAAACCTTGGTTCCTGGCAGAAACGCCCAGAATCAAGATAGTTACGGCCCCTTTTTGAGACCAAGCTCTAAGTTAAGTTCTTTGTAAAAAAGCCTGGATCGGCGGATTGCGGGACCGGATGTAGGCCAGATTCGGCTCTTGGTGTGGGACGCCTGCGGAGGTCCGCAGCTTAAAAGGCAAAGGCAATCACCGCCGGGACTGTGATTGAAAAGATGGTCTTGCCTCTGGATCGGCGCAGGGTTAACCTGCAATTGCGTGTTCATTCACGCATTCAATCGGGTAACCAACCCCGGTAAACCTGGAAGCAATCACTTGCTTTCATCGCACTGAGGACGATTCATCTCTTCTTTGCGGAAACCAGACGGCATGAGCATAAACGCCCGCCGTCAACCCCGGTCGGCCTCGCTGCCCGGGGTTTTTCTTTTGGCGCAACCGCTTTTTAATGCCCTTTGATTGACCGTCTTTTTCAAATAAATCATTGACCTATCGGCCCCGGCGCTAAAAACTCGACGCCTATGGCAATCAAAGATTTGAAGAATAAATGGCGGGAGTTCAACTGGCGCGAGGCCGATTGGCGCGAAATCGGCAAGTCACTGCCGGCCAGGGGGGCCGCCGTGGCCCGGTCGCCGCTCTGGCGGCGGCGCGCGGCCTGGGCGGTCGGGATCCTGCTGCTGGTCTGGGCGCTGGCTTATGCGGCCGTGCCGTCCATCCTGAAGTCGCAAGTCGAGAAGATCGCCTCTGAAAAGCTGGGCCGGCAGGTCACGGTGGGCGAGGTCGACTTCAAGCCCTGGTCGCTGGAGCTGACCCTGCGCGACCTGGCGATTGCCAGGGCTTCCCAGGCCTCCTCTGCCCAGGCCTCTCCCCAGAAAACCCCCCAGCTTTCCATCAAGCGCATATATATAGATGCAGAGCTCGAGTCCCTGCTGCGTTTTGCGCCGGTGGCCGACGCGGTGCAGGTCGACGAACCGGTGGTCTTTCTCACGCACCAGGGCGACGGCCGATACGACATCGACGACATCCTTGAGCGTTTGAAGTCGCCCGAAGACGCGCCGCCGGCCGGCGACCCGCCGAAGTTCGCGGTCTATAACATCGTGGTCAGCGGCGGGCGCATGGACTTTACCGACCAGTCCGTCGGCAAAACCCATGAACTGCGCGAGCTGGGCCTGTCGGTGCCATTCCTGAGCAACCTCAAGTCCAAACGCGAGATCAAGACCTCGCCGCACCTGGCTTTCAAGCTCAACGGCAGCAGTTTTGACACCGCCGCCGAAGGCACGCCCTTTGCCCAGACACACAAAACCGATGCCACGCTCACGTTGCGCGGCCTTGATCTGAGCCCCTACCTCGGTTATTGGCCGGCCAGCCTGCCGGTGAAACTGCAGGCCGCCGTGCTGCATGCCGACGCCAAGGTCGCGTTTGAGCAAACCCCGGCGACTTCGGTGCGGATCTCCGGAACGGTGACGGCGGAAAAAGTCAGGCTGCTAAGCGCGCAGGCGGCGCCAGCGGCCGTCCAGGCCAAGCCCGCGTCCCCCGGCAAACGCGCCGCCGCCGCCGAAACCCCGCCGCCCGCCCGGCCCGACCTGCTGGCTTTCGACCGCCTGCAGGTCAGCATGGACGACGTTCGTCCGCTCGAGCAGTTCGTCAAGCTTTCGGCGGTGGAGCTCACGGCGCCCACGCTGTCGCTGGCCCGTGACAGGGCAGGGCGGCTGAACCTGCTGGCGTCGTCCGGTGCGCCGGTTGCTATCAAAAAAGGAGCTACTGGCCAAGGTACAGAAAGGGCTGGAGGCCAAAATGATCCACAAGGCCAGGCCGGGGCTGCAAGCGGCGCCGCCAGCAGTCCCGTCCCCGCAGCGCCCGCCAAAGCACCCGCCGCCACGCCCTGGAAAGTGCAGGTCGCCCGCGTGGCGGTACGCGGCGGCCGGGTGAACTGGCTGGACGAAACCCTGGCCTCGCCCGCCGACATCCGCCTGGCCGGCCTGGCGCTCAACGCCTCGGCCATCGCCATCCCCTTTGCCGCCGGCGCGCCCCTGAAGTTCGACGGCTCGGTGGGGCTGGAGCCGCCGGCCGCCGCGCCGGCGCCGGCCAAGCCCGCAGCTAAAAAGACCGCCCAGCCCGCCGTGCCAGAGGCCCCCGCGGCCCCCGCGCTCCTCACCTTCAACGGCACCGCCACCGACCAGGCCGCGCAGGTCACCGCCAACGTGGCTTCCTGGCCGCTGGGCATGGCCGCCAAATACATCGGCCAGTTTTTGCTGCCCGCACTCAACGGCCAGCTCGACGCCCAGCTGGGCATCACCTGGCAGGCGCCCAGCGGCGACAAACCGCAGGCGCTGCAAGTCACCGCGCCGCAAGTCGCCCTGAGCGACGTGCAACTGGCCGAGGGCAAGGTCTCGCTGGTCTCCGTCAAACGGGTGGACCTGGCGCAGGTCGACATCGACCTGACCGGCCAGACCTTCAAGGCCGCCAAATTGCAGCTGACCCAGCCCAAAGCCCGCGTCGAGCGCGGCAGCGACAAACGCTGGATGTATGAGCGCTGGATGGTCGGCAAAACCCCGGGCGGCGCAGCCACTGTACCCCCACCGCCCACCGACGCCGCCACCCGTGCGTCCGCACCCTCATGGGCCGTGGCCGTGCAGGATGTGCAGCTCGACGGCGGGGCCATGTCGTTCTCTGACAAGGCCGGCGCCAAGCCCGTGGCCTTTGAGGTCAGCGCCGTCAAGGCCCAGCTCACGGGTTTGCTGCTGGACGACAGGCCGGCCTCCAAAGCGCAGGCTGCCAGGCCCATGCCGCTGACGGCGTCGTTGCGCCTGGCCACCGGCCGCTTCGAGCCCGGCAAGGTCGACTTCAATGGCAACCTGGGCCTGGCACCCATCCAGGCGCAGGGCCGGCTGGTGGTCGACCGCCTGCCGCTGCAGGCCTTTGAGCCTTACTTTGCCGAAACCCTGAACATCGAACTGCTGCGCGCCGACGCCAGCTTCAAGGGCCGCGTTGCTTACCGCCAGCTGCCGGCCGGCACGCAGGCGCAGGTCACGGGCGATGTGGCGCTGGAAGAATTCCGCGCCAACAAGCTGGCGCCAAGTGAGGACCTGCTGGCCTGGAAAGCGCTGAACCTGCGCGGCCTGCATGTGGCGCTGGAGCCTGCCAAGGCCACGCGCGTGGACGTGAAGGAAACGGTGCTCACCGACTTTTTTGCGCGCGTGATCGTCATGCCCGACGGCCGCATCAACCTGCAGGACCTGGTCAAGGGCAACGCACCCGAGACATCGGCCACGGCGGCCCCGGCCGCCGATGCTACAAAAACGATAGCCGCCACCCAAGGCGCTGCCTTGGCCGGAGGCCAAAAAGGCTCACAAACCTCCGCGCAACCGATCAGCCCTGCTGCACCGGCGGCGACGGCATCCGGCGGGCCGCCCGCCGTTGTGAGCTTCGGCCCCATCAGCCTGATCAACGGCAAGGTGCTGTTCTCAGACCGTTTTGTCAAACCCAATTATTCGGCCGACCTGACCGAGCTGACCGGCAAGCTCAGCGCGTTCTCGTCGGTGGCGCCTGCGGCTGCGGCCGGCGGTGCGCCGGTGGCGCCCAACATGGCCGACCTCGAACTGCGCGGCCGGGCCGAGGGCACGGCCTCGCTTGAAATCCTGGGCAAGCTCAACCCGCTGGCCAAGCCGCTCGCGCTCGACATCAAAGGCAAGGTGCGCGACCTCGAGCTGCCGCCGCTGTCGCCGTACTCCGTCAAGTATTCGGGCTACGGCATCAACCGCGGCAAGCTCAGCGTCGACGTGGGTTATGTGGTGCTGCCCGACGGCCGGCTCACCGCCACCAACAAGGTCATCCTCAACCAGTTGGCCTTCGGCGAGAAAGTGCCGGGCTCCACCGCCAGCCTGCCGGTCAAGCTGGCCGTCGCCTTGCTGGCCGACCGCAACGGCGTGATCGACATCGACCTGCCGATCAGCGGCTCGCTCAACGACCCGCAGTTCAGCCTCGGGCCCATCATCGTCAAGGTCATCATCAATGTGATCGTCAAGGCGATCACCGCGCCGTTCTCGCTGCTGGCCAGCGCGCTGGGCGGCGGCGGTGAAGAACTCAGCACCGTCGGCTTTAACGCCGGCAGCGCCGAGCTGGGCCCCGAAGCCAAGGCTGGCCTCGACAAAGTCGCCAAGGCGCTGGCCGAGCGGCCCTCGCTGCAGCTCACCGTGGTGGGCACCAGCAGCGTCGAGGCCGAGCGCGACGGCTTCAAGCGCGCGCGGCTCGATTCGCTGGTGCGCGCTGAAAAACGCCGCCTGGCCGTGAAGGAGGGCGGCACCACCGCCGCCGCCGTCAGCATCGGTGCGGACGAATACCCCGCCTTGCTCAAAGAGGTCTACAAACGCGCCGACATGCCCAAGCCGCGCAACCTGGTCGGCCTGGCCAAAGACCTGCCCGTGCCCGAGATGGAAAAACTGCTGCTGGCCGACATCCAGGTCAACGACAGCGCCATGCGCGAGCTGGCGGTGCAGCGCGGTGTG
This sequence comes from Polaromonas sp. SP1, assembly GCF_003711205.1. NCBI lineage: Bacteria > Pseudomonadati > Pseudomonadota > Betaproteobacteria > Burkholderiales > Comamonadaceae > Polaromonas > Polaromonas sp. SP1. Next base: position 4,277,733 of record NZ_CP031013.1, on the reverse strand, counting down.
GCGGTGAAAGACTACCTCGCGTCGCGTGATTTGCCTCCTGAAAGGCTCTTCCTGGGCGCCGCCAAAGCCATACCGCCGGAGGCCAAATGGACACCTCGCGCAGAGCTGAATTTGGCGATGCCTTAAAAAAGGCGAAAATAGCGTCAGTGCTTTATTGATAAAGCTTTTATGGGGCCCTCGGGCCTGGGCGCGCAACACGGGTTGCGGCGCCGGCCCCCCATCCAATCCAACACCCGCTGCCGCCTGCAAAGTCCCCCATTTCCCGGGGAGCCTTGCGGCTGGCGGCACTTATTTTTTGACCTTGCGCTCCCATGTTTAAATCTTCCAAACCCGAAACCCCCGCCGTGAAAACGCCCACCACCAAGCAGGCAGAAGCCCATCCGCTGGACGGCCTGACCGGCGGCGCGTTTTCCGCGCCGACCTCGGGCGAGCGCACCGCGCGCATCCGCACCTGGCTGGCCACCGAGCCTTCGGCCGAGCAGATGGCCGAGGTCTACAAGGACCTGGCCAACCGCGACAAGGGCGCCGCCAAGCCGCTGAAAGAAAAGCTCGACGAGATCAAACGCAGCAAGGGCCAGGAAGCCGTGGCCGCCGAGTGGGCCGACAAAGCCCAGGCGCTGCTGGCCGTGCCCAAGCTCAACCTTGCCGACGCCCTGGCCTGGCAGCGTGATGCCGCCAAGGCCGGCGCGCCGCTGTCCAAAGAGCCGCTGGCCGGCCTGAAGGTCCAGCTGGCCGACCGCGTCAAGACGATTGAAGACCTGCAGCACCGCACCCAGGTGCAGCGCGAGGCCGCCGTGCTGCTGGCCCAGCGCACCGAAGTGCTGTCCCTCAAGCCCTGGCGCGACGCCGAAGCCGCCCTCGAATCCCTGCGCGGTGATGTCACGCACTGGCAGTCGCAGGCCGACGAAATCACGCATGACGCCAATTGGGCCAGCGTGGATGCCAAGTTCCCGCCGCTGCTCGACGCATCGCGCGCGCAGTTGCTGGCTGTGTGGGACGCCTTCCAGGGCGCACTCGCGCAGGCCCAAAAGGCTGCTGAAGATACCGCCGCACCTCTGCCCGCCGTGCCCGTGTGGGCCGACGAGCTGCGCGCTGCCCGCGGCCTGCCGCCCGCCGCAGGCGATCAGCCCGCACGTGCGCCCAAGGCCAAGATCGATCCGGCCGTGCTCAAAGACATGCGCGAAAAATCGACCGCCATCGTGCAGGAAGCACTCGCGCGCCTGGAGCATGAAGTCGGCGAAGGCCATGGCAAGTCCACGCCCAAGGTCGCTGCTGACCTGCGCCAGGCCCTGAAAGAGAACATCCGCAACATCGACAGCAAACTTGAAGCCGCTGCGCACGCCGCCTTGACGGCCGCCGGTGAACTCGAAGGCTGGCAGCGCTGGCGCGCCGACCAGATCCGCGAAGAGCTGGTCGTCAAAGCCGAGGCCCTGGTGGCCAAGCCGCTGGGCGGCCGCAAGCAGCAAGAAGCCCTGCGCGCCATGCGCGAGCAGTGGAAGACCAGCGACCAGGGCGGCACGCCCAACCACGCGCTGTGGAAGCGTTTTGACGACGCCTGCAACGAAGCGCACAAGGTCGTCGAAGCCTGGCTCGAGAAGGTCAAGGAGCAAAGCGAAACCGTCAAGGCCGAGCGCAAGCTGCTGATCGACGAAGTGCTGGCCTGGGCTGAAGCCAACAAGGGCAACACCGACTGGAAGCACCACATCCGCAGCCTCAACGGCTTTGTCGAAAAATGGCGCGACGCCGGCCACCTGGGTGAAAAGGCGTTTGCCGAAATCCAGCCCCAGTGGAAAGCCGCCATGGAGACGGCCGACGCCGCGCTGACCGCCGCGCGCACCGAAAGCATCGCACGCCGCAAGGCCATGATTGAAGAGGCCGTGGTGCTGGGCGCCGAGCCGCAACTGCGCATCGACGCCGTCAAGTCGCTGCAGCAGCGCTGGCAGCATGAGGCGCAGGGCGTGCCGATCGAGCGCAAGCAAGAGCAAAAGATGTGGGACGCCTTCCGCAAACCCATCGACGACGCCTTCCAGCGCAAGACGGCCGAGCGCGAAAAAGCCGCGGCCGCTTTGGGCGAATACGACCGCATGGTGCTCGAGGCCTCCAAAGCAGTTGAAGCCGCTACCGCCAGCGGCGATGTGCAGAAAATTCACGCCGCCGCCAAGGCGCTGGAAGCCATCGTGCGCGGCCAGGTGCCCGTGCCTGCACCGGCTGCCGCACCCGCTGCGCCATCCGTCGAGGCTGCATTGGCCGATGCGAATGCCGCACCCGTTTCTAAAGAAAATGAGGCTGCAGCCAGCGCAGATACTGGACAGTCCGCTACAGAAACCATAGCAGATGCAACGCCCGCCGATGCGGCGGCCGATGCTGCCGCTGCGGAATTCGCCGAAGCCAGCGAGCCCGCCAGCGCACCGGCTGAGCCCGCACCCGCACCGAAACCCGCACCCAAGCCCGTCATCGCACGGCGCGGCGACGACCGCCCCGGCATGAAGAAGGCCGAGCCTGTGGCGCCTGGACGCGGCGGCAAATTCGGCGACCGCAAGGACGCACGCCCCGGCAGCAAGCCAGGCGGTGCGCGCCAGAGCACCGACAACAAGTTCGAACCTTACCGTGAAGGCCGTGACGACCGCGGCCCGCGCGGCGCTGACCGTGGCGACCGCAACGCACGCCCTGCCTTTGAAGAGCGCGGCCCACGCCTGGGCGACGCGGCTTTCCGCGCCCAGCGTGAAGCCTTTGAGGCGGCCAACAATGCCCTGAAAAAGCTCGCCATGCAGGCGCACGGCGAGGTGCTGACGAATCTGCTCACCGCCTGGGAAAAACGCGACCCGGCACAGCTGCCAAGCGCGCAGGATCTCGGCAAGGTGGTCTCGCCCGCGGTGCGCAACCGCTGGGTGCAGGCCGTCGGCACGCCGTCGGGCAAGGACGCCTCCGAAGCGCTGCTGCGCCTGGAAATCGCGGCCGAGCTGCCCACGCCGGCCGAGCACATCAGCGAACGCCGCATGCTGCAACTGCAGCTGCTCACCAAACGCAACGCGCCCGCACCGGCCGAGACCTGGGGCGAAGACGCCGCCCAGGTGCTGGCCGCCGACTTTGACCCCGCCAAGGCGCGGCGCGTGCAGAACGTGCTGAAGGCGCTGCTCAAACGATGAGCGAAGTCGCCGCCGCTGCGGTGGTGGCGCCGGACCGCCAGCAGACGCTGGGCGAGGAAATCGCCAACAGCGTTAGTCATGGCGTGGCCTTGCTGGCCGCTGTCATTGCCGCGCCTTTCCTGGTAATCGCCAGCGTGCGCAACGGCGATGCCATCGACATCGCCGCCGCCTGCGTGTTTGCCGCCACCATGGTGCTGCTGTACTTCACCTCGACGCTGTACCACGCGCTGCCGGCGGTGCGCGCGGCACGTGCCAAAGGTATTTTCCAGATCCTGGACCACGGTGCCATCTATCTGCTGATTGCCGGCACCTACACGCCCTTCACGCTGGGCGCGCTGCGCGGGCCCTGGGGCTGGACGCTGTTTGCGCTGGTGTGGACGATGGCGCTGGCCGGCGTGGCGGTGAAGGCCGTGGCGGGCATACGCTACCCGCGTGTGTCGACGGCCCTCTATGTGGCGATGGGCTGGATTGCGCTGATCGCTATCAAGCCGATGCTGGAATTGATCCCGGACTGGGGCTTGTTCTGGCTGGTGGCCGGCGGGCTTTTTTACACGCTGGGCGTGGGCTTTTTTGCCACCGATTCACGGCTGCGTTACGGTCACTTTGTGTGGCATTTGTTTGTGGCGGCCGGCACGGTTTGCCATTTTGTGGCGGTGTTGTACTACGCCAGTTAACGCCGGCATTTGCTATCAAAAAAGTAGCGGTTACCCGAGGCAGTCATTGGGCTGCAGCCTGTTTTATTGAATAGTGTGCCGGCGCATGGCGGCCGGCGCCAACTCAACGCGCCGCTTCAATCAGGCGGGCAATCCCGTCAAAGCCCAGCCGCCGTGCATGCTGCAGGGCGTTCAATCCATCCTTGTCGATCAGCGCCGTGTTGGCGCCCGCCGCCAGCAGGCGCTGCACCACGGCCGTGTGCCCTTGCATGACCGCCAGGATCAGTGGCGTGCGCCCGGCCGCGTCGGCCGCATTGAGCGGCGCGCCTTGCTGCAGCAGCCGATCGAGTTGCGGCAGGTCGGCATTGCGGGCCGCTTGCAGCAGGGGGCCGGCAAGGCCCAGTGCGCTGGCCGGTTCGGCGCGCAGGGCGCGCGCGGGGGCGGCGGATTTTTCCTGTCTTTGTTCTGCCGCCGCAGCGGCTGCAGCAGGGGCGGCCATGGCGGGTGCAGGCGCGGCTGCGGGTGCGGCTGCGGGTGCGGAGCGCGAAACGGGCGCTTCGCCCCGTGCCATGGGGGCTGCGGGCGCATCGGCCATGCGAGGGGAAGCGGTGAAGCCGGCGTTGTCTTGCGTCATGGCGCGGGGGGAGGGGGCGGGCGCGGCGGCGGCAGCAGGCGGGGGCGCTGCGCCGCCCAGGGTTCGCGCGCTGTCTGCCCCGGCTTTGGCGGCGGGCTTTGCGGGCGGCTCGGGCACCCATGGCGAGTCATTGCCTGCCGCTTTGGGTTTGGCCTCCCCTTGCGGCGCCTGGGGTGCAGGTGGTGTTTTGGGTGCTTGCGGTGTGGTGGTTACCGGGTCGGGCGCAGGTGCTGGCGCTGCTGCAGGTGCAGGTGCAGGTGCAGGTGCAGGTGCAGGTGCAGGTGCAGGTGCAGGTGCAGGTGCAGGTGCAGGTGTCGGTGTCGGTGTCGGTGTCGGTGCCGGTGCCGGTGCCGGTGCCGGTGCGGAAGGCGGCGCACTCGCGCTGGGCTGGCCAAATGCCAGGTCTTTTTCTTCGTCGCTGCCGCGGTCGAATTGCAGCACCAGCAAACCCGTCAGGCCCACCAGCGCCACGCTGGCCAGGGCGGAAATCTTCCAGCGCGACTGGTTGGCGGCAGATGACGTTGCCTTGACCTGCGGGGCCGCGCCTTGCGCCCGGGCGTCAATCATCATTTGTGCATGGGCGCGCACGGCAGCCTGCACATGCGCGCCGGGCCGGCGTGTGTCCCCGGCGCTCGCCTCGCGGTAGCGCGCTGTCAGCTCGTCGCCGGGCGGGCTGTGGTCGGGCTCTGTCATGCAAACTCCTGTAGCTGCTGGCGCAGGCTGTTTCGCGCGTAGCGCAGGCGGCTCTTGGCGGTTTCAAACGTCACACCGGTGGCCTCGGCGATACCCTCTACGCTCAGGCCCGCCTCGGCCTGCAGCAGGAAGGCCTCACGCTGCTCCAGCGGCAGCCGCTCCACCGCGGCAATCAGGGCCGCGGCCTGCTCGCGCGACTCCAGCTGCCGCACCGGGCCAAAACCCGAGTCGGCCGCCAGCGTGTCGGCGAGGCTGCCGCCTTCGTCGTCGTCACCCTCGTGCCTGTCGATGCTCACGTGCTGCTTTGCCGTGCGGAAGTGGTCGACCAGCCGGTTGTGCGCGATGGTGAAGAGCCAGGTCTTGAAGCGCGCCGACACGGCGTAGGTGGGCGCACTGCGCGCCACCGAAAACCACACGTCCTGCAGCAGGTCATCGGCCACGGCCTGGACCCGCACGCTGCGAAACACATAACGCCACACCCCCAGCTCGTGACGCGCATACAGCACATCGAAAGCCCTGATGTCGCCGCCCGCGTAGCGCAGCATCAGCGATTCGTCGCTTTCTTCTTGCGTTGCTGGGTCGATGGGCATGGGCCACATTATCACGGCGCAGAAAGCCATATACAGAGCCATCGCCAAACCTCTTCAACCCAGCATGAGCCGTGGAACCGGCTTTGCCGGGCCACAGGCGGGCGGCCCCCCCGGGGGGCAGGGAGCTACACGCAGTGAGCGACCGTGGGGGCTCAATTTGGGTCAGGGACATACGAGAAGCCGCGGGAGTCTGGAAAGGCGTTGGGAACGGGCGCCACCGGCGCCGCCGCAGCCGGCTGGGGGATCACGCCGCTGGCAATCAGGTTCTCGCGGCTGTCGTAGCGGATGCGGATGACCTCGTCGGGCTGGACTTGCCGGCGCACAAAAGTGGTCTGCGATGCGGCGGAGTTTTCGCGGGCGCCGTGGCCCGTGCCCAGTTTGGCGGCAGGTAGCGGAACTGCCGGGGGCCGGCTTTCGGCGGCGGAGGCCTCTGCGGCATTGCCGACGCGGTCGGCCTGCTCCGCCTGGCCCGCGACGGGCGCTTCCGGTGAAGCCTGGCGCGAGGCCGGCGGCCGCGAGAGGCTTCGGCGGTACCACTCGGGCACCTCACCCGGGCGGTCAAAGCGGGCAGGGTCCATAGGCTTTTGTACCACCGGCGGCTGCACTGCTGGCGCCTGCACCACCGGCTCGGGCTGCTGTTCCCTGAAAAGCGCCACACCGATCACGCCCACGTTGGCAGGCCGGCCGGTGCGGGCGGCGTAGGAATCTCCCAGCGCGGAAAACTCAAACGCGGCGACTTCGCTGCTGCTTTTGCGCCAGCCCGTCAGCCGGTATTGCTGCCCGGATGCAAACACATAGCCGGCCTGGTTCCAGGCGGCGGTCTGGCCGCTCACCACGTTCACGCCGTCAACGGCGGTCACGGCCAGCACGCGTTCTGTGGACTTGTTGTACACGGCAATCGCGTATTTGGCGCCAGCCTGGCCCGCCACCCAGTACTCACCGCCGTGGGAATAGACCGGCAGCGTCGCGCCGGTATTGCGGTCTATCACGGTGATGTCGGCCAGGCTGCCGACGGCATGCGCCGGCAAAACCCAGGCAGACAGGGCGAGCAGGGCGCAGGAGGCAAGAAGTTGGGGTTTCACGGGAAGCTCCAGAAAAGTGGTGGAGCTGGTTGAAACGAGGCGGCGCCGGAAATGGGGTTAAAGAAGGGCTAAAGAAGTGGCTAAAGAAAACCCGGAACGCCCCAAACCAGCCCAAAGCAGGCCTGGCCCCACAGGCACGGCGAAGCCCGGTGCGGGTGATTTGCTATCAATTCAGGAGCGAGTAGCCCAGGCGCCGTATGGGCTGGAGCACGATTTGGCTTGAAATCCAGGCTTCTGCGCGCCGGCCGCGGCGCAGCCGGCCGGCCTTATTTGCCGGGGATAAAAAATTTGTCGAACAGCACCGTCAAGGGCGCAAAGTCCAGCGTGAAGCGCTCGCGGTTGACGAAGTAGGCCTCGCAGGTCACGGCGAAGAACTCGCCCGGGGATTTGGCGGCGTAGTCGTCCAGCCAGGGCGGCTCGGCGCCGAAGCGCTTGGCCATCGCGACTTTTTCGCAAAACTCGTCGTAGGCCGGCTGCATCACCGAATGCCAGGAGGCATGGGCGCTGCGCGTGGGCAGGGGCGGGCAGCCGTCCGCCGCGCCGTCGCGCATGTCGATTTTGTGGACGAACTCGTGGATCACCACGTTGTGCCCCTGCTCGGCCGAGTTGCCGGCGTCGGCCACGTCCTGCCAGCTCAGGGTGACGGGGCCGCCCTGCATGGCTTCACCGAGCAGCGCCTCGCTGTAGTAGTGCACCACGCCCGCGTGGTCGGTGACCTCGCGGCGCGCGAGCATGGCGCCCGGGTGCACCACGATGCCCTTGAAGTCGTCGTACCAGCGCAGGCCCAGGTGCAGCACCGGCAGGCAGGCTTGCGCGGCAATGGCCACGGCCATTTCGTCGGTGACCTTCAGGCCGCGTGCGCCGCTGAATTCTTTTTGCTTGAGGAACTTGCCGGCCAGCGCGTGCAGTTCCTGCAGTTCGGCCACCGGGCGGCGCGCCAGAAAGGGGAAGCGCAGCAGCGTGTCCATCCACAGCGTGTCCGGAATGGTTTTGGTGGGGCCCTTGGAGCCGCCAAGCGTTCGTAACCAGTTCAGCATGGGGTGTCGATTGAAGTCAGGAGCAAAAAAGGTGGGGCTGCGAGGGTGAAAGTAAAAGGCAGGGGTGGAAAGAAAAATGAAAAGCGCGGCCTCGAGGATAGATCAGGCGAGCGTTATGCGCTGCAGCCCGGCTGAAGTCAAGCGCAGCACTTCGGCGCGCGGGGCCGGCGCGGCCAGGTCCCAGTCGCTGAGCACCACGCGCGAGTAGCCGCCGCCCAGATCGTGCACGGCCGGCTTGTGCGTGTGGCCGTGGATCAGTGTGTGCGACCCTGCGGCCTGCAGCCACTGGCGGGCCGCATCGGTGTCGACATCGGCGTACTGCACGCCCGACTTCTTGCGTGCTTCGCTTTGCGCGCGCAGCCCGCGGGCGATGCCCTGGCGCTCGGCCAGCGGCCTGGCGAGAAAGGCGCGCTGCCATTCATCGGTGCGCACCTGGCTGCGAAATTGCATGTAGTCGACATCGTCCAGGCACAGCGCGTCGCCGTGCGACAGCAGCCAGCGACGGCCCGTACCCGCGGGAAACACCAGCACGGCCGGGTCTGCCAGCAAGGTGGCGTTGCACAGGTCCATCAAGCCCTGGCCGACCAGGAAGTCGCGGTTGCCATGCATGAAAAAGAGCGCCAGCCGGCCGGCGGCCTCACCCATCACCTGCGCGCAACGCGCGTCAAAGCCGGCGGAGGGCGAATCCAGGTCGCCCTCGATCGCGTCGTCGCCCACCCAGACTTCAAACAGGTCGCCCAGGATGAAGACCGCGTCGGCGGGTGTGCTTTCAAGGTAGTGCTGCCAGGCCGCAAAGGTGGCCGGGTCCGAGGCCTGCAAATGCAGGTCCGAAATGAAATCGACCGTACGCCAGGACGGCGGCGCTACAAGCTCCGCCATCCCGGGTACGGCCTGTGGGGTGTTCACCGGCTGCTTCAGGCCAGCGCAACGGCTTTCTGGATGATCACGTCTTCCATCGGCACGTCGTCATGAAAGCCCTTGCGGCCCGTCTTGACGGCCTTGATCTTGTCGACCACATTCGTGCCGGCGACGACCTTGCCGAACACGGCATAACCCCAGCCCGATGCGTTGGGTGCGGTGTGGTTCAGGAAGCCGTTGTCGGCCACGTTGATGAAGAACTGCGAGCTGGCCGAGTGCGGTGCATTGGTGCGCGCCATGGCCACGGTGTAGTTGTCGTTCTTCAGGCCATTGTTGGCCTCGTTCTCGATCTCGCCGTCGGTGGGCTTTTGTTTCATGCCGGGTTCAAAGCCGCCGCCCTGCACCATGAAGCCGGGGATCACGCGGTGAAACACGGTGTTGGCGTAGTGGCCCTTGTTGACGTAGTTCAGGAAGTTGGCGACGGTCTTGGGCGCCTTGGCGGCGTCCAGCTCGAGGGTGATGACGCCGTATTCGGCAATGTGCAGTTCGACTTTGGGGTTGCTCATGATGGGGTCCTGAAGAGTGGGTCAAGCAATGGACTTAATTGACGAGGGTTGCTGATTTGATGAGGACGGGCGTCTTGGGGACGTCCGTCGGGAAGGGGCCGCCGGCGCCGGTCGGCACGCCCTTGATCTTGTTGATGACGTCCATGCCGCTCACGACCTTGCCGAACACGGTGTAGCCGTAGAGCTGGGGTGCATTGACGAGCTGGGCGCGCGGGGTGTTTTCATACACGCGGCCCTGGTATTCAAACCTGGGTACCGGGTCGCCCGGCGGGATGATGGTGGGGTTCAGGAAGTCGTTGTCCTTCACGTTGATGAAGAACTGCGACGAGGCGGAATTGGGGTCGTTGGTGCGCGCCATGGCCAGGGTGCCGACGACGTTTTTGGGGCCGCCTTTGGCAAGTGCTTCACGGCCTTCATGGGCAACGGGCGGGCGGGTTTTTTTCTCGGCGTAGGTGGCGTCGTAGCCGCCGCCCTGCACCATGAAGTTGCTGATCACGCGGTGAAAAATCGTGCCGTCGTAGTGTTTGTCCTTGACGTACTGCAGGAAGTTTTCGACGGTCTTGGGGGCTTTGTCGGGGTAGACCTCGACCACGAAGTCCCCTTCGCTGGTGACGAACTTCACCTTGGGTGCTGTTTGCGAGAGTGCAGGGCCGGCTGCAAGAGCCAGGCCTGCCGCAGCGGCGGCCAGCAAGGCGCGGCGCAAGGGCAAAAAGGCGGGATGAACTGCCATCAAATGGTTCCTTCGAAGAAAATTTTCCACTGGCTGCCCTGACGGACCCAGTATTGGCGCTTGGTGCGGCCGGTCTTGGCGCCTTTGACCAGCTCGCCAAAGGTTACCACCATCGTGTCGGTGCTGTCGGTCCAGCGCAGGTAAGACACATCCTTGAGCTGGATGTCGCGCCCGCCCAGCTGCTTGAGCTCGGTTTGCAGGGCCGGCGTCCATTCGGCCAGGGTCTTGCCGTAGCTGGTGAAGTCGGGTGCGTACCAGGCGGTGAGTTTGGCCATGTCGCCGCTGGTTTTGGCGCTGTGCCAGCTTTGCAGCACGTTCTCGAAAGACTTGCTGTCGGCGCTGAGCGACTGCGGCGCCACCCACTTGAGGCTGTGCGCGATGACCACGGGTGTGCTGCGCACCTCGACCGTGCGGATGATGCGTTCGAGGTCGGGGTTGGCCAGCACCACGCAACCGTCGGTGGACAGCGGCGCCCGCGAGAACTGCGCCGGCGGCGTGCCGTGCAGCCAGATGCCGCCGCCGGTCTTGCCGCGTTTGACATCGAGCTGGTTGGGGTAGTTGATGGGCAGGGCCCCCGAGCCGTAGAAGTCGCGCAGCGACTTGGGGTTCAGGTTGCTGGTGATGAAGTACACACCGACCGGCGTGCGCAGGTCGCCTTCGACGGATTTTTCGATACCCGACTTGCCGACCGAGATGTAGTAGTCGGCCACCAGCTTGAGGCCGGTGGCGGTGTTTTCAAACAGGTACAGGCGCGAGCGGGAAGCGTCGATCGCAATCGCATGCTTGTTGCGCGGCGACAGCGCCAGGAACTGCGAGGGAACCGTGCCGGGCGCCGGGCGTTCGCGCAGCGCGCGCAGGCGCAGCTGGGACTCCTGCCGCAGTTCGGCCAGCAAGGGCGCCGCGGCCCTGGAGGCCGTGTCTGGAGGGATATCGCCCATCGTGCGCACAGGGCGTGCAAAGCCCGACAGCAAGTCGCCATAGACGAGTTGCGCCAGCTGGAAGTTGGGGTGGTCCTTGACGAGGCCCTCGGCCTTTTGCAGCGCCTCGCGCGGCCTGGCCTGGCCGATCAGTTTGTAGATGTCAATGAGGCGGGCTTCGGCTTCGCCGTCGCGCGCTTCGCGCTGGGCGGGCGGGCGCGCGGCTTCCTTGTTCGACGCTGTGCGGGCGCGTTTTTCAGCGTGCGCAGGCGAAAGCGCCAGCAGCAGGCATGGCGCCATCAAGCAAAACGTTGAGACCGCCTTTTTCATGCGGGTTTCCACGGAAAATCGGCCGGCTACTACGGACAAAGACAGGCTGGAACGGAACACTTGGGTCAGGTCGGCCGCCGGCGATCAACCGCCTGTGGATTCCTTGACGATGACCCAGCGATCACCCACCTTGGCCAGCTCCAGCGTTTTGCGGCTGGAGATATTCAGCGAGTCTGCGCTGTAGTCCTGCTTGAATTTGGCGACGGCTTTGGCGCCCGTCACCGAGACGGTCATGTTGGAGAGCTTCACGCTGATGCTGTTTTTGCCGACGATGCGTGCGCGGCGGTCTTCTTCCCAGGCCTTGCGGGCCTGGTTGCCGGGCGGGTCGAAGTTCTGGCCGTAACTGGCGAGGTAGCCGCTCATGTCTTTGCCGGCCCATGCCTGTGCCCAGTTACGCACGGCCGCTTCAACTTCCTTGTCGGCGCCGGATGCGGCGGCAGGTGCTGCGGGCGTTGCCGCAGCAGCAGGCGCGGCGGCGGGCGTTGCCGCAGCGGGTGCGGCAGGTTTGGCTGCCGGTGCGGCCGCAGGCGCCGCGGCGGTGACCTGGCCGGACGCCTGGGCGCCGGTAGCGGGTTTGGCCTGGGCCTGGGGTTGGGCTTGCGGCTGGGCCTTGGCGTCAGCCGAGAAGAGGGTGCGGATCAGGGCCAGCTTGGGCGGCACGGCCGGGTTGGCGCCGTCCAGTTGCAGCGCCTTGCTGTAGGCCTGGCTGGCCAGGCGCGCATAGACGTCGCCCAGGTTTTCGTGCGCGGTGGCATAGCTCGGGTTGGTGCGAATCGCCATTTCAAGCGCGGCGCGGGCCTTGTCGAACTGGCTCTGGCCGGCGTAGAGCACGGCCATGTTGTTGTAAGGCTCCGGCAGCTCGGGGTAGTCTTCGGTGATCTTGGTAAAGGTGGCGATCGCGTCGTTGGTCTTGCCGGTTTCGGTCTGGATCACGCCCTTGAAGAAACGCATTTGCGGGTCGCGGGGTTTGCTGGCGAGGTATTGGTCCACCTTGGTCATCGCTTCAGCAAACTGGCCGGCGCGCATCAGGCGGCTGACGTCGGCGTAGTCGTCGGCATGCGCTGCGGACACCGACAGGGCGGCCGCCACGACCAGCATGCGCAGGGCTGCGGACAGGGGTTTGCGGGTAAAGAAGTTTTGCGTGGGCATAAGACACTCGCTGTTGTTTTGAAACCCCTCAGGGCCGTTTGGCGGCTTTTGGGTGGAAATCCCTATAAACAGCCGGTTTTTGAGGGGGCGTAAAGGCCGGCCCAACGCCGCCCGACGGGCTGGATATACTGCCTGATTGTAGCTGAGGGGGTATAGTTCAAGACCCCCGGGATTTCGCAGTTTTCGTTTTTACGCCACGTTTTTGCGCGTACGCCGAATGGCCCTTGCCCGCCTGAGGTGTCCGTGAGATAACCTTCCTTCGCTCCCCTCCAGCTTCCCGAGCTTCCCTGTTACCCAGACCCCCAGACCCAGCCTGACCGATAGTCGGGTGCCGGCCGACGCCGGGCCCCCGCCGCCACAATTTTCATGAGCCTTCGCATTTACAACACGCTGTCGCGTGCAGTGGAAGAATTTTCCCCCCTGGAGCCCGGCCACGTGCGCATGTATGTGTGCGGGATGACGATTTACGACCTGTGCCACATCGGCCATGCGCGCATGATGATGGCGTTCGACGTGGTCCAGCGCTGGCTCAAGGCCAGCGGCCTGCGCGTGACCTACGTGCGCAACATCACCGACATCGACGACAAGATCATCAAGCGGGCGGTCGAGCGCGGCATCACCATCCGCCAGCTGACGGACGAGATGATCGTGGCCATGCACCAGGACATCGGCGCGCTGGGCATCGAGCCGCCGTCGCTGGAGCCGCGCGCCACCGAATACGTGCCGCAGATGCTGGGCATGATCGCCACCCTGGAAGAAAAAGGCCTGGCCTACAAGGGCTCCACCGGCGACATGAATTACGCGGTGCGCAAGTTTCCCGGCTACGGCAAGCTCTCCGGCAAATCCCTGGACGAGCTGCGCGCCGGCGAACGCGTGGCGGTGCTGGACGGCAAGGACGACCCGCTGGACTTCGTGCTCTGGAAAAGCGCCAAGCCCACCGAGCCCGACGACGCCAAGTGGGACAGCCGCTACGGCCCCGGACGGCCGGGCTGGCACATCGAATGCTCGGCCATGAGCTGCCAGACGCTGGGCGAGACTTTCGATATCCACGGCGGCGGCGCCGACCTGCAGTTTCCGCACCACGAAAACGAGATCGCCCAGAGCGAAGGCGCCAACGGCAAGCCGCTGGCCAATTTCTGGGTGCACAACGGTTTTGTGCGGGTGGACAACGAAAAGATGTCCAAGTCGCTGGGCAACTTCTTCACCATCCGTGAAGTGCTGGCCAAGTACGACGCCGAAACCGTCCGCTTCTTCATCGTGCGCGCGCATTACCGCAGCGCCCTGAACTACAGCGACGCCCACCTGGACGACGCCCGCAATTCGCTCAAGCGCCTCTATACCGCGCTGGCCGGCGTCACGCCGGAGGCGGTGGCCATCGACTGGTCCAGCCCCTTCGCCGCCCGCTTCAAGGCCGCGATGGACGAAGACTTCGGCACGCCCGAAGCGGTGGCTGTGCTGTTCGAGCTGGCAGGTGAAGTCAACAAGACGCGGTCTGCCAGCCTGGCGGGTCTGCTCAAAAGCCTGGGCGGCTGCCTGGGCTTGCTGCAGGGCGACCCTGGCGCTTACCTTCAGGCCGGCGCCGGCCTCGACGAGAGCAGCATCCAGGGCCTGATCGCAGAGCGCGCCGCCGCCAAGGCCGCCAAAAACTTCGCCGAAGCCGACCGCATCCGCCAGGATTTGCTGGCCAAAGGCATCGTACTCAAAGACTCGCCCACCGGCACGACCTGGGAGGCCCAGTCGTGAGCCTTGTTGGTCATTTCGGCCTCCAGCCCAAGCGCAGCGTGGGCTGATCGCTATGAAAAAGATAGTAAAGAGCGGTCCCGGCAGCGTTGAGCTGGCCGAAGTCCCCGAGCCGGCCACCACGGTGCCGGAGTACTGGGCGGACGCCTGCAAGCACCTCGTCAAAAAAGACCGGGTCATGAAGCGGCTGATTCCGCAGTTTGGCGACGCCTGCCTGCAGGCCCGGGGCGATGCCTTCAGCACGCTGGCGCGCAGCATCGTCGGCCAGCAGATTTCCGTGAAAGCCGCCCAGAGCGTCTGGGCAAAGTTTTCGGCCCTGCCCAAAAAAGTCACTCCGGCCAATGTGCTGAGGCTCAAGGTCGACGACATGCGTGCGGCTGGCCTGAGCGCCCGCAAGGTCGAGTACCTGGTGGATTTGTCGATCCATTTCGACGCCGGCACCGTCCACGTGAAGGACTGGCAGGCCATGGACGACGAGGCCATCATTGCCGAACTGGTCGCCATTCGCGGCATTGGCCGCTGGACGGCCGAGATGTTTTTGATCTTCTACCTGATGCGCCCCAACGTCTTGCCGCTGGACGACGTCGGCCTGATCAGCGGCATCAGCCAGAACTATTTTTCCGGTGAATCCGTCAGCCGGAGCGACGCGCGCGAGGTGGCCGCCGCCTGGGCGCCGTACTGCAGTGTCGCAACTTGGTATATTTGGCGCTCTCTGGACCCACTACCCGTTTTGGGCGCCGAGCAGAATTGACTTTTTGAAGAAGCCCTGAGGAGCAGCACATGGCGAAGAAGACCTTCCTCGATTTCGAGCAACCGATCGCGGAGCTTGAAGGAAAAATTGAAGAACTGCGCTACGTACAGACCGAGTCGGCCGTTGATATCTCTGAGGAAATCGACCAGCTGGCCAAAAAGAGCCAGCAACTCACCAAAGACATCTACAGCGACCTGACGCCCTGGCAGATCACCAAGATCGCCCGCCACGCGGAACGCCCCTACACCCTGGACTACGTCAACGAAATCTTCACCGATTTTGTCGAGCTGCACGGCGACCGGCACTTTGCCGACGACCTGTCCATCGTGGGCGGCCTGGCCCGCTTTAACGGCACCGCCTGCATGGTGCTGGGCCACCAGAAGGGCCGCGACACCAAGGAACGCGGCCTGCGCAACTTCGGCATGAGCAAGCCCGAGGGCTACCGCAAGGCCTTGCGCCTGATGAAAACCGCCGAGAAGTTCAAGCTGCCGGTGTTCACCTTTGTCGACACGCCCGGCGCCTACCCCGGCATCGACGCCGAAGAGCGCGGCCAGTCCGAGGCCATCGGCCGCAACATCTTCGAGATGGCGCAACTCGAAGTGCCCATCATCACCACCATCATCGGAGAAGGCGGCTCCGGCGGCGCGCTGGCCATTTCGGTGGCCGACCAGGTCGTGATGCTGCAGTATTCGATCTATTCCGTCATCAGCCCTGAAGGCTGCGCTTCCATCTTGTGGAAGACCTCCGACAAGGCGCAGGAAGCCGCCGAGGCCCTGGGCATCACCGCGCACCGGCTCAAGGCCCTGGGCGTGATCGACAAGATCGTCAATGAACCCGTGGGCGGCGCCCACCGCGACCACAAGCAGATGGCCGCTTTCCTCAAACGCGCCCTCAACGATGCCTTCCGCCAGGTCAGCGACCTGAAGGTCAAGGAACTGCTGGACCGCCGCTACGAGCGCCTGCAAAGCTACGGACGCTTCACCGACACCAAGGCCGACGCCGGCAAGTAAGCCCGCGACAAGGCCCCCGGCCCCGAAGCCAAACAAACCATGGCCAGCCTGTCCGACCAGGAGATCAGGCACTACCGGGAGCAGGGCTATGTCATCCCGCAGTTCCGGCTGGACGACGGCTGGGTGCGGCGCATGCAGGACGCCCTCAATACCCTGATCCGCGACAACCCCGGCGTGCGGCCCGAAAAGCTTGTCAGCGCCCATATTGAAGGCCGCAACGACGAAGGCGTGCGCGGCAGCCGCGATTTCTTCGACCTGGCCATGAATACCGACATCGTCGACCTGGTGGCCCAGGCCATCGGCCCCGACGTGATCCTCTGGGGCTGCCACGTGTTCTGCAAGCCCGCCAGCGAAGGCTATGAAACGCCGTGGCACCAGGACGGCCACTACTGGCCCATCCGGCCGCTGGCAAACTGCACCGTCTGGGTGGCACTGGAGCCGAGCACTCGCGAAAACGGCTGCCTGCGCGTGATCCCCGGATCGCACAGCGGCAAACAACTCCACCCCCATCTGCACGAAGACCGCACCGACCTGACGCTGAACCAGCGCATGGCCGACGGCAGTTTTGACGAAAACGATGCGGTCGACCTGGAGCTGCAGCCCGGGCAGATGTCGCTGCACGACATCTACATGATCCACGGCGCCAAGGCCAACACCTCCGGCATCCGCCGCACCGGCGTGGCGCTGCGCTACATGCCCGGCACCTCGCTGTTTGACCGCAGCCTGCGGCCGGCCGACGGCAAGACCGGCGTGGCCGTCAGTTTTGCGACGCGGCCGCTGTGGCTGCTGCGCGGTGAAGACAAAACCGGCCGCAATGACTTCACGGTGGGCCACCGTGGCGCATAAAGGCGCCGCACAAGAACCGGGCCTGCCTGACGCACTGAGTTCTTTTTCACCCGGCCTGCCGCTGGCCGTGGCGCTCAGCGGCGGCGCCGACTCCGTGGCCTTGCTGGTGGCCTGCGCCGAAAAATGGCCCGGGCAGGTGTACGCAATCCATATCCACCATGGCCTTCAGGCAGCGGCTGATGACTTTGAGCGGCACTGCGCCGCCCTGTGCGCACAGTTGAATGTGCCCTTGATCATCCAGCGTGTGGATGCCCGCCACGCTGCCGGCGAGAGCCCGGAAGACGCGGCACGCAAGGCACGTTACAAGGCTTTTAGTGCTGCAGCCAAGGAGGGGCATGGACTTGTTGCTATCAAAGATATAGCAATTGCCCAACATGCCGATGACCAGGTGGAAACCATTTTGCTGGCGCTGTCACGCGGCGCCGGGCTGCCGGGGCTGGCTGCCATGCCGGCGCGCTGGGAGCGGGACGGCATCACTTACCACCGCCCCCTGCTCACTGTGCCCGGGGCGCTGCTGCGCGCATGGCTGCGGGAGCGCGGCATCGCCTGGGTGGAAGACCCGACCAACACCGATGAGCGCTTCACGCGCAACCGGATCCGGGCCCGGCTGCTGCCCGCGCTGGAAGAGGTTTTCCCGCAGTTTCGCGAGACCTTTGCCCGCAGCGCCCGGCATTCGGCGCAGGCCCAGGCGATGCTGGTCGAGGTGGCGCAGCAAGATCTCGCGGCGGTCGGCTCGCCGCCGGTGATCAAGGCCTTGCAAGCACTGACGGCGCCACGGCGAGCCAATGTGTTGCGTCACTGGTTGCTGCAGTTACAGGCCACGCCCAGCGCGGCGCAGCTGGAGCAACTGCAGCAGCAAATCGCCGCCTGCACCACACGCGGCCACCAGATTCACCTCAAGGTGGCGACCGGGCATGTGACACGGGACGGCGCGGTGCTGCAGTACACCGCGGCAGCAGATAAGCCGGCCTAACTAGGTAGTAGTCCTAGGTATAATTGAAGGCTTTGCTGGTGGCTTTGGCTACCCGCATCAGGGCGTTCTGCATACAGGCGCCCGGGCCTCAAACCAACTTCCTGATTGACATCCTGCAATGGCATTGATCGTTCATAAATACGGCGGCACGTCGATGGGCTCCACCGAGCGCATCCGCAACGTGGCCAAACGCGTGGCCAAGTGGGCGCGCGCCGGCCACCAGATGGTCGTCGTTCCCAGCGCCATGAGTGGCGAAACCAACCGTTTGCTGGGACTGGCCAAAGAGCTGGCCCCCACCAAACCGGGCGACGCCTACAGCCGCGAGCTGGACGCCCTGGCCGCCACCGGCGAGCAGGCCTCCAGCGCATTACTGGCGATTGCGCTGCAAGCCGAAGGCATGCAGGCCGTGAGCTACGCCGGCTGGCAAGTCACCATCAAGACCAACAACGCCTACACCAAGGCCCGCATTGAGTCGATCGACGACGAGCGCGTGCGCGGCGATTTGAACGCCGGCAAGGTCGTCATCATCACCGGCTTCCAGGGCGTAGACGATGGCGGCAACGTCACCACGCTGGGCCGCGGCGGCTCCGATACTTCGGCCGTGGCCGTGGCGGCTGCGCTCAAGGCGCATGAATGCCTAATCTACACCGACGTCGACGGCGTCTACACCACCGACCCGCGCGTCGTGCCCGAGGCGCGCCGCCTGCACACCGTGAGCTTCGAAGAGATGCTGGAGATGGCCTCCATGGGCTCCAAGGTGCTGCAGATCCGCTCGGTCGAATTTGCCGGCAAATACAAGGTGCCGCTGCGCGTGCTGTCCAGCTTCACCGAATGGGACATCGACATCAACGAAGAAGCCAAGTCAGGCACTTTGATCAGTTTTGAGGAAGACGAAAACATGGAACAAGCCATCGTATCGGGCATCGCATTTAACCGCGATGAAGCCAAAATCTCCGTGCTCGGCGTGCCCGACACCCCCGGCATTGCGTACCAGATCCTGGGTGCCGTGGCCGACGCCAACATCGAAGTCGATGTGATCATCCAGAACATCAGCAAAGACGGCAAAACCGACTTCAGCTTCACCGTTCACCGCAACGACTACTCCAAGGCCGTCGACCTGCTCAAAACCCAGGTCCTGCCCAAGCTGGGCGCGCAGGAAGTCACCGGCGACGCCAAGATCTGCAAGGTCAGCATCGTCGGCATCGGCATGCGCAGCCACGTGGGCATCGCCAGCAAGATGTTCCGCGTCCTGAGCGAAGAGGGTATCAACATCCAGATGATTTCCACCAGCGAAATCAAGACCTCCGTCGTCATCGACGAAAAGTACATGGAACTCGCCGTACGCGCCCTGCACAAGGCTTTTGACCTGGACCAGCCGACCGTCTGAAAACGGCCCGCAAGTCGTGAGATAATCGATTTATTGGAAACGTGACCGAGTGGCCGAAGGTGCTCCCCTGCTAAGGGAGTATGGGGTGTAGAGCCTCATCGAGGGTTCGAATCCCTCCGTTTCCGCCAAGACTACCGACTCTCTCCGCAAGGAGGAGTCGGTTTTTTTATGTCCTAGAAGGCTCTGCAGGGAACCGTCTATTTCGTCTGCGCGGAGCGGGCTAGGTTCACCAAGCGATCAACAGCTGACTCTGTTGAGTTCCGCTGAAGCCTGACCCGATCTTTCCATCAAATCTTGACCCACACTCTTTGTGAGCAGAGAGTGCTCACGGTGTGGATAAGTTCTTGATCTTCTCCTTTTTGGGCTGAGTCTGTGTGGATCTGCCTCAAAGTGCGCCGCTGTTTCCGCGATTTTGTTGCCTCGATTCCCAGCCAGGTGGCCAGCTTCTCAGCGTAGGGATCGAGCTTGCTTGAGCTGACCCGCCTTGCGTACCTGGGCTCAGCCTCATCGGACCGAAGGTACTTCTTTACTGTGTTGCGAGCCAGGCCTGTACGCCTTGCAATCTCGCGGATGGACAACTGATCTCTCAATGCCCACCGCCTGATGACATTCAATGTCGCCACGTCTATCACTCCTAATTTCCCTCTGCTTTTAAAACAAGCAGAGTAGTGCCTACGTGGGTCAGGTTTCGATGGAAATTACTGCTCTAACCGGGTCAGATTTCGACGGCATTCAACAACGATTCTATAAATCGACTGCCTCACACTTCGCCAGCATAGAAAGCCGCCTTTGGGCGGCTTTCTTGCGTCAGATGGAATGTGACCCGGCTCTTCAGGCTCAAGCAACCAAAGACGCCGCAAGCTCACCCACCTTCGCCAAAGTCGCCTCACGCTGCGCAATCGGCCGGCTGGTCCCGGTGAGATACGCCGCCACCACGACGGGCGCGCGGCCAGGCGGCCAGAGGATGCCGACGTCGTTGGTGGAGCCGTGGCCTCCCGTGCCTGTTTTGTCGCCTACGCGCCAGCCGGGCCGCAGCAGGGCGCGCAGGCGGGTGTCGCCGGTTTTGTTGTCTAGCAGCCATTGCGTCATCTGTTTGCGTGATGCTTCGGACAGGGCTGTGCCTAGAACGATCTTCTGGATGGTGCTCACCATCGCGTCGGGCGTTGTGGTGTCTCGTTTGTCGCCGGCTGTGGCTTCGTTGAGGCTGGGTTCGTTGCGGTCCAGGCGGGTCATGGTGTCGCCGAGGGAGCGGGTATAGGCCGTGAGGCCCGCGGGGCCGCCGAAGCTTTCCAGCAGCAGGTTGCCTGCCGCGTTGTCGCTGAGGGTGACGGTGGCTTCGCACAGTTGCGCGATGGTGATGCCCTGTGTGCCGACGTACTGCTTCGTGGTGGGCGAGTGGGTGATGATGTCGCTTGGCTTGACGATGATTTTGCGGTCCAGCTGTTCCTGGCCCTTGTCTACGCGATGCAGTATGAGTGCGGCGGCCAGCAGCTTGAAGGTGCTGCACATGGGGAAGCGCTCGCCGGCGCGATAGCCCCAGCGGGCGCCGTTGCCGGTCTCGAGAATGCTGACGCCCAATCTGCCGCCGCTTTCGCGTTCAATGGCTTGCAGGCGTGCGGTGACTGCGCCGGTGCCCAATGATTTCTGGGCATAGGCCGAAACCCCGGCGCCGGCCATGATGGCTCCGAGTGCACCTGTAAATTGCCTTCTTTGCATTGATTCTCCTTGGTGATGGGTGAAATTAATTGACGCAGTCCGGGAACGATAAGGAAAACCTGCCAAGCCCACAAACGGCAATAATCAGGGTGACTCATAAGTAAATCTTGGGCTAACGACCATGCACCTTCCCCTGAATGCCCTGCGCGCTTTTGAGGTGTCCGCCCGGCACCTGAGCTTCACGCGCGCCGCCGACGAGCTCAACGTGACGCAGACCGCGATCAGCCAGCATGTCAAAAATCTTGAAGAGCGCATGGGCGTGCCGCTGTTTCGGCGGCTGCCGCGCGGCTTGGCCTTGACGGATGAAGGTTTGGCCTTGTTGCCTGCCCTGGCTGAATCGTTTGGCCGCATTGGCGCCCTGATCGAACAGTTCCGCGACGGCCGCTTTCGTGAAGTGTTGACGGTGGGCGCGGTCGGCACGTTCGCCGTGGGCTGGCTGATCCCGCGCCTGGCGCAGTTTCAGGAGGCGCATCCGTTTGTGGATTTCCGGCTCTTTACCAACAACAACCGCGTTGATCTGGCGGGCGAGGGCCTGGACTACGCCATCCGTTTTGGTGACGGCGCCTGGCACGGCACCGAAGCCGAGCCGCTGTTTGCCGCGCCGCTGTCGCCGGTGTGCGCACCGGCCATCGCATCCCGTTTGCGTGAGCCTGCGGACCTGGCGGGTGAGCTGCTGCTGCGCTCTTATCGGTCGGATGAATGGGTCAACTGGTTTGCCGCAGCGGGTGTGGATTCTCCCGTTGTCAGGGGCACCGTGTTTGATTCGTCATTGACGATGGCGGAAGCGGCGGTACAGGGCGCGGGCGTGGCGCTGCTGCCGGTGAACCTGTTCGCGCGTGAACTGCGGGCCGGCCGTCTGGTCAGGCCATTCGCGATTGAGATTGAAAACGGCAGCTACTGGCTCACCCGCTTGAAGTCAAAACGAACGACCCTGGCGATGAATGTTTTTCGCGACTGGTTGCTGGCTTCAACGGCGCCCGGCGCGCCAGTGTCCTGACACCCCAGCACCGCGCACGATAATTGCTCTAGCCCTTCCAGTACGAACGCCCACCGGAACCTGCCATGCGCCTGCGCCACATTGAAGTTTTCAACGCCGTCATGCTGACCGGCAGCGTGAGCGGGGCGGCCCGGTTGATCAATGTCACCCAGCCGGCCGTCAGCCGCATCCTGCAGCACGCTGAACTGCAACTGGGCTTTGCCCTTTTCCAGCGCACCAAAGGCCGGCTCACGCCGACCTCTGAAGCCCTGACGCTGTACCCGCATATCGAACGGCTGTTTGCGCAACTCGACGAAGTGCAGCGCCTGGCCGCCAACCTCAAGACCGGTGAAAGCGCCAAAGAGTTGCGCATCCTCACGGTGCTGGCGTTGAGCTATGAAATCTTGCCGCACGCCATCAAGCTCTTTCGCGTCAAGCATGCCGACGTGGCCATCACCTTGCAGGCGCTGCATTCGCCGCAAATCGTCTCGGCGCTGGCTTTGCAGGAGGCCGACGTCGGCTTCCTCTTCAGCCCCGTGGCGCATTCAGCACTGGCGCAGGAACACCTGGCCGACGGCCGCATGGTGTGTGTGGCGCCCAAGGGCATGCTGCCTGCGCGCCTGGTCAAGCGCGGCAACGTGGCATTGGCAGACCTCACCAAAGTCCCGGTGGTCGGGCTCGACGTGCTCGACCCGGTGGGCCGCAGCCTCAACCAGGCTTGCCGCGAAGCCGGTGTGGGGCTGGAGTTTCACATCACCGTGCAGACCTATCACTCGGCGCTCGCGCTTGCGCACCACGGCCTCGGTGTGGCGGTGATCGACACCTGCACCGCCGCCTCGGCCGACCCGAGCCGGGTCGATGTGCTGGAGCTGGAGCCGCTGATCCCCGTGCCCATCAAGGCCTTGCTGCCTGCGGGCAAGCCGGGCTCGGTGGTGGTCAGGGCTTTTGTGCGCTGCTTCCAGCAGGCGCTGACGCAACGCGCCTGAAACTCCAGGCGTGGCCTGCTTCTCTCTTCGCAAGTAACAGCGCGGAACCGGCTTTGCCGGGCCGCTGCTGTTGCCCCTGCGGGGGATCCGGCTACACGAAGTGAGCCGAGAAGGGGGTAACTCAATACAACAGCGCGGAACCGGCTTTGCCGGGCCGCTGCTGTTGCCCCCTGCGGGGGGATCCGGCTACACGAAGTGAGCCGAGAAGGGGGAGGGGAAATCAGCGGGCCATCATGCGGCTGATGCGCTGGGCCGAGCCGAAAGCCAGCGTGAACCCGAGCGCCCCGTGGCCGGTGTTGAACAGCAGGTTGTGCGGGCCCTTCGCATGCAAGCCAATCACCGGCAGGCCGGTCGGCGTGGCCGGGCGCATGCCGGCCCAGGGGCTGAGGCTGTCAAACGTGCTGGAGGCCGGAAAGAGCGTTTGCGTTGATGCTTTGAGCGACGCAATCTGCGCCGGGTCGACGGTGCTGTCGTAGCCCGAGAGCTCCGCCATGCCGGCGACCCGCATGCGCGAGCCGATGCGGGCAAACACCACCTTGCGCGCGCTGTCGGTCACGCTGACTGTCGGGGCGGCGTCCGGCTCGGGCGCGACGTCCACCGTGATGCTGTATCCCTTGAGCGGGTACACCGGCAGGTGCACGCCCACGGTGCCGGCCATGCGGGCTGACTCAGCGCCCAGCGCCATCACAAAGCGGTCGGCTTCGATGTGGCCTTGCTGCGTGGCCACCGCCGCGATGGATTTGCCGCGCAGCACCAGCTGGTCGACCTGCGTGCCCAGCAAAAAACGCACGCCACGGCGGCGCAGTACCTCCATCAAGCCGTCGCAGGTTTTCTGGCAATCGGCGGCGCATTCGCCGGGCGTGTAGATCGCGCCGGCGATCTGGCCGTGGCGGCTTTTTAATGCGGGCTCGATCTCCACGCAGCGATCCGCGTCAACCGCCTCCTGGGTGCTGCCCAGTTCGCGCTGCAGCAGCATCTGGCGTTGCGCGCCGGCAAACGCTGCTTCGTCCGAATACAGCACCAGCTTGCCGGTGGCCGAGAAATCGCAATCGAGTTTTTCCTCAAGCATCATCGCGTCGAAAGACTGCCGGCTCAGCGCCGCCAGCGTCAGCAGGTAGCCGGTGGTGTCGCGCGAGGTTTTGCTGTTGCACGCGGCCAGAAAGCGCGCGCCCCACAGCCATTGATGGACGTCCAGGCGCGGGCGCAGCTTCAGCGGGGAAGAGGGCGACAGCAGCAGCTTGGGCAACTGGCGCCAGATGCCCGGGTCGGCCAGCGGCTGCACATAGGAGTAGCTCAGCTGCGCGCCATTGCCGCCGCTGGCGCCGCTACCGGGCGTGGCCCGGTCCACCACGGTGACCTCATGGCCTGCGCGGTGCAGGCTGTAAGCCGTAGCCAGACCGACGATTCCCGCACCCAGCACACACACATGCATAACAGCCCTTTTGTTCCTTGGATGAGCGCAACTTTACGCAGCGCGCGCCGGTTTGAACAATGCTGAATTCGCCCAAGGCCATGACTTTCGGTTATGCCCTTGTCTGTGTCTTGTGACCCAAAAAGAAACAGGCGCGGAGCCCTAAGGGACAACCCTGCCACGCAGGGGCGCTCTTGGGTAAACCATGAGTTTTGGTCATGGGATTGCCGCGAAAATGAATGACACGGCTGGCGTTGCGCTTCCTACACTAGCGATGCCAGTTAGCGATGTCAGTTCCCCGAAACTACCAACCCTGCCCCCGAAAGGACAAGCATGAAATTCTCGATTCTCATGACCGCCGTGCTGATGACAGCCGGCCTGGCCACCACCGCCGGCGCGCAAACCGTGCCGACGCTGAAAAAGGTTGCCGACAGCAACAAGATCACCGTTTCCTACCGTGAGGCATCGGTTCCGTTCAGCTACCTGATCGGCTCCAAGACCTCGGTGGGTTTCTCGGCGGAACTGACCGAAGCCATCATCGACGACGTGCGCAAGAAGGTGAAGAAGCCCAACCTTGAAGTCGCCTACATGCCCGTGACGTCGCAAAACCGCATCCCGCTGCTGGTCAATGGCACCTACGACCTGGAGTGCGGCTCGACCACCAACAACATCGCACGCGGCAAAGACGTGGCCTTCGCGATCAACCACTTCTACACCGGCACGCGCCTGCTGGTCAAAAAATCGTCCGGCATCAAGAACTACGCCGACCTGGCCAAAAAGACGGTTGCCAGCACCACCGGCACCACCAACGCCCAGGTGATCCGCAAGTACAGCGCCGACAAGAAACTCGACATGCAGCTCATCCTGGGCAAAGACCATGACGACTCGCTACTGCTGGTCGAAAACGACCGCGCCCTGGCTTTCGCCATGGACGACATCCTGCTGTTCGGCCTGATGGCCAACTCCAAGAACCCGGCGTCGCTGGAAGTCGTGGGCGACTCCCTGCAGGTTGAGCCCTACGCCTGCATGCTGCGCAAGGACGACCCCGAGTTCAAGAAGCTGGTCGACGGCACCATCATGCGCCTGATCAAGTCGGGTGAATTCGCCAAGATGTACGCCAAGTGGTTCACCTCGCCGATCCCCCCGAAAGGCGTGAACCTGAACCTGCCGATGAGCGAAGAACTCAAGGCCAACCTGAAAGCGCTGAGCGACAAGCCGGCGATGTAAATGCCAGGCGGGAGCGCCGCGCGCCGCTCCTACTTGCATTGACCGCTGCCGCGCCGGATCAGGCCGGCAGCTTTTCTTCCCCCTTAAAAACCCAGCCCGGAGCCTTTGCGCTCCCGTGGATGGGTGCGCGCGGAATTTTGTTTTGGAGTTCAAGCCATGAGCAGCACTGAAAGGCAGGGCCTGCACAGGACCCGCGTCGTCGGCATCCTGGGCGGCATGGGCCCGGCGGCCGGCGCCGACTTTGCGCGGCTGTTTGTCCAGGCCTGTGCGGACCACATGCGCTCGCTGCAGATTCCCGTATCTGACCAGGCGTTTCCCGAGCACTGGCTGGCCCAGGTGCCGGTGCCCGACCGCAGCACCGCGCTGGGCTTGCCCGGCCCCGGCGGCCACCAGCCGCTGGACCCGATGCTGCACGCCATGGGCAAGCTGGCGGCGCTGGGCGCCACCACCGTGGCGGTGGCCTGCAACACGGCGCATGCCTGGCACGGCCAGTTGCAGGAGCGCTTTCCGCAGCTCGAAGTGCTGCACGTGGCGCGTGAGGTGGCCGAGACCCTGGCCGCCCGCGGCGTGCGTGAGGTCGGCCTGCTGGCTACGGAAGGCACTTACCGCGCGGGTCTTTACGACCAGGCGCTGCGCCAGGCCGGGCTGCAATGCCACATTCCTTCGCCGGCCGAGCGTGAGCGTGTGATGCGCGGCATTTACGACGGCGTGAAAGTGGGCGACATGGCCCTGGCGCACGCGTGCTTTGCGGGCGTGGCCAAAGACCTGGCGGCGCGGCACGGGCTTTCAACCCTGGTGCTGGGCTGCACCGAGATCCCGCTGGCGCTCAGCGCGGTGCCGGGGATGGATGGGCTGGACCTGGTGGACCCGGCGGCCCTGCTGGCACGGGCGCTGGCGCAGCGGGCTTATGCGGCGGCGTAGGTTCGGCGGCCCAGGTTTTATAAGGAAAATCGGCCTCTAGCCTAATACGTGCCTTGGCTTATAGCTATCAAAAAGATAGCGATGCAGGATCGAAGCGCCTAGTCGGCCGACGCGCTCCAGCGGTTGTTCCAGGCTTTGTCCAGCGTGCGGCGGTCGCGTTTGGTGGGGCGGCCGTGCTCCTGGCTGCCGGCCGGGTCGCCGGCCAGGCGGCGCTGCTCGGCGGCCTCGGCTTTGAGGCGCAGGCTTTCTTCCGTCTCTTCATACAGCTGCTGGGCGATGGGCGCCGCGCCGCGCTGGCTGCTGATGCCGCGCACCGTCAGCGTGCGCTGCACCGGGCCTTGCCGCAGCGTCACCGTGTCGCCCGCCTTGACTTCACGTGCGGGCTTGGCTTCCACGCCGTTGACGTGCACGCGTCCCTTGTCGATTTGCTCCACGGCCAGCGCACGGGTCTTGTAGAAACGGGCGGCCCACAGCCATTTGTCGATCCGCAATTTATCCAGTTTGTCCATTGACGCTTATTTTCGCCCACTGCGTCATGCCCCGCGTAGGAGGCCGCCTCAAGCTCACGTCGCGGGCAGGCGGACGGTCGCGTCCAGGCCGGTGACCCGGCCATGCACCACCCGGTTTTCCAGCGAAATGCCGCCATGCATGGCCTCGGTGATCTCGCGGCAGATGGCCAGGCCCAGGCCGGAGCCGTGGCGCACATTGCCGGCTGAAAACGGCTGGTACAGCCGCGCCGCCAGCTCGGCCGATATACCCGGCCCGCTGTCGCTGACGGTCAGGGCGACGTAGCTGGCGTCGCGCACGATGCGCACCGACAGCGTGCCGCCGGCGGGTGTGTGCTTGATGGCGTTGTGCAGCAGGTTGCGGGTGAGCTCGCCCAGCATCCACTCGTGCGAGGTCACCAGCGCCGGCACGGTTTCAATCTCGAAGTCGATGTCTTTGTCGGCGATCAGCGGCGCGACATCCAGCGCGACGGCGCGCACGATCTGCGCCAGGTCGATGGCTTTGAGGTCAGCCTGCTGGCGCAATTGCTCGACCTTGGCCAGCGCCAGCATCTGGTTGGCCAGCACGGTGGCGCGGTCGACCGTCTGGTTGACTTCGGCGAGCGCGCCCTGCGCGTCCATGTCGCCGCGCAGCGCGGACTGCACCTGCACCTTGAGCACCGCCAGCGGCGTGCGCAACTGGTGCGCCGCGTCGCGCACAAAACGTTTCTGGTGGTCCAGCAGGTGCTGCAGCCGGCCCATCACCTGGTTGGTGGCCTCGATGAGCGGCAGCAGTTCGCGCGGTGCATCGGCGGCGGCAATCGGCGTCAGGTCGCCCTCGTGGCGCGCCTGCAATTCAGCGCTGAGCCGGCGCACCGGCCGTGTGGCGCGCTGCACCACGACCACGACCACCATGGCGATCACCGCCAGCAGCACGGCCTGGCGCCACAGGGTGTCAAAAAGGATCTTGCGCGCCAGCGTCTGGCGCAGCTCCAGCGTTTCGGCCACCTGGATCACCGCCATGGCGCGGCCGTTGGAGCTGGCCACCGGCTGCAGCAGCACGGCCACGCGCACGGGCTGCTCGCGAAACTCGTCGTCGTAAAAGTCGACCAGCGCCGAGTAGGGCGGGCGCATGGGAATCTTGCCGCGCCAGAAAGGCAGCTGCGCAAAACCTGAAATCATCTTGCCGTCCAGGCTGGACACCCGGTAGAACAGCCGGCTCTGGTTGTCGGCCTCAAACGCCTCCAGCGCGGCGTAGGGTACGGTCACGCGCAGCTCTGATTGCTCGTCGTAGCCCGTCACGCCCAGTTGCTCGCCGATGGATTTGGCCGACGCCAGCAACGTGCGGTCGTACGCGGTGTTCACCGCGGAGAGCGCCTGGCGGTAGAGACTGGCGGTGTTCACGATGATTAGCACGCCGACGGGCAGCAGGATGCCGGTCAATAAATACCGCCTAAGCGATATTGCCCCCGCGCTTTTCACTTCGTGTAATGCGCTGCCCCGTTCCCCCATGCTCCGGGGCTCGTTTCCTTGGGGCGGCCCGGCGGAAAATTGATCGCCCAATTCGGTCTCCGGTGTCTCGGAACTCATGCCGTCACCTTCAGCAAGTAGCCCAAACCGCGCAGCGTGACCAGCGTCACGCCGGTGTGGGCCAGCTTTTTGCGCAGACGGTAGACCACCACTTCCACCGCTTCATATTGCACGTCAACCTCGCCGGGAAACACCAGTTCGAACAGCCGCTCTTTGGACACCGCGTGGCCGGGCTTGCTGATCAGCGACTGCAGCAGGGTCAGCTCGCGCGGCGTGAGCTCCAGCACTTCGTCGCGGTGGTAAATCGCGCCGCTATCTTTTTCATAGCGCAAACTCCCTACGGTTATTGGGCTGGAGCCCGATTCGGTGCCTGTCCCTGTACCTGTTCCCGGCGCCGGGCGGCGGCGGCTCAGGGCGCGCAGCCGGGCCTCCAGCTCGTCCAGGTCGAAGGGTTTGGGCAGGTAGTCGTCGGCGCCGGTGTTCAGGCCGATGATGCGGTCGCCCACGGTGCCGCGGGCGGTGAGGATGAGCACCGGCGTGGTCAGGCCCTGGCCGCGCGCCTGCTCCAGCACCTGCAGGCCGTCCAGGCCGGGCAGCGTCAGGTCCAGCACCACCACGTCCGGCTGCGTGGCCGTCCATTGCGCCAGCGCCTGGCGCCCGTCGGCGCAGACAACCACCTCCATGCCGCGCCGGCCCAGCGCGCGCTGCAGCGCCGCCTGCATCGAGGCGTCGTCTTCTATCAGCAGCAGCTTCACGGCGGGTGTCATGTGAGGGTTTGCAACGCAGTGTTAACAGACGTTGGTAAGGATGCAGCAAGGATGCAACAAGGGTGCGGGCAAGGAAGGCGTCAGGAGGCCCAGACATTAGCACTTTCCCCAGTCCGGCCGGACAGCCGTTTGACAGGCAGCGGGTGCATGATAGGCAGGTTATCAGCCCCAAGCGCCCATGCGCCTGCCATGCGCGTATTCCAACAGGAGACATCTTCATGCGTCGCGATACCTTCCTCAAATCCATGGCGGCCCTGGCCGCAACCGGTGCCTTTCCCCTGTCGGCCTTTGCGGCCGCCAACGTCAAAATGATGATCCCGGCCAACCCCGGCGGCGGCTGGGACACCACCGGCCGCGCGCTGGGCAAGGCGCTGACGGACGCCAAGGTGGCCGACACCGTGACCTACGACAACAAGGGCGGCGCCGCCGGCGCGCTGGGCCTGGCCCAGTTCGTCAACGGCTCCAAGGGCGACCCCAATGCGCTGATGGTGATGGGCGCCGTGATGCTGGGCGGCCTGATCACCGGCAAGCCGCCGGTCAGCCTGTCGCAGGCCACGCCGATCGCCCGGCTCTCGAGCGAATACAACGTCTTTGTGCTGCCCGCCAATTCGCCCTTCAAGACCATGAAGGACGTGGTCGAGCAGCTCAAGAAAGACCCCGGCAGCGTGAAGTGGGGCGGCGGCTCGCGCGGCTCCACCGAGCACATCGCGGCGGCCATGATCGCGCAGAAGGTCGGCGCCGACCCGTCCAAGATCAACTACGTCGCCTTTCGCGGCGGCGGTGAGGCCACGGCGGCCATCCTGGGCGGCAACGTCTCGGTGGGCGGCAGCGGCTACAGCGAGTTCGCCGAATACATCAAGGCCGGCAAGATGCGCGCCATCGCCGTCACGTCGGGCAAACGCCTGGAGGGCGTGGATGTGCCCACGCTCAAGGAGCAGGGCATCGACGTTGAAATCGGCAACTGGCGCGGCGTGTACGGCGCGCCCGGCATCACGGCCGAGCAGCGCAAGGCCCTGACCGACATGGTGCTGGCGGCGCTCAAGTCGCCGGCCTGGGCCGAGGCCGTCAAGAAGAACGACTGGACGCCCGCCGTGCTGTCGGGCGACGCGTTTGCCAAATTCGTCGACGACGACTTTGCCGCGCTGCGCGCCACCATGGTCAAGTCCGGCATGGTCTGAGCCGTGGACCGACCCGGGCCCGAGCGCTTTCGCCGGGCCGCCCCACGTTGTCCCAAGCCTTACGGGAATCAAAACAATGACAACTTCAAATCCCCCGGCCGTCTGGCCGCAAACCCTGGTCGGCGCCGGCGTGCTGCTGACCGGCCTGGCGCTCGGCTTCGGCGCCATCGGCATTTCGTCTGAAGCTGGCTATGGCGGCGTCGGGCCCAACTTCCTGCCCTGGCTGGTGTCTGTAGGGCTCACCATTTGCGGCGCCTGGATCATCTGGGAGGCGCAAAGCGGCGGTTTTCGCGAGCTGGACCCGCCACCCGGTGCAGCCCAGGCCTATTGGCCGGGCTTTGTCTGGGTGTCGGCGGGCCTGCTGCTCAATGCGGCGCTGATCACCACCCTGGGCTTCATCCTGAGCTGCACGCTGTGCTACCTGCTGGCGGTGCAAGGCCTGCGCCGCGCGGGCGGCCAGACGGCTGTCAATGCGCCGCGCACCTGGGTCACCGACTTCCTGGTGGGCCTGGCGATTGCGGCGCCCGTGTTCTGGATGTTCACCAAATTCCTGGCGATCAACCTGCCGGGCCTGACATCAACGGGGTGGATCTGACATGGACATTTTTAATGCCCTCATGGCGGGTTTCGCCACAGCCATCACCCCAGCCAACCTGATCTGGTGTCTGGTCGGCTGCGCCCTCGGCACGGCCGTGGGCGTGCTGCCCGGCATAGGCCCGGCGGTAGCGGTGGCCATGCTGCTGCCCATCACCGCCAAGGTCGACATCACGGCCTCGATGATTTTTTTCTCGGGCATTTACTACGGCGCCATGTACGGCGGCTCAACCACCTCCATCCTGTTGAACACGCCCGGCGAGACGGCCAGCATGGTCACCGCGATGGAAGGCAACAAGATGGCCAAGAGCGGGCGCGCCGGCGCGGCGCTGGCCACGGCGGCCATCGGCTCGTTTGTGGCGGGCACCATCGCCACCGTGATCGTCACGCTGTTTGCGCCCTTTGTCGCGGAGTTCGCCGTCAAGCTCGGCCCGCCGGAATATTTCCTGCTGATGCTGCTGGCCTTTACCACGGTGAGCGCGGTGCTGGGCAAAAGCACGCTGCGCGGCATGACGGCGCTGCTGGTCGGCCTGGCCGCCGGTTGCGTGGGCCTGGACCAGATCTCGGGCCAGGGCCGCTACACCGGCGGCATTCCGGAACTGCTCGACGGGATTGAAATCGTGCTGGTGGCCGTCGGCCTCTTTGCGGTGGCTGAAGTGCTGTACGCCGTGCTCTACGAGGGCAAAACGGTGGAAGACCAGAACAAGCTCAGCCGCGTGCACATGACCCGGGCGGACTGGAAGCGCTCGATCCCCGCCTGGCTGCGCGGCACCGCCATCGGCACGCCCTTCGGCTGCATCCCGGCCGGCGGCACCGAGATCCCGACCTTCCTGAGCTACGCGACCGAAAAGAAACTGGCCAGCCCCGACATCAAGGCCGAGTTCGGCACCAAGGGCGCCATCGAAGGCGTGGCCGGGCCTGAGGCCGCCAACAACGCCACCGTGACGGCGGCGCTGATTCCGCTGCTCACACTGGGCATCCCGACTTCCAACACCACCGCGATTTTGCTGGGCGCCTTCCAGAACTACGGCATCCAGCCCGGGCCGCAGCTGTTCACCACCTCCGCCGCGCTGGTGTGGGCGCTGATTGCCTCGCTCTACATCGGCAACGTGATGCTGCTGGTGCTGAACCTGCCGATGGTGGGCCTGTGGGTCAAGCTGCTGAAGATCCCGAAGCCGCAGCTGTATGCGGGCATTTTGATCTTCGCGACGGTAGGCGCCTACGGCATGCGCCAAAGTGCGTTTGACCTGTTCCTGCTCTACGGCATCGGCCTGCTCGGCGTGTTGATGCGCCGCTTTGATTTCCCGACGGCCCCGGTGGTGGTCGGCATGATCCTCGGCCCGCTGGCCGAAGCGCAACTGCGCAATGCGGTGTCCATCGGCGAGGGCAGCGCGATGGTGTTCCTGCAGCGGCCGATGTCGATCACGCTGGTCGTGATCGTGGTGGCGGTGCTGGTGCTGCCGCGCCTGGTGAAGTTCTTCACGGCCAGAAAAACGGCGGGCTGATCGCGGAGCCCGTATCGATGGCATGGAAAATGCTGCTCCCCCGCACGGGCAGGGACTGGATGAATAAACGATCCAGTCCCTGAAAAGCACAAAACCATGAGGCAGGAGGGAAATCATGCCGACTATCCAGCGACGCAAGCTTCTCGGCGGATTCGCCGGCCTGGGTGTGGCCACACTGGGCGGCATGGCCGCACCGGCCTGGGCCCAGCCCGCGCCCAAAAAACTCGCGCCCAAGCTGCGCATCGTGATCCCCGCCATGACGCGCACCGCACTCGATGAAGCCGGCCGCGCGCTGGGCGATGCCCTGGTGGGCCAGGGCCTGGCCGACGAGATCGAGTACGAAAACAAGGAAGGCGCAGGCGGCACCGCCGGCCTGGCCTGGTATGTGCAGAAGTACAACGCCGACCCCACGACCTTCTTCATGGGCGACAGCAACCTGGTCGGTTCGCTGGCGCTTCAAAAGCCTGCCGTCGACCTCACCAGGGTCAAGCCCGTGGCGCGGCTGGTCAGCGACTACCCGGTTGTGGTGGTGGCGGCCGCATCCCCCATCAAGACCATCAACGAGCTGGTCGAGCGCCTGCGCGGCAACCCCAAGCTGATGCCGATGGCCATCGGTGCGGTGGGCGGCGCAGACCACGTCTTCGCCGGCCTGCTGGCCAAGGCGGCCGGCAACCGCCCTGAAGACGCGGTCTACCTGCCCTTTACGCGCAACTTTGAGCTGGTGGATGCCGTGACCGGCGGCAAGGCGGCTATCGGCATTGCGGGTTACAGCACCTTCAGCGCGGAACTGGCCAGCGGCAAGCTGCGCGCCGTGGGCGTGGCGGCCAAGAAGACGGCTTACGGCGTGCGCTCGGTGCGGGAGCAGGGCGTGGACGTGGACATCACTAGCTGGCGCGCCGTGTTCACCGGCCAGGGCGTGCCGGCCGCGCGCCAGGCCGAGATGGTGGAGGCGGTGAAGGCGTCGCTGGCGTATGAGCTGTGGAAGAAGACCCTCAAGCAAGCTTACTGGGAGCAGTCCTGGCTGTCAGGGCCGGACCTGGCCAACTTCATTGACTTTGACTCGAAGACGACGCAGTTGATGGTGCAGTTGCTCAAGCTGAAAGCTTGACCCGCCGCGCTTCTCTTTCTCTTATCGTGTGGCGCCCAGGGCAATAGCCCGTTCACGCGATGCCGCCAGCGCCTTGGCGTCGGCCTGCTCCGCAGGCCAGCCCGCCAGGTGCTGCTGCGCCACATCGGCCAGCCCGGCGATCCATTCGTGGCTGTCGTTCAGGCAGGGGATGTAGCGGAACTCCGCGCCGCCCGCATGCAGGAAAGCCTCACGCGCTTCCATGCTGATTTCTTCCAGCGTTTCCAGGCAGTCGCCGGTAAAGCCCGGGCAGATCACGTCGACTTTCTTCACGCCGGCCTGGGCCATGGCCACCAGCGTGGGCTCGGTGTAGGGTTCCAGCCATTTGGCCTTGCCGAAGCGCGACTGGAAGGTCACCTTGTAGTGCGTGGGCTCCAGGCCCAACTGGTTGGCCAGCAGGCGGGCGGTCTTGTAGCACTCGCAGTGGTAGGGGTCGCCGAGTTTGAGCGTGCGTTCAGGCACGCCGTGAAAGCTCATGACCAGCTGCTCCGCGCGGCCCTGCGTGCGCCAGTGCTCGCGCACGCGCGCTGCCAGCGCGGCGATGTAGCCGGCATGGTCGTGGTAGTGGTTGACGAAGCGGAACTCGGGGATGCGGCGGATGCGCGCGGCCCAGGTGTACACCGCGTCAAACACGCTGGCGGTGGTGGTGCCGCTGTATTGCGGGTAGGCCGGCAGGATGAGCACCCGCGTCACGCCGTCGGCCTTGAGCTGGTCGAGCTGGGAGGCGATGGACGGGTTGCCGTAGCGCATGGCGTAGCGGACCTCCACTGGCTGGCCGCGCACCGCCAGGTAGCCCTTGAGCATCACCGCCTGCTTTTGCGTCCAGACCCGCAGCGGCGAGCCTTCCTTCATCCAGATGCTGGCGTATTTGGCGGCCGACTTTTTGGGCCGCACGCGCAGGATGATGCCGTGCAGGATCAGCCACCACAGCGGCTTGGGAATCTCGACCACACGCGGGTCGCTCAGGAATTCGGCGAGGTAGCGGCGCAGGGCCGGCGCCGTGGGCTCGTCGGGTGTGCCGAGGTTGCACAGCAGGACGGCAGTGGCGGGGGAACTGGAAGGCCCGGCCGGCGGCGCGCCATGGGAGAAGGGGGGCTCAGGATTGAAAGGCGTGAGGAGGCGAGAGCGAAAAGACATGGGTTATTCTCGCTTATCCCATTGATCCTGCCTATGCTTGACCTGACTACCATTAAAGCCATCTCGCTCGACCTCGATGACACTTTGTGGCCCATCTGGCCCGCCATAGAAAAGGCCGAAAAAGCACTGGACGACTGGCTCAGCCGGCACGCGCCCATGACGGCGGCCTTGTTTTCCAACCCGGCGGCACGGCATGAGATCCGCGAGCACGTCACCCGCTCGCGCCCCGAACTCAAATACAACCTCAGCGCGATACGCCGCGAGGCGATCCGGCTGGCCCTTTACCGCTCACGTGAAGACCCCTTGCTGGCCGAGCCCGCGTTCGACGTTTTTTACGCGGCGCGCAACAAGGTCACGCTTTTTGAAGACGCCGTGTTCGCGCTGGAGTTTTTGTCCGGCCGCTACCCGCTGGTGGCGGTGTCCAACGGCAACGCCGACATCAAGCGCATCGGCATCGACAGCTACTTCAAGGCCAACATCAGCGCCCAGCAGTTCGGTGTGGGCAAGCCGGACCCGCGCATCTTTCATGCGGCCGCCGGTGCGGTGGACGTGCTGCCCACCGAAGTGCTGCATGTGGGCGACGATGCGACGCTCGATGTGCTGGGCGCGCTCAACTGCGGCATGCAGACGGTGTGGGTGAACCGCTCCGATCAGCTGTGGGCCCACCCGGCCGTGCCGCACGAGACGGTGGCCACGCTGACCGAGCTGTGTGATTTGTTCCCGCGCTGAAACTGACAGCGTGCCCAGGGTCTTTTCATAAGGGGCTTTTCATGACAGTCAAGATCTACGGTACAGCAGCCTCGCGCGCGGCGCGCCCGCTCTGGCTGGTTCACGAAATGGGCCTGACCCACGAACACATCCCGCTGCCTTACGCCGGCGGGGCCACGCGCACGCCTGAGTTCCTCGCCATCAACCCGAACGGCCGCATCCCGGTGGTGGACGACGACGGCGTGCTGGTGTGGGAGTCCATGGCCTGCGTGCTCTACCTGGCCGAGCGTTTCAAGACGCCGGATGCGCCGCTGCTCGCCGCGCAAAACCATGCGGAGCAGGCCGAGATCCTGCGCTGGAGTTTCTGGGTGGTGACCGAGTGCGAAAAAGACGCGCTGGCGTTTTTGATGCACCGCATCATGATGCCGGCCGACCGCCGCAAGCCGCAGCTGGCCGACGATGCCGAGCGGCACCTGTTGACGCCGCTGCGCGTGCTGGACCAGCACCTGCAGGGCCGCCCCTACCTGGCCGGTGAGCGCTTCACGGCGGCCGACATTTGTGTGGCCTCTGTCCTGGCCTGGGTGCAGGGCGCCGCCAGCCTGATGGCGCAATGCCCGCGGGTGGACGAATGGCTCAAACGCTGCCTTTCGCGCCCGGCTTACCGCACGGTGCGTTTATTGGCAAAAAGTGCCTGAAGCCCAGTCGCTGCCTTGGCATGTAGCTATCTATTTGATAGCAAACCAGGGCTGAACGAGGCCGCTCCCTGTTCAGTGCAAACGCCGGGCTGCCTCCAGCCCCGAGCGCACAGCGCCTTCCAGCGTGGCGGGGTAGGGCCCCTCGATGTAGTCGCCGCAGGCCCAGAGGCCGGGCGCCACATCGGTGCCGGGGCGTTGCAAGCCGGGCGTGCAGGCAAAGGTGGCACGTTTTTCAACAATGGTTTGCACCGCTTGCAGCGGGCCCATGCCCAGGTGCCAGAGTTGCGCCTTGGCCTGCGCCAGCACCTGCGCGGTCAGCGCGGCGCCGTCGCCCGTGCTGGCGCTGATGACAAAGGCCAGCAGGCCGGCCGGGCCGCCCAGTTGCCCGCGGTCAAACACAAATTGCGCCGGCTCGCCGGGCTCGGCCGGCAGGGCCAGCATGGGTTGCTCCAGCCGCGCTTCGGGCGCCCAGGCATAGACGGTGGTCAAGGCCTCGTGCTGCAAGCCGTTGGCCTGGGCCAGCCAGCTGTCGGCGGTCACGCCGCTGCCTTCGACCAGCCTTGCCGCCTCATGCGGCGGGCAGGCGAGCACCACACAGTCGAATGCGGCGCTGACATCGGTGGTCACCACCCAGCTGGAGCCGATCGGCGCCATGGACTGCACGCGGGCGCCCAGCCGTGGTGTACCGCCTTGTGCGGTCAGCCATGCCAGCGCCGCGTCGGGCAGCAGGGCGCTGAGGTCGGTGCGCGGCAGCAGCAGGTTGGAGCCGCCGCTTTCAGAAAAAAGGGAGTCGTGCATCACACGCAAAAACACCTGGCCGCTGGCGCGTTCGGCCGGCGTGTTCAGCGCCGACACGCACAGGGGCTCGATCAGCGCCGCCATCGCGCCGGGCGCCAGGCCGCGGCACAGGTCGGCCACCGACTGGTGGGGCTCGCACTGGAATTTTTTGAGCTGCCAGCCCACCGCGACCTTGAGCATGGAGAACTTGTCGGCCAGCGACCAGCCGTTGGCCAGGATGATGCCGGCCAGCGCGTCCAGCGGCGCCGGCAGGTTGGGCAGCTTCAGCCCGCTGCCGTCCGGGAACTGCAGCGTCAGCGGCATCCGCAGCAGCGCGGTGTCGGGATCAACCCCCAGGTCCCTCATCAGGCGCAGTGTTTCGGCGTAAGCGCCGATCAGGATGTGCTGGCCGTTGTCGAGGGCGACGGACTGGCCGGACACCGTGGCACCCACGCGCCGGGCGCGCCCGCCGGGGATGCGCGTGGTTTCAAACAGCGTGGTCTGGTAGCCCAGGCGCGTGGCCTCCACGGCAGCCGCGCAGCCGGCCCAGCCGGCGCCTATGACGGCAACCCTCATTTAGACAACCCTGCCGAAGGCCTGAGTTTTCCACGCCAGCCAGAACTTGCGCAGCGGCGTGAGGCTCACGCGCTGGTGCAGCACCTGGTAGCCGTCGGCGGCGATTTCGCGCAGCAGCGTGCGGTAGATGCTGGCCATCATGAGGCCGGGCTTTTGCGCGCGGCGGTCGGTCTCGGGCAGCATGGCCAGTGCTTCGTCGTACAGCGCCAGCGCGCGGTCGGTCTGGAACTTCATCAGCGCGGTGAAACGGTCGGAGTATTGGCGCTTCAAAATCTCATGCGCCTTCACGTCAAACTGCTGCAACTCGTTGACGGGCAAGTAAATGCGCCCGCGCATCGCGTCTTCGCCCACGTCGCGGATGATGTTGGTCAGCTGGAAAGCCAGGCCCAGTTTGTGCGCGTAGGCGGTAGTGGCCTCGTCCGTCTGACCGAAGATGCGCGCAGCCACCTCGCCCACAATGCCGGCCACCAGGTGGCAATACTGCCTGAGGCCGGGAAAGTCGAGGTACCGGTTTTGCTCCAGGTCCATCTGGCAGCCGTCGATGACAGCCTGCAGGTGGCGGGCCTCGATGCGGTAGGTGGCGGCCAGCGGCATCAGCGCTTTCATGACCGGGTGCGTCGGCTGCCCGGCATAGGACTTGAGCACTTCGCTGTGCCACCAGGCCAGCTTGGTGCGTGCGACGCCGGGGTCGGTGACCTCGTCCACCACATCGTCGATCTCGCGGCAAAAGGCGTAGAAGGCGGTGATGGCGGCGCGCCGCTCTTTGGGTAAAAACAGGAAGGCGTAATAAAAACTGCTGCCGGATGCGGCGGCTTTTTGCTGGACATACTGCTCAGGCGTCATGCGGCAATTGTCCCATGGGAGTTGAGGCCCGCACCCATGTCAGGAGACTTTGGTGACAGCGATGCGGCTTGCAACGTAGACCTTCAAGGCCAGCACAAGCGCAGTGAGGGCGAACCAGTAAACCAGCACATCGCCAAATTGCCAGAAGAGCCAGAGCGGTGAGCCCAGCTGGCCCAGGAAGGGCAGCAGGAAGGGCTGCAGCCGGGGCGTCCAGAAGCCCAGCTTCGACATGCAGGCCGAGACCAGCGGGTCAAAGCTTCCGGGGCTGCATCCCAGCGTCTGCAGTATTTCGCGTGCCAGCCAGGTGCTCAGGAAGGGCGTGCCGAAAGCGATGCAAAACGCGATGAGCCCGACCAGCAAAATCCAGAAGCTGGCGTGCAGGACCTTGTGCAAGCCTTGTTGCAGGGAAATAGCTGTCGGCACAGGCGCACGCCGCGTGGCCGGCGCCTGGCGGGGGTTTAACCAGGCATGGCGGCTCCAGGCGATGGCGGCCAGCCAGACCAGGATAAGGCCCCAGAAATTACGCAGCAGCATGAAGGGGTAGTCCAGCGGCGTCTCGGCCGACAGGAAAGGCGCAAAGCCGGAGGCCAGGGCATGCTGCAGGAAGGAGCAGGAACCGGTTCTGGGGTCGGCGCGGTACTGGCAGTTGAGCGCGGCCATGACCTGCTCTGCGACGACACCGCCGACCAGCGCCAGGCTGATGCAAAAAAGGAGCAGGCCCCACACCAGCACGCGGTAGGTGGCCGAAGGTGGCCGGCTTGTCTGTGCAGCCTGTGGCGTTGCCATGTACTTCCCTGATGTTTTTGCTTGTTATCTATCCAGTAGCGCTGGTCGTGGGCCTTGGCGCGGCGAAGTCCCTACATCCAGAGTGCACGCCAGCCCATCACCAGCACGTCCCAGGGGCCGAGCTTGGGACGGCGCTGCAGGGTGTTAAAGCCCTGCGCCTCGATCTTGTCCAGGATGCGCAGGCCGCCTTGCACCACCAGTCGCAGCTCCCAGCCGCCGCGGCCCGGAATCCGTTTTGCCAGTTGAGAGCCTTTTAGCATCCTGGCCCTTGTGGATTCTGTGCATTCTGCTATCAAATTGATAGTGGCCGGGTTGACGCTCAACGCCAGCAACTGGGCTTCGTCCACGCCATGGCGGGCCCAGGCGTCGGCCGGCAGGTAGATGCGCCCGCGCGGGATGTCCACGCTCAGGTCTTGCCAGAAGTTGATCAGTTGCAGGGCGGTGCAAATGTCGTCGCTCATTTGCAGTGAGGCGGCATCGTGGATATCGTAGAGGTGTAGCAGCAGCCGGCCGACCGGGTTGGCCGAGCGGCGGCAGTAGTCGTCCAGTTCAGCGTCATCGGCATAGCGCTGCTTGACGGCATCCTGCTCAAACGCGCTGAGCAAATCGGCCAGCAAATTGACCGGCAGCGCGAATTGCGCCATTTGGGGTTGCAGCCGGCCAAAGACCGCGGCCCAGCGCGGTGAGGGCGGCAAGCCCGCCGCAGTCGCCATCAGGTCGGCGCGGTAGGCCGCCAGGTCGTCCAGGCGGGTTTGCGGCGGGGCGTCGCCTTCGTCGGCGATGTCGTCCGCGGTGCGGGCAAACCAGTAAATGGCGGCGATGGGCGGGCGCAGCCGCGGCGGGCACAGCAGCGACGCCACGGGGAAGTTTTCATAGTGCGACACACCCTGGAATGCGGGCGCGGGGGTGGGAGTCGCAATGGGCTGGTGGGGGCCTGGGGTCATGCGGGCGATTGTCGCTTGACAAGTATGGGCAATTACCCTAGATTACTAACCGGTCAGTCAGTAACGATCCGCTGGAGCTGCTTCAACGGCATTATTAAGTGACTTGGCTCCGTCTGCCCGCCCGAGTTTTCATCCGAAACAGACCATGAATAAAACCGTTTTCTCCCTGGTGAGCGCCGCTGCCCTGCTGGCCGCCTGTTCCAAATCCGCCCCACCCGAGGAGCCGGTCCGCGCCGTCAAGGTGATCACTGTGGGAACCAACGCGTTCTCATCGGTGCACGAGTATTCCGGCGAGGTTAAAGCCCAGGTCGAGTCGCGGCTGGGCTTTCGGGTCGGCGGCAAGATCATCAAGCGCCAGGCCGAGCTCGGCCAGCGTGTGAAGGCCGGGCAGGTGTTGGCCCAGCTGGATCCGCAGGACCTCAGGCTGGCCGCCGATTCGGCCCGCGCCCAGGTGGCCGCGGCCACCACAAACCGCGACCTGGCGGCCGCCGACTTCAAGCGCTACAAAGAACTCAAAGAGCAAAACTTCATCAGCGGCGCCGAATTGGAGCGCCGCGAAACCACCTTCAAGTCGGCCCAGGCGCAGCTGGAACAGGCGCAGTCGCAGTTCTCGGTGCAGGGCAACCAGGCCGCCTATGCGTCGCTGGTCGCCGATGTATCGGGTGTCGTGACGGCGATTGAAGCCGAGCCCGGCCAGGTCGTTACCGCCGGCACGCCGGTGGTCCGCATCGCGGCCGACGGCGTGCGCGACGTGGTGTTCTCGGTGCCGGAAGACAAGGTGGCCAACATCAAGCCCGGCTCCGCGGTGAAGATCCGCCTGTGGTCGCAAAGCACCGAATTTGACGGCAAGGTCAGGGAAGTGGCTGCGAGCAGCGACCCGGTCACCCGCACCTACACCGTCAAGGTGTCGATAGATGCCAAAGAGCCCCCGCCGCTGGGCGCCACGGTGTCGGTGATACCCGAGGCGGGCAGCATTGCCGGCCTGCCGGTGATCAAGCTGCCGACCACGGCCTTGCGCCAGGAAGGCAAGGCCACGGCTGTCTGGGTGGTCGACAAGTCCACGATGACCATCAAGGCGCAACCGATCCAGGTCGCCACGGCCGACGGCAACGAGGTGGTGGTGGCGTCCGGTCTGCAGCCCGGAATGCTGGTGGTGAGCGCCGGCGTGCATGTGCTCTCGCCGGGGCAGAAAGTGACTTTTTACCAGCCCAGTGTGGCCCTGGCCGGTGCTACGCCTGCACAGACCGCTATCAATTCTGTAGCAACGTCGTCGGTCGCCCCGACGGCCGCGTCTGCCCCTTCACCTGCGGTATCGGCCGCATCCGCTGCTCCGGCCGCGAAGTGAGGCCGGCATGACGCAAGCTGAACACGACAGTCACTCTGCCGGCGAACTCGCTTCGCCTTCCACCCGTTTCAACCTGTCCAAATGGGCGCTGGACCATCCGGACCTCACACGCTACCTGCTGTTGGTGCTGATGATCCTGGGCTTTGCGTCCTACTTCCAGCTCGGGCAGGACGAAGACCCGCCTTTCACCTTTCGCGCCATGGTGGTGCGCACCTACTGGCCGGGCGCCACGGCCCAACAGGTGGCCGAGCAGGTCACCGACAAGATCGAGCGCACGCTGCAGGAGGTGCCGTTCGCCGACAAGATCCGCAGCTACTCCAAGCCGGGCGAATCGCAGATCATTTTCCAGATCAAGGATTCGTCCAAACCGGCTGACGTGCCGAATGTCTGGTATTCGGTGCGCAAAAAGGTCGGCGACATGCGCGGCACACTGCCGGGCGGCATCCAGGGGCCGTTCTTTAATGACGATTTCGGCGATGTGTATGGCGTGATCTATGCGCTGGAAGCCGACGGCTTCAATTACGCCGAACTCAAGACCTTTGCCGACGACGTGCGCCAGCAACTGCTGCGCGTGCCGGACGTGAGCAAGGTCGAGCTTTTTGGCGTGCAGGACGAAAAAGTCTTTATTGAAATTTCGCAGAAGCGCCTGGCGCAACTGGGGCTGGACTTGAACCAGGTGCTGGCGCAACTGGGCCAGCAAAACGCGATCGAGTCGGCCGGGGCGGTGCAGACGCCGCTGGACGTGGTGCAGGTGCGCGTGGCGGGCCAGTTTGAAGTCATTGAGCAATTGCGCGTCATGCCGATACGCGGCAGCTCCGGCAGCCAGCTGCAGCTGGGCGACATCGCCACCATCAAACGCGGTTATGTGGATCCGCCTTCCGTGAAGGTGCACCACCAGGGCAAGGAAGTGATTGCGCTGGGTGTATCCATGGGCAAGGGCGGCGACATCATCGCGCTGGGCAAGTCGCTCACGGCGCTGTCGGAGCGCATCGAGAAAACCCTGCCGGCAGGCATCAAGCTGGTGAACGTGCAGAACCAGCCCAAGGCGGTCTCCACGT
The DNA here is from genome assembly GCF_003711205.1 of Polaromonas sp. SP1. Lineage (NCBI taxonomy): Bacteria > Pseudomonadati > Pseudomonadota > Betaproteobacteria > Burkholderiales > Comamonadaceae > Polaromonas > Polaromonas sp. SP1. The sequence goes on along the minus strand of NZ_CP031013.1, from coordinate 4,235,350 downwards.
CGGTCAATGAATTCGTGCGCGTGCTGATCGAGGCCGTGGTGATCGTGCTGGCGGTGAGTTTCATCGCGCTCGGCTTTCACAAGCGGCCGCACAACGGCCCCGGCCAGTTGCCGCTGTGGAAGCGCTATTACATCGACATGCGGCCCGGGCTGGTGGTGGGCATCACCATCCCGCTGGTGCTGAGCCTGACTTTCCTGGCCATGTGGTATTACGGCATCGGCCTGCACAAGATTTCGCTGGGCTCGCTCATCATCGCGCTGGGCTTGCTGGTGGACGACGCCATCATCGCTGTCGAGATGATGGTGCGCAAAATGGAAGAGGGCTACGACAAGGTGCGCGCCGCGACCTTTGCCTATGAGATCACCGCCATGCCCATGCTGACGGGCACGCTGATCACGGCCACGGGCTTTTTGCCCATCGGCCTGGCCAAATCCACGACGGGTGAATACACGTTTGCGATTTTTGCGGTGACGGTGATTGCGCTGGTGCTCAGCTGGATCGTCTCGGTGTACTTCGTGCCTTACCTGGGCACCCTGTTTTTGAAGGTGCCGCCGCATGTGCAGGAGGTGGCCGCAGGCCAGGACAGCCCGCACGAGATGTTCGACAGCCCGTTCTACAGCAACTTCCGCAAAACCGTGAACTGGTGCGTGGAGCACCGCTGGCTCACGATAGGCGCCACCGTGCTGATCTTTGTGCTGGGCATTGTGGGCATGGGCAAGGTGCAGCAGCAGTTCTTCCCGGACTCCAGCCGCCCTGAAATCATGGTCGACATCTGGTTTCCGGAAGGGACGTCCTTCGCCGCCAACGAGGCCACGGCCAAACGGGTGGAGGCGCGCCTCATGAAGGAAGAGGGCGTGAGTACGGTCAGCACCTGGATAGGCTCGGGCGTGCCGCGCTTTTACCTGCCGCTGGACCAGGTCTTTCCGCAGACCAACGTCTCGCAGATGATTGTGGTGCCCAAGGATTTGAAGGTGCGCGAGTCCCTGCGCATCAAGCTGCCGGCCCTGCTGGCCACCGAGTTCCCCGAGGTGCGCGGCCGCGTCAAGCTGCTGCCCAACGGCCCGCCGGTGCCTTACCCGGTGCAGTTCCGCGTGGTCGGCATCGACCCGCTGGTGCTGCGCGAGCGCGCCGATGAAGTCAAGGCCGTGATGCGCGAAAGCGGCAACACGCGCGGCGTCAACGACAACTGGAATGAATCGGTGAAAGTGCTGCGGCTGGAGGTGGACCAGGCCAAGGCGCGCACGCTGGGCGTGACCAGCCAGTCGATTGCACAGGCCTCGCGCACCATCCTGGCGGGAACGCCCGTGGGCCAGTTCCGTGAAGGCGACAAGCTCATCGACATCGTGCTGCGCCAGCCGCTGGACGAGCGCAACGCGATCACCGACATCGGCAACGCCTACCTGCCTACGGCGTCGGGCAAGTCGATTCCGCTGACGCAAATCGCCAAGCCGGTGTTTACCTGGGAACCGGGCGTCATGTGGCGCGAAAACCGCGACTACGCCATCACGGTGCAGAGCGACATCGTGGAAGGCCTGCAAGGCGCCACGGTGACGCAGGAGCTGATGCCCAAACTCAAGGCCCTGGAAGCCAAATGGCTGGAAAAAGGCATGCAGGGCTACCGCATCCAGGTGGCCGGTGCGGTAGAGGAAAGCAGCAAGGGCTCATCGTCGATTGTGGCTGGCCTGCCGGTGGCGCTCTTTATCGTGCTCACCTTGCTGATGCTGCAACTGCACAGTTTCAGCCGGTCGATTCTCGCCTTTGTGACGGGCTTCATGGGTATCGCCGGTGTGGCGGGCGCGCTTCTGGTGTTGAACCGGCCGTTCGGTTTTGTCGCGCTGCTGGGGGTGATTGCGCTGTTCGGCATGATCATCCGCAACTCGGTGATCCTGATCGACCAGATCGAGCAGGACCGCATTCGCGGCGTGGCGACCTGGGACGCGATCGTCGAGGCGGCCGTGCGCCGGCTGCGGCCCATCGTGCTGACGGCTGCCGCCGCCGTGCTGGCCATGATCCCGCTGTCGCGCAGCGTGTTCTGGGGCCCGATGGCGGTTGCCATCATGGGCGGCCTGATTGTGGCGACGGTGCTGACGCTGCTGGCTTTGCCGGCCATGTATGCGGCGTGGTTCCGTGTCAAACGGGGTGACAAGCTGGAAGTTCAGCGCCACACGGGCGAAAAGCCATTGCCGGCCTGATTCTCTCTGGCCGCCGGCCCCGGACGCAAAAACCGGGCCCGATAACGGCTAAAATAGAGAGTTGACCGATTTCAAGCGGGGATTCGGAGGTTTTTCGGATTCCCGTTTTTGTTTCCGGCGCGCGGGTGGCGAAATTGGTAGACGCACCAGGTTTAGGTCCTGACGCCAGCAATGGTGTGGGGGTTCGAGTCCCCCCCCGCGCACCACCCTGAGGCTTGTGGGCGGCATTTGCCGCACGCCATGCATTCAGCCGTTGCGGCAAAGCCCGCAGCTTGCCAGGTGAAAACCTGTTTTGACTATTTTTGATCTTAGGAAACCATCATGGCCGTGACTGTTGAAACCCTTGAAAAGCTCGAGCGCAAAATGACGCTGACGCTGCCCGTCAACACCATCCAGTCGGAAGTCGACACCCGCCTGAAAAAGCTGGCCCGCACGGTCAAGATGGACGGCTTCCGTCCCGGCAAAGTCCCCATGAACGTGGTGGCCCAGCGTTATGGCTATTCGGTGCATTACGAAGTCATGAACGACAAGGTCGGTGAAGCCTTCGCCGTGGCCGCCAACGAAGCCAAACTGCGCGTTGCCGGCCAGCCCCGCATCAGCGAAAAAGAGGGCGCTCCTGAAGGCGAACTCGCATTCGACGCGGTGTTTGAGGTCTACCCGGAAGTCAAGATCGCCGACCTGTCGGGCGCCGAAGTCGAAAAGGTCAGCGCTGAAGTCAGCGATGCCGCCATCGACAAGACCCTGGACATCCTGCGCAAACAGCGCCGTACTTTCGCCCAGCGCGCAGCCGATGCGCCTGCGCAAGACGGCGACCGTGCCACCATCGACTTCGAGGGCAAGATCGACGGCGAACCCTTCGCCGGCGGCAAGGCCGAGGACTACCAGTTCCTGATCGGCGACGGCCAGATGCTCAAGGAATTCGAAGACGCCGTGCGCGGCATGAAAAGCGGCGAAAGCAAGACGTTCCCGCTGAACTTCCCCGCTGATTACCACGGCAAGGACGTCGCCGGCAAACAGGCCGACTTCCTGGTCACGGTCAAAAAGATCGAAGCGGCACACCTGCCTGAAGTCAACGAAGCACTGGCCAAGTCCCTGGGCATCGCTGACTCAACGGTGGAAGGCCTGCGCGCCGACATCAAGAAAAACCTCGAACGCGAAGTCAAGTTCCGCTTGCTGTCCCGCAACAAAAACGCGGTGATGGACGCGCTGGTGGCCAACGCCGAACTCGACCTGCCCAAGTCCAGCGTGCAAGCTGAACTGGACCGCATGATCGAAGGCGCGCGCGCCGACCTCAAGCAGCGCGGCATCAAGGACGCCGACAAGGCGCCGATTCCTGAAGAAATCTTCCGCCCGCAGGCTGAAAAGCGCGTGCGCCTGGGCCTGGTGGTGGCCGAACTGGTCCGCACCAACGACCTGCAGGCCAAGCCCGAGCAGCTCAAGGCCCACATCGAAGAGCTGGCCGCCAGCTACGAGAAGCCGCAAGACGTGGTGCGCTGGTACCTGAGCGACAACCGCCGCATGGCGGAAGTCGAGGCTGTCGTGATCGAAAACAACGTCACCGACTTCGTCCTGGGCAAAGCCAAGGTCACCGAAAAGGCAATTTCCTTCGACGACCTGATGGGCCAGAACTGATTCTTCCCGGTCTTTCCTGATATTGGGGCTTGTGCTTTACGGCGCAGGCCCCAATTTATTTTTGGGTACAGTACAAACATCTCTGGAGAAAACATGATGGTCCGAAACAGTATTTACGGCGGCGCCTACACCGGCCCGCAAGCCGGCGCCCAGGACGCGCAAGGCCTGGGCATGGTGCCCATGGTTATCGAGCAGTCCGGCCGCGGCGAGCGCTCTTACGATATTTACTCGCGCCTGCTCAAGGAGCGCGTGATTTTCCTGGTCGGCCCGGTCAATGACCAGACGGCCAACCTGGTGGTGGCCCAGCTCCTGTTCCTGGAAAGCGAAAACCCGGACAAGGACATTTCCTTCTACATCAATTCCCCGGGCGGCTCCGTCACGGCCGGCATGGCGATTTACGACACCATGCAGTTCATCAAGCCCGATGTCTCCACCCTCTGCGTCGGCATGGCGGCCAGCATGGGCGCCTTCCTGTTGTCGGCCGGCACCAAGGGCAAGCGGTTCTCGCTGCCCAATTCGCGCGTGATGATTCACCAGCCCTCGGGCGGCGCGCAAGGCCAGGCAACGGACATCGAGATCCATGCCCGCGACATTCTCAAGACGCGTGACCAGCTCAACCGCATCCTGGCGGCCAACACCGGTCAAACCGTCGAGAAAATTGAGCGTGACACCGAACGTGACTATTTCATGTTCGCGGACGAAGCCAAAGAGTACGGCCTGGTCGACCAGGTGATTGCCAAGCGTCCCTGATCGCCCAAAAGCGGCTAAAAACCGCTTGAAGCGCTTCCGGGTTGCATCGCAACAACGGCGTTTTCTGTAACAGAAACGCCGTTTTTTTATTGGTTATCATTAGGTAACAGTTCCCCCTCCAGGCACCTTAAAGGCATCCCCAACAATGGCCGAGAAAAAAGGCTCCTCCAGCGAAAAGACTTTGCACTGCTCTTTTTGCGGCAAAAGTCAGCACGAAGTCAAAAAACTGATCGCTGGCCCCTCGGTTTTTATTTGCGATGAGTGCATCGATCTCTGCAACGAGATCATTCGTGATGAGTTGCCGGCCGGCGAAGATGTCCGCGAAACACGCACCGATCTGCCCACCCCCTCCGAGATCAAGGGAACGCTGGACGGCTACGTGATCGGCCAGGAGCCGGCCAAGCGCACCTTGGCTGTGGCGGTGTACAACCACTACAAACGCCTGCGCCACAAGGAAAAAGCCAAGAAAGACGATGTCGAGCTGACCAAAAGCAATATCTTGCTCATCGGCCCGACCGGCTCCGGCAAGACCTTGCTGGCCCAAACCCTGGCCCGCACGCTCAACGTGCCCTTTGTGATGGCCGACGCCACCACGCTGACAGAGGCCGGTTATGTCGGTGAAGACGTCGAAAACATCATCCAGAAATTGCTGCAGAGTTGCAATTACGAGGTCGAACGCGCCCAGCAGGGCATTGTTTATATCGATGAAATCGACAAGATTTCGCGCAAGTCCGACAACCCGTCCATCACTCGCGATGTGTCGGGTGAGGGCGTTCAGCAGGCGCTGCTCAAGCTGATTGAAGGCACCATGGCCTCGGTGCCGCCGCAGGGCGGGCGCAAGCACCCGAACCAGGACTTCCTGCAGGTGGACACCACCAACATCCTTTTTATCTGTGGCGGGGCTTTCGCCGGCCTGGAAAAAGTCATCGAGAACCGCACGGAAGCTTCCGGCATGGGTTTTGGCGCGGTCGTCAAAAGCAAAAAATCGCGAACCCTGACCGATGCCTTCAAGGAAGTCGAGCCGGAAGACCTGATCAAGTTCGGCCTGATCCCTGAACTGGTCGGCCGCATGCCCGTGGTTGCCACATTGGCTGAACTCAGTGAAGACGCGCTCGTGCAAATCCTGACCGAACCGAAAAACGCGGTGGTCAAGCAGTTCAGCAAACTGCTGGCCATGGAAGGGGTTGATCTGGAAATTCGCCCATCCGCCCTCAAGGCCATTGCCCGCAAAGCGCTGGCTCGCAAGACGGGCGCGCGGGGCCTGCGCTCCATCCTGGAGCAATCGCTGATTGACACCATGTTTGACCTGCCAAATGCCAGCAATGTGGACAAGGTTGTTGTGGACGAGTCCACAATCGAAGAAAACAAGGCTCCCTTGCTTGTGTACCGAGAAGCGGCCAAGAAAGCCTGAACACCCCAACAGGCTGGCCGGAATGCTTGAAAAGCGCTCCCGTGCGCCCCATGTCTGGGTTGATTGTGTTTCGCCGGGCCATGCAACTGGCCGCCACGGCTAACGTTTAAGGTTTATATGTCCGGACAAACTTCATTGCCTTCCACCCCCATTGACCTGCCTCTCCTGCCTTTGCGGGACGTGGTGGTCTTTCCGCACATGGTGATCCCGCTGTTCGTGGGACGCCCCAAGAGCATCAAGGCGCTGGAGTCGGCGATGGAGGCCGAGCGCCGGATCATGCTGGTGGCGCAAAAAGCCGCAGCCAAAGATGAGCCGTCTGTCGAGGACATGTTTGAAGTGGGTTGCGTGGCCACGATCCTGCAACTCCTCAAGTTGCCTGACGGTACCGTGAAGGTGCTCGTGGAAGGGCAGCAACGCGCCACTGTCAACAAGATCGAAGAGGGTGAACAGCATTTCACCGCCAATGTCACGCCGGTTGAAACGGCTGTCGTGATTGCCGGCGACAAGACCAGCGAAATCGAGGCATTGCGCCGCGCCGTGATGCAGCAGTTTGACCACTACGTCAAACTCAACAAGAAAATCCCCCCAGAGATTCTCACGTCGATCTCCAGCATCGACGATGCCGGACGGCTGGCCGACACCATTGCGGCACATTTGCCGCTCAAGCTGGATGCCAAGCAGGTGATCCTGGACCTCGACAATGTCAAGGCGCGGCTTGAGAACCTCTATGAGCAGCTCGAGCGCGAAGTCGACATTCTCAACGTCGACAAAAAAATCCGCGGCCGTGTCAAACGCCAGATGGAGAAGAACCAGCGCGATTTCTACCTCAATGAGCAGGTGAAAGCGATCCAGAAGGAGCTGGGCGAAGGCGAAGAAGGCGCGGACATCGAAGAGATCGAGAAAAAGATCAAGTCTGCCAAGATGCCTCAGGAGGCCCGTAAAAAGGCTGAGAGCGAGCTCAAGAAACTCAAACTGATGTCGCCCATGTCCGCTGAAGCGACGGTGGTGCGGACATATATCGATGTGCTCACCGGCTTGCCCTGGAGCAAGAAGACCAAGATCAAGCACGACCTGGGCAATGCCGAGAACGTGCTCAATGAAGACCACTACGGCCTGGAGAAGGTCAAAGACCGAATCGTTGAATACCTCGCGGTGCAGCAACGCGTCGACAAGCTCAAGGCGCCGATCCTGTGCCTCGTGGGGCCTCCCGGTGTGGGCAAGACGTCTCTGGGCCAATCGATCGCCAAGGCGACCGGGCGCAAGTATGTGCGCATGGCTCTGGGTGGCATGCGGGACGAAGCAGAAATTCGTGGCCATCGCCGCACCTACATTGGCGCTTTGCCGGGCAAGGTTTTGCAAAGCCTGACCAAGGCCGGTACCCGTAACCCGCTTTTCCTGCTCGATGAAATCGACAAACTGGGCACGGATTTCCGTGGTGACCCTTCCAGCGCATTGCTGGAGGTGCTTGACCCTGAACAGAATCACACATTCGGTGATCACTATGTGGAGGTCGACTTCGACCTCAGCGACGTGATGTTTGTGGCCACGTCCAACTCGATGAACATCCCGCCGGCCCTACTGGACCGTATGGAAGTCATCCGGCTTTCGGGCTATACCGAAGACGAAAAAACCAGTATCGCCATGCGTTACCTGTTGCCCAAGCAGGTCAAGAACAACGGCGTGAAGGACGGCGAGCTTGAGGTGCAAGAGCAGGCCGTGCGCGACATCGTGCGTTACTACACGCGTGAAGCGGGCGTGCGTTCACTCGAGCGCGAACTCTCCAAGATCTGCCGCAAGGTCATCAAGGGAATCCAGCTCAAGAAGATGACGCCCAAGGTCGTCGTCACGCCGGACAACCTCAACGACTTCCTGGGTGTTCGCAAATTCAATTACGGCCGCGCTGAGCAGCAAAACCAGGTGGGCCAGGTGGTCGGCCTGGCCTGGACGGAAGTTGGCGGCGACCTGCTGACGATTGAGGCCGCCATGATGCCCGGCAAGGGTGTGATCACGCGGACAGGTTCGCTTGGCGACGTCATGAAGGAGTCCGTCGAGGCTGCACGCACGGTGGTGCGCAGTCGCGCGAAGGTGCTTGGCATCAAGGATGAGATGTTCGAAAAACGCGACATCCATATTCATGTGCCGGATGGCGCGACACCCAAGGACGGCCCGAGCGCGGGCGCCGCGATGACGACGGCTTTTGTTTCTGCATTGACCGGCATTCCGGTGCGGGGCGATGTCGCCATGACCGGCGAGATCACGCTGCGCGGTGAGGTCACTGCCATCGGTGGGCTGAAAGAAAAATTGCTGGCAGCTTTGCGCGGCGGCATCAAGACGGTGTTGATCCCGGAAGAAAACGCCAAGGACTTGCAGGAGATTCCCGACAACGTGAAGAGTGGTCTGGAGATCGTGCCGGTGAAATGGATCGATCAGGTTCTTCAGGTAGCGCTGGAACGTCAGCCAGTCCCGCTCACCGATGAGGAAGTCGCTGTGGCTGCGGCTGCCGCAGTGGTTCCTCCAGCGGAAGCTACGGGAACGGTGAAGCATTAATTCAGAAGTTTTTTCAAAGTTCTGGAAAAGGCCGAAAAGTTAAGCTATAATTTGAGGCTGTAATCGCGGGAGTAGCTCAGTTGGTAGAGCGCAACCTTGCCAAGGTTGAGGTCGAGAGTTCGAGACTCTTCTCCCGCTCCAATTCAAAGGGCAGCACTTCAAAATGCTGTCCTTTTTCATTGGAGTTTCGTTGAGTACCGGCAGGGTCATTGGACTTTGCCGAGGCAGACAGAATACGGCGCGGTAACAAAGCGGTTATGTACCGGATTGCAAATCCGGCTAGCCCGGTTCGACTCCGGGCCGCGCCTCCATCAAGCCAGTTGTCATAAGCCCCAGCCATGGGGCTTTTTTGTTTGACAATACGCTGGAAGGTTCGAATACGGCGTTGGCGTAAAGAGCTTGAGCCTGAGTGGTGAAATAGGTAGACACAGCGGACTTAAAATCCGCCGCTTCGTGAATAGCGGGCGTACCGGTTCGATTCCGGTCTCAGGCACCACTTCGGCTCACCCATGCCCCTGGCGCGACTTTGAAAACTGGGTAAGATAAATTCCATCATGTCCCGCTACAACACTCCTTTTGAAATTCACGTCCATGGCGAAGTGCCTTTGCGGGCTGACGTCAGCTTTGAGCAACTGCAGGAGGCTCTCAAGCCCCTTTGGAAGTACGCGGGCTCCAAGTCCCTGGCGGCCGGTGCTGCCAGCGCTTATGAAGAAGAGCCCGGCATCCGGTTCGACGCGCACAAACATCTCTTGCAGATGTGCTGGACCGTACCGGGCGACGAAGATTTCCGCCAGGCGCTGGATGAGATGTGCATGGGCCTGAATGACCTGGCGGAAGCGGGTGCGCCGATAGAGGTGACCTTCTATGACTCCGACTTTGATGAAGAAGAGGGCGATGACGAAGAAGAGGCGCGTGACGACTTTGCGATGTATTTTGTCGGCCCCACGCCGGCCGCCATCATGCAGGTGCAGCGCGACCTTCTGGTCCAGGACATGATCGGCCTGATGGAGCGCCACTTTGACGGCTCCGAACTCGGTGAAATCGTTGCGGCGGTTGACAAGCTGTTTGAGCAACGCTTTGACGCACTCGTCAATTCCATGCAGCTCGGCAAGCCGCCGCGAGGCCTGGGTGGGCCGCAGGGCGGTTCAGGCCATGGCGGCGGCCGCAAGCCGCGGCATTTGCACTAGGCTTGCACGGCGGGCTCTGCGCAGGCGGTAATTGCCTGCTGATCGCCGGGAAAGCCCATGCCTCGCAAGTACACATCAATTGCGCACTGGCCCACTTCCAGCAGATCGAAGGCCTCCGGGTCCAGGAGCCAGTTCTGAATCAGTCCGTCGATGAGAGCGTGCAATCCCTGCGCGGCCGCCGAGGCTGAAACAGGTAACTTCAAATCCATCTGAGTCGCCGCGGTTTCCATGCCTTGCTGGATGCGGTCCAGAAAACCCTTGCGCACGGTGAGGTGGCGCAGGCGAACTGCCTGCAGTTCCTCGACGTACTCCACCTTTTGTGTCGCAACCTCGAAGACGCGCCGTGTCTGGGTGTCGGTAACAATTTGCCGCAAGGCATTGACGGTGGAATGCCGTATTCTGTCGATCGCAGTCAGATGGGGATCCGGGCTGTCTTGCTGGCTGTTTTCGTGGTGAAAGGACTCTTCCATCGGGAGCGTGACCCGCTCCATCATGGCGTTGAAGAGGTCTGCCTTGTCCCTGAAGTGCCAATACACCGCGCCACGGGTCGCTCCTGCGCGCCTGGCAATGTCCTGCAGGCTGGTGCGTGACACTCCCTGCGACTGAAACAGGTGTTCGGCCGCATCCAGCAGTTTGTGGCGTGTCTCCAGCGCCTCTTCTTTGGTTCGACGGGCCAAGTGGGTCTCCAGAAATGGAATTTTTATCGCTGTCGTTATACATTCACAAATGTATGTAAACTATAACACTCGCAAAAACCCTTATTCTTTTCGTTTTCGGTGACTGTGTTTTGTTCCAGTCGCCGATATCGCTTTTTGTCTCGCGCCTTCTTTCCCAAAAATCCGAGGAACAGCATGCCCAAGTCTCGCGTTGTCCGTTCAATTTTGAGCCCCCAATTTACCCTTCACCAGCCGCTTGTTGTGGTCGCGGCGCTTTCACTGCTCCTCGCCGGTTGCGGCAAGGGTGACGCACAGGGCGGCGGCGCGCCACCCCCGCCGCAGGTGGGTGTGGTGACGGTCACCCAGGGCGATGTCGGATTGGTCACCGAGTTGCCAGGCCGCCTGGAGGCGTCTCGTGTGGCGCAGGTCAGGGCGCGCGCCGCCGGTATTTTGCAAAAACGGCTGTTCCGCGAAGGCAGCGACGTGAAAGAGGGGCAGCCGCTTTTCACCATCGACTCCGCACCGTACGCGGCAGCCGCCGCCAGCGCCAAGGCGGGCCAGGCGCGCGCCGAAGCCAATCTGGCACAGGCCACCGCTTTGGCCGAGCGCTACAAGCCGCTGGTAGAGGCCAACGCCATCAGCAAGCAGGAGTACGCTAACGCCGTGGCTGCCCAGAAGCAGGCCGAAGCCGACGTGGCCGTGGGCAAGGCGAATGTGCAGACGGCCAGCATCAACCTGGGATATGCCGCGGTGACGGCGCCCATTTCAGGCCGTATCGGCCGCGCGCTGGTGACTGAAGGTGCACTGGTCGGTCAGGGTGAAGCGACCCAACTGGCGGTGGTCCAGCAGATTAACCCGATGTATGTCAACTTCACGCAGTCCGCCACGGATGTGATGAAGCTCCGTGCCGCGATGGAAAGCGGCCAGTTCAAGCGCGCCAGCGGCGCCGATGCCGCCAGCGTACGCATCGTGCTTGAAGACGGCACCGAATACGCCAAACCCGGGCGCCTGCTGTTTTCCGACCTGACCGTCGATGCGACGACCGGGCAGGTGACGCTGCGGGCCGAAGTACCGAACCCCGGCGGCCAGCTGCTGCCAGGCCTCTATGTGCGCGTGCGCCTTGAGCAGGCGCAAGCCACCAATGCCATTACCTTGCCCCAGCAGGCTGTGACGCGTACCAACCAGGGTGACTCCGTCATGGTGGTCGGCGCCGACGGCAAAGTCAGCCCGCGCAACATCAAGATCGGCTCTTCCCAAGGCAACAAGTGGGTCGTCCTTGACGGCCTCAAAACCGGCGAGCAGGTCATCGTCGACGGCTTCCAGAAGATGCAGCCCGGCGCTCCTGTGAAGCCCGTGCCGTGGCAACCGCCCGGAGCCGCAGGCGCCGCCTCGGCCCCGGCGGCGTCCGCCTCAGCCGCCGCGCCTGCCGCGTCCGCCGCATCCTCGGCAGCGAAGTAAGGAGCCCAGTACATGGCCAAGTTTTTTATTGATCGGCCGATCTTTGCCTGGGTGATTGCCTTGTTCATCCTGGTGGTCGGCGGCGTGGCGATCACGCAGCTGCCGGTCGCGCAGTACCCGCCGGTAGCGCCGCCCGCCATCGTAGTCAACACCGCGTATCCAGGCGCATCTGCCCAGACCCTCGAAGACAGCGTGCTGTCGGTGATCGAGCGCGAAATGAACGGCTCCCCCGGCCTGATCTACATGGAGTCGGTCGCGCAAGCGGACGGCACCGGCAGCATCACGCTGAGCTTTGAACCCGGCACCAATGCCGATTTGGCGCAGGTCGATGTGCAAAACCGCCTGTCGCGCGCCTCACCGCGTTTGCCTGCCGCCGTGACGCAGCAGGGTGTACGCGTTGATAAATCGCGCGCCAACTTCCTGTTGTTCATCATGCTGTCGTCCGACAATCCCGCGCACGACCCGGTCGCGCTCGGCGATTACGCTTCGCGCAATGTCGTGCCCGAGATCCAGCGCGTCAAAGGTATCGGCCAGGCCCAGCTGTTCGGTACCGAACGCGCCATGCGCATCTGGCTGGACCCTGCCAAGCTCACGGGCTACAGCCTCTCGGCGAGTGACGTCAACAACGCCATCCGCGCACAAAACGCGCAGGTGTCGGCCGGCAGCATCGGCGACAGGCCCAACGTGGCAGGGCAAGGCATTGCAGCCACTGTGGTGGTCAACGGCCAGCTCGCCAACGTCGAGCAATTCGGCAACATCGTGTTGCGCGCCAATACCGACGGCTCGTCTGTGCGCCTCAAAGACGTGGCGCGCATTGAGCTGGGTGGGCAGTCTTACGGAACTTCGGCACGCCTGAACGGCAAGCAGGCCATCGGTATCGGCGTGCAGCTCGCTCCCAGCGGCAATGCTTTGGCTTCGGCGAAGGCGGTGCGCGACAGGATGACCGAGCTGGAACGCTTCTTCCCCCAAGGCATGAAGTGGGATATTCCGTACGACAGCTCGCGCTTCGTCAAGATTTCTATCTCCCAGGTGGCCGAGACGCTGTTCGAAGCCGTGGCGCTGGTGTTCCTGGTGATGTTCCTGTTCCTGCAGAACTGGCGCTACACCATCATCCCGACCATCGTGGTGCCTATCGCGCTGCTGGGCACGTTTGCCACCTTGCTCGCGCTGGGTTTTTCGATCAACGTGCTGACCATGTTCGGCATGGTGCTGGTGATCGGTATCGTGGTGGACGATGCGATCGTGGTCGTCGAAAACGTCGAGCGCATCATGACCGAGGAGGGCCTTCCTCCGCTGGAAGCGACTCGCAAGGCCATGCAGCAGATTTCCGGCGCCATCATCGGCGTGACGGTGGTGCTGATCTCCGTGTTCGTGCCGCTGGCATTCTTTGCGGGTTCGACCGGCAATATTTACCGCCAGTTTTCTGCTGTGATGGTGTCGTCCATTGCTTTTTCCGCTTTCATGGCCTTGTCGCTCACGCCGGCGCTGTGCGCGACGCTGCTCAAGCCCGTTGAAGCCGGGCACCATCACGAGAAGAAGGGCTTCTTCGGCTGGTTCAATCGCGGGTTCTCGCGCACGGCCAAGAGCTATGAAAGCGTCGTCGCGCGAATCCTCAAGCGCGCGGCACGTTACCTCGTCATCTACGTGGCTATCATCGCCGCGGTGGCGGTGGTGTACCTGCGCCTGCCGACCTCGTTCCTGCCCAACGAGGACCAGGGTAATTTGCTGGTCAATGTGCAGTTGCCGCCGGGCGCAACCTACGAACGTACGCTGGCTGTGATGCAGGACGTCGAAGGTTTCATGCTCAAGCAGCCTGAGGTTCAAAGCATGGTCGGCGTGCTTGGCTTCAGCTTCTCAGGTCAGGGTCAGAATGCCGCGCTGGCATTTGTGACGCTCAAGGACTGGAAAGAACGCGAAGGCGAAGAACACTCGGCCAGCGCGGTTGCGGGGCGCGCTTTCGGTGCGTTGATGGGCATTCGCGATGCCTTCATCTTCCCGCTCAGCCCGCCTCCGATTCCCGAACTGGGCACGGCTTCCGGCTTCAGCTTCCGTTTGCAAGACCGCTCAGGCGCGGGCCACCAGGCGCTCGTCAATGCACGCAACCAGCTACTTGGCATGGCGTCCAAGAGCAAGGTGCTGGCGCAGGTACGCCCCGACGGCCTGGAAGATGCGCCGCAGCTGCAGATCGACATCGACCGCGACAAGGCGAACGCGTTGGGCGTGCCTTTTGACTCGATCAACTCCATCCTGTCGACCGCGTTGGGCTCCAGCTACGTCAACGACTTCCCGAACCAGGGGCGTTTGCAGCGCGTGGTGGTGCAGGCCGATGCGCCTGCCCGCATGCAGCCCGACGACCTGCTCAAGCTCAACGCCAGCAACAGCCGCGGCCAGCCCGTGCCGCTGTCGGCATTCGCCACCACACGCTGGATCAGCGGCGCAATGCAGACCGTGCGCTACAACGGCTACCCCGCCATGCGCATTGGCGGCAGCGCCGCACCGGGCTACAGCACAGGCGCCGCCATGGCCGAGATGGAAAAACTCGCCGGGCAGCTGCCGCAAGGCTTCGGCTTTGAATGGACCGGCCAGTCGCGCGAGGAAAAACTCGCCGGCTCGCAGGCGACCCTGCTGTACGGCTTCGCCATCCTGGCGGTGTTCCTCTGCCTGGCTGCCCTGTACGAAAGCTGGAGCATCCCGCTGGCGGTGATTCTGGTCGTGCCGCTGGGCGTGATCGGCGTGCTGCTGGCGACCTTGTTCCGCGGTTACGCGAACGACGTGTACTTCCAGGTGGGGCTGATTACCATCATTGGCCTCTCGGCGAAGAACGCCATTCTGATCATCGAGTTCGCCAAAGACCTGCAGGCGCAGGGCAAGGGCGTGATCGAGTCGGCGCTGGCAGCGGCGCATCTGCGGTTCCGCCCCATCGTCATGACCTCGCTGGCCTTCGGCCTGGGCGTCCTGCCCCTGGTGCTGGCTTCCGGCGCGGGTTCTGCCAGCCAGCGCGCCATCGGCACCGGCGTGATCGGCGGCATGATCACCGGCACGGCTCTGGCGGTGATTTTTGTTCCGGTGTTCTTTGTGGTGGTGCGCGGCCTCTTCAAGGGCAGCGAGCGCCAGAACAGGATGTATTCCGAACATGCCAAGGCGGCAGGCATCACCGGAGAAGAAGGAAATGAAGGCAAGGCCCATGACTAAAACAAGGCTCCCACAACTTCTGGCGCTGAGCGCGGCAGTGATACTGGCCGGCTGCTCGATGATCCCGAAGTACGAACGCCCGGCAGCCCCTGTGGCTGCTGAATGGCCCGCCACGTCCAACTGGGTGGCCGGGTCTGCCCAGCCGGCTGCCGCCACGCCGGCGACGGCTGCCGCGCCCGCCGCGGCCGATATCGAATGGCAGGCTTTCTTCAGCGACCCCAAGCTGCGCCTGCTGATCGATGCCGCGCTGCGCAACAACCGCGACCTGCGTATTGCCGTGCTTAACATCGAGCAGGCACGCGCGCAGTTCCAGATCCGCCGTGCCGACCAGTTCCCGACGATCAACGCCGGCATCACCGGTTCACGCCAGCCCAATGCCAACGGCAACGGCAGCATCACCAGCGCCTACACGGGCGGCCTGCTGATGACATCCTATGAGCTCGACTTCTTCGGCCGAGTCGCCAGCCTCAAAGAGTCGGCGCTGGCGCAATACCTGGCCACCGAAGAAGGGCGCAAGACCACCCAGATCAGCCTGATCGCCGCGGTGGCCAATACCTACCTCAGCCTGCTGGCCGACGAGGAACTGCTGGCCATCACGCAGCAAACGCTGGTCACGCGCGAAGAGTCCTTCAAGCTGAGCAAGCTGCGTTTTGACAACGGCGTGACGTCCGAGCTGGAGTTCCGCCAGGCCGAGTCGTTGACCGAAGCGGCCCGCGCCTCATTGGCCCAGCAGGTGCGCCAGCGCGCGCTGGACCAGAACGCTTTGACGCTGCTGCTGGGCCAGCCGCTCACGGGTGATCTCGCGGTGGCTTTGCCGGCCGGCAAGGGCCTGGCTGACGCGCCCATGATGGTGGATGTGCCGGCAGGCCTGCCGTCCGACCTGCTGACCCGCCGCCCCGACATCCGCCAGGCCGAGCAGCAACTGCTGTCTGCCAATGCCGACATCGGTGCGGCGCGCGCGGCGTTCTTCCCGCGCATCTCGCTCACGGCATCGGCCGGCAGCGCCAGCTCGCACCTTTCCGGCCTCTTCAAGAGCGGCTCCTACGGCTGGACACTCGCGCCGCAGTTGATCCTGCCGATCTTCGATGCGGGCCGCAACCGCGCGGGGCTCGATTCAGCCAATGCCGGCCGCGACATTGCCGTGGCGCAGTACGAAAAAGCCATCCAGACGGCGTTTCGTGAGGTGTCCGATGCGCTGGCGGCCCGCGCCACCCTGGGTGAGCAGCTGCGCGCCCAGCAGGCCCAGGCCAACGCCGAAGCCACGCGTTTCAAGCTGGCTGATTTGCGCTACCAGAACGGCGTGGCCAGCTACCTGGACCAGCTCGATGCGCAGCGCTCGCTGTTCGCCGCACGCCAGGCCGCCGTGCAAACCCGCCTGGCCCAGCTGCAGAGCCAGGTCACGCTGTACAAGACGCTGGGCGGTGGCTGGAAAGACCTGCCCGAAGAAGGCCTGACCCTGCGGGCCGACACCCAGCTCAGCCGCTGAGGGGCCGGCCGGGCCCGGGCTTTTAGTCCCGGGCCTTGAGCTGGTTTGAAAAGTCGTGGTTGACGTCGCGGTGACCCGCTTCGTCATCACGCACCACCAGGATCACATCGCGCAGGCGTGCGTCAGGCGCCAGCTTCCAGTAATCGATGGCGACCTGCGGCGCGGCCACGTTCTCGTACTGCCCGGCGTCGATGCCGGCCAGGTATTCGGTGTAGCTGTAGACCGCTTCCTCCTCAAAATAGCCGACCAGCCGGTGCGCTGTGCGCGCAGACACCAGGTACAGCAGGAAGAAGAGGTTGTAGAAAATCCCCTGCGCCAGCATCACCATCCAGCGCTCGAACTGGCTCGGCCTGGCGATGTGGACGAAAGTCATCAGGTGCATGCGCTCGTTCTCGGCTTCGTCCAGCAGGGTGCGGATCCACCCCTCATCGTCCACCATGCTGCGCAGCGATTTCAGGTGCACCAGCGCGCCGCCCACCATGCCGGGCACGGCGGCCACGGTTTCAAGTACCACGGCGCGGTTGCCATAGCGGCCGGCAAAAAAGGTGTCGGCCAGAAAGCGCAGGAAGCGGGTGGCGCGCCAGGCAAACCAGTCGGAGACATCGACGGGTGCGTGGTGTGATTCGCGGGGTGCTGCAGAGGACATGAGCGCTTCTCCTGGAAGGTTTGCCGGTTGGCGGGATGCCGGCCGGCGGGGGAAGATGCTATAAATTTAGTAGCGAAAAGCCCACGTGTTTATTGGGCTACAAGCCCATTTGATCATGAAAATAGACCGCGAAGCAGATTTCAGCTTTTATCCAGGGGCTTAGGGTTTCTGCATTCACTGACGGGCGCCAGCGCGCCAGGGCGCAAGCCGTGATTACAGCGATAGCGACCCCACCTCACCACCCAGTTGCAGCCAGCGCTGCGCCGCAGCCTGCAGGGCGGCGGGCTGGCCGGTGGTGAAGAAGCTGACCCGGCCGGGAACCCGGTGGTCAGCGGCGCCGGCGGGCGGCGTGATTGCCGCCAGCCGCCAGCGCGTCTGGCGCGCGACAGGCGCGCCCGTGTCGAGAAACTGCACCGCAGGGCCCAGCAACTCACGCAGGTGCGGGCTGGCGAAAGGGTAGTGCGTGCAGCCGAGCACCAGCGTGTCGATTTCCCCATGTTTCAAGCCAAATTGGCCCATAGCCCTTACGCTGCTTGCACATATAGCTATGATTTTTGTAGCATCTTCAGTGCCGGCGGCTGCCTGGATGCCGGCGTGCTCGATCGCGCCGGCCAGGCCGTCGCAGGGCTGCAGCACGAAGTCCGCCTGCCCGGCGAACGATTGCAGCAAGGTTTTGAAACGTGCACTGGCCAGCGTGCTGCGGGTGGCCATCACGCCGATGCGGCGGGTGCGGCTGAGCAGCGCGGCGGGCTTGAGCGCCGGCTCCACGCCGATGATGGGCAGGGTGGGGTGTTCCGCGCGCAGCGAGTCAACGGCCGCCGCCGTGGCGGTGTTGCAGGCAATCACCAGGGCCTTGACGCCTTGCGCGGCCAGGTGGGCGGTGACGGCGCGTGAGCGCGCCAGCACGTAGGCGTCGTCGCGCTCGCCATACGGTGCATGGCCGCTGTCGGCGATGTAGATGAAGTCTTCTTGCGGCAGCTCGGCCCGCAGCGCCTGCAAAATGCTCAGGCCGCCCACGCCGCTGTCGAAAATACCGATGGGCTGGCCGGTCAAGTCAGTGTTCTCCGCCGCAAAGGGCTCAAACGCTGGTGACCGGAATCTGCTTGAACTCGCCGGTGGCGATCTTCTTTTGCCACTCGGCCGGGCCGGTGATGTGGGCGCTGGTGCCGCCCGAATCCACCGCCACGGTCACGGGCATGTCGACCACGTCGAACTCGTAGATCGCTTCCATGCCCAGGTCGGCAAAACCCAGCACTTTGGCGGTCTTGATGGCCTTGCTGACCAGGTAGGCGGCGCCGCCGACGGCCATCAGGTAAGCACTCTTGTGTTTCTTGATGGCCTCAATGGCGACCGGGCCGCGCTCGGACTTGCCGATCATCGAGATCAGGCCGGTCTCGGCCAGCATCATCTCGGTGAAGCCGTCCATGCGGGTGGCCGTGGTCGGGCCGGCCGGGCCTACGGCTTCATCACGCACCGGGTCCACCGGGCCGACGTAGTAGATGACGCGGTTGGTGAAATCCACCGGCAGCTTTTCGCCCTTGGCCAGCATGTCCTTGATGCGCTTGTGGGCGGCGTCGCGGCCGGTCAGCATCTTGCCGTTGAGCAGCAGCGTCTGGCCGGGCTTCCAGCTGGCGACTTCTTCTTTGGTCAGGGTGTTGAGGTCGACCTTTTTGCTCTTTTGGTAGTCGGGCGTCCAGTTCACGTTGGGCCAGAGGTCCAGCGACGGCGGGTCCAGGTACACCGGGCCGCTGCCGTCCATCACAAAGTGCGCGTGGCGCGTAGCGGCGCAGTTGGGGATCATCGCCACGGGCTTGCTGGCGGCATGCGTCGGGTACATCTTGATCTTGATGTCCAGCACGGTGGTCAGGCCGCCCAGGCCCTGCGCGCCTATGCCCAGCGCGTTGACCTTTTCAAACAGTTCCAGGCGCAGCTCTTCTGTCTTGGTGAGCTTGGCGCCGGAAGACGACTTGGCCTGCAGCTCGTACATGTCCAGGTCGTCCATCAGGCTTTCCTTGGCCATCAGCACGGCTTTTTCGGCGGTGCCGCCAATGCCGATGCCCAGCATGCCGGGCGGGCACCAGCCGGCGCCCATGGTGGGCACGGTTTTCAGCACCCAGTCGACCACCGAGTCGCCTGGGTTGAGCATGACCATCTTGCTTTTGTTCTCGCTGCCGCCGCCTTTGGCCGCCACCGTGACGTCGATGGTGTTGCCGGGCACCAGCTCGGTGAAAATCACGGCCGGCGTGTTGTCCTTGGTGTTCTTGCGGTCGAACTGCGGGTCAGCCACCACGGATGCACGCAGCGTGTTGTCGGGGTGGTTGTAGCCGCGCCGCACGCCTTCGTTGATGGCGTCGTCCAGGCTGCCGGTAAAACCTTCCCAGCGCACATCCATGCCGACCTTGAGGAACACGTTGACGATGCCGGTGTCCTGGCAAATCGGCCGCTGGCCGGTCGCGCTCATCTTGCTGTTGGTAAGGATCTGCGCAATCGCGTCCTTGGCTGCCGGGCTTTGCTCGCGCTCGTAAGCGCGCGCCAGGTGGGCGATGTAGTCGGCGGGATGGTAGTAGCTGATGTACTGCAGGGCGGCGGCTACGGATTCGATGAGGTCGGCTTGCTTGATCGTGGTCATGGTGGGGTCGTCGTGGAGATCGTTTTGGGGGGCGTTTTGGAGGTTTCGGGCAAACCCTGCAATTATCCGTCCTTGGGGCGCCCTGTGTCCGCCTGCGTCTTTTGACGTTGCCGGTGCAATCGCCCCGGGGCTATAGTCGGAGCTGCACCATGACCGTATTGCTCCAACCCCCTCTGGCCGACTTCACCCGTATCCTTGGCGCCGGGGGCGTCCTGGCAGGGCTTGCCTTTCTCAATGGGCGCGTCACGCACCGCTGCACCGCGATTTACCGGCTTGAGGCCATGACGGTGCGCAATCTCTATCTTTTTGACCGCGAAGGTTCGCTGCTGCCCGAATCGCTGGGCGTGGTGCCGCTGGGCGACAGCTTCTGCCAGCACGCCATGCGCGAAGGCGCTTTTCTGACTGACGACACACGCGGTGATTCGCGCGTGGACGGCAGCCCCTTCAAGGGCGTGGTGGTGGCCTACCACGGCCTGCCTTTGCTGGATGCCAGAGGCGAACTTTTCGGCACGCTGTGCCATTTCGACTTTGTGCCCCGTCCTTTGCCCGATGGCGAATTCGAGTTCTTGCAGAACGCCGCGCGCGTGCTGCCGGCCTACCTGAAGTAAGGCAAGCCGCCTGAGGGGGCTCAAAACCCCTTCAGATGAGAATCTTTCTCGATTGACGTCATACTTCCGCGTTCCCCCTTTCTTTTTGACAGCGCAGGACATTCCATGACGACAAGCAGCACCACGCGCACGGAGCGCGACACCTTCGGCCCGATTGACGTGCCGGCCGACAAGCTCTGGGGCGCGCAGACGCAGCGTTCATTGCAGAACTTCGACATCTCCGGCGAGCAGCAGCCGCGTGAAATCATCAAGGCGCTGGCCCAGGTCAAACGCTCCTCGGCCAAAGTCAACCACGCGCTGGGCCTGCAGGACGAGAAAAAGACCAAAGCCATCGTGGCTGCGGCGGACGAGGTGATCGCGGGCAAGCATCCCGATGAATTCCCGCTGGTGGTGTGGCAGACGGGCTCCGGCACGCAGACCAATATGAACGTCAACGAGGTGCTGGCCAACCGCGCGAGCGAAATCCTGGGCGGCGAGCGTGGCGAAGGCCGGCTGGTGCACCCCAACGACGACGTCAACCGCAGCCAGTCGTCCAACGATGTGTTCCCGACCGCCATGCATGTGGCTGCCGTAGAAGCCATGACGCACAAGCTGCTGCCGGCGATTGCTAAGCTGCGCGCCACGCTGGCGAAAAAAGCCAGGGACTTTGACGGCATCGTGAAAATTGGCCGCACCCACCTGCAGGATGCGACGCCGCTCACGCTGGGCCAGGAGTTCTCGGGCTATGTGGCGCAACTGGACCATGGCGAAAAACATGTGCGCGCCGCCTTGCCGCATCTGTATGAGCTGGCGCTGGGCGGCACCGCTGTCGGCACGGGCCTGAACGCACCCAAGGGTTATGCGGAGCAGGTGGCTGCCGAGCTGGCCTCGCTCACGGGCCTGCCTTTTGTTACGGCGCCCAACAAGTTTGAGGCGCTGGCTTCGGTAGACGGTCTGGTGCACGCGCACGGCGCGCTCAAGACACTGGCGGCCAGCATGATGAAGATCGCCAACGATGTGCGCTGGCTCGCCAGCGGCCCGCGCAGCGGCATCGGCGAGCTCAGCATTCCCGAGAACGAGCCCGGCTCGTCCATCATGCCGGGCAAGGTCAACCCGACGCAGAGTGAGGCCGTCACCATGCTGGCGGCGCAGGTGTTCGGCAACGACGTGGCCATCAACTTCGGCGGCGCTTCGGGCAACTTCGAGCTCAATGTGTTCCGTCCCATGGTGGCGCACAACTTTTTGCAAAGCGTGCGCCTGCTGGCCGATGGCATGGTGAGCTTTAACGACCATTGCGCCGTCGGCATCGAGCCGAATCTCGAACGCATCAACGAACTGGTGCAGCGCTCACTGATGCTGGTGACCGCCCTCAACACGCACATCGGCTACGACAAGGCTGCTTTCATCGCCAAGAAGGCGCACAAGGAAGGCAGCAGCCTGCGCGATGCGGCGCTGGCTTCCGGCCATGTCACGGCTGAGCAGTTTGATGCCTGGGTGCGGCCTGAAAACATGGTGGGCTGACGCTGGCCTAGATCTGATCCGGCAATGGAAAAATCATGACCCCCTTCGCCCTGTATTGGAAGATGGCGCGACCCGCAGCCATTGCACGTATTCGCCTTTTGCTGCGTGAACTGGTGGCTGCTACGCCGCTCTCTATTTTCATCAGCGCCCTGCGGGATCGCTGATTGTTGCCGGGCGGTTGCGCCGCCGGCGACAGGCCGCGCGATGCGGTTGTTCTTTGCTTTTTCTTCCCAGTGCCTCCCAAGCCCGGTGCAATGCCGGGCTTTTTGATTCACGCATTGCGTGTTCAGTTTCGGCCTTGCCGATACCCGCACGCCTTCATCTTGTGAACTGAATCAAGCGCAGCAGTCGAGGGTTAACGCTGCGTGATTCTTTCAATCAGCTTTCGTTTTTTTCGCGATGTGCAAAAGTTTTTTCAAACTTGATCGCGATCAAGCGGGCTTGCAAATGCGCGCTCTCACAATCCGCCCACAACAACAGCATCAGTGATTGCAATTGCAATTTCCTCGGCATACAACGACTGGAGACATTCATGACATACGCCAACACGGCCACCTCCGCGCCATCGAGCGCTCATCGCTGGATACAGCTTCTCCTGGGCATCGTCTGCATGGCGATGATTGCCAACCTGCAATATGGCTGGACCCTTTTTGTGAACCCGATTGCCGACAAGTACGGCTGGAGCAAGGCCGCCATTCAGGTGGCCTTCACGATTTTTGTGTTGACCGAAACCTGGCTGGTGCCGATTGAAGGCTACCTGGTCGACCGCTTCGGGCCACGTCCGGTGGTCATGGTCGGCGGCATTCTTTGCGGCGTGGGCTGGGTGATCAACTCGTTTGCCGATTCGCTGATGCTGCTCTACATCGCCGCTGCGATCAGCGGCATTGGCGCCGGTGCGGTGTACGGCACCTGCGTGGGCAATGCGCTGAAGTGGTTTCCGGATCGCCGCGGCCTGGCTGCGGGCCTGACCGCTGCGGGTTTTGGTGCGGGCTCCGCGCTCACCATCCTTCCGATCTCGGCCATGATCAAGGGCAGCGGCTACCAGTCGGCCTTCCTGTATTTCGGCATCATCCAGGGCGTGATCGTCTTCGTCGTGTCCTTCCTGCTGACGCGGGCGCCGGCGAACCTGGCCAAGAGCGGTTCCATCTCAGCGATCAATGTGCAGCAAAGCCGGCGCGACTACACGCCGTCCGAAGTTCTGCGCTCGCCGGTGTTCTGGGTGATGTACGTCATGTTTGTGATGGTCGCTGCCGGCGGTTTGATGGCCACGGCGCAGCTCGGGCCCATCGCCAAGGATTTCAATGTCGGCGATGTGCCGGTCAGCATCATGGGCCTGGCGCTGCCGGCGCTCACGTTTGCCCTGGCTATCGACCGCGTGCTCAATGGCCTGACCCGTCCCTTCTTCGGTTGGGTCTCGGACCAGATCGGCCGTGAGAAGACCATGCTGATCGCCTTTGGCATCGAGTCGGTCGGTATCCTGGCGCTGTACCAGTTCGGCCACAACCCTGTGGCCTTCGTGGTCCTCACGGGCATGGTGTTCTTCGCCTGGGGTGAGATCTACAGCCTCTTTCCCTCGACCTGCGCCGACACCTTTGGCTCGAAGTACGCCGCCTCCAACGCAGGCTTGCTCTACACCGCCAAGGGCACCGCGTCACTGCTGGTTCCGCTCTCCAGCGTGCTCACGGCGATGACCGGCAACTGGCACGCCGTGTTCATTGTCGGCAGCGTCATGAATGCGATCGCTGCGCTGATGGCCTGGTATGTGCTGCGCCCGATGCGTCGTGCCGAGATGGAAAAGGCCGTGCTGCCGGCGGCGGCGCCGGGCAGCAAGGCCGGCTTCGGTCACCTCCCGCAGTCCGCGCAGTAAGCCGGCAAGAGGGGCCTGGGCCGGGCCTGGGAGCCCTTCTTTCCACGCGGCGTGTCTGGGACAATGGGGCATGCTCAAGTTTGTCCATCGCACCCTCAACCAGTTCATCCATTCGCAGTCGCTTTCGGGCGTCGTCCTGGCGCTGGCCGCCGCCCTGGCGCTGGTCCTGAGCAACTCGCCCTGGGGCGAGGCTTACAACCGGTTTGTGCAACTGCCTGGTGAGCTGCGTGTCGGCGGCGACTTGCTGGTGCTCTCCAAGTCGCTGCTGCACTGGGTCAACGACCTGTGGATGGCGGTGTTTTTCTTCCTGGTGGGGCTGGAGATCAAGCGCGAGCTGATCGAGGGCGAGCTGGCCTCGCGTGCGCAGGCGCTCTTGCCGGCAGGCGCCGCATTGGGTGGCATGGTGGCGCCGGCGCTTATCTACATGGCGATCAATGCCGGCGACCCTGTCGCGATGCGCGGCTGGGCGATTCCGGCCGCCACCGACATCGCTTTTGCGCTGGGCATCCTGGTGCTTCTGGGCAGCCGCGTGCCGGCATCGCTCAAGGTGTTTTTGACGGCGGTCGCCATCATCGACGACCTGGGTGCCATCCTGATCATTGCGTTTTTCTACACCGAGGGCTTGTCGGTGATGGCATTGCTGGGCGCCGGCATCGGCGGCTTGCTCTTGCTGGCCTTGAACCGGGCCAGGGTGATGGCCATAGGGCCTTATGTGGCCGTGGGACTGGTGATCTGGCTCTTTGTTTACAAGTCCGGCATTCATGCGACGCTGGCGGGTGTCATTACCGCGCTGGCGATTCCCTTGTCGGACGGCAAAGGCGGCTCGCCGCTGAAAACCGCTGAACATGCACTGCACCCCTGGGTGGCATTTGCCGTGTTGCCGATGTTTGCGTTTGCCAACGCAGGGGTGTCGCTTCAAGGCGTTACGCCCGCAACGCTTCTGCAGAGCGTTCCTCTGGGCATCACCGCGGGCCTGCTGGTGGGCAAGGCGGTCGGTGTGTTTGGTGCCTCCTGGCTGCTGATCCGCTTTGCCGGTGCGCGCCTGCCCGCAGGGGCCGGCTGGAGCCAGTTCTTTGGCGTCTGCCTGCTGTGCGGCGTGGGCTTCACCATGAGCCTGTTCATCGGTGCGCTGGCCTTTTCCGGCCAGGATGCCGCGTACGAGACGCAGCTCAAGCTGGGTGTGCTGTGCGGCTCGCTGCTGTCGGGGGTGTTGGGGGCGCTGATGCTGCTGCGCAGCGGCCCTGCCAAAAAGGCGCCGGATTGACCCTCCGGCGCAGCACGTTCAGTGCTTTTGCGCAGCGATGCCCGACATGATCTTGTCGGTGTAGGCAATGGCGATCGCTGACAGCAGGAAGGTGATGTGGATCACCGTTTGCGCGATCAGGACCTTGTCGGTGTAGTTGTCGGCGTTGATGAAAGTCTTCAGCAGGTGGATGGAACTGATGCCGATGATGGCGGTTGCCAGCTTCACTTTCAGCACCGAGGCGTTCACATGGCTCAGCCATTCCGGCTGGTCACGATGGCCTTCAAGGTTCATGCGGCTCACAAAGGTCTCATAGCCGCCCACGATGACCATGATCAGCAGGTTCGAAATCATCACCACGTCGATCAGCGCCAGCACCACCAGCATGATGACCGTCTCGTTGAGCGTCACGACGGGGACGGCGGTTTTGTAGCCAATGCTGGTGATCAGCGACTGCAGGGCCGTCTGGCTGCCGAAGGCGGCTTCAATCAGGTGCCACAACTCGACCAGGAAATGCACCACATACACCGCCTGGGCGGCGATCAACCCGAGGTACAGCGGCAACTGCAGCCAGCGGCTGGCAAAAATCAGGTTGGGAAGCGGGCGCAAGGGCGAGATTTTGGTGGCGACGGGGGGGAGGGTTGGTTCAGTCATGATGGCGTAAGCTGGGGAGTTGCGGCATTGTAGAGGGGCGGCCGGCCCCGGAACTCGGAGATTTGTAAGGTTCAAGCCAGTCAGTGGCTTGTAAGTGCGGCAGAAGACAGTACCACGCATTCAGTGACAAACAGGAGACAAAACCAATGAGCGCCCCTACATCCGCGATCGAATCCACCCTGGTTGAAAATCGCATCTTCCCGCCGGCGCCGGCCACCGTGAAGGCCGCGCGCATTTCAGGCATGCCGGCCTACCAGGCCTTGTGCGCGGAAGCCGAAAAAGATTTCGAAGGGTTTTGGGCCCGTCTGGCGCGTGAAAACCTCAGCTGGAAGAAGCCCTTCACCCAGACCCTGGACGAGTCCAAAGCCCCGTTCTACAAATGGTTTGCCGACGGCGAACTCAACGCGTCGTACAACTGCCTGGACCGCCACCTCGGCACGCCGGTCGAAAACAAGAAGGCCATTATTTTTGAAAGCGACGATGGCAAGGTCACCAACGTCACCTACAAAGAGCTGCATGCCAAGGTCAGCCAGTTCGCCAGCGCACTCAAGGGCGCGGGCATCAAGAAGGGCGACCGCGTCATCATCTACATGCCGATGACGGTTGAAGGCGTGGTAGCCATGCAGGCCTGCGCGCGCATAGGCGCGACGCACTCGGTGGTGTTCGGCGGCTTCTCGGCCAAGAGCCTGCAGGAGCGCATCCAGGACGCGGGCGCCGTGGCCGTCATTACTGCCAACTACCAGTTGCGCGGTGGCAAAGAGCTGCCGCTGAAGGCCATCGTCGATGAAGGCATCGCCATGGGCGGCTGCGAGTCGATCAAGAACGTGATCGTCTACCAGCGCACCTCAACCGCCTGCAACATGGTGGCCGGGCGTGACAGCCTGATGCACGAGATCACCGCCAAGGCTTCGCCGGTGTGCGAGCCCGAGTTTGTGGGCGCCGAGCATCCGCTGTTCATTCTTTACACCTCAGGCTCGACCGGCAAACCCAAGGGTGTGCAGCACAGCACGGGTGGTTACCTGCTGTGGGCCAAGCTCACGATGGACTGGACCTTCGACATCCAGCCTGCCGATGTGTTCTGGTGCACGGCCGACATCGGCTGGATCACCGGCCACACCTATGTGGCCTACGGCCCGCTGGCGGCAGGCGCGACGCAGATCATCTTTGAAGGCATCCCGACCTTCCCGAACGCAGGTCGCTTCTGGCAGATGATCGAAAAACACAAGGTCACGATTTTCTACACGGCGCCGACGGCCATACGCTCACTGATCAAGGCTGCCGAGGGCGATGAGAAAGTGCACCCGGCCCGCTCCGACCTCAGCAGCCTGCGCATCCTGGGCTCGGTCGGCGAGCCGATCAACCCGGAAGCCTGGATGTGGTACTACAAAAACGTGGGCGGCGAGCGCTGCCCCATCGTGGACACCTTCTGGCAAACCGAAACCGGCGGCCACATGATCACGCCGCTGCCCGGCGCCACCCCGCTGGTGCCCGGCAGCTGCACGCTGCCCTTGCCCGGCATCATGACCGCCATCGTTGACGAGACCGGCAAGGACCTGCCCAACGGTGCGGGCGGCATGCTGGTCGTCAAGCGCCCCTGGCCGTCCATGATCCGCACCATCTGGAATGACCCGGACCGCTTCAAGAAGAGCTACTTCCCCGAAGAAATGGGCGGCACGATTTACCTCGCAGGTGACGGCGCGGTGCGCAATGTCGACAACGGTTATTTCCGCATCACCGGCCGCATCGATGATGTGCTGAACGTGTCGGGCCACCGCATGGGCACCATGGAAATCGAATCGGCGCTGGTGGCGCATTCCACCCTGGTGGCCGAGGCCGCAGTGGTGGGCCGCCCCGACGATCTGACCGGCGAGGCCATTGTGGCTTTCGTGGTGCTCAAGCGCTCACGGCCCACCGGCGACGAAGCCAAGGCGATTGCCAAGGAGCTGCGCGATTGGGTCGGCAAGGAAATCGGCCCCATCGCCAAGCCCAAGGACATCCGTTTCGGCGACAACCTGCCCAAGACGCGGAGCGGCAAGATCATGCGCCGTTTGCTGCGCGGCATTGCGAAGGGTGAGGCTATTACTCAGGACACATCAACACTTGAGAATCCTGCAATCCTTGAGCAGCTGTCTGAAAAGCAGTGATGTTGAAACAGGCATAAAAAAAGCCCGTCATTGACGGGCTTTTTTGTGGGCTTGTGAGCCGCTTATTTGGTTGCCAGGACCCAGGCGGCCAGTTTCTTGGCTTCGTCAGGGCTGACCTGTGCGTTGGCTGGCATGGGCACGGGTCCCCACACGCCAGAGCCGCCTTTGATGATCTTGGCTGCGAGCTTGTCAGCTGCGTCTTTCTGGCCGGCGTACTTGGCGGCAACGTCCTTGTAGGAAGGGCCCACCAGCTTTTTGTCGACTGCATGGCAGGCCATGCAGTTTTTGGCGGTTGCCAGTTGCAGGTCAGCCAGGGCGGGGGTTGACACTGCAAGACCTGCAGCCATGGAAGCGAGTACCAAAAGAATGCGTTTCATGAAGAGTCCTCGTGGGGAAGTTATGGTTTCGGTTACAGTCGTTTAACGTGATTGTAGTAGTGCCGGTTGACCCTTGTTTCAAGGGGATATCCCTTGGCTCGGGTCGATATTTTCAGGAGAAAAGCATGTATTTTTTATTGATTGGCATTGTGGCGCTGGCGCTCAAGTACCTTGAGGTCGATCCTGTCGCACAGTGGAGCTGGCTCATCGTGCTGTCTCCTTTTGGACTGGCTGCGGTATGGTGGTGGTACGCCGACGCGTCGGGCTACACCAAGCGCAAGGAAGTTGAAAAAATGGAAAAACGCAGGCTGGACCGTATCGAGAAGTCGCGTGATGCCATGGGCATGCTTTCAGCGAAAAAGAAACGTAAATAGCAAACTGCCTGAAGTGATCCCGATCTCTTTCCTGTAGAGATCAATTTACCCCGCCTTGCCTGGCGGAAATATGATCCCAACGCAAAGAGCCCGTGAAGTCTGTAACTTCACGGGCTCTTTGTTTTTTAACGTGCCGGGATCAGGATTTCAATAGTCGTCCAGCACTGCGCCCTTGCTGGCGCTGGATGCGTTGAACGCAAACTTGGCCTGCACGCCGCGGGTGTAACGCGGCGCGGGTGCTTTCCAGCCGACTTTGCGTTTTTCCAGTTCGGCGTCGCTGATGTTGAGTTGCAGCAGCAGCTGTTTCGAGTCGATGGTGATGGAGTCGCCCTCGTGGATGAAGGCGATGTTTCCGCCCGCTGCCGCCTCGGGCGCAACGTGGCCGACCACCATGCCCCAGGTGCCGCCGGAGAAACGCCCGTCGGTGATCAGGCCGACGCTTTCGCCCAGGCCGGCGCCAATCAGCGCGCCGGTGGGGGCCAGCATTTCAGGCATGCCGGGGCCGCCCTTGGGGCCGAGGTAACGCAGCACCATCACGTCGCCGGCCTTGATCTTGCCGGCCAGGATGGCGGCCAGCGCGGATTGCTCGTCATCGAACACGCGGGCCGGGCCGGTCATGACGGGGTTCTTCAGGCCGGTGATCTTGGCCACGCAGCCTTCGGGCGAAAGGTTGCCCTTCAGGATCGCCAGGTGGCCCTGTGCATACATGGGGTTGTTGATGGGGCGGATCACGTCCTGGTCGGCGCGCGGCACTTCGGGCACGTCCTTGAGCGTCTCGGCGATGGTCTGGCCCGAGATCGTCAGGCAGTCGCCGTGCAGCAGGCCGGCGGCCAGCAGCGTCTTCATCACTTGCGGAATGCCGCCTGCGCGGTGCAGGTCGACCGCGAGGTATTTGCCGGAGGGCTTGAGGTCGCAGAGCACCGGCGTGCGCTGGCGCACGCGCTCGAAATCGTCAATGCTCCATTCGACGCCCGCCGTGTGGGCGATGGCCAGGAAATGCAGCACGGCATTGGTGGAGCCGCCGGTGGCCATGATCACGGCCACGGCGTTTTCAATCGCCTTTTTGGTCACGATGTCGCGCGGCTTGATGTCCTTTTTGATGGCTTCGACGAGCACCTTGGCCGATTCTTTGGCCGAGTTCATTTTTTCGTCGTGCGGATTGGCCATGGTGCTGGAGTAGGGCAGCGAGATGCCCAGCGCTTCAAACGCGCTGGACATGGTGTTGGCCGTGTACATGCCGCCGCAGCTGCCGGTGCCCGGAATGGCGCGGCGCTCGATCTGCAGCAGGTCTTCGTCGCTCATGCGGCCGGCGGCGTTTTCGCCCACGGCTTCAAACACGCTGACGATGTTGAGGTCCTTGCCTTTGTAGCTGCCGGGCAGGATGGTGCCGCCGTACACGTAGATCGACGGCACGTTGGCGCGCAGCATGCCCATCAGACCGCCGGGCATGTTCTTGTCGCAGCCGCCGACGACGAGCACGCCGTCCATCCACTGGCCCTGCACGCAGGTTTCGATGCAGTCCGAGATCACTTCGCGGCTCACCAGCGAATACTTCATGCCTTCCGTGCCCATGGCCATGCCGTCGGAGATGGTCGGCGTGCCGAACACCTGCGCGTTGCCGCCGGCTTCTTCAATGCCGGCAATCGCCGCGTCGGCCAGCTTTTGCAGGCCGCTGTTGCAGGGCGTGATGGTGCTGTGGCCGTTGGCCACGCCGATCATCGGCTTCTTGAAGTCGTCCGCCTCGTAGCCCATGGCGTAGTACATGGAGCGGTTGGGCGCGCGCGATTTGCCTTCGGTGATGTTTTTGCTGCGCGGGTTGGCGACGATGTTGACGGTTTTGGTGGTCATGGGGTGTCTCGTGGGTGGGTTGTTTGCCGGGCATTGGCCCCGGCGGTCTTGTCGAAAAGCAGAGTATGCGTGCTTTGATTGATTCTTTCCAATCCATTATTTATGGTGTATTAATATGCCATGGATATGAGTGATGCGCTAAATTCCCGCAAGACCCCCTTGATCGAGCTTCGTTTGTGGCGCCAGTTTCTGGCCGTGGCCGAAGAGCTCCATTTCGGCCGCGCCGCCCAGCGCCTGAACATGACCCAACCGCCCCTGACCCAGGCCATTGCGCAACTGGAGCTGTTGCTGGAACTGCGGCTGTTTGACCGCACCAAGCGCAGCGTGCAGCTCACGGCCGCGGGCGCTGCCCTGGTGCCCGAGGCGCGCGACCTGCTCGCGCGCGCCCAGGCTTTGCCGGCTTACGCGCGCGCCAGCGCCGACGGCGAGGCCGGGCGCCTGCGGCTGGCCTTTGTCTCCACAGTGGGTTTTGACTTGTTGCCGCGCTGGGTGCGCGCCTTTCGCGAGCAATACCCCAAGGTGCAGCTTGAGCTGATCGAGGCAACGGGTGATGTGCAACTGCAGGCATTTGAGCGCGGCGAGATCGATGCGGGCTTCATGCTGCATTCACCAGGCTTCGCGCCGCCGGGCCTCGCATCCCGGCGCATCAGCCAGGAGCCGCTCCTGGTCGCGGTCCCCGAGCAAAGTGAACTCGCCAGCCAGACAGTGCTGTCTCTGAAGGATTTGCTGGAGCAGCAACTTGTGATCTTCCCGCGGCGCATCCTGCCTTCGCTTTACGACGCGATTTTTGCGATGTACCACGCGGCGGGCACGCTGCCGCGTGTGGCGCAGGAGGCCATCCAGATGCAGACCATCGTGAACCTGGTGTCGGCCGGGCTGGGTGTCGCCTGGGTGCCCGAAAGCGTGCGGCAGTTTCAGCGGCCTGGCGTGGTGTATCGCAGCGTGCCTGGCAGCAAGGCGGCGGCGGTGCCCGGCTGCGAAACCAGCCTGGTCTGGCCCGGCGCGAGCGCCAATCCGGCGCTGGCCCGCTTTCTGGCGTTTATCGGCGAATCATCCGGTTAAAGGCTTCTTCCTGCTCACGTTGCCGGCGGGCCGCCACAGCGCTTTGCTGTTGCTGCCTTTCAGCCGGCGAGAGCTCGCGCTGCTCCATGCGGCGCTGCGCGATTTCGCCCGGGCTGTTGCAGCGCGCGCCGCGGTTGGCTTCGCAATTGGCAATGATCTGCTTGTCGCTGGCAACGGGCGATGCGGGCGTTGACTTTCGCAGGCCGCCCAAGCCGGAAGGCACGGTCTGGCGCGAGCCGCCGGCGGATGCCTCGGCAGCGGCAGCCCGTGCGTTGGCTGCCGCGTTCTCGGCAGCCCAGTCTTTCGGCGCAGGCGCGGCGCCGCTGTTGCCGTAGAGCGCGCCCTGCTGGCCTTTGAACGGTGTGCCATCGGCCGGAGCCGCGGGCGCTGCCGGCGCCGCAGCGGCGGGTGCCCGCATGATGAGCTTTTCTTCCTTGCCGGCCTGGGATGCACAAGGCAGTTGTGAAAACACTTTTTTGCCGCCCGCATCCACGCATTGGTAGACCTGCGCCGCAGCCTGTTGCAGGAAGAGGAGGCCCAGCAGGCCGGTGAAAAGGACGGGGCGGAAAGCGTGGCGCATGGTGGCTCCGGGTGGGCGTTGGCCGCAGTCTAATCCAGCGCGGCCCGGGCGGCATCAGGCTGGGCGGGCGCTGCGTTAGCCGATAAGCGGCGACCTGCCAGAAGCAGGTAATTTTATGAATCAAATCGGGCTCCAGCCCAATACCCATCTTAGTAAGTTGCTATTAAATTGATAGCGACCGCAACCGTAACGGGCCGCACCATCAGCAAGCCCGGACGAGGTGTGACGCTGTGTGCGTAAGCCCCTTCCTACGGCCAGCCTCAGGGGCTGCGTGCAAAATACCCGCCATGCTTATCCATCCCCAAATCAATCCGGTCGCACTTCAGCTCGGCCCTGTCGGCATCCACTGGTACGGCCTGACTTATCTGGCGGCTTTCGGCCTCTTTTTCTTCCTGGCAACACGGCGCCTTCGCCATGAGCCCTTTGCGTCCATCACCGGCCCGGGCGCCTGGTCGCGCAAGGACATTGAAGACATCCTCTTCCTGGGGGTCATGGGCGTGGTGATCGGTGGCCGGCTCGGCTACTGCCTTTTTTACAAACCCGGCTACTACCTTACGCACC
Source organism: Polaromonas sp. SP1 (assembly GCF_003711205.1). Lineage (NCBI taxonomy): Bacteria > Pseudomonadati > Pseudomonadota > Betaproteobacteria > Burkholderiales > Comamonadaceae > Polaromonas > Polaromonas sp. SP1. The sequence continues at coordinate 4,202,746 of NZ_CP031013.1, read as the reverse complement.
CGCTGGAGATCTTTTTTGTCTGGCAAGGCGGCATGAGTTTTCATGGCGGCATGCTGGGCGTGCTGGTGTCGCAGTGGTGGTTTGCGCGCTCCCGCCAGCGGCCCTGGCTGCAGGTGATGGATTTTGTGGCGCCTTGCGTGCCGACGGGGCTCGCGGCGGGGCGTGTCGGCAACTTTATCAACGGCGAGCTCTGGGGGCGCTTCAGCGACCCGGCTCTGCCCTGGGGCATGGTGTTCCCGCACAGCGGCTCCATGCAGCCGCGCCATCCCTCGCAGGTTTACCAGTTCCTGATGGAAGGGCTGCTGCTGTTTGTGTTGCTGTGGCTGTATGCACGCAAGCCGCGCAAGACGGGCCAGGTTTCGGGCGCCTTCCTGCTGGGTTATGGCGTGTTCCGCTTTATTGCCGAGTTCTTCCGCGAGCCGGACGAGTTCCTCGGCATCCTCGCCCTGGGCATGAGCATGGGGCAGTGGCTGTGCATCCCGATGATCGCGGGCGGCGCCTGGCTCTGGGTTTGGGCTTCAAAACGCGCCTAGCCCATACGGTACCTTGGTATTTCGCTATCTATTTGATAGCGTTTGGGGTTTCCTGCAGCCAGTTCCCGGGTTGCACAGGGCCTGATCAGTGGATGGCTCAGGCGCCGTGACAAGTGCCCTGAGCCAGCCGAACTGCGGAGGCCGGCCTCGGGCAGGCGCGGCCCGCGGTCCCCGCTACGGGTTTATCCCTGTCGTTTTCAGGCACAGGCCTCTTGATTGAATGGTTCGGTGTTCTCATAATTACACGTAATTATTTGAAATTATGGGTCGGATCAAGCCGCAAACACCTGCACTGCAATTGGCAATTGGCTATCGGGTTTCCCGGTAATGGGGTTGCCAGCCATGGGCTTTCAGTGATGGGGTTTCCAGCGATTGGGTTTCCGGCTGCCGGGTCCCGCTTTTCGGTCATTGGGGTTTAGCAATCAGCCGCCGCTTCAGCGGCTCGTGTCCATCAAAAGGTCGTGCCATGCGTCTTGTCCAGAGTTCGTTGCACCAGGAAGTCGCCGACACCCTGCGCGAGCAGATCTTCGCGGGCCAGCTGGCGCCCGGCAGCTTCCTGGACGAAGTGGCCTTGTGCGAACGGCTGGAAATCTCCCGCACGCCGCTGCGCGAGGCCCTGAAGGTGCTGACGTCCGAGGGGCTGCTGCGCCACGAGCCGCGGCGCGGCTGCTTTGTCAACGAGGTGACGGAGAAAGACCTGGACGACATCTTCCCGGTGATTGCGCTGCTGGAAGGGCGCTGCGCCTATGAGGCCGCCCGCAACGCCACCGACGCCGACCTGGTGGCGCTGACCAACCTGCATGAGCGCCTGAACAGCCACGCCAGCGCCGGCCGCATCAACGACTACTACGCCACCAACTTCGCCATCCACGAGGCCATCATCATGCTGGCCGACAACCGCTGGCTGGCGCAGGCCATCGCCGACCTGCGCAAGATCCTGAAGCTGGCGCGGCTGCAGCAGCTGCACGCGCCGGGCCGACTGGCGCAAAGCCTGTCGGAACACATGACGGTGTTTGCCGCCCTGAAAAGCCGCGACAGCGAAGGCGCCGAAGCCGCCATGCGCACCCACCTCACGCGCCAGCGCGAGGCGCTGCGCGACCTGGCCCGCAACCAACGCACGCGGGTGGCCTCATGAGCGCCGCCGAATGGCTCAGCCGCAATGTCTCGCGATTCACGGCCGGCGAGAAAATTTCATCAGAAAAAACGGCTGCAGCCAATACGGAGCCTGCGCAGGCAGCTACAAAAAAGATAGCAACGGGCGCCGGGCTGCCGGTGCGCAGCACGCATGAAAGGCTGCAGGCCACGCTGAGCCAGAAAGACGAAGCGCTGTCGCCGCGCGTATTGCGCCGCACCTTGCAGGAGTTGCAGGCCATCATCGACCCGCGCGTGAGCGAGGTCGAAGGCGGGCGCCGCGCCATGGAGATTGCGGCCTGGTATGAGGGCGCCACGCCTGCGCGCCGCCGCGACTTGTGGATGCTGATGAGCGAGCAGTTCGTCGCCAACCCGCAAAAGGTCAAGGCCGCGCAGGCGCAGTTTGCCGCGGCGGTCGGCACGCCTGAAGAAGCCGTGGCCGAAGTGCGCTACCGCCGCGCCACGGTGTCGCCGCGCCGGCGTTTGCTGCAGCGCTTCAGCGTCTACCCGGGCGGCATCCAGTTCCTGGTCGACATGCGCGCCGACATGCAGCCCAGCCTGAAGGCCGACAAGCGCCTGCTGGCGCTCGACGTCGAGATGGAATACATGTTCTCCACCTGGTTCGACGTCGGCTTCCTCGACCTGCGCCGCATCACCTGGGACTCACCGGCCTCGCTGATTGAAAAACTCATCAAGTACGAAGCCGTGCACGACATCAAGGGCTGGGCCGATGTGAAGAACCGCCTCGACAGCGACCGGCGCTGCTACGGTTTCTTTCACCCGCGCCTTCCTGAGGTGCCGCTGATCTTTGTGGAAGTCGCCATGGTCGAGCAGATCGCCGGCGACATCATGCCGCTGCTTGACGAACTGGCCGCGCCGTCGGACCTGAGCCGCGCCACCACGGCGATTTTTTATTCCATCAGCAACACGCAATCCGGCCTGCGCGGCGTGAGTTTTGGCGACTCGCTGATCAAGCGCGTTGTTGAAACGCTCAAGGAAGAATTTCCCAAGCTCAAGACCTTTGCCACGCTCTCGCCGATCCCCGGCTTTCGCAGCTGGCTGGGCAAGAATGCCGGCGCGATGCTGCAAAAGCTGGGCGAAAAAGACCTCACGGCGCTGGGCCGGGCCGTCGGCTTTGAGCCGCCCGCTGCCGGGCACTTTCTCTCCGCGATTGAAGACCCGCTGTCGCTGGGCGACAAATCCCCGGTGCGCAAAACGCTGCTGCAGTTTGCGGCGCACTATCTGGGCCGGGCGATGGAGGAGGGCAAGCCGCTGGACCCGGTCGCGCGATTCCACCTGGGCAACGGCGCACGCATCGAGCGCATCAACTGGGCCGGCGACCCCACGCCCAAGGGCCTGAAGCAGTCCTACGGCCTGATGGTGAATTACCTTTACGACCTGAAGCGCCTGGACCGGCATCGCGCGCGTCTCGCACAGGGGGAAATCCCCGTATCAGGCGACATCGAAGATTTGTACATTTGAATGTGTACTTAGGATTGCCCTGGGCTTCAGCAGATTTGCATTGGCTGTGACCCACGGGCGCTTTTTTTTGACGTGGTTTATTTTTTGAGTTCAACAACGACAGGAGACAAAGATGACATTCAATTTTGAAGCCCGCGGTTCCCGGCGCGATGTCTTGCGCGCCGCGGCGGCCGGTGCAGCGACGATTTCGTTCGGCAGCTACGCCCAGTCGGCCTGGCCCACCAAGCCGGTGACGATGATCGTGCCCTTCCCGGCCGGTGGCGGCACCGACGCGTTTGCGCGGCCTTTGTCGGCCCAGTTCGCCAAGCTCACGGGCAAGCAGCTCATCATCGACAACCGCGGCGGCGCCGGCGGCACGCTGGGCGCCAGCATCGCCGCCAAGGCGCAGCCCGACGGCTACACGCTCTTCATGGGCGCGGTGCACCACACCATTGCGCCGTCGATGTACCCCAAGCTGGACTACGACATCGAGAAAGACTTTTTGCCCATGGCGCTGATGGCCAACGTGCCGCAGGTGCTGGTGGTCAACCCGCGCGCCATGCCCTTTGCCGACTTCAAGGCCTTCATCGAGGCCGTGCGCAAGGCGCCGGGCAAATACAACTACGGCTCGGCCGGCGCCGGCACATCGCACCACCTGGCCGGCGAGTTGTTCAAGCAGCAGACCAAGACCTTCATCACGCACATTCCTTATCGCGGTGCGGGCCCGGCCCTGCAGGATCTGATCTCCGGCAACGTCGACATGATGTTTGACGGCCTGGGTTCATCTGCCGCCCACATCAAGGGTGGCCGCATCAAGGCGCTGATGGTGGCCGGCGCCAAACGCAACCCCGCCTTCCCCGACGTGCCGTGCGCCGCCGAGCTCGGCCTGCCCGATTACACCGTGACCACCTGGTACGGCGTATGGGCGCCCAAGGGCACACCGGCCGACGTGCAGGCGCGCATCGTGGAAGACCTGCGCAAGGCTTCTGCCTCGGATGAGCTCAAGGCCATCTGGGCCAACAACGGCGCCGACTTCGGCAACCTCACGCCGCAGCAGTTCGGCACCTTTGTCAGCAATGAAGTCAAACGCTGGTCGGCCGTGGTGAAGGCCTCGGGCGCCAAACTCGAATGACCGCTTGATGACCGGAGCCGTCTTACTCGAGGTGAAAGGGCCTGTTGCCTTCGTCACCTTGTCCCATCCCGGCAAGCTCAACGCCATGTCCCGCGCCATGTGGCGCGAGCTGCGTGCGGTGTTTGGAAGCATCCAGCACAACGCGGCCTTGCGCTGCGTGCTGGTGCGGGGTGAGGGCGGGCACTTCTGTGCGGGCGGCGATATTTCCGAGTACGCCGGCTTCCGGTTTGAAGAAAGCGCCCTGCGTGAGTTTCACGAGGGCGATGTCTGGGGCGGCCTCAAGGCCATGCTGGACTGCGATGTGCCCCTCGTCGCGCAGGTCGAAGGCAATTGCATGGGCGCCGGAATGGAGATTGCCAGCTGCTGCGACATTCGCGTCGCGGCCGACACGGCGAAGTTTGGCGCGCCCATCGCAAAGCTGGGTTTTCCGATGGCGCCGCGCGAGGCCGCGCTGGTGATGCGCGCTGCGGGCGAGCTGACCGCGCGGGAGATGCTGCTGTCGGCCGCCGTGCTCGGCGCGGCCGAGATGAAGCAGCGAGGCTTCCTCAACCAGGCAGTACCGGCGGCTGAAGCCGCCGCTGCCGCGATGGCCTATGTAGACCGCTGCGCCACGCTGGCGCCGGGCGCCGCACGCCTGAATAAACAGGCATTTCGGGCTCTAGCCCAGGACCCTATTGGGCATGCAGCTACTGATTTGATAGCAAGCACACTGACAGACGCCTACCGCTACGCCGCGTCGCCCGAGCACCGGGAAGGCGTGACAGCCTTTACTGAAAAACGCCAGCCCCGGTTTGACAACCCGGCCGCCGGCCTCCCATCACCATCGACAGCCTGACCCATGAAAAACCACAACCTGTTTGCGGCGCTGCGAGCCGCCTTTCCCGCCTCGCTCGACGAGGTCGCCGTCGAAACCGACACCGGCCTGAATTACTCCTGGCGCGACCTGGAACGCGGCACCGCGATGATGGCCAACCTGCTGGCCTCGCTGGGCCTGCCTGAAGGCGCCAGGGTGGCCGTGCAGGTTGAAAAGTCCGTTGAAGCGATGATGCTTTACCTGGCGACCTTGCGCGCGGGCTACGTCTTTTTGCCGCTCAACACCGCCTACCAAAGCGCCGAGATCGAATACTTCATCGGCAACGCCGAGCCTTCGGTGATGGTGTGCAGCAGCAAAAACTTCGGCTGGGTGAGCAAGATCGCCTTCAAGGCCGGCACACAAAACGTTTTCACGCTGGACGACGACCGCACCGGCTCTTTGCTGGACCGCGCCGCGCATTGCAGCGACAAGCACGAGGCGGTGGCGCGCAAGGCGGACGACCTCGCCGCCATCCTCTACACCAGCGGCACCACCGGCCGCAGCAAGGGCGCCATGCTGACGCACGGCAACATGCTGAGCAATGCGCTGGTGCTGAAAGACGCCTGGGGCTGGAAGCAAGGCGACGTGCTGATCCATGCCTTGCCGATCTTTCACGTGCACGGCCTTTTTGTGGCCATTCACGGCGCGCTGATCAACGGCAGCAAGATGATCTGGCTGGCCAAGTTTGACCCCAAGCTCGTCGTGAAAAAACTGCCGGAAGCCACGGTCTTCATGGGCGTGCCCACGCTGTATGTGCGCCTGCTGGCCGAGGCGGGCCTCACGCGCGAGGCCTGCCGCAACATGCGCCTCTTTGTGGCCGGGTCTGCGCCCCTGCTGATCGAGACCTTCAACGAATGGAAAGCGCGCACCGGCCACACTATCCTGGAGCGCTACGGCATGTCGGAAACCGTCATGCTCACCTCCAACCCGTATGAAGGCGCCGAGCGGCGCGGCGGCACCGTCGGCTTTGCGCTGCCGGGTGTCAGCCTGCGTGTGCAGGACGATGGCGGGCAGTCGCTGCCGGCCGGCGAGATCGGCGGCATCCAGGTCAAGGGCCCGAACATCTTCAAGGGCTACTGGCGCATGCCCGAGAAGACCAAAGAAGAGTTCACCGCAGACGGCTACTTCAAGACCGGCGATGTCGGCAAGGTCGACGAGCGCGGCTACATCGTCATCGTGGGCCGCAGCAAGGACCTCATCATCAGCGGCGGCTACAACGTCTACCCGGCAGAGATTGAGGGCTACATCAACGACATGCCGGGCGTGGCCGAGAGCGCGCTGGTCGGCGTGCCGCACCCGGACTTCGGCGAGGTCGGCGTGGCCGTCGTGATCGCCAAGCCGGGCGTTGCGCTGGAAGGCGGCCGGATTGTGGGCGAGCTGAAGTCGAAGCTGGCCAACTTCAAGATTCCCAAGCAGTGTTTTGTCGTCAATGAACTGCCGCGCAACACCATGGGCAAGGTGCAAAAGAACCTGCTGCGCGAGCAGTACAAAGACTTGTTCAGCCGGGCCGCAGCTTAAGGCGCGAAGTCGTCGACCTGGATCACCTTGTCGGCGGCGCGCAGGTAGGCCAGCGCCAGCTCAGGCCGGCTTGAGGCTTGCGCGGCGCGCTCCATCGACTGGTTGCTGCGCACGACCTTGTTGAGCGCTACGGTGTCTTCCCCGAGCTGAGTCGCCAGATCAAGCGCATCCATCAGGTCGCGCAGCCCGCCGCTGCTTGGCGTCGCCAGGTCAGGGCACAGGCGCTTCACCACAGCAGGGTTGGTTCGCAGCAGCTTGGCGAGCTCCAGCAGCTGAGCGTCCCGAAGCGGCGCCAGGCGCGTGCTGCGGTTGAGCACCATCGCGCCCACCACCCGGCGCAGCGGCGACGGGAAGTTGGCATACAGCGCTTCGAGCGCATCGCCGGCCTGGTCAAGCTGCATGCGGATGGCGGCGCGCGCCACCGGCAGCATGGCGGCGTCTTTTTCAAACGCATAACGCCACAGGCTGGCACTGGCCATGTAAAGGTGGGCCAGCACATCGCCCAGCCGTGCCGACAGCAGCTCCATGCGCTTGAGCTTGCCGCCCAGCAGGCCCATGGCCAGGTCGCAGGTGAGTGCGTACTGGCTGCTCAGGCGGTCGACCAGCCGGGCTTCTTTTTCAAGACCCTCGGGCGGTGTGCCTTGCAGCGGCGCGCCGGCGATGCTGCGCCAGAAGTTGCGCAGCACATGGCCGCCGTGGCCGATCAGCGCTTCGCCCAATGCTTCTGCGTTGTTGTCACGCACGGCTTCCATTTCTTTCATCACGTAGGGGTGGCAGCGCACCGCACCCTGGCCAAAAATGATCAATGAGCGGGTGAGGATGTTGGCGCCCTCGACCGTGATGGCGATGGGCGCGCCGCGGTAGGCGACCGACAGCAGGTTGGACGGGCCCTGGATGATGCCTTTGCCGCCCAGGATGTCCATGCCGTGGTTGACGGCGCGCCGGCCGGCCTCGGTCAGGTGCACTTTCAGGATGGCGCTGGCCACGCTGGGCTGCTCGCCTTTGTCGAGCACCGCCGCGGTGTAGCGGCGTGCGGCATCGGTTGCATAGAGTTCGCACGCCATTTCGGCAATGACGCCGGCAATCGCGTCAAAGCGGCCAATGGGCAGGCCGAACTGCTCACGCACCTGGCCGTAGCCATTGGCGACGAAAAGAGAGGTTTGCTGCATGGCCGAGCCCAGCGCCGGCAAGGAGATGGCGCGCCCCGCGGCCAGGCATTCCATCAGCATGCGCCAGCCCTGGCCGACCTGCTGCTCGCCGCCGATGACCCAGTCCATGTGGATAAACACCTCGCGGCCTTCAATGGGGCCGTTCATGAAGGCGGCGTCCATGGGCCGGTGCCGCCGGCCGATCTGCATGCCGGCTTGCGGTACGGGGATCAGCGCGCAGGTGATGCCCAGGTTGCGCTGGCCATCGGGCAGGGTTTCGTCAACGGCGTTGAAGGCCAGGCCGACCACAGTGGCAACCGGCGCCAAGGTGATGTAGCGCTTGGAGAAGTTGACACTGAAGCCGCGCACCATGACACCGTCGATTTCGCGCTCGGTGAGCACGCCGCGGTCGGGAATGGACGCGGCATCGGAGCCGGCATACGGCGAGGTCAGCCCGAAGCAGGGCAGGTCGCGGCCGTCGGCCAGGCGCGGCAGGTAGTGCTGCTTTTGGGCTGTGGTGCCGTAGCGCAGCAGCAGTTCGGCCGGGCCCAGGGAGTTGGGCACCATCACCGTAACGGCGGCTGAAATGTTGAGGGTGGCGATGCGCGTCACCACGGTGGCGTGGGCGTAATGGCTGAAGCCGAGCCCGCCCCATTCCTCAGGAATGATCATCCCGAAGAAGCGCTTGTCGCGCATGAAAGCCCATACCTCGGGCGGCAGGTCGCCGGCCTGGTCGATGGCGAAATCGTCCAGCAGGGCGCACAGCGCGCCGACTTCGTTGGCAAGGAAAGCCTGCTCCCTGGCGGTGAGCACATTGGGCCCGGCGGCCAGCAGCGCATCAAAATCGGGCGTTCCCGAGAACAGCCGGCCTTCAAACCCGACCGTGCCGGCTTCGAGGGCGGCCCGTTCGGTATCGCCCATGGCGGGCAGCGCACGGGCAAAGGGTTTCATGGCGGCCTGGCCTAGCCATTGGGCAAATCCCATGGTTTCTCCTGAGCTGAAACGAATGAAGGCTCCAGCGTAGGCGGCTCAACTCCCTCTGTCAGCGGCCTTGCGGCGTGTCCTGCTGTAGGCAAATTTGCCACATTGCCGGACAGGCGCCTGACTCAGGCATCCGGGGGTGGATAAAAAGCCCCCTCGACGTGAGCCCTCTTATACAATTGCTCCGGTCTGATTTTTGCTTGTATTTTTGAGTGTGTTTCCTGGTTTCACTTCCAAGTTTTAAGAGGAGTTGCGGACATTATGAAAAAGCATCTTGGCTATCTGGCGATTTCAACCATCCTGGCAGCCGTGCTTGCCGGTTGCGGCAAAAAAGACGAGGCGCCTGTCGCTGCCACGCCGGCCCCCGCAGCCAGCGCACCGGCCGCGGCCCCCGCCGAAGAAAAGGTGCTCAATGTCTACAACTGGCCTGACTATGTCGCCAAGGACATGATCGCCAACTTCGAAAAAGAAACCGGCATCAAGGTCAACTACCAGACCTTTGAAAACAACGAAGCCCTGCACGCCAAGCTGGTCGCAGGCAACACCGGCTACGACATCGTGGTGCCGGGCGCCGTGTTCGCCAAGCCGCAAATCGACGGCGGCCTGCTCGCCAAGCTCGACAAGTCCAAGGTCGCCAACTACAGCAACCTCGACCCCGCCATCATGGAAAAGCTGGGCACCATCGACCCGGGCAATGCCTACCTCGTTCCCTGGGCCTGGAGCTTCACCACCGTCGGCATCAACAAGGCCAAGGTGACCAAGGCGCTGGGCTCCACCCCCATGCCTGAAAACGCCTGGGACCTGGTGTTCAACCCGGTCTACACCGCCAAGCTCAAGTCCTGCGGCATTGCCTACCTGGATTCGCCGACCGAAGTGCTGCCACCGGCCATGCACTACCTGGGCAAAAACGCCTACTCCAACGACCCGGCCGACCACAAGGCCGCCGCCGAGATGCTGGCCAAGGTGCGCCCGCACATCCGCATGTTCTCCAGCACCATGATTGACGACCTGGCCGGCGGCAAGGCCTGCGTGGCGCTGGCCTGGGCTGGCGACATCAACATCGCCCGCGGCCGTGCGCTTGAGAACAAGAGCGGCAACGACGTTGAAGCCCTGCTGCCCAGCACCGGCGGCCTGATCTTCTTTGACACCCTGGCCATTCCGAAGGATGCCAAGCACCCGAACAACGCGCTGGCCTTCATCAACTACTCGCTGCGCCCGGACGTCTCCGCGTCGCTCACCAACGAGTTGGGATACGCCACCGCCAACAAGGCCAGCCTCGCCAATGTCAAACCTGAAATCGCGCAAGACAAGGCCGTCTTTCCCGATGCGGACAACCTGAAGAAGATGGTGTCCCCGGCCAGCTTCAGCAACGAGGCGCGCGAGTCCATGAGCAATGTGTTCACCGCCTTCAAAAAAGGCAAGTGACGTTTTACTGATCTCTGGCAAGCGCTGATTTCAGTGTGACCCCGGCTGTGCATGCAATGCGTTGTGTGCGCAGCTTTTTTCTTGGTGAGAACCCCTGTTCATGAACCTACCCCTCTCGGCCGGCGACGGATTTTTGCGGACAAACCAGCTGGTCAAGCGTTTTGATGCCGTGGCGGCGGTCGACGACGTGTCCCTGTCCATTCACAAGGGCGAAATCTTCGCGCTGCTCGGCAGTTCCGGTTGCGGCAAGTCGACCTTGCTGCGCATGCTGGCGGGATTTGAGAAACCCACCGAAGGTTCGGTGATCCTGGATGGTGTGGACATCGCGTCCTTTCCGCCCTACGAACGGCCCATCAACATGATGTTCCAGTCGTATGCGCTGTTTCCCCACCTGACCGTCTGGGACAACATCGCCTTCGGCCTCAAGCGCGAAGGCATGCCGAAGGGCGAGATCGAGGCGCGTGTGCAGGAGATGCTCAAGCTGGTCCAGCTGGAGACATTCGCCAAACGCAAGCCGCACCAGCTGTCGGGCGGTCAGCAGCAGCGTGTGGCGCTGGCGCGCAGCCTGGCCAAGCGGCCGCAGTTGCTGCTGCTCGATGAGCCGCTGGGCGCGCTCGACAAAAAGCTGCGCGAACGCACGCAGTTTGAGCTGGTCAACATCCTTGAATCCGTCGGCGTGACGTGCGTGATGGTGACGCACGACCAGGAAGAGGCCATGGCCATGGCGTCGCGTATTGCCGTGATGAGCCACGGCCGCGTGCTCCAGGTGGGCACGCCCAAGGAAGTCTACGAACACCCCAACTGCCGCTTTGTGGCCGACTTCATCGGCAACGTCAATATGTTTGAAGGCGAGCTCACGGTGGACGAAGCGGACCGCTGCGAGGTCACGACGGAGCAGGGCATTGTGAACGTGGGCCACGGCATCAGCGGAACGCTGGGTATGTCGGTGGCCATCGCGGTGCGGCCCGAAAAGATCCATATCGCCAAGACCCGGCCGGACGTGAACGTCAATCTTTTCACCGGCAAGGTGCGGGAGATCGCCTACTTCGGCAGCTACAACACTTTCATCGTGGAAATGCCCAATGGCCGCCGGGTGAAGATCACCGAGACCAACACCACGCGCCACGAAAGCTCCCTGATCACCTGGGAAGACGCGGTGTTTTTCTGGTGGGACGATTCGGCGCCCGTGGTGCTGACCCAATAAGCCGCGGCAACATACGGCGATGAAAATCCCTTCCTGGCTTCAACTCAACCTGGGGCGGCGCTTCGTGATCGGCGTGCCCTATGCATGGCTGCTGCTGTTCTTTGTGCTGCCTTTCCTGATCCTCCTGCGCATCAGCGTGACGGACATGGGCAACGGCGTGGACCCCTTTGCCCCGCTGATCGAGACGGTAGAAGGTTCGTGGCACGTCATGCTGCGCTATAACAACTACGCGTCGATCTTCATCGACAGCGCAGCCGATGCGGTGGGCGGCTTCGGCAACACCATTTACATGGAGGCCTACAAGACCTCGCTCAAGTACGCCGTGCTCACCACGCTGTCGTGCCTGGTGATCGGCTACCCCTTTGCCTACTTCATCGCCCGTTCGCGTCCCGCGATTCGCCCGGCCTTGCTGATGCTGGTGATGCTGCCGTTCTGGACGTCCTTCCTGCTGCGCGTATACGCCTGGAAGGGCATCCTGGCCGACCAGGGCGTGCTCAACAACCTGCTGATCTCGCTGGGCATCATCCAGGAGCCGATGGTGATGCTCTACACCGATGTGTCCATGCTGGTGGGTATGACGTACGTGTATTGCCCTTTCATGATCCTGCCGCTGTATGCCAACCTGGTGAAGATGGACTTCCGCCTGCTGGAGGCCGCCCACGACCTGGGCGCCAGCGCCTGGAAAGCCTTCTGGCTGATCACCGTGCCGCTCAGCAAATCGGGCATCGTGGCCGGCTCCATGCTGGTGTTCATCCCCAGCGTCGGTGAGTTCGTGATTCCTTCGTTGCTCGGCGGCGCTGAAAACATCATGATCGGACGCGTGGTGTGGGACGAGATGTTCAGCAGCAACAACTGGCCGCGCGCGTCGGCGCTGGCGGTCGTGATGATTTTGCTGATCCTGGTACCGCTGGCGTTTTATTACCGCTCCAGCAGCGACCGCGACGCGCAAGGACGGCACTGACATGAGCAACGTGTTGAGAACTCTGCTGCGCTTTCTTGAAAACAATGTGGGCCGGATCTGGATGGGGCTGGTTTACCTGTTCCTCTACATCCCGCTGATTTTTCTGATCGTCTTTTCCTTCAACAGCACCCGGCAAGACGGCGTCTTCACCGGTTTCTCGCTGCGCTGGTACGAGGCGCTGCTGTCTGATTCGCGGCTGGTCGAGGGCTTCTTCCTGTCGCTGAAAGTCGCGCTGATCACGGGCACCTTGTCGGTGGTGCTCGGCAGCTTTGCCGCTTTTGTGCTGGTGCGCTATTTGCGTTTTACCGGCCGCACGCTGTTCTACGGGCTGGTCAACGCGCCGCTGGTCATGCCCGAGGTCATCATCGGCCTGGCCCTGCTGCTGTTGATGGTGGCGGTGCAGCGCACCATAGGCTGGCCGGACCGGGGCTTCATCACCATCGTGACCGGCCACACCCTCCTGGGCATGGCCTACGCCACGGTGGTGATTCAGTCACGCCTCAGTGAAATGGACCGCACGCTGGAGGAGGCCGCCATGGACCTGGGCTGCCGGCCCATCCAGGTGTTTTTCCTCGTGACCTTGCCCAGCATTGCACCGGCGCTCGTGTCAGCCTGGCTGCTCACGTTCACGCTGTCGTTTGACGACGTGGTGATTTCCGAGTTCTTGTCGGGGCCAGGTGTCACGACCTTGCCTCAGGTCATCTTCAGCTATGCCCGCCGCGGCGTGAACCCATCGATTTATGCGGCGGCCACGATCCTGATCACGGTGGTATCGGTGGGCATCATTGCCTACAGCATCGCTGTGTTGCGCCGGCAAAAACGGTTGGACCGCGAGATCAGTGCGGCGGCCCGGCCTGAGCAGGCCTTTCCGGACCCCGCCCGGGCAAAGTAGCCAGTACCACGCCGGCCAGCGCGATGCCAAAGGCACCGATCTGCGTGGGGTTGAGCGTTTCACCCAGAACGATGACGCCGACGGCCGCCGCGCTGACCGGCAGCATCACGGTAAACACGCCAGCCTGGTTGGCCGGAATGGTCTTCAGCCCGGTCATCCAGAGCCAGACCGTCCAGACGCTGGCAGCCAGCGAATAAAACAGCAGCAGCAACCAGGACGAAGGCGCCACGCGGCTGAAGTCAAAGCTCCACGCCATCCAGATGCCCAAGGGCGTGATCAGCGCAAAGCCCCAGAGATTGATCAGCGCCGTGATGCGCTTGGGGCTGAGCACGCCGGTGAGCTTCTTGCCGATGACCGCATAGGCGGCTTCGCACAGCACCGCCCCGACCAGCAGCAGATTGCCCAGCCAGGCGTTCTTTGATGCCAAATCGGCCTCCAGCCCAGTCACAGCATGGGCTGGCAGCTCACTTTTTGATAGCGAAACCAAACCGATGCCGATAACCGCGCAGGCCACGGCGCCCCATACACGCAGGCCGATGCGCTCGCGCAGGAACATCCAGCTCATCAGCGCCACGGCGGCCGGGATCGACGCCATGATGACGCCGGCCGCCACCGCGCTGGTCATGCTCACGCCGAACAGCATGCAGATCGAAAACAGGAAGTTACCCAGGAAGGATTCGAGGAACAGCAGCCGGCCGGTTTGCCGGCTCATGGGGGCTTCGTCTGCAGGCTTTTTCAGCCAGTGCAGCATGGCCGCACCGCCAATGCCAAAGCGCAGCCAGGCCAGCAAGAAGACGGGAAGGGCAGCGACGAGAGGTTTGGAGAGCGCTACGTAGCTGCCGACCAAAGACATGCTGAGCGCGAGGCAGGCGTACGCCACAATGCGGTTCATTAAACTGGGAGTTCCTGTTGCAGCGGCCTTGCAGCCTGCCGGTTGAAGAAGTTGGCCTGGCGGTGCCCGGCGCAGGCTGAAATCATGCCTCAATTTTTAATGCACGATCCGAACCATCGATGGGGCTTGACCTGATGCCGCAACCTTCCGCCCGCTATGTTTTTGTCTACGGCACCCTGCGCAAGGGTGAAGAGCGGGACATCAACCGCTTGCGGCCCGCGCCGCGGTGGATAGGGCGTGGCTCCGTGGCCGGAGTGATGCATCACCTTGGCCGCTATCCCGGGCTTGTGCTCGGAGGGGAGGGCACGGTGCACGGCGAGGTCTATGCCGTTGAGGCAGAACTGGAACGGGTGCTGGACGAGATCGAAGAGGTCTGGCCGCAGCAAACCGGTGAATATTTCAAGCGGGAAGTTGCGGTGCGGCTCGATGCGGCAGACGCTCCGTCCGGGTCGATTGACAGGGCCCGTGAGCTGGTTTGCCTCCTCTACGAAATCGCGCCTGAGCACACGCAAGGAAAACCCATCATCGCCGGTGGTGACTGGGTTGAGCATCTACGCAACCGCGAGAGCTGAACTTCAGCTTCTGAGCTGCGGCTGACTGCCCTGAGGGGCCCCAGGCATCCCTTTACGTGGCGGGCGCGCCCGCTGCATGTTGTGTATTTCATCATTCGATAAATTCATTCCGTAATGTGGAATAAGAAAATGGTGCGCCGCAAAAATATTTCTCAATGCAAGAAATTGAATTTCGTATTGCGGTATTTGAGTTAAATGTTGTTGATTTTATTAGGTTTAATTTTTATCTTATATAAGACATAAGAGCTTCACAAAGTCTTGTAGAAGACTTAAAGTTACCCCATCGAATCAGCCAATTCATTTCGTTTTCTTTTCAACCTACGGAGAGCCCACCATGCCGCAAACCCTGACCGAACAATTGAGCCGCGACCAGCAGATTTCCGCCCTGGAAAAAGACTGGGCCACCAACCCGCGCTGGAAAGGCATCAAGCGCGGCTACAGCGCCGCCGATGTGGTCCGCCTGCGCGGCTCCTTCCCCATCGAGTACACGCTGGCCCGCCGCGGCGCTGAAAAGCTCTGGAACATCCTGCACAGCGAGCCCTACGTCAACTGCCTGGGCGCACTCACCGGCGGCCAGGCCATGCAGCAGGTCAAGGCCGGCGTCAAAGCCATCTACCTGTCGGGCTGGCAAGTCGCCGCCGACAACAACACCTACTCGTCCATGTACCCCGACCAGTCGCTGTACCCGGTGGATTCGGTGCCCAAGGTCGTTGAAACCATCAACAACACTTTCCGCCGCGCCGACGAAATCCAGCACTCCAAAGGCATCGATGCCGGCGACAAGGGCTACATCGACTACTTCGCGCCCATCGTGGCGGATGCCGAAGCCGGCTTCGGCGGTGTGCTCAACGCGTTTGAGCTGATGAAGGCCATGATCCGCTCCGGCGCCGGCGGCGTGCACTGGGAAGACCAGCTCGCATCGGTGAAGAAGTGCGGCCACATGGGCGGCAAGGTGCTGCTCCCGACCCGCGAGTCTTGCCAGAAGCTGATCGCAGCCCGCATGGCGGCAGACGTTTGCGGCGTGCCCACGCTGGTGATTGCCCGCACCGACGCTGAAGCCGCTGACCTTCTGACCTCCGACTACGACGAGATCGACAAACCTTTCCTGACCGGTGAACGCACGGCCGAAGGCTTCTACAAGACGCGCAAGGGTCTGGACCAGGCTGTTGCCCGCGCCAACGCTTACGCCGAGTACGCCGACCTGGTGTGGTGCGAAACCGGCACGCCTGACCTCGACTTCGCGAAGAAATTCGCCGATGCCGTGCACAAGGTTCACCCCGGCAAGATGCTGGCCTACAACTGCTCGCCGTCCTTCAACTGGAAGAAGAACCTCGACGACGCGACCATCGCGAAGTTCCAGCGCGAACTCGGCGCCATGGGATACAAGTACCAGTTCATCACGCTCGCCGGCATCCACTCCATGTGGTACAACATGTACGACCTGTCGCAAGACTACGTCAAGCGCGGCATGACGGCTTATGTCGAGAAGGTGCAAGAGCCCGAATTCGCAGCACGCGACCGCGGCTACACCTTTGTGTCGCACCAGCAGGAAGTCGGCACCGGTTACTTCGACGAAGTCACCACCACCATCCAGGGCGGCAAGTCCAGCGTGACCGCGCTGACCGGCTCCACCGAAGAAGAGCAGTTCCACTGAGCTGGCTCCAACCCGATAAATTACCCAGACGCTTGTGCCTTCACGGGTACAGCTTTAGCCCGGACAGGAACTTAGGGCCTGTCCGGGCTTTTTTGCGGGCGCTTTTTGGCGTAGAGTGCAGTTTGTTACATAAAACACGACTGTGAACATCAACTGGAGGAGGCTGCCGTGTCGGACTTAACCGTGGGTTTCAAGCGCATCTCATGTCCTGATTGCGAAGGTTCCGGTGAACTGCGCATTGAAAGTGAAAACATCAATGAACATTTCGAAGTCGAAAAGCAGACCGTCATCACCGAATGCCCGCGTTGCCTGGGCCTCGGTTTCCTGCCGCCGGGCTCGCCGCAATAACGAATTCAGTGGCTCCGGCCGGCTCTTGTGAACAGGCCCGCCATCCTGCCGTAAAATGTGCGGATGCAATCAATCAAGCTGGAAACAGGAAGGATAGTTCGGGTTATGACACCGCGAACTACGACTTCGCCCGTTTTCTGGAGTCATCCAGGGCGTTAGCCCGCGTCCCCTGGTGATTGTTAGCTAAAAATTTCATAGCTTAAATCCAAATTCCCCCATCAAAGCGCGGCATGTTCCGCGCTTTTTTGTTGTCCTATTCCAACTTTCCGTTTCCCATAAAAGTCACTCCCATGATCCAGATCACGCTCCCTGATTCCTCCAAGCGCGAATACCCGCAAGCCGTCACGGTAGCCGAGGTCGCAGCCTCCATTGGCGCCGGCCTGGCCAAAGCCGCCCTGGGCGGCAAGGTAGACGGCAAGGTCGTCGACACCAGCTACCTGATCGACAAAGACAGCGCGCTTTCCATCATCACGGCCAAGGATGCCGACGGCCTGGACATGATTCGCCACTCGACGGCGCACTTGCTGGCCTACGCCGTCAAGGAACTGTTCCCGGATGCGCAGGTCACGATCGGCCCCGTCATTGAAAACGGCTTTTTCTACGACTTTTCGTACAAACGCCCGTTCACGCCGGAAGACCTGGTAGCGATTGAAAAACGCATGACCGAACTCGCCGCCAAGGACGAGCCGGTGACACGCCGCGTGCTGCCGCGCGACGAAGCCGTGGCGCACTTCAAGAGCATCGGCGAACACTACAAGGCCGAGATCATCGCGAGCATTCCCGCGAATGAGGACGTATCCTTGTATCGCGAGGGTGCTTTTGAGGATCTCTGCCGTGGCCCTCACGTGCCGAGCACGGGCAAGCTGAAGTTCTTCAAGCTGATGAAGGTGGCCGGCGCCTACTGGCGTGGTGACCACCGCAATGAAATGCTGCAGCGTGTTTACGGCACGGCCTGGGCCACCAAGGACGAGCTGCAGCAGTACCTGACGATGCTGGAAGAGGCCGAAAAGCGCGATCACCGCAAGCTCGGCAAGGAACTGGACCTGTTCCACATCGACGACCATGCGCCCGGTCTGGTGTTCTGGCACCCCAAGGGCTGGACGGTCTGGCAGGGCGTGGAGCAGTACATGCGCAAGGTCTACCAGGACAACGGCTACCAGGAAGTCAAAGGTCCGCAGATCATCGACAAGACGCTGTGGGAAAAAACCGGCCACTGGGACAAGTACCGCGACAACATGTTCACCACGGAGAGCGAAAAGCGCGAATATGCCCTCAAGCCGATGAACTGCCCCGGCCACATCCTGATCTTCAAGCAGGGCATCAAGAGCTACCGTGACCTGCCGCTGCGCTACGGCGAATTCGGCCAGTGCCACCGCAACGAGCCCTCGGGCGGGCTGCACGGCATCATGCGCGTGCGCGGCTTCACGCAGGACGACGGCCATATCTTCTGCACCGAAGACCAGATCCTCAAGGAATGCGTCGATTACACGACCTTGCTGCAAAAGGTGTACGCCGACTTCGGCTTCAAGAACATCATCTACAAGGTCGCCACGCGCCCCGAAGCCCGTATCGGCTCCGACGAAAGCTGGGACAAGGCCGAGCACGCTTTGATGGAAAGCCTGCGCGCGTCCGGCTGCGAGTTTGAAATCGCCCCCGGCGACGGTGCGTTTTACGGTCCCAAGATCGAATACACCCTGAAAGACGCGATCGGCCGCCAGTGGCAATGCGGCACCATGCAGGTCGATTTTTCGATGCCGGAGCGCCTGGACGCCGAATATGTGGGCGAAGACGGCAACCGCCACCGCCCGGTCATGCTGCACCGCGCGATTGTGGGCAGCCTGGAGCGTTTTATCGGGATTTTGATCGAGGAGCACGCCGGCGCCCTGCCGACCTGGCTGGCCCCCGAGCAGGTTTCGGTCCTCAATATCACCGATTCTCAGGCCGAATATGCCCGGGAAGTTGCCAAAACGCTGCAAAATCAAGGGCTTAGGGTCAACCTGGACCTGCGCAATGAGAAAATTACGTATAAAATACGGGAGCACTCGTTGCAAAAGCTGCCATATATCCTTGTCGTAGGCGACAAAGAGAAAGCAGCCGGAGCCGTTGCAGTGCGCGCCCGGGGTAACAAAGACCTTGGCGTGATGCCTCTCGATGCGTTTGCCCGGCAAATTGCCTCTGACATCACACAAAAAGCCTGAACCGCTGACGATTCCCCCGAATTTGTGAGCATTAAAGCTTCTCGTCCATGTAGGACGGGCGCAAGCCGCTATAGCTTTTATAGCAAGAGTTAAAGGATAGAACCATCGCTACTGAATTTCGTGACCGCCGTCACCGTGAAGAACGCAAGCACCGCTTGAACCGTGAAATCATGGCCCCCGAAGTACGTCTGACCGGGCCAGACAACGAGCCTTTGGGCATTGTCAGTCTCATGGAGGCCTTGCGCCTGGCAGGTGAGGCCGACGTGGACCTCGTTGAAATCTCCCCCACAGCGGTTCCCCCGGTGTGCAGGTTGATGGACTACGGCAAGTTCAAGTACGCCGAGCAGAAGAAGGCGGCGGAAGCGAAGTCCAAGCAAAAAGTGATCGAGATCAAGGAAATCAAATTCCGGCCCGGCACTGACGATGGGGACTACAACATCAAATTGCGCAATATCAAGCGCTTTTTGGAGGAAGGCGACAAGTGCAAGATCACCTTGCGCTTTCGCGGCCGTGAGATCACGCACCAGGAATTGGGTTTGGCCCTGCTGGCACGTATCCGCGATGAGTTGGCTGATTTGATTGTGGTGGAGCAATTCCCCAAGCTGGAAGGCAGGCAGATGGTCATGATGATCGCGCCGGGCCGTAAAAAGCCGGGTGCCGCCAAGTCTGCAGCCGACGCGGCGCCAGCGCCGGCACCGTCCGCGGCCTGAGTCAGGGGTAGAAGGCAAGAACAAGGGGCGCTTCGCGGCGTTCCTGTGGAAGCAGGTGCAAACCGGCTTTCCAAAAGCAGAAGGGTCGAATCTTCTGCGCCAGGCAAAAGGCTGAAAGGCTTTTTGCTTAACAAGTGTCTCGGGGCCATCAAGTCTGCGGAAGGTTCGCAGCGCCTCACGAGCACAAATGAAAAGGAGCATTTACATGCCCAAAATGAAGACCAAGAGCGGCGCTAAAAAGCGTTTCCGCGTTCGTCCGGGTGGTACCGTCAAGCGCGGTCAAGCCTTCAAACGTCACATCCTGACCAAGAAGACCACCAAAAACAAACGCCATCTGCGTGGTGCGGTGACTGTTCATGAGACCAATATGGGTCACATGGCACAGATGCTCCCAGGCCAGGGCATTTAATTAACGACGAACAAGGAGTACACACATGCCTCGCGTCAAACGTGGTGTAACGGCTCGCGCCCGCCACAAAAAAGTTTTAGCCCTTGCAAAAGGTTTCCGCGGCCGCCGCGGTAATGTCTTCCGTATCGCCAAAGAAGCGGTAATGAAGGCTGGGCAATATGCCTACCGTGACCGCCGTACCAAGAAACGCGTGTTCCGCCAGTTGTGGATCGCCCGTATCAATGCTGCAAGCCGTTCATTTGGCCTGACCTACAGCCAGTTCGCCAATGGCCTGAAGAAAGCCGGCATCGAGATCGACCGCAAGGTTCTGTCCGACATGGCCATCAATGACAGCGCCGCTTTCGGCGCCATCGTTGAACAGGTGAAAGCCAAGCTGGCCGCCTGATTTTCAGGCCAGGCAGTATTGATGCTATCAAATCAATAGCTGCTTACCCAGGAAATTAAAGGGCTGGAGCTTGAAAAGGCTCTGGCCCTTTTTCATGGTCTTTTCCGCAGCGCTCGCGATCCCCGACGTGGGGTGAGAGTGTTGCCGAAAACGCCTTTGCTGATTTGCATTTCGAACAAGAGAACGTATGACCCAACCTGATGCCCTCCATGAACTGGTCAGCAGCGCCCAGGCCAGTTTTGCGCAGGCCTTCACGCCTGCCGACCTGGAAAACGCCAAGGCGCAGTTCCTCGGCAAGACCGGCCGTGTGACCGAACTGATGAAGGGCATGGCCGCGCTCAGCGTGGAAGAAAAAAAATCCCGCGGCGCCGCCATCAATCTGGCCAAACAGGCCATCGAGGCCGCATTGACCGAGCGCCGCCAGGCGCTGGCGGATGCAGAGCTTCAAAAGCAACTCAAGGCCGAAGCGCTCGACGTCAGCCTGCCCGGCCGTCAGCGCACGCAGGGCGGTCTGCATCCGGTGTCGCTGACGCTGGAGCGCATTGAGGGCATTTTCGGCTCCATGGGTTTCGACGTGGCCCAGGGCCCCGAGATTGAAACCGACTGGTTCAACTTCACCGCGCTCAACACGCCGGAAGACCATCCCGCGCGCTCGATGCACGACACCTTTTACGTCGAAGGCGGCACCGAGGCCGCCCCCAATTTGCTGCGCACCCACACCAGCCCCATGCAGATCCGCTATGCGGTGCAACACGTCAAAAAGCACCGCGCACTGATCGACGCCGGCGGCCGCATGCCCGAGATCCGCGTCATCGCGCCGGGCCGCACCTACCGTGTCGACAGCGATGCCACCCACTCGCCCATGTTCCACCAGTGCGAAGGCTTGTGGATAGGCGAGAACGTAAGCTTCAAAGACCTCAAGTTCGTCTTCACCGATTTCTGCCGTACCTTCTTTGAAAGCGACGACCTGGTGCTGCGTTTCAGACCCAGCTTTTTCCCGTTCACCGAGCCCAGCGCCGAAATCGACATCCAGTTCCAGACCGGCCCGCTTGCCGGCCGCTGGCTGGAGGTGGCGGGCTCCGGCCAGGTGCATCCGACCGTGGTGCGCAACATGGGCCTGGACCCCGAGAAGTACATCGGTTTTGCCTTCGGCATGGGCCCCGACCGCCTGACCATGCTGCGCTACGGCGTGAATGACCTGCGCCTGTTCTTCGACGGCGACATCCGGTTCCTCTCGCAATTCCAGTCCTGAAATACAAGAACAAGAAAAACAAGGTTAGACCATGCAATTCCCAGAATCCTGGTTGCGCGAATTCTGCAACCCGCCTTTGACGACCCAGCAGCTCGCCGACACGCTCACCATGGCCGGCCTGGAGGTTGAAGAACTCAAGCCGGTGGCGCCGCCTTTCACCAAGATCGTGGTGGGCGAAATCAAGGAGGCCGTCCAGCACCCGGACGCCGACCGCCTGCGCGTCTGCCAGGTTGACGTGGGGCAGGGCAGCCTGCTCAACATCGTCTGCGGCGCGCCCAACGCCCGCGTCGGCATCAAGGTGCCGTGCGCACTGGTCGGCGCCGAGTTGCCGCCCGGCGAAGACGGCAAACCCTTCCTGATCAAGGTCGGCAAGCTGCGCGGCGTTGAAAGCCAGGGCATGCTGTGCTCCGCGCGTGAACTCAAGCTCTCTGAAGACCACGGCGGCCTGCTCGAACTGGCGGCCGACGCGCCGCTGGGCCAGGACATCCGCGAGCACCTGTTGCTTGACGACACCTTGTTCACCCTCAAGCTCACGCCCAACCTGGCGCATTGCCTGAGCGTGTACGGCGTCGCGCGTGAAGTCGCCGCGCTCACGGCGGCGCCGCTGAAGACGCCGGCTATTCCCGCCGTGAAGGCCACGGACGCCACCAAGCTGCCGGTGAAGATCAGCGCACCCGATTTGTGCGGCCGCTTCTCCGGCCGTGTGGTGCGCAACGTCAACACCAAGGCCAGCACTCCGCAATGGATGGTCGACCGCCTGGCCCGCTGCGGCCAGCGCAGCGTGACGGCGCTGGTCGACATCTCCAACTACGTGATGTTCGAGCTGGGCCGCCCCTCGCACATCTTTGACCTCGACAAAATCCATGGCGGGCTTGACGTCCGCTGGGGCAAGCCCGGCGAGACGCTCAAGCTCCTCAATGGCAATACCGTGACGGTGGACGAAAAGGTCGGCGTGATTGCCGACGACGAACAGGTGGAGTCGCTGGCCGGCATCATGGGCGGCGATGCAACTTCCGTATCCGACGACACCAAAAACGTCTATGTCGAAGCCGCTTTCTGGTGGCCCAAAGCGATTGCCGGCCGCTCACGCCGCTATAACTTCTCGACCGATGCGGGTCACCGCTTCGAGCGCGGTGTGGATCCCGGCCAGACCGTGGAGCACATCGAGCGCATCACGCAGCTGATCATCGACATTTGCAGCACCGCCGATACCGCGTGCGGCCCGATGGACGACCAGCAGGTCAACCTGCCCAAGGCCGCGCCGGTCACCTTGCGCGTGGCCCGTGCAGCCAAGGTGATCGGCATGCCGCTCACGCAGGCGCAATGCCTGGACGCCCTCCAGCGCCTCGGCTTGCCGGTGGCGCAAGGCGAGGGCACGCTCACCGTGACGCCACCCAGCTACCGCTTCGACTTGCAGATCGAAGAAGACCTGATTGAAGAAGTGGTGCGCATGGTGGGCTACAACCAGCTCCCCGAAACGCCGCCGCTGGCGCCCATCACGGCCAGGTTGCGCGCTGAGGCCGAACGCAGTCCGTTTGGCGTGCGGCGCGCGCTGGCGTCGCTGGGTTATCAAGAGACGATCAACTTCAGCTTTGTGGAAGAGCGCTGGGAGCATGAACTCGCCGGCAATCCCAACCCCATCAAGCTGCTCAATCCCATCGCCAGCCAGATGAGCGTGATGCGCTCTTCCTTGCTGGGCTCGCTGCTGCAAGTGCTCAAGTTCAACCTGGACCGCAAGGCTCCGCGCGTGAATGTGTTTGAGCTGGGCCGCGTGTTCCTGCGCGACGCGCAAAGTCAGAACACCGATACCACCGTGGCCGGCTTCAACCAGCCCATGCGTGTGGCCGGCCTGGCTTACGGCCCGCGTGCGGCGCTGAACTGGAGCCAGCCCGACAAGGCGGTGGATTTCTTCGACATCAAGGGCGACGTGGAGGCTTTGCTCGCGCCGCTCAAGGCTGTCTTTGCGCCGGCGGCGCACCCTGCCATGCACCCCGGCCGTTGCGCGAGTGTGTCGGTGGGCGGCAGGGCGATTGGTTTTGTGGGCGAGTTGCATCCGCAGTGGCGCCAGGGCTACGACCTGGCCCAGGCGCCGCTGCTGTTCGAGCTGGAGCTTGACGCCGTGCTGCAGCGTCAGGTGCCGGAGTTCAAGCCGGTCAGCAAGCTGCAGCCGGTCGAGCGCGACATCGCCGTCATCGTGGCCGAGGGCGTCACACACGCCGCGCTGATGTCGGCCATCCACGGCGCCAATACGCAGGGCCTGCTCAAGGGCGCGACGCTGTTTGACGTCTATCGCCCCCAGCAAGCCAGCGCCAGCATGCAGATGGGCGAAAAAAGCCTGGCCGTGCGCTTGGTGCTTTCGAGCGACGCCGCTACACTGACCGACGAGGAGATTGAGGCGGCCGTTCAGGCGGTTCTCGCAAATCTGCAGGGTCAGTTGGGCGCACGGTTGCGTGCCTGATCCGTCAATACCAGCCTCCAAAAATAAAAATTGCAGGAGTTGCGCCACATGGAATTTTCTGTAGAGAGCCTGGAAACCCCGGCGCTGACCAAAGCACACCTGGCCGAACTGCTGTTTGAGCAGATCGGGCTCAACAAACGCGAATCAAAAGACATGATCGACGCGTTTTTTGACCTGATTTCCGACAGCCTGGTGGACGGGAATGATGTAAAAATTTCCGGATTCGGCAACTTCCAGATCCGCACCAAGGCGCCGCGGCCCGGCCGCAACCCCCGAACCGGCGAAGCCATTCCCATCCAGGCTCGCCGCGTCGTCACGTTCCACGCCAGCCACAAGCTCAAAGACCAGATCCAGGGCGAGAACCCGGCTGAATAAGCCCGGGCAGGTCCGGGCAGTGTGCCGCCGCGCCGGCTACCGGACTGCCAATTCCACCGGCCGTGAGTTTTTGTAACGGTAAGTCAATTGTGTGACGGAACAACACATTTCAAAAAACAGAAGCAACTCTTTGCGCTAACTTTAGACTTAGAGTAGATTTAGAGGTTTCCTCCTTAGCGCATTGATTTAATTGGAGAAAACCCTTCCACCCATCCCGGCGAAACGCTATTTCACCATTGGTGAAGTCAGCGATTTGTGCGGCGTCAAACCTCACGTGCTCCGTTATTGGGAGCAAGAGTTTACGCAGCTGCGCCCGATGAAGAGACGCGGCAACCGCCGCTACTACCAGCACCATGAGGTGCTCATGATCCGCCGCATTCGTGATTTGCTCTACGACCAGGGCTTCACCATCAGCGGTGCGCGCAACAAGCTCCAGGAAATCGTCCAGATCGAACGCGACAAGCGCCGCAACGGTGAAGTCATGCTCGACGGCGTTGAAGTGCTCGAAGGCGGCGAATCCCTGCTTGAAGATTTTGAAGACTCTGTCGACCACTCCGACTTCGAAGACAGCGAACCTGAAGGCCACGATCTTCCCAGCGGCACGGCGGCGCAGCAACGGCTGCAACTGGTTCGCCGTGAGCTGTTCGAAATTCGCGATCTGCTCGGCAACAACCACTGAGAAGTGCACTGCGCCACGTTATAATCTGAGGCTTCGGTGTGTGGCGCAGCCTGGTAGCGCACTTGCATGGGGTGCAAGGGGTCGAAGGTTCGAATCCTTTCACACCGACCATTAGATAGTGCAGAGGCCTTCAAGGAGCGATTCTTGAAGGCTTTTTCATTGGCGAATCAATAGCTTAGGCTGCCATAACGTACAAAGAACTCTATTGCCTGCCTGGCCTGGATACAAGCAGCGGTTTGAACGGAAAAAATTTTTGGGGCTGGCCCTGAAAGCGCAGGCCCAGAGCGGGGCGACCATATCGGCTGGTGGAATTGAAATATTCCCGCCAAGCGACGTTCGTGAAACAGGCCAACATTGCCAATGGGCCGCAACAGGTTAACAACAATTTGCCGCCTAATCTCAGATTTGCGAGCGCAAGCCAAACAAAGCGCACCTATCTACTAACGCGCCTAGTAGAAGGCCTCATGCGCGACGCATCGCGGTTGCTAGGGGACCGGCTCCGCCTGTATCCCTGCGCGCCGCGGGCGAGAGGACGAACGTAGTGCGGCGGCGGTTTGGGGTGGCATGGGCAGCGCAAGATGGCCGTCATTCAAGCTACCAAGTGGGCTAATGGCGGCCAGCAATCCCCATCTTTCTCAAATAGCCAGCCTCAAAGCGCTGAACTTCAGTTCGCTGGAGTTGCTGTCATTTTGGCAAGACAGGAAGCCGTTGCGTGCATAAAGTCATAAAACTCGCCAGACCTGCAATTAACAACATCCGGGCGGTAAGAGCCAATCACCGCCACACCCAAATCTAGACCAATTTCCCGAACTATTTTCTCGGTCGGAATCATGGCTTTCACGTTGGGCGACGCTTCAACAAGCCAGACATTTTGATGGTATGGCGTCATCAATAGAACAGGTTGTACGCCCTGAGACTTTACCCACTTGAGCAGAGCAATGAAGGCGGTCACTGCGCGAAAGTCGTTAACCACACCAGTGGTTTTATAGGGGGTTCCGCCAATAGGCACCTTTGCAGCCATTGTGCTGGTAATGTATTCTGAAGAGTAGACGTTACTTCCGTCTTGCAAAATTATCGGAAATTTCCCACCTACATCTTCATCCACGTTTTGGGCAAGCTCGATTTTTGGTTTTAGCGTGCCTTTGGAAAGAAGACCGATTGATCTCGACGTGTATTCGGCACTTACGAGGCTACTCCAACGATTGGAAGACGCTGCCTCCTGGGGGGAGTCTCCGATCGCTGATTGAGCCGCAAGGTACGAATCTGCAAAACGAACTTTCCAGCGCTCATCTTTTTCGTATGCAAATGTCCATGGATCAATGCCGAAGATCAATTTTCGCGGCTTGCCGCTTGACAACGCCAACCAAGTCAGTGTGATGTGATCTTCGATTGCTGCACCTGAGACACCGAGGTTCAGTATGCTTTTGCAGCTAGGGAAAGAGCGATGTTTTCTTTCACTGCCAATTTGCATGACATGACTGCTTCCTATGACAACGCAGTCATAGTTGGCAGCGAATTTAGCCAATTCAGACTTGTACTCCCGCTCGTCCATCGAGTCCGGCTGGATAAGTCCATGCTCTGACTGGATAAGCGCTTTTGCGTATTGTTGACCGAATGTCGTCGGGCGGTATAACCCTGCGGGGTCTATGGTCCAGTTCAAAGCGGCTGCGATAGCGACCATAGAAGCGGCAGTGCTCAGTGTGGTCAGGAAATAGGTCATATGGAAGTGATATCAGTCTTAAAACTGAAAATATAGAAATGCACTTTCGCGGGTAAGCATTAATAAGCTCAGAGCAAACAGGACTCCGGCTGCAACACCACACACCCTGGACAACTTCCACGTCAACCGCGTCACAGGCACAAGATCCAATGCCGGGTCATAACGCGACATCCATTGTTGAGTATTTGGCAAGCCCCACACGATAGCCAGACCAATGGGAATAGCGAGCAGCACGTCCCAATTTTTGAGAGCCGCCATTGGCGTAAGACCCTCAAACACCGTGAACATGCTGAAAAATCCAGGCAACCTCGACTCAAAACTTGAGGGCAAAGACATCCCATTGACCCCGACCATCCCCGCCCACATTCGCAGCGCCACCTCCATATCAGGCGCCCTGAAAGGCACCCACGCAACGACCACCACAACAAAGGTCAAGCCGATACCTGCAACGGCACGCCAGCCCGTAGCCGCCACACACGCGCCAGTCAAATTGCGCCACCCATGGTTAATCACCAGGTACACGCCATGCAAACCACCCCACAGCACAAAGGTCCAGCCTGCACCGTGCCAGAGCCCACCAAGCAACATGGTGATCATCAGGTTGACATAGCGACGCGGAACACCCTTACGACTACCGCCCAGTGGCACATAGAGGTAATCGCGCAGGAATGTGGACAGTGTCATGTGCCAGCGCCGCCAGAACTCAATGATGTTGGGGGCCTTATAGGGCGAATCAAAATTGAGAGGTAGTTTGATGTTTAGCATGCGCGACAAGCCGATCGCCATGTCGGAATAGCCAGAAAAGTCGAAGTAAAGCTGTAGCGCATAGGCCAACGCACCAATCCAGGCTTCAAACACTTTTGGTTCGCCGCCAAGGGCCGCCGCGTTGAAAACAGGGTTGGCGTAAAGCGCAAACTGGTCTGCCAGAAGCACTTTCTTCGCCAGTCCGATGATGAAAATGGTCAAGCCGATATTGAAGTTTTCCAGGCTGATCCGGTAGGTCACGGAGTGCCGAAACTGCGGCATCATTTGCTTGTGGTGCAGCACCGGTCCCGCGATCAGGTGCGGAAAATACGTCACAAACAACGTGTAGTGAATAAAGTTGAATTCCTTGACCTTGCCCTGGTAGGTGTCGACCAGATAAGCGATTTGTGTGAAGGTGAAAAACGAGATGCCGAGCGGCAACACCACATTGGTCAGCGTCCAGACCCCACCGGTTACCTGGTTCAGGTTGTCAACAAAGAAGTTGGCGTATTTGAAATAGACTAAAAAAACCAGGTTGACTGCTATCGCTGAAGCCAACATGACTTTTGAACGTCGGCCCGAGGTGCCATGATTCTGTCGTACGCTGCGCCCAATGAGGAAACCAGCCCCGAAGTTAAAGGCGATAGATGCCAGCAGCAGCCCCACATAGCGCTCGTCCCACCAACCGTAGAAAAACAGCGATACCGCTGCCAGCCACAGCGCTGCCAGACGATGGCTAGTTCTACCTAGAAAGAAAAAACCGAACAGAGTGATCGGCAGAAAGCCGAAGATAAAGACGTAGGAGTTAAACAACATGCAGGAAATCCGGTTTGTTTAAACCAAATTCCGAAAGCGTGAAAGGGCCTGCCGCGCCATATTTGAGGTCCTATAGGCAGCCGTTATGCGTTTATGGGAGATGGCCTTATATGAACTGCGGTATTGTAATGTTCAGCGCCGCTTAAGACTTAGCTTTCATGCGGGTGGCCGGTGATCATTCAAGCGTTTCACACAATACTGATTAGGGTTGGCAAAGTAGTGCCTGCTAACCTTTTTTCATTGGCGGGCCAGAAATCGCGAGAGCACTTTGCGCAAGGCAAAGAAAAAATAGCAAAGGGCAGCAGGCCAAGCGACCCGACGGCTCAACAGCTCACGCTGCGCTTGTGATGCCCCGCGTAGCCCGCCCCAGCGCGGCCCGTGCTAGCAGGCGTGTCGAATCCAGCGTTGGCAGCGGCGAATTGGCGTCGCTCATGATGAGCGGGATCTCCGTGCAGCCCAGCACGACGGCGTCGCAGCCCTCGCTTTTCATGCGCGCCATCACTTGCTGGAAATACCCAATCGCCTCGGGCTTGAAGACGCCGTAGACCAGCTCATCCATGATGATGCGGTTGATCTCGTCTCGCTCGGCATCAGTAGGGCGCAAATACTGCAGCCCGCGCGCTGTGAGTTTTTCGGGGTATACCTCGCTGTTCGTCAGCCAGCGGGTGCCGGTGATGCCGATGCGGCGGTATCCGCGCCGTGCGGCTTCTTCGGCGACGACTTCTGCAATGTGCAGCCACGGCAACGGTGAGCGCTCCTGCACATAGGCAAACGCCTGGTGGATGGTGTTGTCGGGGCACACCAGGAAATCGGCGCCCGTTTTGGCGAGCTTGTGCGCCGAAGCCAGCATGACGTCGCCGACACCCTGCCAATCATCCCGGTAGATGTGCGCCATATAGTCCGACAGCGAAGGCGTGTGCATCGACACCTCGGGATGGGCGTGCGGGCCCAGGTGTTTGGCGCCTTCCGCGCAGATGGTTTGGTAGCAAAGCGCTGCGCCTTCCGCGGAGCAGCCGACGATGCCGATGTGTTGGGGCTTGGGCATGGTGGTGG
Source organism: Polaromonas sp. SP1 (assembly GCF_003711205.1). NCBI lineage: Bacteria > Pseudomonadati > Pseudomonadota > Betaproteobacteria > Burkholderiales > Comamonadaceae > Polaromonas > Polaromonas sp. SP1. The sequence goes on along the minus strand of NZ_CP031013.1, from coordinate 4,173,242 downwards.
TGGCCTTGTGTAGGTGTGGGCGGCACCCACCTGAACGGCAAGATGCTTATTGGGTCAGATAAGTTTTCCGTCCGCATTCTCAACCCCCGGAAAACCCTGAGTGCCAGGGCCGGAGCCCCCGCGCGGGCAGGGTCAGGCGGGCTCGGGCGCCAGGTCCTTCGCGGCCGGTGCTTCGGGCTCGCCTGAAGCCTCCTCATCGCCCAGCTCGCCGCCCAGCGCATCCAGCAGGTCGGGGATCAGCGACGACAGCTCGCCCGTGATGATGGCCGCGTCGGTGTCAAACCCGTCGTCATCCTTGCCGCTTTCCTGCACGCCGTCCAGCACCACATCCAGCAGCTTGAGTTTTTTGAGTTGCGCGGTTTCCGTCAGCACAAAAGACACGCGCTCGTTCCACGTCATGGCCAGTTGCGTCGGCACCTTGCCGGCGGCAATGTGTTGGGCCACTTCGTCGATTTCCAGCGTGTGGCGTGAATAGCGCACGGTGGATTTCTGGTCGTCCGGCGTCTTGAGTTCGCAGTCGCGGTCGACCGAGAAGTTGTATGGCGCTTCGCGGGTCGACAGCCAGTGCGACATCGCCGCCGCGGCGGACATCTGCGTCTGGATCGGGCTGGCTTTCAGGCCGGGCAGGGCGCCGGGCACCTCGCTCAACGCTTCCACCAGGTAGCTCACGATCTTGTCGGCGCCGGTGAGGTTGCCGGCGTCGACCACCAGGAACTTGTTGGCCATGTCGATCCAGAGCGTCGTCGTCGAGCGTTTGGTAAAAGCGCGCGGCAGCAGGTCCAGCATGACCTCCTGCTTGAACTCTTTCTTGATCTTGGCGCCGACGCGCTCGCGGCCGGTTTCTTCCTTGTACTTTTCAATGCGCTCTTCCACCGCAGCCTTGACGGCGGACGACGGCACGGGGCGGCGCTCGGTGCACAGGCGGGCGATCAGCTGGCGGCCCACACTTTCGAGCAGCACGGTGCTCTTGTTGCCGCGCGGCGGCACCCAGCCGCTGGACTCGGGCTCTGTCGCGCCGCAAGGCACAAAACGGTGGGACTGGAAAATTTCTTCAAGCGCTTCCAGCGGTGGAAGCACAAAATCGTCGGCAATGCGGAAAAAGATTGCGGTGTTGAACATGGAATCCGGGGAAGGGGGTTGGAAGAAGAGAGGCCGGCTGACGGCCAGGTGACGAGGGCCAAAGGCCGCTCAGGGAAATTTTACTGGGCGCTTTGACGGCCCCGGCTCATTCAATATCAAACGAATGGATGCCGTAGGCGCCCTTGCGGCGGTCTTCGAAATACTGCTCCAGCGTTTGCTTGACCGTCTTGAAGGCGATTTCGTCCCAGGGGATTTCGGCCTCGGTGAACAGCTTTGCTTCCATGGTTTCATGGCCCGGGTCGAACTCGGTACTCAAAAGCCGTGCCCGGTAGTACATGTGCACCTGCCCCACACGCACCACGTTCATGACGGTGAAAAGGCCCAGCATTTCATACCGGGCGCCGGCCTCTTCATCGGTCTCGCGGGCCGCGCCTTGCGCCGTGGTTTCGCCCAGCTCCATGAAGCCGGCGGGTAATGTCCACTTGCCCCGGCGCGGTTCGATGTTGCGTTTGCAGAGCAAAACCTGCGCGCCGTCTTCGCCCCAGCTGGGCACGGTGCCGACGACATTGAGCGGGTTTTCGTAGTGGACGGTGTTGCAGGCGGGGCAGACGGCCCGCTCCTTGGTGTCGCCGTCATCCGGCAAGCGATAAACGACGGCGGTGCCGCAGACGCGGCAGTGGTTCAGGGGCGGGCGTTGCATCGAATGAGTGTAGCGGCTTTGCACCGGGCAAGGCCCGCTCCGGTGTGTGGCGCGCTTGCCTGGACGCTATCAAAAATATAGCTGCATACCAAGACGGGTATTGGGCTGGAGGCCTATTTCATTCACTAACCTTATTTGAGTGACGAATAGTTCACCGGAATCCAGGTGTAGGCCTTGCCCGCGCCTTTGCGCACATGGCCCAGGCCGGGAAAGGCGATATGCGCCGCACCGACCAGGTAGCCATTTTTGGCGGCATCGGCGTAGGCCTTCGCGCGCTCTTTGGCTGCGTTGGGCGATTCGGTGTCGAACTTGATGGTGACTTCGGGGTTGTCGAACTGCATGGCCGCCAGGTGCATCAGGTCGCCCCACAGCACCAGTTTTTCGCCCTTGCTTTCCACCACATACACGTTGTGGCCGGCGGTGTGGCCGTGCGCAGGCTGCGCCTTGACGCCGGGCACGAGCTCGGTCGCGCCTTCAAAGGTCTTGAGTTTGCCGGCCGCGGCATAGGGCTTGAGGGAGGTCATGGCGCCCTGGAAGAAAGCTTGCGACTCTTTGGGTGCAGCGTTCATCTTCGCTTCGTCCAGCCAGAAGTCGGTGTCTGCCTTGTCCACGCGGACCACCGCATTCGGGAAGGCCATGGCGCCGTTCACCACCAGGCCGCCCACGTGGTCGGGGTGCAGGTGGGTGATGTAGATCTCGTCGACCTGCTCGGGCTGGTAGCCGGAGGCCTTGAGGTTGGCCTGCAGGCTGCCCAGCGTCGGGCCGAAGAGGTTTGAGGCGCCCGTGTCGATCAGCACCAGCTTGCTGCCGGTGTTGACGAGGAAGGCATTGAAGGAGGTTTCGACTGCGTCAGGCAGGAAGGCGCGCTTGAGCGCTGCGCCAACCCTGGCCGGTGTCGTGTTGGTGAGCAGCTCTTTCATGGGCAGCTTGAGCGTGCCGTCCGACAGGGCGGTGACTTCAAAATCACCAAGCGCCAGGCGGTAGTAGCCGGGCGCCTGGGTTTTGACCATGGGGCCGGCGGCCAAAGCCGGCAAGGTGAAGGCTGCCAGGCTGGAGACGAGGATCGCAGCGGCCAGGGTTTTCAAAGAGCGTGGCATGAAATGACTCCCTTGATTGAATGAAAGGATGGGGTGGTGAGGGGTGGATTCTTATGCAGGCGGGCCATGGCCGAAGGCGCGGCCGCAGTAACCCGGCTTGCCGCACAGGTTTTCCGGTAGGCGGTCTGCTATGAAGTTGATAGCTGCTTCCCAAGGTGCTTATTGGGCTGGAGGCCTAAAACATATAAAAACAGGAGGCGTAAAAAAACCGGGCCCGGGCCCGGTTCTCTGAATGAGTGCGCACCCGGCGCGGCCTCCTGATCAGGCCTTGGTCGTCTTGGTGTGCTTTTCGATCAGGCTGCGGGCCGTGTCCAGCAGCTTCTTGCCGTCAAAGCCCTTCTTGTTCATGTCTTCGACCCACTCGACTTCCACCGTGCGGGATTTGCGCCGGAACTCCTGCGCTTCGGCGGGGCTCACGGTGTAGATGGTGTTGCCGCGGTCGCTGGCGGTCTTGCGGCCCGGCACGTCGTTGCCCTGCTGCACCTTGCCCAGCCAGGCCGAGGTGGCCATGCCGGAGTTGTTGTCGATGACCTTCTTGAGGTCGGGCGCCAGCGAGTTGTACTTGGCCTTGTTCATCGCCATCACAAACGTGGTGGTGTAGAGGCTGCCGCCGGCGGGGTCGAACTCGGCGTGGAACTTGGTGAGCTCGTTGACCTTGACCGAGGGCACGACTTCCCAGGGAATCACGCAGCCGGTGATGGTGCCCTTGCTCAGCGCGTCGGGAATCTGCGGCAGCGGCATGCCGACCGGCGTCGCGCCCAGCACGCCCATCAGCTTGGTCACCTGGCGCGTCGGAGCGCGCAGCTTGAGGCCGCGCATGTCGGCAATCGATTTCACGGGCTTGTCGACCGTGTGGATCACGCCGGGGCCGTGCACCTGCAGCGCCAGCACCTGCGTGTCCTTGAACTCGTCCGGCGCCATCGTCTGCACGTACTCCCAGTACGCCTTGGACGTCGCTTCGGCGTTGGACATCATGAAAGGCAGCTCAAACACCTCGATGCGCGGGAAGCGCCCTGCGGTGTTGCCGGGCAATGTCCACACCACGTCGACCACGCCGTCCTTGGCCTGGTCGTAAAGCTGCACGGGCGTACCGCCCAGCTGCATGGCGGGGTAGCCTTCAAACTTGATACGGCCGCCGGATTCTTTTTCGACCTTGTCCATCCAGGGCTTGTGCATGGCGAGCCAGACATTGGACGAGGGCGACATGAAGGTGTGGAACTTCAGTGTCACGGCCTGCTGGGCCAGGCCGGAGAGGGCCGGTGTGCCGAGCGCCGCGGCGGCGCCGGTTTTAAGAAGGGTTCGTCGCTGAATCATGTCGTGTCTCCTGTGAACAATGTAAGTAACTTAAGGCAGGCGGGTCGGTTTGAGAAGCGGTAAAAGCCCTAGGCCTGTCGCCAGGGCCGATATCTAGCTGATGTATTTCACCAGCCACAGCGATATGCCGGGGAACAGCAGCAGCAGGATGGTGCGCAGGGTGTCGCTGATGAGGAAGGGCATGACGCCTTTGTAACTTTCGCTGATGGGCACGTCTTTGGCCAGGCCGTTGACCACATAGACATTCAGCCCCACCGGCGGCGCCAGCATGCCGAAGCCGACGGTCATCAGCACCATGATGCCGAACCAGATCGCGGTGGATTCCTTGCTCATGCCGAAGTCCAGGCCCATCACCATGGGGAAGAAAATCGGGATCGTCAGCAGCAGCATGGACAGCTCGTCCATCACCGCGCCCAGCACCACGTAAAACAGCAGGATGGCCGTGACCACCATCAGCGGCGACAGGCCCCAGCCGCCGACCACGCCGGCCAGCTGGTTGGGCACTTGCGTCAGCGCCAGTGCGGAGTTCATCAGGTCGGCGCCGATGAAGATCAGGAAGATCATGGCCGAGCTTTCGGCTGTGGCATAAAAGCACAGCTTGAACTTGGCCCAGGTGATCTCACGCTTGAGCAATGCGGCCACAAAGGTGGCGGCCGCGCCCACCGCGGCGCCTTCGGTGGGCGTGAAGAGCCCGCCGTAAATGCCGCCGAAGACGATGACAAAGATGATGGCAATCGGCAATATGCCCAGCAGGGAAGCCAGCGTCAGCGGCGGCCTGTCGTTATCCACCTCGGGCGCCTGCCCGGGCACCACGCGCACGTAAATGGCAATCGCCACCATGTAGCCGATCATCGCGATGATGCCCGGCACCATGGCCGCGGCAAACAGCTTGGCGATGTTCTGCTCGGTGAGGATGGCGTAAATCACCAGCGGCACCGAAGGCGGGATCAGGATGCCCAGCGTGCCGCCGGCAGCCAGCGTGCCGGTGGCCAGCCGGCCCGAATAGCCGTGGCGCTTCATCTCGGGCAGCGCGACGCCGGTGATGGTGGCGGCCGTGGCCACCGAGGAGCCGCAGATGGCGCCGAACGCCGCGCACGCGAGGATGGAGGCCATGGCCAGTCCGCCCTTGAAGCGGCCCATCACGCCGGCCGCAAAGCCGAAGAGGGCGCGGCTGATGCCCCCTTGCGTCGCGAAGTGCCCCATCAGGATGAACAGCGGGATCACCGACAGGTCGTAGCTGGCAAAGCGCGCGAAGGCCTGCGTGTTGAGGAAGCTCGAAAACGGCCCCCAGCCGGTCTGCATCACATAGCCGATGCCGCCTGCGGCGAACATGGCGATGGCAATCGGTACGCGCACGGCCATGAAGACCAGCATGACGCCGAAAATCAGCAGGGCGAGTGTGATGGCGCTCATACCTGCGCCTCCAGATCGTTCAGCGGATTGTGCGGCTCATGGGCGTCGCCGAAGCCGAACAGGGATTGGTAAACCCCGATCACGCAGGCCAGCACAAAAGGCGGAACCATGGCCGCATAGGTCACCCATTCCGGGAAGCCCAGGATCTGGGTCTCCGAGTGGGTGTTGTAGGAGTTGAGGCCGCCCAGCACGGTGCGCCACGCCAGCAGCGCGAACACCAGGCCCAGCAGCAGCGCGCCGAAGCGGTCCAGCCTGTCGGTGGACGACGGGCCCAGTTTGGCCGTGAAGAAGTCCACGATGATGTTGCCGCGCTGGACCTGGCAAAAAGGCATGAAGAGCGCAATGGCCGCGCCGGTGACGACGCCGGTGAGTTCAAAGTCGCCGGCCAGCGTGACGCCGAACAGGTTGCGGCCGATCAGGCTGGCACAGGTCATCAGGGTGATGGCTGTGAGCAGCACGCCGGCCAGCACGGCGCAGAGTTTTGCAAGGGACTCCAGGATTTTCAAAAAAGGTCTCCGAAAAACAGGGCAGGGTCTGGGGGAGCGTCCCCAAACTGCATGGGCCGATTATGGGAATTGCAGCTTGGTCCGGGCAGGCGGCTTACCCGAAGAGGCACGGGTAATTGCGCGGTGATTAAAACAGGTGTGCGGTCATCGCGCAAGCCGCCGCCACCGCTTCCCGCCATGCAAAACGGCCGCACAGCGCGGCCGTTTGTTCCGGTCTCTTGGGCACGCGCGTGAGCGGCGCAGCGCGGCGCGCTGGCCGCTTACGCGACCTTGACGGTCAGCGTTTCCAGGCCCGCCACACCGCCCACCATGGTGTCGCCCGAGACCACGGCGTTCACGCCTTCGGGCGTTCCGGTGTAGATCAGGTCGCCGGGCTGCAGCTCCCAGGCGGCCGACAGGTGCTCGATGGTTTCGGCGATGTTCCAGATCAGCTTGGAAACATTGCTGCGCTGGCGGTCCTTGCCGTTGACCTGGATGTACAGCTCGGCATTGGCCACGTCGCCGGCCTGGGCCGCGGGCGTGATGGGGCCGATGGGTGCGGAGTCGTCATACGCCTTGCCGATGCACCAGGGGCGGCCTTGTTTCTTCATCTCGCCTTGCAGGTCGCGGCGCGTCATGTCCAGGCCCACGGCGTAACCGTAAATGTGTTTTTGCGCGTCGGCCGCCTTGATGTTTTTGCCGCCCGTGCCGATGGCCACGACCAGCTCGATTTCATGGTGCAGGTTTTTGGTGAGTGACGGGTAGGGGATGGTGCCGGTGGCGCCGGCCTCCACCACGACAGCGGCGTTGGCGGGTTTGAGGAAGAAGAAGGGCGGCTCGCGGCCGGTGAAACCCATCTCCTTGGCGTGCTCTTCGTAGTTGCGGCCCACGCAATAAATGCGGTTGACCGGGAAACGGTCCTTGGTGCCGACGACGGGGACGGACACTGCCGCCGGTGGGGTGATGACAAAACTCATGACAACCTTTCTTCTCTGTGTATGCCCAGTGCCTGATGCACCGGGCGGTCTGAAAAACTGAACAGCACACAACCTTGCGCCGAACGCAATTGCGCAGTGTGCCACGACGGAATCACAAAATGGTCCCTGGGGCCAAACTCAAAAGTCGAGGTCTTGCCGTCACGCTCAATGACGACGGAACCGCTGCCTTCGACCACGCTGAAAACGGCGCCGTCGGTCTGGCGCCAGGCCTTGCCGGTAAAGCCTGCTGGCAGGCGCTGCATGAAGGTGGCCATGGTGGGCATGGGCGAGCCGCCGGTGGCCGGGTTCACATAGCGCAGCTTCACGCCGTCCCAGGCGTCGATGTCGGCGTGGGTTTCCAGCTGGTGCAGGGTCTCGCGCGTGCGGTCGTAGGGGTAGCTGAAGATGGGCGAGGTCTTGCCGCCAAAAGGCGCGTCATAGCGCATGGGAAGCATGTTGGCGCCGTAGCGATGCGTGCTGATGCCCTGGGGCTTGGTAACTTCCTGCTGTTTGGCCGTGCCGTTTTCGGCAAAGCCCGCATCGAAGAAACGCAGCATGGGAATGTCCAGGCCGTCCAGCCAGACCACCGGCGTATCCGATTCCATGCGGCCTTCGTGGCCGTGGTCGTGCCAGGTCCAGTTCGGGGTGATGATGAAGTCGCCCGGTTTCATTTGTGTGCGTTCGCCGTCCACCGCGGTGAAGGCGCCGTGGCCTTCCACGACAAAGCGCAGCGCGCTTTGTGTGTGGCGGTGGCTGGGCGCGATCTCGCCCGGCATGATCACCTGCAGGCCCGCATACAGCGACTGCGTGATGCACGACTGGCCGCGCAGGCCCGGGTTCTCCAGGATCAGCACGCGGCGCACGGCTTCTTCCGCCGTGATCAGCTGGCCCGACTGCATCAGGAAAGGGTGCACGTCGGCGTACTTCCACAGCGCCGGCTGGCACGGCGTGCTGGGCGACTGCGGCACCAGCGCATGCAGCACTTCCCACAGCGGCGTCATGCTGTGCGCCGAAATGGCGTCGTAAAAAGCTTTGCGTGCCGCGCTGTTGGGCGCTGCGGGTGGGGGCGTCATGTCCATGGGGTGTCCAGTCTTGGGTTAAAGATCGCCGTTTGGAAAATGGTTGTTGAAATCGTTCAGGGTGGGCATGGCTGTCTTCAGCGGCTTATTCAAGTGCGATACCGCGCGCCTGGATGATGCCGCCCAGAATCGCAGCTTCTTCCTTCACGCGGCTTCTGAGGCCGTCAGGCGAAGTGCCCACGGCCTGCCAGCCCTGGTTGAACAATTTTTGCCGTGTGTCGGCGTCGCGGATGATGCGCGGCACTTCCCGCGCGAGCCGGGCCTGTGCGGCTTTCGAGAGGCTCGCGGGGCCGATCAGCGCCGTCCACACTTCGAGGTTGACATTCGTCACGCCGGCATCGGCCAGCGGCGGCACGTCGGGCACCAGCGGCGAGCGCCCGCCGGCCAGGCCGATGGCCTTGAGCTTGCCCGCGCGCACATGCGGCATGGCCACGCCGGGCGGGATCAGCGCCATCTGGATCTGGCCGCCCAGCATGGCGGTGACCACCTGCGGGTTGCCGGCAAAGGGCACGTGCACGGGCGTAAGGCCGGGCATGCGGCTTTTCAGCAGCTCCATGCCCAGGTGGGCGACCGAGCCGTTGCCGACCGAGCCGTAGTTCCACTGGCTGCCGCCTTTGCGCGCAGCGGTGAAGAATTCTGTGCCGCCAGGCTCGCTGGCCGGCGCCACCAGCATCAGCGGTGCGGTGGCCAGCAGCGAAATCGGCGCAAAGTCTTTGGCCGGGTCGTAAGGCAGCTTGGGGTACAGCAGCCTGGCCGAGGTGAGGTTGCCGTTGATGACGACGCCCAGTGTGTGGTCGTCCGTGGCCTTGGCGACCTGGTCGGCCGCGACGTTGCCGGACGCGCCGGGTTTGTTCTCGATGATCACCGGCTGCCCCAGCGCGCGGCTCAGGGGTTCGGCCAAGGTGCGGGCCGCCATGTCGGGTGTGGAGCCGCCCGGAAAGCCCACCAGGATGCGCAGCGGGCGGTTTGGCCAGTCACCGGTATTTTTTAAGTCTTTTTGGCCTGCAGCCCAGGTGCTGCATGCACATGCCGCTATTAAAAATATAGCAATCGGCCGTAAAAAAGACGGAAATTTCATGAGGGTCCCGGAAGCTTTGAAAGCTTTATTGGAACAGTTTTGACGGCTCGATCCCGTCGTACATCCACTTCAAACCAGCGAAGCCGGCGCTCTCGGTGCCGCTCTGGAACATCTGGTTGCGCAGCTCGCGTTGCACGCCGGCTGCATGGTAGATGTCGCCGTAGAAACGTGCCGTCAGTTGCACGCGGCCGGTGCGCAAATAGCGCTTTTCCTGGTACTTCTGGAAGGCCCTTTCCACGTCGCCGCGGGTATGGCGCAGCGCCTCGCGCAGCACGACCGCGTCTTCAATCGCCTGGCCGGCGCCTTGCGCCAGGTACTGCAGCATGGGGTGGGCGGCGTCGCCCAGCAGGGTCACGCGCTTGTCGGTCCAGTTCTTCACCGGTTCGCGGTCGCACAGCACCCACATCTTCCAGGTCTCGATCTTGCCCAGCAGCTCCTTGACTTGCGGGCAGGCGTCGGCAAAACGCTCGTTGAGCTCGGCGGTGTCACCAAAGGTGTTCCAGCCTTCGTCGTATTTGTTGCTGTGGAAAACCGCCACCAGGTTGAACAGCTCGCCGCGGCGCAGCGGGTAGTGCACCAAATGGGTTTTTTCGCCGCCCCAGAGCAGCACGTCGTCGCTCCACAGGTGGGCGGGGACATCTTCGCGCTTGAGCACCGCGCGGTAGGCGATGTGGCCGGACACGCGGGGCTTGCCGTCGCCTACCACCGCTTCGCGGATGCGGCTCCACATGCCGTCGGCGCCGATCAGCGCGCGGCCTTCAACGACTTCACCGCCTTCGAGCTGCACGGTCACGCCGTCCGCGGTCTGGTTGAACGACTCCACCTTGGCGCTGGTGCGCAGGGTGACATTGGGCTGGGCGCGGCTGGCGTCCAGGAACACCTGGTGCAGGTCGGCGCGGTAGATCACGCCGTAAGGAAAACCGTAAGTGGCGCGCGCCACATCGCCCAGCGGCACACGAACGACTTTTTCGCCGGTGCGCACATCGTTCATGCCCAGGCCGGGCGGGAAGAAGGCCACTCGGTTGATGGCTTCGGTCAGGCCCAGGTAGTCGAACATGCGAAAGATATTCGGCCCCAGCTGGATGCCGGCGCCGATCTCACCGAAGCTCGCCGCCTGCTCCAGCAATGTCACCGGATGGCCGTCCTGCGCGAGCACCATGGCCGCAGCCAGCCCGCCGATGCCGCCGCCCGAGATGATGAGGGGAGATGTGTGTGCCATAGTGGTAAAAGTAAGCCGGGAATGGAGCCATGGATCTGCTGTGAAGGCGTTAATGATAAGTATACTTATTAATACTTGGCATAGTAGATACCCTGAATCGCAAAACCGAACGTTAAACTCGACAAATGGCAAAAAGTTTCAACTTTGGAGAAGCGCCCGGGCACCTGATCCGGCGCGCGCAGCAGTTGGCAGTCGCGATCTTCATGGAGGAGACGGCGGGTTTTGACGCCACTCCGGTGCAGTTTGCGATCCTCAACGCGCTGATGGACGACCCCGGCGAAGACCAGATCACGCTGTCGGGCCGTGTTGCCTTTGACCCGGCCACCTTCGGCTCCGTCATTGGCCGGCTGGAGGCCAAAGGCTGGGTCAAGCGCGAGGCTGATCCGCAGGACAAGCGCCGCAAGCTGCTCTGGAACACGCCGGAAGGCGAAAAAGTCGCACTGCAGATGAAGCGGGCAGTGGGCAAGACCCAGCAGCGCATCCTGTCGCCGTTAGACGCGGACGAGCGGGTTCAACTCGGCATCCTGCTGACCAAGCTGGTCGCAGGGCACGAAAACGACGCCAAGTAATAAGGCGGCTAAGCAAATTACATAAAAAACGGGGCTGAAAAGCCCCGTTTTTGTTTGTGCGTGTCTTGTTCAGTTCGACTTGGCCAGCAGGTCGAAATGCTCGACGGTAGGCGGCCCCGCAAAAAACGGCCCGACGATGGCGCGCCAGTCGGCGAAGGCGGGCGACTGGCGGAAGTCGACCGTGTGGTTTTCCAGTGTGTCCCAGAAGATCTGCAGGATGTAGCGCTCGGGGCTTTCAATGCCTTTGTTGACCTTGTAGCCCTGAAAGCCCTTGGCTTTGGAAATCACGTCCTTGATGCCGCGCTGGATGGCTTCGTCAAAGGCGGCTTGCTGGCCGGGCTGGATGCGGATGTCGGCGAGTTCGAGAATCATGAAAAAACTCCTGTCGTTATGTCGGATTATTAGTATTGGGTAGCCGGCAACTCTACCGTCAAACCGTCCAGCGCGGGCGTGAGCTTGATCTGGCAGCTCAGGCGGCTCGTGGGCATGCGCGGCGCGGCGGTAAATTCCATCATGCCGAGTTCTTCACCGTCGGGGGGCGGCAAGCTGCCGGCGTCCGAGGCAAAAGGCTCCTGCACGTACACATGGCAGGTCGCGCAGGTCAGCAGCCCGCCGCAGTCGGCAGCGATGCCGTCAACACCGGCAGAAACGGCCGCTTCCATCAAACTTTTGCCAATCTTGCCGCTGATCCGCGTGGTGCTTCCGCCTGTTGCTATTAAATTGATAGTAATGGTTGTCATGAGGTGGTATTAGATCCGGCTGAAATATTCTCGGCGCTGCCAGTCGTCCTTGTCTTCGGCGTCGGCATGGCGGGCGATTTCGGCTTGTTTGATGCGGGTGAGGCTACTGATAAAAGTGTCGCCGAAGGCCGCCGTCAACGCAGTGTCGGCTTTCAGCGCGTCCAGCGCTTCGCCCAGGCTGGTGGGGATTTTTTCTGCCGCTGTGCCGTACGGCGCATCGGTGGCCGGCGGCGCTTTGAGGCGGCGGGTGATGCCGTCCAGCCCGGCATGGATCTGCGAGGCGAGATAAAGATAGGGATTGGCCGCCGGCTCACCGAGGCGGTTTTCGATGCGCGTGCCCTTGTCATTGCACTGGCCCACCACACGCAGCATGGCGCCGCGGTTGTCGCGGCCCCACAGGATGGATTGCGGCGCCAGTGCGTTGGGCCGAAAGCGGCCGAAGCCATTGATGGTCGGCGTGCAAAACGCCGTCATGCCGCGCGCATGCGCCAGCAAACCGGCCAGGTACTGCTCACCCACTTCCGACAGGGTGTGTTGCGCATCGGCCGGCGTGCTGCCGGCGGCGGGGCTGCTGCGCTTGAACAGGTTGTCGCCGGTTTTCAGGTCGACCAGCGACTGGTGCAAATGCCAGCCGCTGGACATGATGTTCGGAAAGGGCGGCCGGCACATAAAGGTGGCGTGGTAACCGGCGCGCCGCAACGCCTGTTTGACCGCACTGCGAAACAGCACCATGTTGTCGGCGGCGGCCATTGCGTCAGTCGCATCAAACACCGCTTCGACCTGGCTGGGGCCGAGTTCGATCTCCAGCGACAGCAGCGGCAGGCCCAGCGCCTGCGCCGTGCGCTGCACGATGCGCAGCGGCTCTTCGGCCAGGTCCGCCCACTGCTCCGACAGCAGGTGGTAACCGGGGTGGATCATGCTGACCTCGGGCGGCAAGCCAGGCCAGTCGGCCAGCGCCGGATCGAGCTGGGGGTTGTTGCCCTTATCGGTCATCCGGTAGATGTGAAATTCGATTTCGAGCCCGCACTTCATGCCGTAGCCGGCTTCAGCCAGTTTGGCGAGCGCGCTTTGCAGCACCCGGCGCGTGTCGAGCTCGACCGGGCGGCCATCGGGAAACCACGGCTGGCATTGCACCCAGCCGGTTTTGTCGGCCCACGGCAATTCCTTGAAGCTCGCCGGGTCGGCCAGCAGCATCACATTGCCGCCGAATTCAAAGCCCGGTAACCCGGCCGCGCCGCCGGCTTCAAACACCTTGTAGGCGGTGCGGTCGGCGGTGTCTTTGAGCAGCAGCGTGCTCACCATCCCCACGCCGCCCGTCATGGCCTCTGCAGCGGCAGAGGCCACCAGCGTCTTGCCGCGCAGCATGCCGTGCAGGTCGCACCAGGCAAAACGCACCAGCTCCAGTCCGCGCGCCTCAATGCGCCGCGTGGCCTCCGCCAGCGCGGCCTGCCTCGCGGCGTCGTGCACACCGCATTGCGCCGCAAAGCTGCTCATGGCTGTGCGACGGTGCTGGGTGTGTCGGCGGCGGCCTTGGCCCCCAGCCACGGTGCGCCTTTGCGCTTGGCGTCCGCAGTTTGCTGCCACCACTGGGCCCATTCACCGGCCGGCGCAATGCCGTCGACGGTATCGGGGCCGGTGATCGCCGCAGCCAGCGCAGGGTCGGCAATACCGGGCGCCACGCCGCCGTTTTGCACCGTCTCGATCGCCTTGAGCAGCACGCGCCGGTTGGCCATGATGACCTTGTCCGATGTGCCCAGGTGTTCGCGCGTGCGGTCCTGGATTTCACCCATGCTTTCTACGGCCCACTGGTCGTGCACATTGATGTCTTCTTCGCCCATGCCCAGGTAAGTGGTGCTCATCTGCTCTTCGGCGTTAAAGCCCCAGTTGTTGTGGCGGCCGGCCTTGGGGATGTAGTCGGGCAGGGCGATGAACTGCTGGCGTTGCGCGCGCATGCTCTCGCGGTCCAGCGGACCGGAAAAGCTGGTGAAGAAGGTGTACCAGTAGGTGTGCGTGTCGTCCACCGGCACGTGCATCTGCGTGATCGTCATGGTCTCCGACAGCGGGATCACAAAGGTGGCCGGGAAGATGGCGTTGGTCACGCGCACGTGGGTCAGCTTGTCGGTCATGGCGCGCAGGGCCGTCAGCTGCATGCCCCAGGGCTTGCTCTCAAAGCTGATGTCGGGCTGGGCGAACTCGCGCATGATGCGCGTCATCGGCCATTGCTCGCCGTCTTTGCTGCCCGCGCTGGCGCTGCGAAACTGTTTGCCTGCCGGGTTGTCGCCGATTTCGGCCAGCGGGTCGTCCTGCAAAAAGCGGTGCAGAAAGGACGGGTGCGCCGGGTCTATGCCCACCTCAAAGGCCTGCAGCCAGTTGGCGTTCCACAAACCCTTGAAGGCAAAGCTGTGCGTGGCCGGCGCGGCAAAGCAGTCAAAGGCCGGGAAGGGCGGCGGCGTGCTGCCTTCGTCGCCCAGCCAGGCAAACAGCACGCCGGCTTTTTCAATCACGGGGTAGCTGCGCTGGCGTATGCGTTCGCAGAGCTTGCTGCCGGTGGGTTCGGCCGGCGTCTCCAGGCAGCGGCCGTCGGTGGCGAACTTCCAGCCGTGAAAAGGGCAGCGCAGGCCGCCGCCTTGCGCTGCGCTTTCACGCCGGCCAAACGACAGGTCGGCGCCGCGGTGTGCGCAGTCGCGGTCCAGCAGGCCCCAGTCGCCGGAGGCGTCCTTGAACAGCACCAGGTCCTGGCCGAACAGCTTGATCGCCTTGACCGGGCGGATGCCCATGCGCGGGTCCAGCGCCGGGTTGAATTCATCCACCAGCGCGGCGGGCTGCCAGTACTGGCGCAGCAGCTTGCCGCAGGGCGTGCCCGGCGTGATGCGGGTCAACAACTCATTTTGTTCAGCGTTCATGGGTGGTCTTTAAAACGGTATACCGAAATTAAAATTCAGTGTACATTCATGACCATGAACTTGCAAGAAACCGTTTTGATGCAGTTGCGCGATTTGATCCTGCGCGGCGAGTTTGAGCCCGGCCAGCGCCTGGCCGAGCAGCAATTGGCCGAGCGCCTGGGCGCCTCGCGCACGCCGGTGCGGGCCGCGCTGGTCACGCTGGAGCAGGAAGGCCTGGTCGAAGCCAACGACACCGGCAAATACCTGGTGCGCCAGTTCACACCGCGTGAAGTGGCCGATGCGATTGCGGTGCGCGGCCATCTTGAAGGCATGGCGGCGCGGCTGGTGGCCGAGCACGGCTTGTCGCGGCAGCTGCAGCTGGATTTGCAGTCCTGCCTGGACGAAGGCGACCGCGCGCTGGCCGCCAACCCACTGGGCTATGACAACTACGCGGCCTATGCGGCGATGAACGACCGCTTCCACGCGCTCATCCTGGAGGCCAGCGGCAACCGTGCCTTGCAGCGCGCCATCGAACTCAACGACAAGCTGCCCTTTGCTTCGGCGTCAGCGATGCTGCCCATGCAGTCGACGCTGGAGCAGGACCGCGACTGGATGCACTACGCGCATCGCCAGCACCACATGCTGTTCGCGGCGCTCAAGGCGGGTGAGGGTGCGCGTGCGCAGGCGCTGGCGGTGGAACACACCGAGGTGGCGCAGATGAACATGCGCATGGCGCTGCAGCGGCGCGCTGAGACCGAAAGCCTGATGCCCGGTTTGCGGCTGGTGGTGGGCGGCTGAGCGGTAAGGCTATCGCTCGCCCAGTAGCAACTTCAGGTCGATGGATTCGGCCACCGCCTTGTTGCCGGCATCCCCCAGGTGCAAATGGTCGCCCGAGTCATAGGCGGGCAGGATGCGCAGCGGGTTCTGCGGGTCTCGCACGACCGCATCGAAATCCAGCACCGCATCAAACTCGCCGCTGCTGCGTATCCAGCTGTTGATGCGCTGGCGCACAGCGTCTTTGGCAGGGCTGTGGTAATTCGCAATCGGCGAGCCCGGCATGGTCAGCGCACCTTCGAAGGGCGTCAGCGTGGCGCCCACGATGCGCACGCCGCGGCTTTTGGCGCGGGTGATCAGCTGGCGGTAACCGGCCATCAGCGCGTCGGCCTGCGTGGCCGGCTCTTGGGGTTCAAACGTGCTGCCGGGCCAGCTGATGTCGTT
This sequence comes from Polaromonas sp. SP1, assembly GCF_003711205.1. Taxonomy (NCBI): domain Bacteria; kingdom Pseudomonadati; phylum Pseudomonadota; class Betaproteobacteria; order Burkholderiales; family Comamonadaceae; genus Polaromonas; species Polaromonas sp. SP1. The sequence goes on along the minus strand of NZ_CP031013.1, from coordinate 4,157,391 downwards.
GATGCCCATGAGCAGCACCACGCTGCGGATGCCGGGCTGGTTCAGCACGTCGCGCTCAAAGCGTGCGAGTGCATTGGGCCCCATGTGGTTCTTCAGCACGCGCCCGCCCGAGATGCCGGCATTGATCACAGCCACGTTGTGCCCGGCCAGGCGGCGCGCCAGAAAGTCGGGCCAGCGCTGGTCGGTGCCGGGTGTGGAGGCCGCGCCGTCGGTGATGGAATCGCCAAAGGCCACCACAGTGCGCGTACCGCGTTCGGCCTCCATCAGCACGGCGCTGAGGAAGAGACGGCTGTTCACCGTGCTGTCGGCCTTGAGCGCAGTCGCGTTCACGGCGTTACCCGCCGCAATCTGCGCGGGCTGCAGGCCGTCCCAGTGGATCGTGGTGATGGGTGTCGTTTGCGGAAAGTAGAGGCTCACCGACAGGCGGCTGAGCGGCGCGACCGGCATCTCGACCGGGTCGCTCATCACGACAGCGCTTGCCGGCACGGTGACCGATTGTTGACCGCCGAATGTCAGTGCGTTGCCGGTTCCTTCGGCGGGCGCTATCTGGGCCGCGCCGATCTGCAAGGCCTGCGCACCGTATTCGTTAGACAGCACGATGCGCACACGCGAGCCGCCCACGCTGGCCCGGACGGTCTGGCGCACCGTCTGGTCGCGCAGTGTGGCCGGAAGACCCAGGGGCAGCACAAAGTCGCTGCTCCAGATGGGTTGCGGGCTGGCTGTCCAGCTGGGCGTCCACACGCCGGCATCGGCAGCTTGCGCTGGCGATAACGCACCGCCGGCCAGCAGCGCAAATGAAAGAACGGCTTGAAGCGCGCGCAGCTTCGGGGCAAAGAAGGTATTCATGGTGATGGGATCTCAGGAGGTTGCGGGGATGGCCCGGGGTTCGGCCTTGTCGCGCGACAGGCTGTACAGCGCGACCACGATGCCGGCAACGGTGATCAGCGCCGCCAGCCAGCTCAGGCCGCCCAGACCGAAGGAACTGCTGACGACGAGGCCGCCCAGCCAGGCGCCCAGTGCGTTGCCGACGTTAAAGGCGCCGATGTTCAGGCTGGCCGCCAGGTTCTGCCCCGCGCCGTGCGCCTGCTGCAGCACGCGCATCTGCAGCGGCGCCACGGTGGCAAAAGAAGCCGCGCCCAGCAGCCCGACAAACACCACCGTGGCGACGGGCGAGTGCAGCACAAACCCCATCACGCCCAGCACGAGTGCCAGCGCGCCCAGCGTGAGCAGCAGCGACATCCGCAGCCCGCGGTCGGCCAGGCGACCGCCCAGCAGGTTGCCCACAAAAAAGCCGCCGCCAAACACCAGCAGGATGGGCGACACCGCCGCTTCGCTGAAGCCGGTGATCTGCGTCAGGATGGGCTGGATGTAGGTGAAGATCGCAAACAGGCCCGCAAAGCCGAGCACCGTCATCAACAGGCCCAGCAGCACCTGCGCACGGGCCAGCCCGGCCAGCTCTTGGCGGATGGTTGAAGTGCCGTTTTCAGCCGCGCTGCGCGGCACAAAAATCGCCAGCACCACAAAAGCCAGCAAGCCGATCAGCGTGACCACCCAGAAGGTGGAGCGCCAGCCGTAGTGCAGGCCCAGCCAGGCGCCCGCAGGCACGCCCAGCAAGGTGGCCAGCGACAAACCGCTGAACATGATGGCGATCGCCGAGGCCTTGCGCTCGGGCGCGACCAGGCCGGTGGCCACGATGGAGCCCACGCCGAAGAAGGTGCCGTGCGCCATCGAGGTGATGACGCGGGCGGCCATCAGGCTGCCGTAGTCGGGCGCCAGCGCGCAGGCCAGGTTGCCCAGCGTGAAGATGGCCATCAGCGCCAGCAGCACGGTTTTGCGCGGCAGCTTGCGCGTGGCCAGCGTCAGCAGCGGAGCGCCCACCGCCACGCCCAGCGCGTAGCCCGAGATCAGCAGCCCGGCCGAAGCGATGGTGACGCCCAGGTTGGCGGAAACCTGCAGCAGCAGGCCCATGATGACGAACTCGGTCGTGCCGATGCCGAAGGAGCCGGCGGTGAGGGCCAGCAGGCCCAGGGGGAGCCGTGGAGGGGATGAAAGTGAGGTGCTCGAAGCCATGGAAGTCGCTTTAAAAAGAGGATGCGACTAGTATGGAAACGATTGGTTTGGTTGACTAGAATGCCTTGACGACAATCATTTGTGAATTCAGTTCACGATAAATGAGGTTGGTAAATGCCATGATGCCGTGTCCTGCGGTTTTTGGAGGCGAGGGGATTTCTAAGTGAAAAAGGCCTCTAGCCCAATAACCATATTGGCTTGCAGCTATCAAAAGCATAGCAAAAAGGTAACCCTATGCCCCGTATCGACGTCAACCGCTCCGGCGAAATGGAGGCCTTTGTTCAGGTCGTGGAAAAGGCCGGTTTTTCTGCCGCCGCGCGGCAGCTGTGCATGACGCCTTCGGCCGTCAGCAAGCTGGTCACCCGGCTGGAGGCGCGGCTGGGCACGCGGCTGGTCAACCGCTCAACCCGCAAGCTGCAGCTCACGCCCGAAGGCATCACGTTTTACGAACAAAGCACGCGTGTGCTGGCCGACATGGACGAGGCCGAGCGCGGTGCGGCCGCCGCCGCCATGCCGCGCGGGCGCGTCAGCATCAACGCCAGCATGCCGACGGCGCACCGCCTGCTATTGCCGCTGGTGCCGGCCTTTCATGAGCGCTTTCCCGACATCTCGCTGGACATCACACTCACCGACCGCATCGTCGACCTGCTGGACGAACGCACCGACGTGGCGATCCGCTGGGGCGCGCTGGCGTCGTCGCAGCTGGTGGCGCGGCGCCTGGGCGATACGGCGCAGGTGATCGTCGGCAGCCCGGCTTACCTGGCGCGCCACGGCACGCCGCAGACGCTGGCGGACCTGGAGGCGCACCAGCGGCTGGCCCACACCTTCAAGCGCAACATGCATTACTGGCCGGTGCGTGTGGATGGCCAGATCCAGCAACTGCCCATCACCGGCTATGCGCGCGCCAGCGACGGCGAGGCGCTGCGGCACCTGGTGCTGGCAGGCGCCGGGCTGGCGCGCATGTCGATGTTCCATGTAGGCCGCGACGTCGACGCGGGCCGCCTGGTGCCTGTTGCTGAAAACCTGAACCCGGGCGAGCGCGAGCCGATTCATGCGGTGTTTCTGGGCAAGGGCGGGCGCCTGCCGGCGCGTGTGCGCGTGCTGCTGGACTTTTTGGTGGAGCAGGTCACGCAGGAGGTGATTGACGGCGGCGGGTTGGGGTTGGAGTACCAGTTGCATCAGCCTTGATCGCGGTGTCGGCACACCCGGGCCGTCTGCGTAAGTAATACCCGCTAAGTACTAGCCACTACATAGCTTCCCTATGGCCGTTCGCGACCGACTTGCCTAGCATCCGTAACCAGTCGTAAAGCTGCAAGAGCTGCTTCGGCCATGGAGGTTTTTATGCGCCGCGTTCCTGTTCGCCCCGTGGGTTTTTTTCTTTTTCTTTTGTTGCTGTCGCTGGCTGGCGCCAGCTTTGCGCAAGAGCGCTTCACCGCATCCGCCGACGGCCAGGAAGTCACCGACAGCCGCACCGGCCTGACGTGGAAGCGCTGCGCCGAGGGCATGGTCTTCAAGGGCAAAACCTGTACCGGGCAGGCGGCTTTTTTAAGCGCGCCCGACGCGGCCGCGCGCGCCAAGGCGGCCTCCACGCCGGGGGCTGAATGGCGCCTGCCGATTCTCAAGGAGTTGTCCAGCATCGTGTCTGCACGGGAGGCGGATGTCGACAAGGCCGCGATAGACCCGAATGCTTTTCCGGGCACGCCGCTGGCGCGCTTCTGGACGTCCAGCAGCACCGGCCCGGGTTATTTCACGTTTGTGGGTTTCAGCGACGGCAGCGCGGGTGAAGCCCCGCGCGCCACCGCGGCCGCGGTGCGGCTGGTGCGCAGCGCGAAGTAAACGGCCAGCGCAGCCTCAGTCTTTCGAGACCTGCAGCACCAGCTTGCCGAAGTTCTCGCCGTTAAAGAGCTTGAGCAGCGTCTCGGGGAAGGTGTCCAGGCCGACGACGATGTCTTCCTTGCTCTTCATCGTGCCGGCCTTGAGGTAGCCCGCCATCTCGGCCACGCCGACGTGGTAGCGGTCGGCGTAGTCGAACACCACGATGCCTTCCATGCGCGCGCGGTTCACCAGCAGCGACAAATAATTGGCCGGGCCTTTGACGGGCGTGGTGTTGTTGTACTGGCTGATGGCGCCGCAGATGATGATGCGGGCGCCGCGCGCCAGCCGCGCCAGCACCATGTCCAGGATCTCGCCGCCCACGTTGTCGAAGTAGATGTCGATGCCCTTGGGGCAGTGTTCCTTCAGGCCGGCGCGCACGTCGCCGTTTTTGTAGTCGATGCAGGCGTCAAAGCCCAGCTCGTTCACCACCCAGTCGCACTTGGCCTTGCCGCCGGCAATGCCGACGACGCGGCAGCCCTTGAGTTTGGCGATCTGGCCGACCGTCTGGCCCACCGCACCGGCGGCGCCCGAGACCACCACGGTTTCGCCCGCCTTGGGCAGGCCGACTTCGAGCAGGCCGAAGTAACCCGTCATACCGGGCAAACCCAGCACATTGAGCCAGGAGGTCAGGCCCAGGCGCGGGTCGATCTTGAACATGCCGCTGCGCTTGATCTGGTCGGCCGGGATCAGGCAGTACTCCTGCACGTCGAGTGCGGCGTTCACATAGTCGCCCACGGCAAAGGCCGGGTTTTGCGAGGCGATGACTCTGCCCACACCGCCGGCGCGCATCACGGCGCCGATCTCCACCGGCGGGATGTAGCTCTTGGCATCGTTCATCCAGCCGCGCATGGCGGGGTCGAGCGAGAGGTAGAGGGTCTTCACCAGCACGCCGCCCGGGCCGGGCTCGGCCACGGGCTCGGTCGTGAAGCTCCAGTTGTCGCGCGTGGGCAGGCCGACGGGTCGGCTGGCGAGACGAATCTGGTGGTTGCTCAGGCTGGTGATGGCGCTCATGGTTTGTCTCCGCTGAATGGTTTGAATGGGTTGGTGAAATGGTAGCGGCGGCAAGGACTCGCATGAGTCGCAAAGGCGATTCGGACGAGGTCAGACACCGTTTCGGTTTATGCTTTAGAGATGAAACTCCACAACTATTTCCGCTCTTCTTCGTCCTTTCGTGTACGCATTGCGATGGAGCTCAAAGGCCTCAGCTACGACTACGTTCCCGTGCACATCGCCAAAGGCGAGCACAAGCAGCCGCCCTATGCCAACCTGGCGGTCGACACCCTGGTGCCGCTGCTGGAAGTGGACGGCGAAAAGCTCTCGCAGTCCATGGCCATCATTGAATACCTGGACGAAAAGCACCCCGAGCCGGCGCTGCTGCCGGCCGACGCGCTGGGCCGCGCCAAGGTGCGCGCGCTGGCGCAGTCCATCGCCTGCGAAATTCACCCCATCAACAATCTGCGTGTCCTCAAGTATTTGGTCAAGGAGCTCAAGCTCGACGAGGCAGCCAAGAACGCCTGGTACGTGCACTGGTGCCGTGAAGGCCTGGAGGCCTTTGAGCGCCAGCTGGCCCAGCTGCCCGCATCGACCTATTGCTACGGCAACACACCCACGCTGGCCGATTGCTGCCTGGTGCCGCAGATCTTTAACGCCAAACGTTTTAACGTGAGCTTTGACGGTTTGCCGCGCACCATGGCCGCGTTTGATGCGTGCATGAAGCTGCCGGCGTTTCAGAAGGCACAGCCGTCCGCTTGCCCCGACAACGAGGCCTGAAGCCAGTGCCCGTGCTGCATGCCGATTGGCTGGTTCCCGACTGGCCGGCGCCGGTCGGCGTGCGGGCGGTGTTCACCACGCGCGCCGGCGGCGTCTCGCCCGTGCCTTATGACAGCCTGAACCTGGGCGACCACGTGGGCGACCTGCCGGCCCACGTTGCCGCCAACCGCGATGTGCTGCGGCGGGCAACGGGCAGCCAGCCGGTGTTTCTGCAGCAGGTGCATGGCCGCGAAGTGCTGGTGCTGCATGCCGATTCCGCCGACGGCCAGAAAGCCGATGCCTGCGTGACGGACCAGGCGGGGTTGGCATGCACCATCATGGTGGCCGACTGCCTGCCGGTGCTGCTGGCCAGCGAAGACGGCGCAGTCGTGGCCGCTGCGCATGCGGGCTGGCGCGGGCTGGCAGACGGTGTCCTTGAAGCGGCTTATGCGTCATTTCGTGCCCTGGCCCAACAAGGGCGTGGGCAGGCCGCTATCAAAACAATAGCATGGCTGGGCCCGTGCATCGGGCCTTCCGCCTTTGAAGTGGGCGCTGAAGTCAAGGCCGCATTTGAAGCGGTGCTGCCTGGAGCGGGAAAGCTGTTTGTACCCGGCGGGCCCGGCAAATACCTGGCCGACCTGCCGGCGCTGGCGCGCTTGCGCCTGAAGGCGATGGGAATTACCCAGGTCTACGGCAATGACGGCAGCGATGCCTGGTGCACGGTGCGAAATCCTTCAAGGTTCTTTTCCCACCGGCGCGACGCGGGCGTAGCCGGCAACGGCTTCGGCACCACCGGCCGCATGGCTGCCTGCATCTGGCGCAGCTGAACGGAGCGCATCTGTCTGGTTGGCTGCTGCTTTGTCCGCCGCGGCCTGTTCGGCGAGCTCCTGTGCAGCCCGCTTTTTGATCGCCTTGCTGCGCGCCGGTGCACCCATCAGGTAAACCACCAATGCCACAGGCCCCAATCCATAGAGTACAAAGGTAACCAGTGCGCCCAGGACGGTGCCGGTGCTGTTGGTGGCTTCGGCAACACTCATCATGAAGACGACGTAAATCCAGGCGATGACAATCAAATACATAAATACGTAGAACTCCGCGCTGGGGGTGGCAATTTGTAATGCAAATCCTACGATACTGTTGGTGTACTCAAAAGAGTCACCGAGACTCAACATGATCGGGGAGACAAGATGAATTTTGACGCAAAGCAGGCCGAAGCGGCCCGGCAGATGCAAGAGACCTTTGCGGCAGGCCTTCAACAGGCCATGGGCGCCATGACCCAGGCCGGCGCAACACCCGGCTTCCCGGCGGCACAAGCCGGCCTGCAGTTTGATGCAGCCAAATTGCAGGCGCTTCAGCAGCGCTACCTCGCAGAGGCTTCAGCCCTTTGGAACCAAGGCCTGCAGGATGGTGCAGATGCCCCGGCGTTTTCCGACCGCCGGTTTTCCAGCGAAGCCTGGAAATCCAACCCCGTTTCGAAATTCTCCGCCTCAGCCTACCTGCTCAATGCACGCACCCTCATGGGGCTGGCGGACGCTGTGGAAGGCGACGCCAAGATGCGCGCCCGCGTGCGCTTCGCGGTGGAGCAATGGATGGCCGCCACCGCGCCCAGCAACTTCCTGGCGCTGAACGCCGAGGCCCAGCAAAAGGCCATCGAAAGCCGGGGCGAAAGCATCGCCCAGGGCATCACCAACCTGCTGCACGACATGAAGCAGGGCCATGTCTCGATGACGGACGAAAGCGTGTTCGAAGTCGGCAAAAACGTCGCCACCACTGAAGGCGCCGTGGTGTTTGAAAATGAATTCTTTCAGTTGCTCGAGTACAAGCCGCTCACGGCCAAGGTGTATGAAAAGCCCTTCCTGCTGATCCCGCCCTGCATCAACAAGTTCTACATTCTCGACCTGCAGCCCGAGAACTCGCTGATCCGCTATGCGGTGAGTGAAGGGCACCGCACCTTTGTGGTCAGCTGGCGCAATCCCGACGAGTCCATGGCCGGCAAGACCTGGGACGACTACATTGAGCACGCCGCCATCAAGGCGATCGACGTGGTGCAGGAGATCACCGGCGCCAAGACACTGAATGCGCTTGGCTTTTGCGTGGGTGGGACCATCCTGGGCACGGCGCTGTCGGTGCTGGCGGCCAGGGGCAAGAAGCCGGTGGCCAGCGCCACGCTGCTGACATCCTTCCTCGACTTCACCGACACCGGCATCCTCGACATCTTCATCGACGAAACGTCCGTCAAATACCGCGAGGCCGAGATGGGGCAGGGCGGTTTGCTCAAGGGGCAAGACCTCGCGTCCACCTTCAGCTTCCTGCGCCCCAACGACCTGGTATGGAACTACGTGGTGGGCAACTACCTCAAGGGCGAAACGCCGCCGCCTTTTGACCTGCTTTACTGGAACAGCGACTCCACCAACCTGCCCGGGCCTTTTTACGCCTGGTACCTGCGCAACACCTACTTTGAAAACAACCTGGTCAAACCCGGCAAGGTTTCGGTGTGCGGCCAGAAGGTGGATTTGCGCAAGGTCGACATCCCGGTTTACCTCTACGGCTCGCGCGAAGACCACATCGTGCCGATCGGCGGCGCCTACGCCTCGACCCAGCATCTGCCGGGCAAAAAACGTTTTGTGATGGGCGCTTCGGGCCACATCGCCGGTGTGATCAACCCGCCGGCCAAGAAAAAACGCAGCTACTGGACCAACGACAAACTGCCGCAGGGCAAATTCCCGGCGGCGCAGGCAGATTGGCTCAAGGGGGCGACCGAACACCCCGGCAGCTGGTGGACGGACTGGTCTGCCTGGCTCAAGGGCCATGCTGGCAAGCAAATTGCTGCACCCAAAACATACGGCAACCGCCAATACAAAGTTATCGAGGCCGCACCGGGCCGCTACGTCAAGGCAAAGGCCTGAGTTGCGCAAGCCACCGCTTCTTTAAAACCATCCAAAAAACTTCACAAGGAAAGACATCATGGAAGACATCGTTATCGTTGCAGCCGGCCGCACGGCCGTGGGCAAATTTGGCGGCTCGCTGGCCAAGATCCCTGCCACAGATTTCGGCGCCGCGGTCATCAAGGGCGTGCTGGAGCGTTCGGGCCTCAGCGCCGACCAGCTGGGTGAAGTCATCATGGGCCAGGTGCTCACCGCTGGTGTGGGCCAGAACCCGGCGCGCCAGTCGGTCATCAAGGCAGGTTTTCCCAACGGCATTCCGGGCCTGACCATCAACGCGGTGTGCGGCTCCGGCCTCAAAGCCGTCATGCTGGCGGCCCAGTCGGTGGCCACCGGCGACAGCGAAATCGTGATCGCCGGCGGCCAGGAAAACATGAGCGCCGCACCTCACGTGCTCAACGGTTCGCGCGACGGCCAGCGCATGGGCGACTGGAAGATGGTCGACTCCATGATCGTCGACGGCCTGTGGGACGTCTACAACCAGTACCACATGGGCATCACCGCCGAAAACGTGGCCAAGAAATACGGCATCGACCGTGAAGCGCAGGACGCGCTGGCCCTGGCCAGCCAGACCAAGGCCGCGGCTGCGCAAGACGCCGGCAAGTTCAAGGATGAAATCATCCCCATCACCATCCCGCAGAAAAAGGGCGACCCGGTGGTGTTTGCCGCCGACGAATTCATCAACCGCAAAACCAGCGCCGAAGGCCTGGCAGGCCTGCGCCCGGCGTTTGACAAAGCCGGCGGCGTGACGGCAGGCAATGCCTCGGGCCTCAACGACGGCGCGGCCGCCGTGATGGTGATGACGGCCAAGAAAGCCGCTGCACTGGGGCTCAAACCCCTGGCGCGTATTGCGAGCTACGCCACCACGGGTCTGGACCCAGCCTACATGGGCATGGGCCCGGTGCCGGCGTCGACCAAGGCGCTGCAGCGCGCCGGCTGGAAGGCGCAAGACCTCGACCTGCTCGAGATCAACGAAGCCTTCGCGGCACAGGCCTGCGCGGTCAACAAGGAAATGGGCTGGGACACCAGCAAGGTCAACGTGAACGGCGGCGCTATTGCCATCGGCCATCCGATCGGCGCGTCCGGCTGCCGCATCCTGGTGACCCTGCTGCATGAGATGGCCAGGCGCGATGCCAAAAAGGGCATCGCCAGTCTCTGCATCGGCGGCGGCATGGGGGTTGCCCTCACACTGGAGCGCTGAATATCAGGTAAAAAGGCCTCTAGCCCACGCCAATCATGCGCAGGTAGCTATAAAAGTTATAGCAAACGCTTGATGGCAGGCCGGGCGGCCAAAGCATCAACGGTTTTTCATAATTCACAAAATCAAGGAGAGAGTCATGGCAAAAAAAGTAGCGTACGTCACAGGTGGCATGGGCGGCATCGGAACCGCCATCTGCCAGCGGCTGGACAAGGACGGGTATACCGTGGTGGCGGGCTGCGGGCCCACGCGCGACTACACCAAGTGGCTTGACGAGCAAAAGGCCCTGGGCCACACCTTCTACGCCTCGGTGGGCAATGTCGGCGACTGGGACTCCACCGTCGCCGCCTTCGACAAGGTCAAGGCCGAGCACGGCCCCGTGGCGGTGCTGGTCAACAATGCCGGCATCACGCGCGACGGCCAGTTCCGCAAGATGAGCAAGGCCGATTGGGACGCCGTGATCTCCACCAACCTCAACAGCATGTTCAACGTGACCAAGCAGGTCATTGAAGGCATGATTGAAGCGGGCTTTGGCCGCATCATCAACATCTCGTCGGTCAACGGCCAGAAGGGCCAGTTCGGCCAGGTTAACTACTCCACCGCCAAGGCGGGCCTGCACGGCTTCACCATGGCGCTGGCGCAAGAGGTTGCCTCCAAAGGCGTGACCGTCAACACCGTCAGCCCGGGTTATATCGGCACCGACATGGTCAAAGCCATTCGCCCCGATGTGCTCGAAAAGATCGTGGCGGGTGTGCCCGCCAAGCGGCTCGGCCAGCCTGAAGAAATCGCGTCCATCATTTCCTGGATCGCATCTGACGAAGGCGGCTACGCCACGGGCGCCGACTTCTCGCTTAACGGCGGTTTGCACATGGGCTGAGCTGACGCAGCCCTGTTTCTGGAAAACCCGCTTCGGCGGGTTTTTTTATAAGGGGCCTTCGATTCAAAAAAGTATTCGGTCCCCCGAAAGTTTGCCAGAAAGTAGGCATTCAAGGGGTTGTATCAGGGGGTAGGATGGACAACTGAAGTGGGGCGGTAGCAATCTATCCTTTTCGACGGCGGTAAGTTAGCCGCAGACATCTTGCTCATACCCAGCACTGTGGTTATCTCATACGCGTAGCACTGCGGCTAATTAAAAACGTCAGAAAGATTGAACTGAAATGGCTTTGCTTTTTACCAAGTCACGATTGTCGAAATCCGAGAAATTGCTCGCCCAGATATCGCTCGTGACACTGCTCACCTTAGGTGGCGGCGATGCCCTTGCCATTGGTGATTCTGGAGGATGTGGATTCGACAGAGAGTATGCCCGCACATTAGCGTTTGGCACGCCGTCAACAATCGAATCGTATATTTCAGCAAACACTTCACGACGGCTGACGTATCTAAAACGACAATCAAAACCTGACGCAAACGATCCTGCCGCTATAAAAGCGTGGCGCGACGATGTCAGGAATCAGATGCTCCTTCAACCGGTGCACTGCAGTCACGGTGAGTTCCCTCTGGATTACGCGGTTGCCAATGGCAATCTCGAAGTTGTGCGATGGCTGTTGGATATGGGTGCTGACCCAAGTGCGAAATCCTCTGGGAACCGAAGTTCGATCTTCACGAGATGTGGCTTTGGGCAACAATACGGCGATGCACCAAATGGTCTGTCCAAAGAGCAGATCCAGCGGCGAATGATCGAAGCATATCGAATGCTGCTTGCGCGTGGTGCGAACATCAACGATCCGGACCCACTTAGGAGTATTACCGGTTGTTTGCGTCGCGAGATGTATCCCTTACTCAAGCAACTTGGGGCTCGTGTCACCGTTGAAGCCTTTCAAAGCTGGACTCGTTCTGCTCGGACTGCGGGTGGCGGTATCGTTGAATCGAACTGGGCCGTCGTTGAGGAACTCGCAAAAGGTCAGTCATTCGATTTTCGCGGAACGGAATTCGAATACGGTCTGCTTTCTATGGCGGATGCCCGTGCCGATATGTCAGATTACGAACCCGTTATTGAGTTGACCCGACGACTTTCAACTGTCGTCAAGCTTAGTCCCGGGATTGTTCCAGGGGTGCCCGCCAACAAATCCGACGTACCAAAGAACTTCAGTCCCGCACGGTCTGCATGTTATTTTCCAGAAATTGGTGCTTATCCGGGCTTTGAATTCATTGGGCTCGTACGCAAGAGAAAAGATGGAGTGCGCCCCTCCCTCGAAGGTGATGTCACTGCAGTCACTGTTGGAAAAACAAAAGAACCTGTGTTGCTGTTACTGATCAATGCGCGGGAAACACCAACAAAATGGGTGATCCACCGCACCAAAGATGCGCATATTCTTGGCGTTATCGCACTGAATGACTTTCGCTCCAGCTTCCGTGACGAACTCAGCTTTGATCCTTTGCGCCCTGTCATTATTGGAGGTAGTGGCGTCTGTCATCTGACCATCGTGCATCTAGATCGACAGACCGGGAGTGACCAAATTAAACTTGTTCCTTACTCGGCTGCGCGTCCCTCGTCTCGGACATTCAATCCGATAACGCTTCGTGGCGTGCCTCCGCTCTCAATTTCCGAGACCGATCGGTTTGTGGTCGGAGACATTGCACCAGCCTCCGCCTTGATTTCATGGCCGGAGAGCCTTCGAACTGCCTCTCCTCGCACGAGAAAATAAACTAAGTAAACAGTAGGTGGCTAAATAGGCACTGACATGGTCAAGTCAATCCGCCTTGATGTGCCGGCAAAGCGGCTGGGTCGGCCTGAAGAAATTGCGTCCATCATTTCGTGGATCGCCGCTGATGAAGGCGGCTACGCCACCGGCGCCGACTTCTCGCTTAACGGCGGTTTGCACATGGGCTGAGCTGACGCAGCCCTGTTTCTGGAAAACCCGCTTCGGCGGGTTTTTTTATGGCCGTTCCACCCGCGCCTGGTAAAAACACCCTGCAAGCGCGTGGGGATTTTCTGTGGGGCCTCGGGCGGCAACTGTAGTAAATTAAAGCGACGTGTTCTACGGGGACAGCCTGCTTGCCGGGCTGCGTCGCAGGCCTTCCTTGGAGTCTCGACAGACTCTTAAACCGCATTCTTAAAGGAATCCCTCTCGCATGCCCCACAGCGTCTCTCTGATCAGCACCATTGCCGCAGGCCTCGGCCTTGCCCTGATTTTTGGCTTTCTTGCCGTTCGGCTTCGCCTGCCGGCACTGGTGGGCTATTTGCTGGCGGGCGTGATCATCGGGCCGTTCACGCCCGGCTTTGTGGCGGATGCGGAGATCGCCAGCCAGCTGGCTGAAATCGGTGTGATGCTGCTGATGTTTGGCGTGGGCCTGCATTTTTCGCTGGATGATTTGCTGGCGGTACGCAAGATCGCGATACCCGGCGCCGTTGTGCAGATGACGGTGGCCACGGCCCTCGGCATGGGCCTGGCGCACTGGTGGGGCTGGAACCTGGGCGGTGCGCTGGTGTTCGGCTTGTCACTCTCGGTTGCCAGTACCGTGGTGCTGTTGCGCGCACTTGAAAGCCGCGGCATTCTCGACTCGGTCAACGGACGCATCGCCGTCGGCTGGCTGGTGGTGGAAGACCTTGCCATGGTGCTGGTGCTGGTGCTGCTGCCGCCGCTGGGTGGCTGGCTCTCGGGCAAGATCGATGCGGACGTCAACGCGCTATGGAAGACGCTGGGCATCACGCTGCTGCAGGTGGGCGGTTTTGTTGCCCTGATGCTGGTGGTGGGGCGGCGCTTCTTCCCCTGGGTGCTATGGCAGGTGCAGCGCACCGGTTCGCGAGAGCTCTTTACCTTGTGCGTGGTGGCCGCCGCCGTGAGCATCGCCTTCGGTGCGACGGCGCTGTTCGGCGTGTCGTTTGCGCTGGGCGCATTTTTCGCCGGCATGGTGATGCGCGAATCAGAGTTCAGCCACCGGGCCGCCGAAGAATCGCTGCCGCTGCGCGACGCTTTTGCCGTGCTGTTTTTTGTGTCGGTCGGCATGCTGTTTGACCCGTGGGTGCTGATCGAGCGGCCGCTGCAGGTGCTGGCGGTGGTCGGCATCATCATCGTCGGCAAGACGCTGGCCGCCGGCGTGCTGGTGATGGCGTTTCGCTACCCGCTGAACACGGCCTTGACGGTCTCCGCCAGCCTGGCGCAAATCGGCGAGTTCTCTTTCATCCTGGTGGGCCTGGGCGCGTCGCTCGGTTTGCTGCCGCCAGAGGGTCAGAGCCTGGTGCTGGCAGGCGCGCTGATTTCCATCGCACTCAACGAACTGGTGTTCAAGTCGGTCGAGCCGCTGCAGAAATGGATACTCGCCAAATCGCCGCTGGCCCGCAAGCTGGAGGCGCGCGACGACCCGATGGCCGAACTCCCGGCCACAACAGACCAGAAGTATTTGGCCAACCATGTGGTGCTGGTGGGCTACGGCCGGGTAGGGCGGCGCATCGCCGATGCGCTCAAGGCAAACCACATTCCTTTTGTGGTGGCCGAGCAGAACCGCGAGGCGGTAGAGCGCCTGCGGGAGCAAGGCATGGCGGCCGTGTCAGGCGATGCCGTCGAGGCGGAAGTGCTGATTCAGGCCCACATCGCGCAGGCGCGCATGCTGGTGATTGCCACGCCCGACACGCTGGACGTGCGGCAGATCGTGTCGACAGCGCGGGCGCTGAACCCCGGCATCGAAACCGTGGTGCGCACCCACAATGAGGCCGAAGCGCGCCTGCTCGACAACGAAAAGGCCGGCAAGGTTTTCCTCGGCGAGCACGAACTGGCGCAGTCGATGACGCGGCATGTGCTGGAGCGCGCAGCGGCCGCGGCGTCCCACTAGTTTTTGGATTTTCCCCGCAACACGGCAGAGCGCACCAGCGCCAGCCTGTCGTTGCCGAAGTACATGTCGTCGCCCACAAAGAAGGTGGGTGAACCGAAAGCCCCGCGGCGGATGGCCTCGTCGGTGTTGGCCTTGAGCTGATCCTTGATGTCGGGCCGTGCGATGCCCTCCAGGAATGCATCCGCATCAATGCCCACCTGCCGGCAAATGGCCGCCAGCACTTCGTCCTGCGAAATGTCTTCTTCACGGCTGAAGTAGGCCGCAAAGGTGGCCTCGATGAATTCAAGGTAATGCGTCTGGGCCGCGGCATCTTGCGCAATCCACAGGCAGCCGCGCATGGCCTTGACGCTGTTGACCGGAAACACCCTGGGCGGAAAGGCGATCTTCAGCCCCGCCTCGCGCGCGCTGTCCTGCACGTCCTTGAGCATGTAGCGGTTCTTCGGCGAGTTCATGTCTTCCCGCGCGGCGTAGATGCCTTTGTTGACGCTGTTGAAGATGCCGCCCACCAACACCGGCCGCCAGGAAATGGTCTCCTGGAGTTCGGCCGCCAGCGGCTGGATGTTGCGAAAGGCGATGTAGGTCCAGGGGCTGGAGCAGTCGAAGAAAAATTCAATCATGGCGTGTCTCGTTCTTTTTCAAAAAAGGGATCAGGAAACCTTGTGCATGCCCTCACGCACGCTTTGTGCGGTCTGCCCGAACAATGCCTTGCGGGCCTCTTCGGTCAGGGCCGGCGCGCGCAGCTCTTTGCCCAGGTCCAGCCCGCGTTTGACGGCCGGCCTTTCAAACAGGGCGTCGTACCAGCGCTGCACATGGGGAAATTTTTGCAGATCAACCTGCTGGGCCTTGTGCGTGCGCACCCAGGGGAAGATCGCCATGTCGGCGATGGAGTAGCCGGCGCCGGCCACATGCGCGCCGGTGCGTGCCAGCTGGGCATCGAGCACGCCGTAAAGGCGGTCCACTTCCTTGCCGTAGCGCTCGATGGCGTAGGGGATTTTGTCCGGCGCATACAAGAGGAAATGGCCGTTTTGCCCGGCCATGGGACCCAGCCCGCCCATCTGCCACATAAGCCACTGCATGGCCTGGTAGCGCTCGCGCAATTCAGTCGGCAAAAAGCGGCCGGTCTTTTCGGCCAGGTACATCAGGATGGCGCCGCTTTCAAACACGGCCACGGGCGCGCCGCCGCCGGCGGGTGCGTGGTCGACGATGGCCGGCATGCGGTTGTTGGGGCTGATGGCCAGAAACTCCGGCGCGAACTGTTCACCTTTGCCGATGTTGACGGGAACCAGCCTGTAGGGCAGATCGCATTCTTCGAGCATGATGGAAATCTTCCATCCGTTGGGGGTGGGCCAGTAGTGCAGATCGATCATGGGAGTCCTTGAGATTTTGGAGCGTGTGTGAGGGCTAGATCAATGGCGCCAATGCCGGATGGTCGGCGGCCATCCGCCGGGCTTCTTCGCCGTCCGGCGCCATCATCCGGAAATCCGAAAAGTCAAAGCCTGGCCCCACGGCACAGGCCACGAGCACATAGCCCGCCGCGTCGCCGGCCTGTGGCCTGGCCGCCTGCCACAGGCCGGCCGCCACAACGTGCTGGGGCAGGGTTGATGCACTGACCGGGCCGAGCACCGCGCGGTGCAGCTTGCCGTCCGCCGCATCCCATGTCCAGAGATCCAGTGGCGCGCCTTCGAGGTGAACCCACACCTCGTTGGACAGCACGCGGTGCCAGCGTGAATGCTGCGTGTCGTCCAGCAAAAAATAGATGGAGGTGAGGGCGTTGCGCGCGGGCCTGCCGTCTTGCGGCATGACGTGGCCCTGTGAGCGGAACACCTCGCGGTACCAGCCGCCTTCCGGGTGGGGCTGGAGTTGCAACTGGTCAATCAGCTGCCGGGCGCGGGGTGTGGGATGTGTGGGAAGGGATCCGGGATGGCTGGGCTGGGGCATGAGGCGCAGTGTGCCTCAATCCCGCCGCGGGCTTCAAGCGGCGGCGATTGCCCTTGGGCCCTTCCCGGGACAGGCGCTATTCGAGGTCTTCGATCGCCAGGCTGTGGTACTTCTGGCCGTACGAAAACGGTACCTGGCGCACCACTTCCATGATGCGCTCCGTCGCCTCCTTGTTGGGGGCCGGAACCATCACCGCATGGTGACCATCGCGTGCCAGGTCAACGTACTTGTGCACGGTGGCGCCCTCGGTGCCGACATCGGGCAGGTCTACCACCGACTTGCCGTCCGCGTTACCGATGCTTTGGATGACATCTTCGGGGGTGAGCAGCATGACGCCTTCGTTACCCACCTCCAGGTCTTTCGCTACCTGCCTGGCGTCCTCGGCATCCGGGAACATGATGAAGGCGTAGCCGGTGGGGTAGAAGACCCCGCCCATGCTGAACATTTTTTTGGTCAGTTCAAAGTGCTTCATCGCAAGTCCTTTCATGAATTAACGTTGTATCAACGAATCATTAAGGCGCGGAAATCGTGGATTTCCGGTCAGCGATCACATCCTGTTCCTGTCAGACACTAACGTCAATCCCCCCGTCCAGGCTCACTGCGTGTAGCCTGTTCCCCCTCAAGGGGCGGTGCCTGCGGTCTGGCCCTTCGACAAGCTCAGGACAAGCCAAGGCCAGTCCCGCGGCACCCGCTGGCTATGGGCGCGCGTACTACGCGAAGCGAAGGTGTGGAGCCTAATTCAGTTCTTCTAATTTGATGGTCGGCTCGGCCATCACGCGCACCGTGCTTTGCAGGCCTTGCAGGATCTGGTTGGCGAAGTAGCTGCTCTGGGTGTCGGGCTCCAGCGCTGCGACGACCAGGTTGGCCATGGGCTGGTTGAGCGGCACGTAGTAGCTGCCGCGCGGCGCGTCCACCACACCGCGTGCCAGGCTCACCTGCACCTTGATGATGGCGTTGCCGTCGGCGATCGCACCGCGCACGTCCTGGCGCTCGCCTGTCGCACTGGCGGTTTCCCGGTAGCTGTCGCCCAGCATGGAGCCTTGCTCGGCCACGCGCAGCACCTGCACGCCATGCAGCCGCAGCCGGTCGACGGCAACCGTGGACGCTGCCGACAGCCAGTAACCGCAGGGGCGGGCGCGGGCCTTGAGGCTGCGCAGCGCCAGTGCGGAGTCCCAGTCGACGGAGACGGCCTTGTCGGCGCCGCTGACCGGGTCCAGCATGAGCAGCTCGTACTGGGCGGCGGTGGGGCCGGCCTCCACCACGGTTTGCTCCTTGCAGGCCTGGCCGCCGACTTCCTTGTCGAGATAGGGGCGCAACTGGTGCAGCTCGTTGGCGCGCTGCGCCGTGCTGGCCAGCACGCTGGTGATGGCCGTGACATGGGTGTGCACGCGCCGCTGGATATGCAGGCGGCCGATGCCGACGCCGCGCGTTTCGATCAGCAGGCTGACGGCGTTCTTCAGGCCGTTCACATTGCGGCCGGTGTCGGGCTGTGTGCCGCCCATGGAGATTTTCCGGTCGGCCAGGTCGCTGGACGTGGTGTAGTACCACTCGGTGCTGAGGTTCTGGCCCTTGAGCGCGGCCAGCAGCGGGCGGCGGTACCACTCTTCAGCAGCCTTGGTCAGGAACTCCGGCAGGTTGGCGGTGGTGGCGTACTGGAGCAGCGCGTCGAACTTTTGCACCGTGCCGAATTTCTGCAGGTAGCGGCCCACCACGGTGTATTCATGGGCGTCGACCACGACCGTCGGGCTGTAGTCGCGCGCCAGCCGGGCCAGCGCCTGGGCTTCGGGCGTGTTGAGCAGCAGGTGGTCGCGGTTCATGTCCAGCCCGCCGGTGGTGGCGCGCTGGTCGCTTGCCGCACCGTCGGGGTTGGCGCGCGGCACGATCACCACATTGATGCGGTCCAGCACGGGCGACAGGAGGCCTTGCGCCAGTTCCCTTGCAATGACCAGCAGGGCCTCGCTGCCGGCGGGCTCGTCGCCATGCTGCTGCCCCACCAGCAGCACCGTGGGCTTGCCGGCGGATTTCAGCACGGCCGGATCGGTGCCGCCCGCGCGGGTCAGCACCAGCGCTTCCAGCGTCTCGCCGCGCTGCGAACGCCCAATCGGCAACACGGCCGCCCTCACGCCGGGTGTGCGTGATGCGGCGGCCGACTGTTCGCGCAGCCAGCCCTGGATCTCCGCCTGGCTGGTGAAGGTGGTGCGGCCGGGTTGCAGCCCCGGGGTGTTGTACACCACAGAGGGCGCCGGGAAGCGCGCAGCCACCGCAGCGCTGTAAGGGGCCGCCTGGTCGGCAGCGGGGGATTGTGGTGCTGCGGGTGATGAGGCGAGCGGGGGCAACGCAGCCGGCGCAACAGGCGTGACCTGAACCGCTGCCGGCCGGGGTGCGGCAGGCGGCACGGGCGCAGGGGCTTGCGCGCTGGCAGGAGGGCGCGGCAAGGCGGCGGGCGTCCAGGGCGGCAGGGGGGTCGATGCACAAGCCGCCAGCAAAACCAGGGGAGCCATGGCGGCAAGCGGACGCACGCGGCGGACGGCGCGGCGAGCGGGCAAGGCGTGGAGGGCTATCGGGAGGGGGCGCGGCATTGTCATCGTCTTTTGCATTCTGGGATGTCCTGTTCCTCGTTCCTGTCTCTAAGGCCAGTCGCGGCCTGATGGGGCGGCGTGAATGCCCATGTTACCCGCCCGAGGGTGTGGCGGCGTGACAAGCGAGGGCGATTTTGGCGCAGTTCGTAAGCTGCCTGCACCCTTGCAAAACCCCACCCGGGCCGGACGAGGCTCTTTCTGGGAAAATGCACCATGCCCGTCTCGTCTGTCCCTTCGTTTTCGCCTCTATGCCCGGCCAGCGCCGGCACGCCTGAACCTGCCAGCCCGTGGCGGCTGAGTGTGGCCCCCATGATGGACTGGACCGATAAACATTGCCGCCATTTCCACCGGTTGCTGTCGCGCCATGCGCTGCTCTACACCGAAATGGTGACCACGGGCGCACTGATTCACGGCGACGTGGAACGCCACCTCCGCTTTAACGCCGAAGAACATCCCGTGGCGCTGCAACTGGGCGGCAGCGAGCCCGCCGACCTGGCCCGCTGTGCCCAGCTCGGTGAGCAGTGGGGTTACGACGAGATCAACCTCAACTGCGGCTGCCCCAGCGAGCGCGTGCAGCGCGGCGCTTTCGGCGCCTGCCTGATGGCCGAGCCGCAACTGGTGGCCGATTGCGTGAAGGCCATGGTCGACGTGGTGGATGTGCCCGTCACCGTCAAGCACCGCATCGGCATCGACAAGGCCGAAAGTTACGACTTTGTGCGCGACTTTGTCGGCACCGTCAGTGAAGCCGGCTGCAAGGTGTTTATGGTGCATGCCCGCAATGCCTGGCTCAAAGGCTTGTCGCCCAAAGAAAACCGCGAAGTGCCGCCGCTGCGCTATGAGCTGGTGCACCGCCTGAAAAAAGAATTCCCGCACCTGGTCATCGGCATCAACGGCGGCATCAACACCAGCGCGCAAGTTGCAGCGCAGCTGGGTGAACTCGATGGCGTGATGGTGGGCCGTGAGGCTTATCACAACCCCTGGTGGCTGGCGTCGTGGGATGCGGAATTTTTCGGTGAGGCCGCCCCCGAATCACCCCTGACGCGCGAGCACGTGGAAGCGCTGATGTGCGACTACATGGTCCGTGAAGCCGCCGAGCATGGCACGCCCAAGAGCGCCATCGCACGCCACATGCTGGGCTTGCGCAACGGCCTGCCGGGTGCGCGGCGCTGGCGCCAGGTGTGGAGTGACCACCGCCTGCGCGATATGCCGCCGCACGCGGTGATGGCGCTGGCGCATGAAGTGCCGGCCTCGCAAAACCACGAGCCTGCAGACGCGACCGCCACGGCCGATGCCTGATTCCGCGCAAAAACATTCGCGCCAGGCGCTGGCCCTGCTGTGGCTGGTGCCGGCGCTCTGGACGGTCAACTACATCGTGGCCCGCAAGGCGCCCGGGGTGATCGGCCCGTATTTGCTGGCATTCGGGCGCTGGGGCCTGGCGGCACTGTTTCTGCTGTTGCTGACCCGTACCGAGCTTTGGCGCCAGCGCGCCGACATCGCCAAGGTGTGGCGGCAATACCTGATCCTGGGCACCCTGGGCATGATGATTTGCGGCGCTTGGGTGTACCAGGGTGCGCGCTCCACCGGGGCGATGAATATCGCGCTGATTTATTCAGCCTCGCCGGTGCTGATCGGCCTGGGCGCCGTGCTGTGGCTGGGTGAACGCTTTGGCGTGCGCCAGGGTGTGGGCGTGGCATTAGCCATCGCCGGCGTGGTGCATGTGGTGGTCAAAGGCCAATGGACGGCACTGGCCGGCGTGCAGTTCTCCGCAGGCGATTTGTGGATTGTTGCGGCGACGGTGTCGTGGGCTGCCTACGCGCTGCTGCAAAAGCAGTGGCCCAGCCCGCTGGGCGCCACCGCCCGGCTGGCCGCCATCTGCGCGGGTGGCACGCTGGTGTTGATTCCATTCACCCTGTGGGAAATGTCGCAGCCCGACGCCCTGCCGCTGAGCGGTTACGGCCTGTGGCTGATCGTGGTGGCCGCGATTGTGCCGGGGCTGGGCGCGTACTGGATCTACGGCTGGGCGCAAAAAATCCTGGGCGCAAGCCGTGTGGCGGTGTCGCTTTACCTGGGGCCGCTGTATGCGGGGCTGGCTGCCTGGGGCGTGTTGGGTGAGCCGCTGGGCTGGCACCACGCCATCGGCGCCTTGCTGATCCTCCCCGGGGTGTTTTTGGTGACGGGCAGGCCGCCCGCTCCCGTCAGGCCGCCGCTTCCAGCCCGTTCCTGAAGTGCTCGCGCATGCGTTGCGCGGTGGCATCGGCGTCGCGTGTGCTCAGCGCCTGCATGATGGCGCGGTGCTCGGCCAATGACTCTTCAATCCGGCCGCTCTTGAGCAGCGAGTTGTGCCGGTTGAGTTTCATCACCTTGCGCAAATCGGCCACCATCTGGTCGCGCCAGCGGTTGTTGGCGATTTCGAGCAGGCGCATGTGAAAGGCTTCGTTGATCTCGAAGAAGCGCTCGCGGTTGCTCACCGCTTTTTCCAGTTCGTTGTGCAGGCCCTGCAGTTCTTTGAGCTGGGCCGGTGTGGCCTGGGCGGCCACCACGCCGGCCGCATCGCTCTCCAGCAGCGCGAGCAGGTGGTACACATCGGCCAGGTCGCGCTCAGACACTTCGGTCACGTAAGCGCCGCGCCGCACCTTCATCGTGACAAGGCCTTCCGTGGCCAGCACCTTCAGGGCTTCGCGCAGCGGCGTGCGGCTGATGCCGTATTCCTCGGCCAGCTTGAGCTCGTCAATCCAGCTGCCCGGCGCCAGCTCGCGGTTGAAGATGCGCTGGCGCAAAAGCTCCGCCACTTCTTCGTAAAGCGCTCGAGGGGTTAGCGAAACTGCGGCCATGGGCATAAGGTGTTTTGGGGTCTGCAACTGCTTGGAGTGGGTGCTGCTTGCGTGCCGGCACCTGCTCGATTTGGTGGCATCTTACTGCAAACTGAATTTTGCATCAATAATTATAAATGATGTAAACTTGGCCGGATTCATGACTCCCTTGCAGCTTGGGCCTATGCTCTTCACAGCGCCCTGGCGTGCAGACCCGTTACGGTAAACCTTCCCATGTCCAAGCCCAACAAGCCCAGCCAAGAACCTGAATTTTCCCCAGCGAGCCTTGAAGCCTGGGCCAAAGCTGCGGCCAAATCGGCCCCTGGCGGCGATGTCGGCGCGCTGAACTGGCAGACGCCGGACGGCATCAGCGTCAAGCCGCTCTACACCGCCGAAGACACCAAAGACCTGCCCCATACCAACACGCTGCCGGGTTTTGAGCCTTTTATCCGCGGCCCGCAGGCCACCATGTATGCGGTGCGCCCCTGGACGATCCGCCAGTACGCAGGCTTTTCCACAGCCGAAGAATCGAACGCCTTCT
The DNA here is from genome assembly GCF_003711205.1 of Polaromonas sp. SP1. Taxonomy (NCBI): domain Bacteria; kingdom Pseudomonadati; phylum Pseudomonadota; class Betaproteobacteria; order Burkholderiales; family Comamonadaceae; genus Polaromonas; species Polaromonas sp. SP1. The sequence continues at coordinate 4,134,919 of NZ_CP031013.1, read as the reverse complement.
ATCGCAAGGCGTTGGCCGCAGGCGGGCAGGGCGTATCGGTCGCATTTGACCTGGCCACGCACCGCGGCTACGACAGCGACCACCCGCGCGTGACCGGCGACGTGGGCAAGGCCGGCGTGGCGATTGATTCGGTCGAGGACATGAAGATACTGTTCGACCAGATCCCGCTGGACAAGGTCAGCGTCTCCATGACAATGAACGGCGCGGTACTGCCGGTGCTGGCGGGCTATGTGGTCGCGGCCGAAGAGCAGGGCGTGAGCCAGGACAAATTGAGCGGAACCATCCAGAACGACATCCTCAAGGAGTTCATGGTCCGCAATACGTATATCTTTCCGCCCCAGCCCAGCATCCGCATCATCGGCGACATCATTGAGTACACGGCGCAAAACATGCCGAAGTTCAACTCGATCTCGATCTCGGGCTACCACATGCAGGAAGCCGGCGCCAACCAGGCGCTGGAGCTGGCCTTCACGCTGGCAGACGGCAAAGAGTATGTGAAAACCGCGCTGGGCAAGGGCCTGGACGTGGATGAGTTCGCCGGCCGCCTGAGTTTTTTCTGGGCCATCGGCATGAACTTCTACCTTGAAGTTGCCAAGATGCGCGCCGCGCGCCTGCTGTGGTGCCGCATCATGAAGGGCTTCAACGCCAAGAGCCCCAAGAGCCTGATGCTGCGTACCCACTGCCAGACCTCCGGCTGGAGCCTGACCGAGCAGGACCCGTACAACAACGTGGTGCGCACCACCATCGAGGCCATGGCTGCGGTGTTTGGCGGCACGCAAAGCCTGCACACCAACTCGTTTGACGAAGCGATTGCCCTGCCCACCGAGTTCAGCGCCCGCATTGCCCGCAACACCCAGCTCATCATCCAGGAAGAGACCCACATTCCGCACGTCATCGACCCCTGGGCCGGCAGCTACATGATGGAAAAGCTCACGCAGGATATGGCAGACGCGGCCTGGGCCATCATCGAAGAAGTCGAAGCCATGGGCGGTATGACCAAGGCCGTCGACAGCGGCTGGGCCAAGCTCAAGATCGAGGCGGCCGCCGCCGAAAAGCAGGCGCGCATTGACAGCGGTAAAGACGTCATCGTCGGCGTCAACAAATACAAACTCAAGACCGAAGACGTGATTGAGTCGCGCGACATCGACAACGTCGCCGTGCGCGACGGGCAGATCACGCGGCTCAAGGCCATCAAGGCCAGCCGCGACAACGCCGCCGTGCAGGCCGCGCTGGACGCCCTGACGGCCGCGGCGGAAAATAACAACGGCAATTTGCTGGACCTCAGCATCAAGGCCGTGCGCCTGCGCGCCACAGTGGGTGAAGTCAGCGATGCCCTCGAGAAAGTCTACGGGCGCCACCGCGCCGATACACAAAAGGTGACCGGTGTGTACGCTGCCGCTTATGACTCGGCCGAAGGCTGGGAAACCCTCAAGACCGAGATCAATGCCTTTGCCGAAGAGCAGGGCCGCCGCCCGCGCGTGATGATCTCCAAACTCGGCCAGGACGGCCATGACCGCGGCGCCAAGGTCGTGGCCACGGCCTTCGCCGACCTGGGCTTTGACGTCGACATGGGCCCGCTATTTCAGACGCCCGAAGAATGCGCCCGCCAGGCGATTGAAAACGACGTGCATGCGGTGGGTGTTTCCACCCTGGCCGCCGGCCACAAGACGCTGGTGCCGGCCATCATCGCCGAACTCAAAAAGCAGGGTGCTGACGACATCATCGTGTTTGTCGGCGGGGTGATTCCGCGGCAGGATTACGAGATGTTGTATGAGGCCGGCGTGAAGGGCATCTACGGCCCTGGCACGCCGATTCCGGCGAGTGCCAAGGATGTGCTTGAGCAGATCAGGGCTTCCTTGAAGTGATTCAGCCCAGCATTTATGCCTCGCTTTTCCGTTCGCCCTGAGGTATCGAAGGGCTCGCCGAATACCTCCACTCTTGTAATCACCTGAATCAGTGAAACCCTTCTTCGTCTACCTGCTGAAATGCTCGGATGGCTCCTATTACGGCGGCCAGACGGACGACATGGCCGTTCGCATGCATCAACACCATGCAGGAGAGATTGGCTACACGTCGACACGCAAGCCGGTGGAGCTGGTGTGGCAGGGCGAGTTTGAAACGCGCGAGGGCGCTATTGCTTTTGAGCAACAAATCAAGGGGTGGTCGCGGGCGAAGAAGGAGGCTCTGATACGCGGCGACTGGAAAGCGGTGCAAAGACACGCATGGGGTACGAACAACCCTCTGCCGGCCCATCTGGCGGGTGATGGCTCTTCGATACCTCAGGGCGAACGGGATGAGAGGTCTCAGGGCGAACGGGCTCAGGTTGCCGATGAGATTGGCGTCCAGGGTGACCCGCCCGCGAATGCTTCCCTCCCCGTTCGCCCTGAGGTATCGAAGGGCTCTTCCGTCAGCGCGGACAAGGCCCCCTTCAATCTTCTCCAAAACGTGCTCGGAGACAAGCCAGAACTCCAGCGCCGCGCCATCGCCAAAGCCATCACGCTGCTGGAGTCCACCCGCACTGATCACAGAGCCCAGGGCGACGAACTGCTCACAGCCTTGCTCCCTCATACCGGCAAGTCTTTCCGCCTGGGCATCAGCGGTGTACCCGGCGTGGGCAAGTCCACCTTTATCGAAGTGCTGGGCCTCTACCTGATCGCCCAGGGCCACCGCGTGGCCGTGCTCACCATCGATCCTTCGTCTTCCGTCTCCGGCGGCTCCATCCTGGGCGACAAGACCCGCATGGAAAAGCTCTCGGTGCATGAACGCGCTTACATCCGGCCCAGTCCCTCCAGCGGCAACCTGGGTGGCGTGGCAGAGAAAACGCGCGAGGCCATGCTGGTCTGCGAAGCTGCCGGCTACGACGTGGTGATTGTGGAGACCGTCGGCGTGGGACAAAGCGAAACCGCCGTGGCCGACATGACCGACATGTTTGTGCTGATGCAGTTGCCCAACGCCGGCGACGACCTGCAGGCTATCAAGAAGGGCGTGATGGAGCTGGCCGACCTGGTCATCATCAACAAGGCCGACATTGATGCCGACGCGGCCATGCGGGCTGAAGCGCAGATCACTTCGGCCATGCGCCTGTTTGGCCTGGTCAACAACGCCATGGATGGCGCGCAGGCCGCCAGCTATGACAAGAACTGGCACCCGCAAGTCGTCCAGCTCAGCGCATTGCACAACAAGGGTGTCGATGTGTTCTGGAAAGCCGTGACGCAGTTCAAAACCTTGCAGACTGCCAACGGCCAGCTGGCCGCTCGCCGCCAGCAGCAGTCGCTGTCCTGGATGTGGGAGCGCATTGACGCGGGCCTGAAGCAGGCTTTCCGCCAAAATCCGCAGGTGCGCGAGCGCCTGCCCGGCCTGATGGCGGAGGTGGCGCGTGGTGAAGTCGCGGCATCGACAGCTGCCAGGAGCTTGCTGGCCCTCGCCTCGAAGGGGTGGAACGCATGAAGGAAATCGCCATTCTTTGCACTCTGCTTCTGCAGGCCTGCCTGACTTGGGCCGGCGGCCTGATCGCCGGTGAGCCGCAGAGTTTTGTCTTTACCGACAAAGGCTACTTTGCGGACAAGCCCGTCACCGTGTATTACTACAAGGCGCGCAGCGCCGGCCCCGATGCCAAAGTCATGTTGGTGATCCACGGCGCCGAGCGCCAGGGCTCGCGCATGCGCGACAACTGGATGCCCTTTGCCGAGAAAAACAGGCTGATCGTGCTGGCCCCGGAGTTCGACGAGGCGCGGTATCCCTCCCGGCTCTTCAACATGGGCGGTATTGAGACGCGCGACCGCAGCAAGTGGTCGTTCCAGATCGTCGAGCACCTCTTTGAGTTTGTACGTGCCGATGAGGGGCTCACTGCGCCCGACTACCTGCTGTTCGGCCATTCGGCGGGCGGCCAATTTGTGCATCGCTTCATGTTGCTGTCCGAGGCGCCGCGCGTCTCTGTCGCCGTGGCGGCCAATGCCGGCAGCTACACCCTGCCCATCTATCCGGGTTTGATGGATGACAAGTTTCCTTATGCACTCGACGAAGGCATCGTCAGCCCCGACAAGCTCAAGCAGGTTTTTGCGCGCAAGCTGATTGTGCTGCTGGGTGAAAACGACACACAAACCGATGCAGCCAACCTTCCCAAAGCCAGGCAAGCCACGGCCCAGGGCGTGAACCGTCTTGAGCGCGGCACCCACTTCTTCGCACAGGCCCAGGCAGAGGCGCAAAGGCTGGGCACGCCCCTGGCCTGGGAGCGTGTCACCGTGCCGGGCGTGGGGCATGACTCACGCCGTATGAGCCAGGCAGCCGCTCGCCTTTTGTTTGAATCAGCCAAGTAATTTCCAACGTCCCACCATTGCGGAACACACCATGCAAGAAATCCTTGAACAACTCGAAAAGAAACGCGCCGCAGCCCGGCTGGGCGGCGGCCAAAAGCGCATCGACGCGCAGCACGGTAAAGGCAAGCTGACCGCGCGCGAACGTCTGGAGCTGCTGCTCGACGAAGGCACGTTTGAAGAATGGGACATGTTTGTCGAGCACCGCTGCACCGACTTCGGCATGCAGGACAACAAGATTCCCGGCGACGGTGTGGTCACCGGTTACGGCATGATCAATGGGCGCCTGGTGTTTGTCTTCAGCCAGGACTTCACCGTGTTTGGCGGCGCCTTGAGCGAAGCCCATGCCGAAAAAATCTGCAAGGTGATGGACCAGGCCATGAAGGTCGGCGCACCCGTCATCGGCCTGAACGACTCGGGCGGCGCGCGCATCCAGGAGGGTGTGGCCTCATTGGGCGGTTATGCCGATGTGTTCCAGCGCAACGTGATGGCCAGCGGTGTGATCCCGCAGATCAGCATGATCATGGGCCCCAGCGCTGGCGGCGCGGTGTATTCACCGGCCATGACCGATTTCATCTTCATGGTCAAGGACAGCTCCTACATGTTTGTCACGGGCCCTGAAGTCGTCAAGACCGTGACGCATGAAGAAGTGACGGCCGAAGAGCTGGGCGGCGCCACCACCCACACCACGCGCAGCGGCGTGGCCGACCTGGCATTTGAAAACGATGTCGAGGCGCTGCTGATGCTGCGCCGCCTCTACAACTACCTGCCGCTGAACAATCGTGAAAAGGCCCCCGTACGCCCCAGCGCCGACCCGGCCAGCCGCATGGACCTGAGCCTGGACACGCTGGTGCCCGAGAACCCGAACAAGCCGTACGACATGAAAGAACTCATCGTCAAGACGGTAGACGACGGCGACTTCTTCGAGATACAGCCCGAGTACGCGAAAAACATCATCGTCGGCTTTGCCCGCATGGAAGGGCAGACCGTCGGCATCGTTGCCAACCAGCCGCTGGTGCTGGCCGGTTGCCTGGACATCAAGAGCTCCATCAAGGCGGCACGCTTTGTGCGCTTTTGCGATGCCTTCAACATACCCGTGATCACCTTTGTTGACGTGCCCGGTTTCATGCCCGGCACATCGCAGGAATACGGCGGCATCATCAAGCACGGCGCCAAGCTGCTCTATGCATACGCCGAATGCACCGTGCCCAAGATCACCGTGATCACACGCAAAGCCTACGGCGGCGCCTACGACGTGATGGCCTCCAAGCATTTGCGCGGCGACGTCAACTTCGCCTGGCCCAACGCCGAGATCGCCGTGATGGGCGCCAAGGGCGCGGTCGAAATCATCTTCCGCGAGGACAAAGGCGACCCGGCCAAGCTGGCCGCCAAGGAAGCCGAATACAAGGCCCGCTTTGCCAACCCGTTCGTGGCCGGCGCGCGTGGCTTTATCGACGATGTGATCCTGCCGCATGAAACCCGCAAACGGATTTGCCGTTCGCTGGTGATGTTGCGCGACAAGAAGATTGAGAACCCGTGGCGCAAGCACGGGAATATCCCGTTATGAATAGCTAGGTGAATGTTGTGAGAATGGTTGAGAGCAAGGACGCTCAGCTCGGGAAGTTCTGGCTGTATCTACACGCAACCCCGTGGCGCAAGCTCGGAAATCTTCTCTTTGAAACTGGGATAACCCGATGGGTGCAATTCAAAGCCTAAAAGCATGGTGGCAAGGGATAGTCTCGAAAGATGACCTGGAAGCATGGGACGGCCAACCGAGCCCTGAAGATGCTCGAGATGACGCAAGAGCTCTCAAAAAATTGAGAGCTGAGCTGCATGTTTTTGTTCTTGCGACTTTCTCATTCCTGGGTAGCGAAGTCGCAGAGCGAATTTCGCGACGCGTTCATAAGGCCGCTCGAAGCGAGGATGGCGAAGTTATGGAGCCTGCAAGCGCTCTTCGAGACGGCTTGATGGGGGATTTTTTTGGTGGCAGGCGAACGCCATTTGTCTTTCTTTTTGAGGCCAGATATACCGAGAATGCCCAAATCATTCTTGGCAAAGTCTGTGACGCATACGGAATTAAGGACCGCTTTCAATTCGACGAGGCGATTCAAGGGGCGATGCCCCTGAAGGTTCTGGGACTGTTCAAGAATTGGTTGATTGAGCGATCGTTTGATTTGATTATTTTCGACACCGGTGGGGACGAGTATTGCGGTTTTCTTGTCCCCTTGATTGATTGCAAAGAGGCGATAAGCCGGTTATCCGCTATGGAAATTCAAGCGACGAGCGAGCCCGAAGAGGCGTGAAGAACGAAATTGAATTTCGAACTATTGGAGTTATGTAAACGTGTTTAAAAAGATCCTCATAGCCAACCGCGGTGAAATCGCCTGCCGCGTCATCCTCACCGCCCGCAAGATGGGCATCAAAACCGTTGCCGTCTATTCCGACGCCGACAAGGATGCGCGTCATGTCGAACTGGCCGACGAGGCCGTCAATATCGGCCCCGCGCCCAGCCGTGACAGTTATCTGCAAGCCGACAAGATCATCGCGGCCTGCAAGCAGACGGGCGCGCAAGCCGTGCATCCGGGCTACGGCTTCCTGAGCGAGAACGCTGGCTTTGCCAAGCGTGTCGAGGAAGAGGGCATCATCTTTATCGGCCCCAAGCACTATTCGATTGCCGCGATGGGTGACAAGATCGAATCGAAAAAACTGGCGGGCGCGGCGGGGGTGAACTGCATTCCCGGTGTGAACGATGCGATTGAAACGGCCGAGAAGGCTGTGGAGATTGCCAAGGGGATTGGTTACCCCGTGATGATCAAGGCTTCGGCCGGCGGCGGCGGCAAGGGCTTGCGCGTTGCGTTCAATGACAAAGAGGCCTTTGAAGGTTTCACCTCTTGCCGCAATGAAGCCCGCAACAGCTTTGGCGACGACCGTGTCTTTATCGAGAAGTTTGTCGAGGAGCCCCGTCACATCGAAATCCAGCTGCTGGGCGACAGCCACGGCAACGTGGTCTATCTGAACGAGCGCGAATGCTCCATCCAGCGGCGTCACCAGAAGGTGATTGAAGAGGCGCCGTCGCCCTTTATCAGCGACGCCACACGCAAGGCCATGGGCGAGCAGGCGGTGGCGCTGGCCAAGGCGGTGAAGTACCAGAGCGCCGGCACGGTGGAGTTTGTGGTCGGCAAGGACCAGAGTTTTTATTTCCTCGAGATGAACACCCGTCTGCAGGTGGAGCACCCGGTGACGGAATGCATCACCGGGCTGGACCTGGTGGAGTTGATGATTCGCGTGGCAGCGGGTGAGAAGCTGCCGATTGCGCAAAAAGACGTGCAGCGCAACGGCTGGGCGATTGAGTGCCGTATCAACGCCGAAGACCCGTTCCGCAGCTTTCTTCCTTCGACGGGCCGGCTGGTGCGCTTTCAACCGCCCAAAGAGACGATGTTCGCGGCCGACACCTCGCAGCTGTATGGCGTGCGCGTCGACACCGGCGTGCAGGACGGCGGCGAGATCCCGATGTTTTATGACTCGATGATCGCCAAGCTCATCGTGCACGGGAAAGACCGTAAAGACGCCATTGCCAAAATGCGCGAGGCGCTGAATGGTTTTGTCATTCGGGGTATCTCCAGCAACATCCCTTTCCAGGCGGCTTTGCTGGCGCATCCGAAGTTCGTTTCCGGTGACTTCAACACCGGCTTCATTGCCGAGAACTACGGCAAAGGCTTTCACGCCGAAGACGTGCCGCACGACGACCCGTCCTTCCTGCTCGCGCTGGCGGCTTACGTCAACCGCCGCATGCTGGGCCGGGCAGCCGGTATCAGTGGGCAGCTGCCGGGCCATGGCGTGACGGTGGGTGAAGAGTTTGTGGTGGTCAGCCTGGGCGCTGCGGGGCAAAACACGCAGCACCCCGTCACCGTAAGAAATTATCAGGCCCAATCGGGCTCCGGCACAGTAGAGACGCGGGTTGGCAGCTATGAAATTTGTAGCAACTGGCATCTGGGCGGCGCGCGCATACGCGGCACGGTGAACGGCCAGCCGTTCGCCGCGCAGGTGGAGCGCGGCGTGGGCCGTAACCCGCTGGCCATCCGCATCGCGCACAACGGCACACGGCTGGATGCGCTGGTGCTGACGCCGCGCGCGGCGCAACTGCATGCGCTGATGCCCTACAAGGCGCCGCCGGACATGAGCCGTTATGTGCTGTCGCCCATGCCCGGCTTGCTGGTGGACGTTGCCGTGCAGGTGGGGCAGAAGGTGCAGGCCGGTGAGCGTGTGGCCGTGATCGAAGCCATGAAGATGGAAAACGTGCTGTTTGCTGTCGCTGATGGCGTGGTCGGCAAGGTGCTGGCAGCCAAGGGCGAATCGCTGAGCGTCGACCAGCCGATTGTGGAATTCCAGGCATGAGCGCCGGTCGCCCTTTTAAAGTGCTGGGCATCCAGCAGATCGCCATCGGCGCCACCAACAAGGACCGGCTGCGCACGCTGTGGGTCGACATGCTGGGCCTTGAAGTCACCGGCAACTTTGTGAGCGAACGCGAGAACGTTGACGAAGACATCTGCGCGATCGGCAGCGGCCCGTTCAAGGTCGAGGTCGATTTGATGCAGCCGCTGGACGTGGACAAAAAACCGGCGGTGCACACCACGCCGCTCAACCATGTGGGCTTGTGGATTGATGACTTGCCCAAGGCGGTGGAATGGCTGACGGCCAAGGGTGTGCGCTTTGCGCCCGGCGGCATCCGCAAGGGCGCGGCGGGTTTTGACATCTGCTTCCTGCATCCCAAGGCTAACGACGAATTTCCGGTGTCAGGCGAAGGGGTGCTGATTGAAATGGTCCAGGCGCCGCCTGAGGTGATCAAGGCGTTTGCTGCGCTGGGCTGAATGCCCCACTAGCGCACGCAATTGCAGGGCTGGCGGCACAATGCAGGCTGCCTGATTTTCAACCACCGATTCGTCTGGAGCATCGTTTCATGGATTTGAGCCGCTTTCCCCGCCGCCGTTACACCGAAGGCCACACGCCGCTGGAGTTTCTCCCCAATTTCACTAAAGCCCTGCGCGCCACTTGCGGCCCCGATGGCGGGCCCAATGTGTGGATCAAGCGCGACGACATGCTGGGCCTGACGCCCGGCGGCAACAAGACACGCAAGCTCGAGTTCCTGGCGGCCGATGCGCTGGCACAAGGCGCCGACACGCTGATCACCTGCGGCGCGCCGCAGTCCAACCACTGCCGCGCCACGCTGTCCGCGTCCATCAAGGAAGGCATGAAGTGCCGTTTTGTGATTGAAGAGCGTGTACCCAACAGCTACAAGGCAGACGCCAGCGGCAACAATTTCCTGTTCCGCCTGATGGGCGTTGAAGCCATCACCGTGGTGCCGGCCGGCACCAACATGCTCGAAGCCATGCAGAAGGTCGCGGCGGATTTGGCCAAGGAAGGCCGCAAGGGCTACATCGTGCCCGGCGGCGGCTCCAACGCCATCGGCGGCCTCGGTTATGTGGCCTGCGCGCAGGAGCTGCAGCAGCAGTTCTTCGAGCAGGGTGTGCGTATCGACAAGGTCGTGGTGGGCTCGGGCAGCTCAGGCACGCATGGCGGCTTGCTGGCCGGCTTTATGGGCAACCACATCAACATTCCCATCGTCGGCATCGGCGTGAGCCGCGACCCGGCCGACCAGAACCCGCTGGTGCACAAGGAAGCGCAGGCCGTGGCCGACTTGCTGGGCCTTGGCATCACGGTCCCGGCCGAGGCGGTGGTGAGCCACGGCGACTGGTGGCGGCCCAAGTACTCGGTGCCCAACCAGGCCATGGTGGAGGCCGTGCAGATGCTGGCGCGCACCGAGGCCATCCTGCTGGACCCGGTCTACACCGGCAAGATCATGGCCGGCCTGATCGGCCTGGCGCGCAAGGGCTTCTTCCGCAAGGACGAGAACGTGCTGTTTATCCACACAGGCGGCGCGCCTTCGCTGCACGCCTTTGAGGCGGATGTGCTGGGCCTGACGGAACTGACGGCCTGAGTTTGCAGGTGCTGCAGAAAAGGCCGGCTTCTCAGCCGGCCTTTTTTTCGCGCTGCGCCCGGGCCCGGGCGAGGGCGGCTTCAATCACCGCGCGCTTGCGGTCGACGACGTCGGTATCGGTTTCGGCGCGTGCGGCGGTCGCTGCAGGTGGTTCCGTTGCAGGGTAAGCAGCGCCGCCGGATTTTTCAAGCGATTTAGGGCTGTAGCCCTTGCCCTTGCTGAGCCTGTAGCTATGAATTTGATAGCGTTTGCGGGCCGTGTCGGCCTCCTGCGCCGACCACGCAGCCCAGCCGGTGCGCTCGCCGGTGACGTTTTCCAGGCTGATGCAGTCGACGGGGCAGACCGGGATGCACAGCTCGCAGCCCGTGCACCAGGGCTCGATCACGGTGTGCATCATCTTGTTGCTGCCCATGATGGCGTCGGTCGGGCAGGCCTTGATGCACAGCGTGCAGCCTATGCACCAGTCTTCGTCAATGATGGCCACGGCGCGCGGGCCTTCGGTGCCGTTGGCGGGGTTGAGCGGCTGGGCAGGCTGGCCGGTAATGGCCGCGAGGCGCTGCACGCCTTCAGCGCCGCCCGGCGGGCATTGATTGATGGGGGCTTCGCCTTGCGCAATGGCCGCGGCGTAGGCCGCGCAATCCGGGTAGCCGCAGCGCGTGCACTGGGTTTGCGGCAGCGCGGCGTTGATGCGTTCGAAAAGGGGAAGGTCGGCGGGGGAGGTCACCGCCCTATTGTCCTACCAGCCATGGCCCGCAAACAGCTTTGCCGCAGCGGCCGTCAGGCCTTTTTGCTGCGCGTTGCCTTTTTGGCTGCCGGCTTGGCTGCGGCTTTTGGGGCGGCCTTCACGGCAGGCTTTGCTACTTTTTTAGGAGCAGCTACCGCACGTTTGGCCTGGGCTGGAGCCCGATTATTCTCAAGAATAAAGGCTTTGACCTGAGGGTAGACAATGTCGCGCCAGCGGCGGCCGCTGAAGATGCCGTAGTGGCCCGCGCCCTTGACTTCCAGGTGCTTTTGCAGTGCCTTGGGGATGTTGTGGCAAAGGCTGTGGGCTGCCTCGGTCTGGCCGGAGCCGGAGATGTCGTCCAGTTCGCCCTCAACGGTGAAGTGGGCCGTGGTCTTGATGTCTTCGGGCCGCACGCGTTCGAGTTCGCCGTCCACGTTGCGCACGTCCCAGGTGCCGTTGACCAGCTTGAACTCCTGGAACACCGTCTTGATCGTTTCGAGGTAGTAGTCGGCATCCATGTCGAGCACGGCGTTGTATTCGTCGTAGAACTTGCGGTGCGCCTCGGCGCTGGCGTCGTCGCCCTTGAGCAAATCCTTGAAGTAGTCGTAGTGGCTCTTGGCGTGGCGGTCGGGGTTCATCGCGACGAAGCCGGTGTGCTGCAAAAAGCCGGGGTAGACGCGGCGGCCGGCGCCCGGGAAGTTGCTGGGCACGCGGTAGATCACATTGTTTTCAAACCACTCGTAACTCTTGTTCATGGCCAGGTTGTTCACGGCGGTCGGCGACTTGCGCGCATCGATCGGGCCGCCCATCATGGTCATGCTCAGGGGCGTGGTTTCGCCGCGCGAGGCCATCAGCGACACGGCGGCCAGCACCGGCACGGTGGGCTGGCAGACGCTGATGACGTGGCAGTTGCCGTAGATGCCCTGGATGTGGCGGATGAATTCCTGCACGTAGTTGACGTAGTCGTCCAGGTGGAAGGCGCCGTCGGACAGGGGTACGGTGCGCGCGTTCTTCCAGTCGGTGATGTAGACCTTGTGGTCTTTCAGCATGGTCTTGACGGTGTCGCGCAGCAAGGTGGCGTAGTGGCCCGACAGCGGCGCCACGATGAGCACGGCGGGCTCGCCCTTCAGGCCGGTCAGCGTGGCGGGGTCGTCGGTGAAACGCTTGAAGCGGCGCAGCTCGCAAAAGGGCTTGTCGATCTCCACGCGTTCATGGATGCTGACTTCTGTGCCGTTGACGTCGACAGTGCGGATGTCGAAGGCCGGCTTTTCATAGTCTTTGCCCAGGCGGTAGATCAGGCTGTAGCCGGCGGCCACGCGCTGGGCAAAGGGGTTTTGGCCGAGCGGCGAAAGCGGGTTGCCGTAGAGCTTGGCCGCTGCCTGCGCAAAATCAACAAAGGGCTCCATCAAGGTGCGCTGGGTTTCATAGACTTGATACAGCATCGGGATCAACCTTGGTTATGTAAATTTTTTACGTAAAACGTATTATGTTGCAGTGCAATATAACAGGCGAGGGGTGCACTGATTTAGGGATATCTACTAATTCCGCCCTAAATCCGGACGGTTTTCACGCGGCTGGCGCCGGTGCACCACAAAGCGGCGGCGGGCTTGTTTTACCTGGAGGCCGGCGCCACCTGGGGAATTGACGGAATACTTATCATTTTGCGCCCCGGCAGCAATCTTTGCCGGGCCCGATGCAGCCCTCTTGAACAGGAAAAAATAACATGAGCTCCCCGATCGACATTTCCGCGCTGGACCAGGTCGCCTCCCTGAAGAAATCCGACCGGATGCCGGTCCTTTTTCTGGGGCACGGCAGCCCAATGAACGCCATCGGCGACAACGAGTACCGGCGCAGCTGGCAGGCGCTGGGCGCGGAGTTCGGCGCCAAATACCCGCGGCCGCAACTGATTTTGTGCGTTTCAGCCCATTGGCTGACAGAGGGCTGGTGGCTGACCGCGATGGACAAGCCCAAGACCATTCACGACTTCGGCGGGTTTCCGCAGGAGCTGTTTGACCAGCAATATCCCGCGCCCGGCGATCCGGCGGCCGCCCGGGCGATCAGCCAGCTGGTCAGGCAAAGGGCGTCGGCGCCTCTGGGGCTGGACGAAAGCGAGTGGGGGCTGGACCACGGCGCCTGGTCGGTGCTCAAGCCCATGTTTGCCGATGCGGACATTCCCGTCATCCAGCTCAGCATGGACTACGGCCGCGCGCCCGAGGACCACTATGCGCTGGCAAAGCAGCTCAAGGCGTTGCGCGAGCGCGGCGTGCTGATCGTGGCCAGCGGCAACATCGTGCACAACCTGCGCCAGATGCAGCGCGGCGCGACGGGCAGCCAGGCCTACGACTGGGCGCTGGAGTTTGACCAGACGATTGGCGGCTACCTGCAGCAGGGCAACCTGGACGCACTGCAGAACTTCCAGAAACTGGGGCAGGTGGCCAGGATGGCGCACCCCACTTATGAGCACTACCTGCCCTTGCTGTATGCGGCAGGCGCTGCCGATTCGAAGGAGCCTATGCGCTTTTTCAACACCAGCTTCCAGGCGGGTTCGATTTCCATGCGCTCGGTGGTGTGGGGCTGAGCTTTCTGGAGTCGATTTGCTATCAAATTAATAGCTGCTTGCCCATGCAGGTCGTGGGCTAGAGGTCGATTTTCTTAAAAATCTCGGCTTGGGGCGGGTGCGATTTCCAGCCAGCTCCAGCGCTCCTGGTAGGCCCTGGCCTTCTTCTCAAACAGCGGCAGGTGGGGGCACAGGGGGTTCGGGCCAAGCTGGCCCTGATAGAGCGCTTGCATGCCGTTCGGTGCATACAGCGCCAGCCCTGATTCGCCCGCGCTCAATCCGACGCAAGTGCAGCGCACCAGGAAGCGGTCGATACCGTCCATGGAACTGCCCAGGGCAGGGTAGGGAAAACCGAAGTACGCCTGGTACCAGGTATGGACGCGCGCCTGGTTTTTGGCTTCAACCACAATGCCCAGCCCTGAAAAACAGGCGCTGACCCTCTCGTTGATGCGCGCTTCAGCCGCCTCCGACAAATCGGAGGGGTCGAAGTAAAACAGGTCGTAGTCCTTGATCTGCGCCTCGGGCGGCTGGCCCGAGCGCAGATTCCAGATAGTCTGGAAGAGGCAACCGGCCACCAGCCAGGCGTCAGGCAAGCCCAGTGCGGGCAAGCGATCCAGGATGGCCCGGTTGTGGCGGTTTTGCAGCGCGTCCCGGATGAAGTCGTCCGGGAGCGGGGCAGCGGAGGGCGCCGTCACCGGGGCTGCGTTACATGACCTTGGCGATGGACGCGCAGACGTAATCGATGTTCTTGCTGTTGAGTGCCGCGACGCACATGCGGCCGGTGTCGGTGCCGTAAACGCCGAACTCATTGCGCAGGCGCACCATCTGGTCTTTGGAGAGGCCGGAGTAGCTGAACATGCCGATCTGCGTGGTGATGAAGCTCATGTCTTCCTTGACGCCGGCGCCCTTGAGCTTTTCGACCAGGGCAATGCGCATCTGCTTGATGCGAAGGCGCATTTCGCCGAGCTCCTTTTCCCAGAGGGCGCGCAGCTCGGGCGTATTGAGCACCGTGGCCACCACCATGGCGCCGTGGATCTGCGGGTTGCTGTAGTTGGTGCGAATGACCAGCTTGAGCTGCGACAGCACGCGGTCGGCTTCTTCCTTGGACTGGCAGAGCACCGAGAGGGCGCCCACGCGTTCACCGTAGAGGCTGAAGCTCTTGGAAAACGACGTCGACACAAAAAAGCTCAGGCCGGCAGCCACAAATTTACCGATGACTGCGCCGTCTTCTGCGATGCCGTGGCCAAAGCCCTGGTAAGCCATATCGAGGAAGGGTGTCAGCTTGCGCGCCTGGATGGCGGCGATCACCTGGTCCCACTGCTCGGCGGTGATGTCGTAGCCCGTGGGGTTGTGGCAGCAGGCGTGCAGCACGACGATGGTGCCTTCGGCTGCGGCATTGAGGGCGGCGAGCATGCCGTCGAAGTTGACGCCGCGCTTGCCCGCATCGTAGTAAGGGTAGCTTTCAACGGTGAAACCGGCCTGGGTGAACAGCGCGCGGTGGTTTTCCCAGCTCGGGTCGGAGATCAGCACCTTGGCATTGGGGCTGAGTTTTTTGAGGAAGTCGGCGCCGATCTTCAGGCCGCCCGTGCCGCCTATGCCTTGTGCGGTGGCTATGCGGCCGCTCTTGACGGGTTCGCTGTCGACGCCGAAAACCAGGCCCTTGACGGCCGCGTCATAGGCGGCGATGCCGTCGATCGGCAGGTAGCCGCGGGCCTTGGGGTCGGCCATCATCTGCGCTTCAGCCGTCTTCACGCATTCGAGCAGGGGGAGCTTGCCGTTGTCGTCGTAGTACACGCCCACGCCCAGGTTGACCTTGGCGGGGTTGGGGTCGGCGTTGAACTGCTCGTTGAGACCCAGGATCGGGTCACGCGGGGCCATTTCGACAGCGGTAAACAAAGACATGAAATATCCTCAGAGAAGTGGAAAAAAGCGAAAGCGGCGGTGTGGGGGCGTCTGGCTTTTCGGGGCCGGTGATTTAGGGCACAAGCTGACCGGAAACAAGGCTACAAGAGGTATCCAAAAGGGCCGTTGGGCTTGCAATTCCCATTTTCGGCCGAATGTCGTATTCTGTTTGGTTGCCCCGAATTTTAACGGGGCTTGATCGAGGTTTTATGCCAGAAACAATAGAAGTCATAACCGATGAGGCCGAGTCGGCCCCCAGCGAGGGCCAGTTCATCCGTTTTCCGGATTCGCCGTTTGAGCTGTTCCAGCCCTTTCCGCCGGCAGGCGACCAGCCCACGGCGATCGACCAACTGGTCGAGGGCGTCAACGACGGCGAGGTGTTCCAGACTCTGCTGGGCGTGACCGGGTCCGGCAAGACCTTCACCATGGCCAATGTGATCGCCCGCCTGGGCCGCCCGGCCATTGTGTTTGCGCCCAACAAGACGCTGGCGGCGCAGCTTTACAGCGAGTTCCGCGAGTTCTTTCCCAAGAATGCGGTGGAGTATTTCGTCAGCTACTACGACTACTACCAGCCCGAAGCCTATGTGCCGCAGCGCGACCTGTTCATCGAAAAGGACTCGGCCATCAACGAGCACATCGAGCAGATGCGCCTGTCGGCCACCAAGAGCGTGCTGGAGCGGCGCGACACCATCATCGTGGGCACGGTCAGCGCCATTTACGGCATAGGCGCGCCCGAGGACTACACGCAGATGCGTTTCATCGCGCGCACCGGCGACAAGACCGGCCAGCGCGACGTGATCGCGCGGCTGATCCGCATGCAGTACGCGCGCAACGACCAGGATTTTTCCCGCGGCACGTTCCGGGTGCGTGGCGACGTGATCGACGTCTTCCCGGCGGAGCATTCCGAGCTGGCCATACGCATCGAGCTGTTCGACGACGAGATCGAGTCGCTGCAGCTGTTTGACCCGCTGACGGGCCGCATCCGCCAGAAAGTCCCGCGCTTTGTGGTCTACCCCAAGAGCCATTACGTCACCCCGCGCGACAAGGTCATGACGGCGGTGGAGACCATCAAGCTCGAGCTGTCTGAACGCGTGGCCCAGTTCGTGGCCGACGGCAAGCTGGTCGAGGCCCAGCGCATCGAGCAGCGCACCCGGTTTGACCTGGAAATGCTCAGCGAGATCGGCCATTGCAAAGGCATCGAGAACTACACCCGCCACCTGAGCGGCGCGCCGCCGGGTTCACCGCCGTCGACGCTGTGCGACTACCTGCCCAAGGATGCGGTGATGTTCCTGGACGAGAGCCACGTCATGATCGGCCAGCTCAACGCCATGTACAACGGCGACAGGGCGCGCAAGACCACGCTGGTGGAATACGGCTTTCGCCTGCCGAGCGCGCTGGACAACCGGCCGCTCAAGTTCGAAGAGTTCGAAACCAAGATGCGCCAGGCGATTTTTGTCTCGGCCACGCCGGCTGCCTATGAGAAAGAGCACGCCGGCCAGGTGGTGGAGCAGGTGGTCAGGCCTACAGGCCTGGTCGATCCGCAGGTGGAAGTGCGGCCGGCCACGCACCAGGTCGACGATGTGCTGCAGGAAATCCGCATCCGGGTCGAGAAGAATGAACGGGTGCTGATCACCACGCTGACCAAACGCATGGCCGAGCAGTTGACCGACTACCTGAGCGACAACGGCGTGAAGGTGCGCTACCTGCACAGCGATGTGGACACGGTTGAGCGCGTGGAAATCCTGCGCGACCTGCGGCTGGGCACCTTTGACGTGCTGGTGGGCATCAACTTGCTGCGGGAGGGCCTGGACATCCCCGAGGTGTCGCTGGTGGCCATCCTGGACGCCGACAAGGAAGGCTTTTTGCGCGCGGAGCGCAGCCTGATCCAGACCATTGGCCGGGCGGCCCGCAACCTCAATGGCCGGGCCATTCTGTATGCCGACCGCATCACCGATTCCATGAAAAAAGCCATGGACGAAACCGAGCGGCGGCGCAACAAGCAGATTGCCTTCAACCTGGAAAACGGCATCACGCCGCGCAGCGTGGTCAAGCGCATCCGCGACCTGATCGACGGCGTCTACAGCGAGAAATCCGGCAAGGAAGCCGAAAAACTCGAGATGCAAAAAGCGCTGGTCGAAGACATGAGCGAAAAAGACATCGCCCGCGAGATCAAGCGCCTGGAAAAGCAGATGATCGAACACGCCAAGAACCTGGAGTTCGAAAAAGCCGCCCGGGTACGGGACCAACTGCACAGCCTCAAGCAACAGGCTTTTGGCGCGCCCGGCATCGACAATGTCGTGCCGCCGGGCGTTGCGGGCCCAAGCCGCGCCTAGGCCTGTTCGACCCGTTTATCCATCTGACGCACTGAAATGGTGCGTTGGATGGGGCGACTACGGGTTAGCTCCCATCTTTGGGCAGTCTCAGCAGGAAAAACCCTGCCTGTGTTATACTTGACGAAAACAGTCAAGAACAATATCAGAACAACAAAAAGCCCCCGCGATACCGGTTGACTGACCTGGGCGGCTGGAGGAAGAGTTCCCTGTAAGCCACAAGCTTTCAGGGTGAAAACGACAGTCAAGCCATTTAAAGGAGCTTGTTATGCGCCTCACGACCAAAGGCCGCTTCGCGGTCACTGCAATGATTGATTTGGGACTGCGTCAGAACAACGGCCCGGTCACCCTGGCTGCAATCAGCCAGCGCCAGCAAATTTCCCTTTCCTATCTCGAACAACTGTTCGGCAAGCTGCGCCGCCACGAACTGGTGGAATCCACCCGTGGCCCCGGCGGCGGTTACACGCTGGGCCGCAAGGCTTCGGAAATCACCGTGGCCGACATCATCGTGTCGGTGGACGAGCCGATCGACGCCACCCAGTGCGGCGGCAAGGAAAACTGCCTGGGCGAGGGCGGCCGCTGCATGACGCACGAGCTGTGGGCTTCGCTGAACAGCCGCATGGTGGAGTTCCTGGACTCCGTGACCCTGCAAAAACTGGTGGAAGACCAGCTGGCCAAGGGCGTGGTGATCGAGAACACCCCCCAGGTGAAAAAAGCGATTTTCACGGCGCCGGCGGTCAAGCCGATTCGCGTGAACGCACCGAATTCGGTGTTTGCGCTGGGCAATGCATTTTCCAAATCCTGATGGATCGATGCCGGGCGTATGCCCGGCACCTTCCTTTTGTGACCCGATTGCATTGACTTCATTGATCGCGCTGCCAGCCAGCCTGTGAATTTAAAGAGCTAGCCACATGGACACCCCACACTTTCCCATCTACATGGACTACAGCGCCACGAACCCCTGCGACCCGCGGGTGGTGGACGCCATGATTCCCTGGTTGCGCGAGCACTTCGGCAACCCTGCTTCGCGCAGCCACGCCTGGGGCTGGGAAGCGGAAGCCGCCGTCGAGAAGGCGCGCGAGCAGATCGCCGACCTGATTGGCGCCGACCCGCGCGAGATCGTCTGGACCAGCGGCGCGACCGAGTCCAACAACCTGGCGCTCAAGGGCGCGGCGCATTTCTACAAGACCAAGGGCAAGCACATCATCACGGTCAAGACCGAGCACAAAGCCGTGCTGGACACCTGCCGCGAGCTGGAGCGCCAGGGTTTTGAAGTGACTTACATGGACGTGCAGGCCGATGGTTTGCTCGACCTGGAAGCGCTCAAGGCCGCTATTCGTCCCGACACCATTTTGGTCAGCGTCATGTTCGTCAACAACGAAATCGGCGTGATCCAGGATATCCCGGCGATCGGCGCGCTGTGCCGCGAAAAAGGCATCATCTTCCATGTGGATGCCGCACAGGCCACGGGCCGTGTCGACATCGACCTCGCCACCTTGCCGGTCGACCTGATGAGCCTCACGTCGCACAAGACCTACGGCCCCAAAGGCATTGGCGCACTGTACGTTCGCCGCAAGCCGCGCGTGCGCCTTGAAGCGCAAATGCACGGTGGCGGCCACGAGCGCGGCATGCGCTCGGGCACCTTGCCTACGCACCAGTGCGTCGGCATGGGCGAGGCCTACCGCATCGCCAAGGCCGAGATGCATGAGGAAAACAAGCGCATCCTGGCCCTGCATCAGCGCATGCTCAATGGCCTCAAGGATGTGGAAGAGGTGTTCCTCAATGGTCACGCTGAAAAGCGCGTGCCGCACAACCTGAACATGAGCTTCAATTTCGTTGAAGGCGAGTCGCTGATCATGGGCATCAAGGGTCTGGCCGTGTCCAGCGGTTCAGCCTGTACGTCGGCCAGCCTGGAGCCCAGCTATGTGCTCCGCGCCCTGGGCCGCAGCGACGAGCTGGCGCACAGCAGCCTGCGCATGACCATCGGCCGCTGGAGCACCGAAGAAGAAATCGACTACGCGGTCGCCACCATCAAGGAAAACGTGGCCAAACTGCGCGAACTGTCCCCCCTGTGGGAGATGTTCAAGGATGGTGTTGATTTGTCCACCATCCAGTGGGCTGCTCATTGAGCAGCGCGCCCAATAGCTTAAAGAGGTAAACAAAATGGCATACAGCGAAAAAGTGGTAGACCACTATGAAAACCCCCGCAACGTCGGCTCCTTTGAAAAGGGCGACGAATCGGTAGGCACCGGCATGGTCGGCGCACCGGCTTGCGGCGACGTGATGAAGCTGCAGATCAAGGTCAACCCGGTTACCGGCGTGATCGAAGACGCACGCTTCAAGACCTACGGCTGCGGCTCCGCCATCGCCTCCAGCTCGCTTGTGACCGAATGGGTCAAGGGCAAGACACTGGACGAAGCGGCGAGCATCAAGAACAGCGCGATCGCCGAAGAGCTGGCTTTGCCGCCGGTCAAGATTCACTGCTCCATCCTGGCCGAAGACGCCATCAAGGCCGCCGTGAACGACTACAAGCAAAAGCACACGCACTGATACAACGCATTTCCCGTCACCTGCCTTTCTTTCGAGTGATTTAAATGTCCGTTACCCTCACTGATGCTGCTGCCCGACACGTGACCCGCTATATGACCAAGCGCGGCAAGGGTGTGGGCGTTCGCCTGGGCGTGAAGACCACCGGCTGTTCCGGCCTGGCCTACAAGCTGGAATACGCCGACGAGATCGCACCCGAGGACGTTGTATTCGAAGACAATGGCGTCAAGGTGCTGGTCGACCCGAAAAGCATGGCTTACATCGACGGTACCAAGCTGGACTTTGTGCGCGAGGGCTTGAACGAAGGCTTCAAGTTCATCAACCCCAACGAGCGTGATCGTTGCGGCTGCGGCGAAAGCTTCCGGGTTTGACGGGCGAGCGGTCGAACGCGTGCTGCACCCTTACCGAAGCCGCCTCCACTGATGGTGCTGGCGGCTTTTTCTCGGCATGAATCTTCAATCCAACGACTTCGAACTTTTCGGCGTGCCCCAGCGTTTCGCGCAAGACCGCGCGGCGCTTGATGCACGCTGGAAGGATTTGCAGCGTGAAGCACACCCCGACAAGTTTGCGGCTCAGGGGGCGGCGGCGCAACGCGTCGCCATGCAGTGGTCGGTGCGTATCAACGAAGCCTACCAACGGCTGAAGGATCCGCTCAAGCGGGCGAGCTATTTGTGCGAGCTGAACGGCGCGCCCATCAATGCCGAGAACAACACCGCGATGCCGCACGATTTCCTGGTGCAGCAGATGCAATGGCGCGAAGCGCTCGACGACGCTGAGAGCATCGAAGATTTTGAAGAAATAGCCTCGAAGTCCTTGTCCAGTATGGGCATGCAGCTATCAAAAATAGAGCAACTGCTGGACGTGGACAAGGATTTTCCCGCCGCCGCCCAGCAGGTCAGAAGCCTTATGTTTATTGAGCGCTTTGCCAGTGAGGTGGATGCACGCATCGACCAGCTGGGACAATAGGATCCTGTTCCAAGGCATTACAGAAAAAGTACGACAACCGCGCATGGCACTTCTGCAAATTTCCGAACCCGGCCAGACGCCCGACCCGCACCAGCGGCGCATCGCGGTGGGCATAGACCTGGGCACCACGCATTCGCTGGTCGCCAGCGTACGCAACGGCATCTCAGAATGCCTTCCCGACGAGCAAGGGCGTGTTCTGCTGCCCAGCGTGGTGCGCTACCTTGAGGGCGACAAGCGCCAGATTGGCTACGAAGCCCTGGCCGCCCAGGTAGAAGACCCGCGCAACACCATCTCGTCGGTCAAACGCCTGATGGGCCGCGGCATCAACGACATCGGCAGCCGCGCTCAATTGCCTTACGAGTTGAACGACAAGCCGGGCATGGTCACGCTGCAGACGGTTGCCGGTGAGAAGAGCCCGGTCGAGATCAGCGCCGAGATCCTGGCCACGTTGCGCTATCGCGCCGAAGACACCTTCAACGACGACATCTACGGCGCCGTGATCACCGTGCCGGCCTACTTTGACGATGCCCAGCGCCAGGCCACCAAAGACGCCGCGCAACTGGCCGGCCTCAATGTGCTGCGCCTGCTCAATGAGCCCACGGCCGCCGCCATCGCCTATGGGCTGGATAACGCCAGCGAAGGTGTCTACGCCGTCTACGACCTGGGCGGTGGTACTTTCGATATCTCCATCCTGCGCCTGACGCAAGGCGTCTTTGAAGTTGTTGCTACCGGCGGCGATTCCGCGCTGGGCGGCGACGACTATGACCGCGCGCTGGTCGACTGGGTGCTGGCCAAGGCCGGGCTCGCGGCAGACACGCTCACGCCGTCCGACAAGGCCGCCCTGCAACGCACGGCCCGCAATTGCAAGGAAGCGCTGTCTTGCGCCGACCCGGTGCCTTTTTCGGTGCAGCTGGCCAAGGCGCTCGTCAATTTCGAGATGAAGGCGGAAGATTTTGAAACCGCTACGGCGCATTTGACGCAACGCACGCTCGCTGCCGTCCGCAAGGCCTTGCGCGATGCGAAGCTGACGAAAGAAGACGTGCAGGGCGCCGTGCTGGTCGGGGGCTCTACCCGCATGCCGCAGGTGCGCAAGGCGGTCGCCAGCTTCTTCGGGCGCGAGCCGCTGGTCAACCTGAATCCTGATGAAGTGGTAGCGCTGGGCGCGGCCATTTCGGCCAACCAGCTGGCCGGCAACAACACGGGCGCAGATCTCTTGCTGCTGGATGTGATCCCGCTGTCGCTGGGCATTGAGACCATGGGCGGGCTGGTCGAGCGTATCGTGCCGCGCAACCAGACCATCCCCACGGCGATGGCGCAGGACTTCACCACCTACCAGGACGGCCAGACCGCGCTGGCGCTGCATGTGGTGCAGGGCGAGCGCGACCTCGTGGCTGATTGCCGCAGCCTCGCCCGCTTTGAACTGCGCGGCATTCCGCCCATGGTGGCCGGCGCCGCGCGTATCCGCGTGACATTCACGGTCGATGCCGACGGCTTGCTCAGCGTGAATGCAAAAGAGCAGGTCAGCGGCGTTGAGGCGCGCATCGATGTCAAGCCGTCCTACGGCCTGTCGGACGACGAGATTGCGCGAATGCTGCAAGACAGCTTTTCAACCGCCCAGCAAGACATGCAGGCCCGCGCGCTGGCCGAAGCCCAGGTCGATGCCGACCGCATGATCCTTGCCACGCAAAGCGCGCTGGCGGCCGATGCCGATTTGCTCAGCCCCAACGAGCGCGCGCAAATCGACAGCCTGATCGTTGGCCTTGCCGACACGCGTGTCCACGGCGACGCGGCTGCGATCGAAGCAGCCACCCAGGCGCTGGCCAAAGGCACCGAAGGTTTTGCCGCCCAGCGGATGAACCGCGGCATCAAGCAAGCCCTGGCCGGTAAAAACATTGAGGCAGTCTGATTCGACTGACAACCATGCCCATCATCAAAATACTGCCCCATCCCGAGTACTGCCCCCAAGGCGCTGAGATCAGCGCGCCGGCCGGTACCTCGATCTGCGAAGCCCTGCTCGACAACAAGATCAACATCGAGCACGCCTGCGACCTCAGCTGCGCCTGCACGACCTGCCATGTCATTGTGCGCGAGGGCTTCAAATCGCTCAACGAGCTCGACGAAAGCGAAGAAGACCTGCTCGACCGCGCCTGGGGCCTTGAGCCCAATTCACGGCTGAGCTGCCAGGCGTTCCTGGCCCAGTCCGATGTGACGGTGGAGATACCCAAGTACTCTATCAACCACGCCAAGGAAAACCACTGAACGCGTAGCTGTGCCTTCTGCGGATCATAAAAAAGCCCGTCAGCGACGGGCTTTTTTGTTGGCGTGGCTTGTTGCCATCCGGCCCGCGAATACGCTCAGCGTACGAATCCGCCGTCTTTGCGCAGCATGGACAGCTCGGAAAAGGTCAGGCCCTGGTGCTCTCCGGGTGCGTAGCGAATGAAGAGGCCGCCCAGGTTCAGTGGCTTGAATGTTTCCAGCGCCTTCTTGAGTGACTCGGGCGTAGGGCTGGAACCGGCGCGCTTGAGGCCCTCCACGAGTACCTTGGTGCTGACATAGCCTTCCAGGCTGCCGTAACTGAATTCGTTCACACCGATCTTTTTCATGGCTGCCTGATACTCGGCAATGATGGGCATGACCGAGTTCCATGGATAGGGGACAACCTGGGAAATCACCACGCCCACCGCATCGTCGCCGATTGCCTTGTGCAGCTGCTGGCCATTGAGGAAAGAGAACGAGTAAAACCGGGCTTCCTCCCCGGTGGCTTTATAGGCCTTGATGAATTTGGCGGTGACCGCGTTGGTGGCGGACAAGACAATGGCCGTGGGTTTGAGTTTGGCCAACTCGACTGCTTTCGCTTCCGCGTCGGCGCCATCGTTTTGTATGGCCACGCTCCCCAGCATCTTGTCGCCGCGTTGCTGAATGGCCGCTTTGGTGCTTTCCATCGCGGAGCGGGCGCCGGGGTTGTCGTTGTGGGCAAACGCGATGCGCGTGATGCCGATGGTGAACAGGTGGTTGACGATGCGGCCGTACTCTTCGTCAAAGCTGATGCGCACGGGGAAGCCGTACTCAGAAAACTTCACCACCGGGCCGGCGCCGGTATAGGGCGCGACCAGCGGGATTTTGAGCTCGTTGGCGGCCTTGAGCGCACCCACGGACGAGGTGGTGCCCACAGGCATGAGGATGGCGACCGCGCCGTCTGCCGCCAGTTTCTTGACGTTGTCCGCCGCTTTTGCCGCGTCATAGGCATCGTCGACCTGGCGGATCTCGACCGGCCTGCCGTTGATGCCGCCCGCTTCGTTGGTGGCTGCGAGCATGGCCTTGATGCCGATGAGCGGCTCTGTGCCCAGGCTGGCCAGGGGTCCCGTCTGTACATAGGTTTGCCCGATCAGGATGGGCTTGGCCTGTGCGAACGCGCAAACGGGAAGCAGTACTGCGGCCATGGCGGCCAGAAGACGGAAGGTTGAAAACATGGGGCCTCGATGGAGCTTGCGGGGAGGGCGGCAGAAGTGCGCGACGTCTCAAGCAGCTGGAACTGCTTGAAAATATAGTTTATATATAAACTATTTAAATATCAATACAAACTTCTGCAATTGCCGCGATTGCCTTTGCACGCCGCTCGCCCGGGTACCGGGGCGCCAGTGCCGGAGCGCAGGAGCGTCCTGAAACCCCGGAGCAGCCCTGAAAGCGGATTCAGACAGCCGTGAGGCGGCGATAATCGGGTGATGCGCCAAATTGTTCTGGACACTGAAACCACCGGTCTTTCCGCTGAAAACGGCGACCGCATCATCGAAATCGGTTGCGTTGAACTGGTGGCCCGCAAGCTCACCGGCAACAACCGCCACTTCTACCTGAACCCCGAGCGCGACAGCCACGAAGACGCGCTCAAGGTTCACGGCATCAGCAACGAGTTCCTGAAGGACAAACCCAAGTTCGCGGCCGTGGCCGACGAACTGCTGGAGTACCTGCAGGACGCCGAGATCATCATCCACAACGCGCCTTTCGACGTGAGCTTCCTCAATAAGGAGCTCGAGCTCATCGGCAGGCCGCCCATCAAGCATTGCGTGGCCAAGGTGACCGACAGCCTGATGATGGCCAAGGAGCTGTTTCCGGGTAAACGTAATTCGCTCGACGCCCTGTGCGACCGGCTCGATGTCGACAACTCAGGCCGCACCTTGCACGGCGCCTTGCTGGATGCCGAGTTGCTGGCCGACGTTTACATCAACCTGACCCGGGGGCAGAACTCGCTGGTGATGGAGGTGAGCAGCAACAATCAGGAGGGGGACAGTACGCCGCTGGTTGACCTGGCCACCTTTGAATTGCCGCTGCTGGCGGCCAATGACCAGGAAATTGCCGAGCATGAGAAATTGCTCACTGATATCGACAAGGCGAGCAAAGGCAAAACCGTCTGGCGCGCTTTGGCCGCCTGAGCCGCGAGCAGGAAACAGCAATTCCACGGATCAGGCTCAAAAAAGGCCCGAAACAGCATATAATCGCAGGCTGACCGATAGGGCGGTTAGCTCAGGGGTAGAGCACTGCATTCACACTGCAGGGGTCGCAAGTTCGAAACTTGCACCGCCCACCAGAATTTGAAGAACAAAAAAGGCCAAGTCTTGCGACTTGGCCTTTTTTCATTTCGGCGCGGCGTGGCGCGGTTTTGGGCAGGGTCAGAGCACTTCGCTCGCGAAATCAGCCAGCCTGGAGCGTTCGCCGCGTGCCAGCGTGATATGCCCGCCGTGCGGCCAGCCCTTGAAGCGGTCCACCGCAAAGGTCATGCCGGAGGACCCTTCGGTCAGGTAGGGCGTATCGATCTGCGCCAGGTTGCCCATGCAGATGATCTTGGTGCCGGGGCCGGCCCGCGTGATCAGTGTTTTCATCTGCTTGGGCGTCAGGTTTTGCGCCTCGTCGATGATGACGTACTTGTTCAGGAAGGTGCGGCCGCGCATGAAGTTCATGCTTTTCACCTTGATGCGAGAGCGGATCAACTCATTGGTGGCGGCGCGGCCCCATTCGCCCGAGCCGCTGTCGGTTTTGCCCAGCACTTCGAGGTTGTCGTCCAGCGCGCCCATCCAGGGGCCCATTTTTTCCTCTTCAGTACCCGGCAGGAAGCCGATGTCTTCGCCGACCGAAACCGTGGCCCGCGTCATGATGATTTCGGTGTAGCGGCGATCGTCCAGCACCTGCGTTAAGCCCGAGGCCAGCGCCATCAGGGTCTTGCCGGTGCCTGCCGTGCCGGCCAGCGTGACGAAGTCCACTTCTGGGTCCATCAACAGGTTCATCGCAAAATTTTGTTCGCGGTTGCGCGTGGTGACGCCCCAGACGGCGTTTTTGAGGTGGTTGTAGTCCTTCAGGGTTTTCAAAACGGCTGTTTTGGCCCGAATTTCGGTCACGCGGGCGTACAGAGGCGGCTCGCCCGGGGCTTCGAAGAACACAAACTGGTTGATCAGCAGGCTGCCCACGATGGGGCCGGTGATGCGGTAGAAGGTGTGGCTGCCTTGTTGCCAGCTCTCGATGGTCTTGCTCTGGCGCGTCCAGAAGTCAGCCGGCAGGGCGAGTGAGCCGGAATACAGCAGGTCGCCGTCTTCCAGGGTTTTGTCGTTCTGGTAGTCGTCTGTGGCCAGGCCCAGGGCACGCGCCTTGACGCGCATATTGATGTCCTTGGACACCAGCACGACCTCGCGGGGCGCATATTCCTTGCGCAGGGCCTCGACCACACCCAGGATCTGGTTGTCGGCCTTGCCTTGGGGCAGGCTCATGGGCAGGGTGTAGTCCAGCGGTTTGGTCTGGAAAAACAGGCAACCGCCGGCTTCCGGATGGCCCGTGGTGTCGAGTTTCAGGCCCTTGCCGATATCGGCGCCCTGGGCGCCTGCGAGCGCATCCAGCGTGCGGCTGGTCTGGCGGGCGTTGCGCGCAACCTCAGTCATGCCCTTTTTGTGACCGTCCAGCTCCTCGAGCACGATCATGGGCAGGAAGATGTCGTGTTCCTCGAAGCGGAACAGGCACATCGGGTCGTGCATCAGCACATTGGTGTCGAGCACGAACAGCTTGGATGGCCCCGTGCGCCTGGCCTTTTTCGGTTTTGCGGCCGGCTGGGGCAGCGCGATGCTCTCTTTTTTATAGCTACCAGCCGTTGCCCTGTCTGGGCTGGAGGGCTCTTTTCCTTTAAAAGCCACCGGGTGGCTGCCTTCGCCTGCCGCGCGGCTGTCAAACAGGTCCATTACCGGGGGTTTCTGGGTGGATTCAGCGCTTTCCGTCTTTCGTGCGACTTTCGAGGGTGAGCGGGCGGGCGCGTCGAGCGCGTCAGGGGAGAGCAGGGCGGCACGTTTGGTCGGGGCGGGGGGCAGGGGCATAGTGCTTAAAACTCTCTAAAAAAGAAGGGTTCCAGAAGCGAAAAAGCCGCCTTGAAACCAGGGCGGCTTGTTCTTTGGGCGCAGTTGCGAAGGTCAACAGCATGAGTTCATTATGCACAACTCAAGTGACAGGGCAATCCCTCGCAATTCTTTATAAATCCTGTGTTGCTAACTGGCCTCAACAAGGCTCAGGCTGCTTTTTTGAGGGCCTTGACGGCCTTGAGCACGTCGTCCACATGGCCCGGCACTTTCAGGCCGCGCCATTCCTCCTTCAGCTGGCCGTCGGCGCCCACCAGGAAGGTGCTGCGCTCGATGCCCTTGACCTTTTTGCCGTACATGATCTTGTTTTTGACCACGCCGAACATGTGGCACATTTTTTCTTCGGTGTCCGCAATCAGCTCAAACGGGAGCTCAAGCTTGGACTTGAACTCGTCGTGGGACTTCATGTTGTCGCGGGACACGCCGAACACGGTCGCGCCGGCCTTGACGAAGTCCTTGTAGCGGTCACGGAACTGCATGGCCTCCGTGGTGCAACCCGGTGTGTTGTCCTTGGGATAGAAGTACAACACCACGACTTTGCCCAGGTGGGAGGTGTTGGACACCTTCAGGCCACCGGTGGCGATCGCTTCAAATTCGGGGAGTGGTTTATTGACGACGACTGCCATACTGAGTTGACCCTGACGAAAGTAGTTGTAATTAGCCGTGCCTTTTGGCAACCGGCCTGGGACTCATCCCGGGATGTGGTGCCAAGTGCAACCCTAGATTTTACCCTGAAAGAGGGTCTGTTTCAGTCCCTGGTTCCTTCTGTTTCAATCAGCAGGGCTGCAATCACCTGCCGGCCTTCCCCGGCAAGGATGTTGTAGGTGCGGCATGCGGCCAGCGTATCCATGGTTTCAATGCCTATCCGGCGCTCCATCAGCATGCGCAAAAAGGCCGGCGGCGGAAAGCGAAGGCGGGGGCCGCTCCCAAAAATGACGAGTTCGGGCTGCGTTTCGGCCAGTAGCGCGAAGTGCTCCGCCGTGAGGTCTTCAAAGCGCGGGCACTTCCAGTCGAACTTCTCGCCCCGCGAGCCAATGACGACGCTGTGCTCGATCTTTTCCGCCACGCCGTTGCTTGCCAGGCCGACCCATCCGGGGCCGTAGCCAAGAATGGACTGGACATCGAGACGGTCTGGCTGGAGTTTCATGCGGGATGGATCCGGGCGTTGTGAAGGCGTGGAAGGCGCTGCTTGCGAGGGCGGTTTGCCGCGGTTTTCCGGGCGAAAACCCTTGTTTATGTGGTCAAATTATAGATTCCGCCCGAATTTCCCGCCGCAATGCGGGTGCATATCACCCGTGCGCCCCGTTTGGCCGCTGTTGCCGGCGTTTGCCGGCGATGGGGTCTTTGCCCACATATCCATAAAGTTGCATGAAACCGATCACCAAATCCGCCAAGCTTGCCAATGTGCTTTACGACATCCGTGGCCCGATCATGGATGCCGCCAAGCAGATGGAAGAAGAGGGCCAAAAGCTCATCAAGCTCAATATCGGCAATCTGGCGGTGTTCGGTTTCGACGCGCCCGAAGAAGTCCAGCAGGACATGATCCGCAACCTGCCCGCCTCGGCCGGCTATTCGGACAGCAAGGGGATTTTTGCGGCGCGCAAGGCCGTGATGCACGAAACCCAGAAGCAGGGCATCAAGGGTGTGACGCTGGACGACATCTACCTCGGCAACGGCGCGAGCGAGCTGATCTCCATGGCCACCAACGCCCTGCTGGACGACGGCGACGAGTTGCTGCTGCCCGCACCCGACTACCCGCTGTGGACGGCCTCCACCAGCCTTTCGGGCGGCACGCCGGTGCATTACCTGTGCGATGAAAGCAATGGCTGGATGCCCAGCCTGGACGACATCCGCGCAAAGATCACGCCGAAGACCAAGGCCATCGCGGTCATCAACCCCAACAACCCGACGGGTGCGCTGTATTCGGACGAACTGCTCAAGGGCATCGTCGCCATCGCGCGCGAACACGGCCTCGTCATCCTCGCCGACGAGGTCTATGACAAGGTGCTGTACGACGACGTCAAGCACACGGCCATCGCCAGCCTCTCCACCGATGTGCTCACGCTGACCTTCAATTCGCTCTCCAAGAGCTACCGCTCCTGCGGCTACCGCGCCGGCTGGCTGGTGGTGTCCGGCCCCAAGAAGCAGGCCAAGGACTACATCGAAGGCCTGAACATGCTGGCCAACATGAAGCTGTGTTCCAACGTGCCCGGCCAGTGGGCCATCCAGACGGCGTTGGGCGGCTACCAGAGCATTAACGACCTGACCTGCGAAGGCGGGCGCCTGCGCCGCCAGCGCGACCTGGCCTACGAACTGATCACCGCCATTCCCGGCGTCACCTGTGTGAAACCCAGCGCCGCGCTCTACATGTTCCCGCGGCTTGATCCCAAGGTCTACCCGATCAAGGACGATCGCCAGTTTTTCCTGGAGCTCCTCAAAGAGACCAAGGTCATGCTGGTGCAGGGCACGGGCTTTAACTGGCCCGAACCGGACCACTTCCGCATCGTCTTCCTGCCGCATGAGGAAGACCTGCGCGAAGCCGTCGGCCGCATTGCGAAGTTCCTCGAGAACTACCGCAACAACCGAATTTGATCCTGTATTCGGCCTCTTTCCTTTCGCGCATCCTTTTTGGGCGCGGGCATCCAAGATCAACGTAAAGCAAGACCTCAGCGACTATGAAACCGACGAATTTGAGCCCGATCCGGGTAGGCCTCCTGGGCATTGGCACCGTGGGCAGCGGCACCTACAACGTACTGCAGCGCAACCAGGAAGAAATCCGCCGCCGCGCCGGCCGCGGCATTGAAATCACCATGGTGGCCGACCTCGACGTGGTGCGCGCCAAGGCCGCCGTGGGCGCGGGTGTGCAGGTGGTCGACGACGCCCGCAAAGTCGTCGCCAGCCCGGATGTCGACATCGTGATCGAGCTCATCGGCGGCTACGGCATTGCCAAACAGCTGGTGCTTGAAGCCATTGAGGCTGGCAAGCATGTGGTCACCGCCAACAAGGCGCTGCTGGCCGTGCACGGCACCGAGATTTTTGCAGCGGCCCACCGCAAGGGCGTGATGGTCGCGTTTGAAGCGGCCGTGGCCGGCGGCATCCCCATCATCAAGGCGCTGCGTGAAGGCCTGACCGCCAACAGCATCCAGTGGATCGCCGGCATCATCAACGGCACCACCAACTTCATCCTGTCCGAGATGCGCGACAAGGGCCTGGACTTCGACGTCGTGCTCAAAGAAGCACAACGCCTGGGCTACGCCGAAGCCGACCCCACCTTCGACATCGAAGGCGTGGACGCGGGCCACAAGGTCACGTTGATGTCGGCGATTGCTTTCGGCATTCCGGTGCAATTCGACAAGGCCTACGTCGAAGGCATCACCGGCCTGGCTGCGCAAGACATCCGCTACGCCGAACAACTCGGCTACCGCATCAAGCTGCTGGGCATCACCAAGCGCGCCGCCAACGGCATTGAGCTGCGCGTACACCCGAGCCTCGTGCCGGCCAAACGTTTGATCGCCAATGTCGAAGGTGCAATGAACGCCGTGGTAGTGCAGGGTGATGCCGTCGGCACCACGCTGTACTACGGCAAGGGCGCGGGTAGCGAGCCCACGGCCAGCGCCGTGATCGCCGACCTCGTCGACATCGCCCGCCTGCACACTGCAGACCCTGAACACCGCGTGCCGCACCTGGCCTTCCAGCCCGACGCGATGAGCGACCTGCCCGTGGTGCCGATGTCCGATGTGGTCACCAGCTACTACCTGCGCCTGAAAGTCGCCGACGAAGCCGGCGTGCTGGCCAAGGTCACGGGCATCCTGGCCAGCGCGGGCATCAGCATCGACGCCGTGCTGCAGCGCGAAGCCGATGAAGTGGGCGGCGAAGGCTCCACCCACACCGACCTCATCATCCTGACGCATGAATGCCAGGAAGCCAAGATGAACGGCGCCCTGGCGCAGATGCAGGCGCTGCCCACGGTGCTGGCACCCATCACGCGCATCCGCAAGGAGGAGTTGGCCTGATGCTTTACGTGTCCACACGCGGCCACGCTGACCGCAAACGCTTTTGCGAAATCCTGCTCGAAGGGCTGGCGCCTGATGGCGGCCTGTATTTGCCTGAGACCTATCCGCAGGTTGGCGAGGCGACCCTTGCCAAATGGCGCGGCCTGCCTTACGCCGAGCTGGCGTTCGAGGTGCTCTCGCTCTATGTCGACGACATTCCCGCCGCCGACCTCAAAGCCATCTGCAACAAGACCTACACCGAGGAAGTCTTCGGCACCCAGGCGATCGTCCCGCTGAAAAAGCTGGAAGACGGCTTGTACCTTGAAGCCCTGTCCAACGGCCCCACACTGGCCTTCAAGGACATGGCCATGCAGCTGCTGGGCAACCTGTTCGAGTACGAACTGGCGCGCCGCGGTGAAGAACTCAACATCCTGGGCGCCACCAGCGGCGACACCGGCAGCGCGGCCGAATACGCCATGCGCGGCAAAAAGGGCGTGCGCGTTTTCATGACCTCGCCCAACGGCCGCATGAGCCCTTTCCAGCAGGCGCAGATGTTCAGCCTGCAGGACGAGAACATTCACAACATCGCGGTTGAAGGCGTGTTTGACGACTGCCAGGACATCGTCAAGGCCGTGTCCAACGACCTGGCTTTCAAGCGCCAGTACAAGATCGGCACGGTCAATTCGATCAATTGGGCGCGCTTGATGGCGCAAGTCGTCTACTACTTCGCAGGTTACTTTCAGGCCACAAGCAACAACACCGAAAAGGTCAACTTCACGGTCCCCTCCGGCAATTTCGGCAATGTCTGCGCCGGCCATGTCGCCCGCATGATGGGCCTGCCCATCGGCAAACTGGTGGTCGCCACCAACGAGAACGACGTGCTCGACGAGTTCTTCCGCACCGGTGTGTACCGCGTGCGCAGCAGCGCCGACACGCACGAAACCTCCAGCCCGTCCATGGACATTTCCAAGGCCTCGAACTTTGAGCGTTTTGTGTTTGACCTGCTGGGCCGCGACGGCGGCAAGACCAAGGCCTTGTTCCACGACCAGCTCGGCAGCCAGGGTTTCTTTGACCTGAGCGGTGAAGCCGCCTTCAAGGCCGCCGCGCAGCGCTACGGTTTTGCCAGCGGCAAGAGCACCCATGCCGACCGGCTGGCCACGATCCGCGATACCTACAAGCGCTTTGGCACCATGATCGACACCCACACCGCCGACGGCGTGAAGGTGGCGCGTGAGCAGCTGCAGCCCGGCGTTCCCATGATCGTGCTTGAGACCGCCTTGCCCATCAAGTTCGCGGCCACCATTGAAGAAGCCCTGGGCCAGTTGCCCACGCGGCCCGCGAAGTTTGAAGGCATTGAGGCCTTGCCCAAACGTGTCAAGGTACTGCCGGCCGATGCGGCCGTGATCAAGCGCTACATTGCCGACAATGTGCATTAAATCGGGCTCCAGCCCAATACCTGTATGGGCAGGCAGCTCCTTTTTTGATAGCAAAGTGCCAAACCCTGTCACTGGAAAGTAACGCATGAATGTGGTCGGATTTTCCGGGTATTCCGGTTCGGGCAAGACAACGCTGGTCGAGCAGCTGATCCCGGCTTTGAAGGCCAAAGGCCTGCGTGTGTCGGTCGTCAAGCACGCCCACCACAAGTTCGACATCGACCACCCGGGCAAGGACACCTTCCGCCACCGCGAGGCCGGCGCCTTCGAGGTGGTGGTGGCCTCGCAAAACCGGCTGGCGCTTATTCGCGAATTTGAAAAACCATCCGAGCTCACCGTTCACCAGTTGATCGCCGAGTTGTACGGCGGTGTGGACTGGGTGCTGGTTGAGGGTTTTAAAAGCAGCGACCTGCTCAAGATCGAAGTCTGGCGCGGCCCGACGGCCGACTACGCCGGCAAACCGGCGCGCTACATGGACGACGACTTCATCGTCGCCATCGCCACCGACGCCCCCGACCAGTTGCCCCAGGCAACCTTGCGCCCGGTGCTGGATTTGAACAACCCCGGCGCCGTGGCCGACTACCTGGTGAACAATCAGGAACGGTTTGCGTATTCGTTTGAAGACCGCTTCCACGATTAGTCTTGGCGCACGCAGGCCTGATCTTTTGCAACGGACAACCCGACCATGAGTTCTGCCCCTCCATCCACCGCAGCCCCCGCCCGCGCCCCGCTTAAGCCGCTCGACACAGCGCTCGCCGAGCTGCTGGCCCGCGCCACGCCCTTGCCCGGCAACGAGGCCGTTTCCACCTTTGACGCCGATGGCCGCGTGCTGGCGCAAGACCTGGCCTCCAGCCTCGACGTGCCGGCGCACGACAACAGCTCGATGGACGGCTACGCGCTACGCGTTGCCGATTGGGCCGAGGGCGCCGTGCTGCAGGTCAACCAGCGCATTCCGGCCGGCAGCAGCGGCCACGCGCTCGCTGCGAATTCCGCCGCGCGCATCTTCACCGGCGCACCCATTCCCCCCGGCGCCGACGCCGTGGTCATGCAGGAAGATTGCGACGCGGTGGACACCGGCGTGCGCATCAAGGTCCAGCCCCAGCCCGGCCAATGGATACGCCGCCGCGGCGAAGACGTGTCCTCCGGCGCCGTGGTGCTGCACCGTGGCGAGCGCCTCACGCCCGCCTCGCTCGGCCTGGCCGCCAGCATCGGCTTTGACAAACTGCAGGTGGCCCCGCGCGTGCGCGTGGCGCTGTTCTCCACCGGTGACGAGCTTGTGATGCCCGGTGAGGTCGCGCCCGCCGACATGAAGCCCGGCGCCATCTACAACTCCAACCGTTTCTTTTTGCGGGCGCTGTTGCTGCGCCTGGGCTGCACCGTGACCGACCTGGGCATCGTGCCCGACCGGCTGGATGCCACCATCGCGGCACTCAAGGGCGCCAGCGAGCAGCACGACCTGATTCTCACCAGCGGCGGTGTGTCGGTGGGCGAAGAAGACCACATCAAGCCGGCCGTGCAGGCGCTGGGCGAACTGGCACTCTGGCAAATCGCCATGAAGCCGGGCAAGCCCTTTGCCTACGGCAAGATTGCAGGCTCGCACTTCATCGGCCTGCCGGGCAACCCGGTGTCCAGCTTTGTGACCTTTCTGGTGCTGGTGCGGCCCTTCCTGCTCAAGCTGCAGGGCGCTGTTGAAACCGCCGTTCGGCCCATTGCGGCGCCGGCGCATTTCGACTGGCCCAAGGCCGACAAGCGCCGCGAGTTTTTGCGCGTCAGGCGCAACGCCGCCGGCGGGCTGGAGCTGTTCAACAACCAGAGCTCAGGCGTGTTGACCTCGGCGGTCTGGGGGGACGGTGTGATCGACAACCCGGCCGGCCAGACCATTGCGCACGGCGACATGGTGCAGTTCATCCCGTTCTCGGCGCTGATGTCGTAAAAGCGTCTCGCAAGGCCCATCATGAAAATCACCGTCAAATACTTTGCCTCCATCCGCGAAGCCATAGGGCAGGGCAGCGAGTTGCGCGAGACCTCCGCCCGCACGCTGGCCGCACTGCGCGACGAACTGCTGGCCGCCTCGCCCGCGCACGCTGCGGCGCTTGCACGAGGCCGGTCTGTGCGCATGGCGCTCAACCAGGTCATGAGCGACGAATCCGCTGCGCTCAGCGAGGGCTGCGAAGTCGCGTTCTTCCCGCCCGTCACCGGCGGTTGATTCAAGCCACCAGCGCATCCAGCCGCGCAAGCCGCTCCACCAGCGCCGCAGACGCCCGCGTCATCGGGCTGCGCAACTCGTCGCGAAGCAAACCCTGCCGCGCCAGCAAGGCCTTGAGCGGCCCCGGGTTGGGTTCGGCAAACAGCGCTTCGATCAGCGGTGGCAACGGCGCCCACAGCGCTTCGGCCCCGGCCACATCACCTGCCTGGATGCGTTGCACGACCTCCGCAAACCGCGCCGTGTGCACATGCGCGGCCGCCGCAATCGCGCCCCGGCCGCCCGCTGCGACGGTGCTGAAGATGTTCGCGTCTTCACCCGCCAGCACCTGCAACTGCCCATCGGCAATCAATGCCCGCGTTTTGGCCGGGTCGCCGCCGCAGTCCTTCAGCGCCTGGATGCGCGGGTGCGCCGCCAGCGCGCGGAGGGTGTCCAGCGCGATCTGGCTGCCCGTGCGGTAAGGGATGTCGTAAAGCACCACTGGCACCGCACTGGCATCGGCCAGCGCCGTAAACCATTCAATCAGGCCGGCTTGCGAAGGACGGATGTAGCTGGGAGCCGGCAGCAGGATGCCGGCGAGTTTCAGCTGGCTTAAGGCCCGGACGCGCGCCACCGTTTTGCCCAGGTGATAGCCCGACACGCCCACGATCACCGGCAGCCCAGGGGCTTCGGCCATCACGGTTTGCAGCACCTCGAGCTGCTCTTCATCACTCAGGGCCGCCGCTTCGCCGGTAGAGCCGCACACCACCAGCCCGGCGATGCCGCTGGCCCGGTAATGCGCCACCAGGCGCTTCAAGGCCGCGTAGTCGACCTTGCCCTGCTCAAACGGGGTGACGAGCGGGATCCAAAGCCCGGAGAAATCGTGGATTGCCTGATTGGCCTGATTGGTCTGATTGACGTTAAACGCTGTTTGCATGAATACACATCCCAAAAAACTGACCGGCTAAAAAGGCCGTCATCAGAACTAGGGAAGGTGTCCGCAAAAGACTCTGGAAAAGTAACCGGCGGCTCCATCGCTCATTCGACGACGGAACCGCAGCCCCGGTCAAATGAGCAACGGTTTTTTCGATTTGCTGGCGCACGCCTCAAAGCCACAGGCGCTGCGGGGCGTCCGGTTGGCAAGGAGGTGGGTGTGGCCAGTCATGCGGCCCATATTACTTGAAGGGGCGGATTCTGGCGCCGGTTCGGCCTTGAATAG
The DNA here is from genome assembly GCF_003711205.1 of Polaromonas sp. SP1. NCBI lineage: Bacteria > Pseudomonadati > Pseudomonadota > Betaproteobacteria > Burkholderiales > Comamonadaceae > Polaromonas > Polaromonas sp. SP1. Next base: position 4,098,373 of record NZ_CP031013.1, on the reverse strand, counting down.
ACACCGGCCAGGGCGCCCCAGTGGCAAAATTGCCACTATGACATCCCCCCGCGTCCTGATCACCACCGATGACTTCAACCTCGCCGATGAAGTCGCCGCCCTGCGCGCCGACGACAAGCGGGTCGGCGCTGTCTGCACTTTTACGGGCACCGTAAGGGACCGCAATGACGGATTGAGCGTCAGCAGCATGGAGCTGGAGCACTACCCCGGCATGACCGAAAAAGCGATTGAGTCCATGATCGATGAGGCGCTGTCGCGCTTTGATATTTTTGGCGCCCGTGTGATCCACCGTGTCGGCCTGCTGCAGCCGCTGGACCAGGTCGTGATGGTGGCCGTGGTGTCGGCCCATCGCGGCGAGAGCTTCAAGGCCTGCGAGTTCCTGATGGACTACCTGAAGACCCAGGCGCCTTTCTGGAAGAAGGAAGTCACGCCGGAGGGCGCGCGCTGGGTCGATGCCCGCGTCACCGACGACGCGGCTTTGGCCAAATGGGGCATCAGCGTTTCGAACGCTTGAGACGCCAGGACACCCGCAAACCTCAGTTCAGGTAACGGGGTTTTTCCGCCGGCTCCACCGGCTCAGCGGCATCGGCTGCCGCATGGACGCCGGCGGCCGGCGGCTTGAGCCACTGGGACTTCTTCAGGCCCTGGTTCAGCAGGTGCAGCAAGCCTTGTGTGAGCTGGGCGTTCATGGCAACCTGCACATTGCGCCCCTGGCCCGGCAGCTTCTCGATCAGGTCCAGCTGCAGCTTGCCGGATGCGAGCAAAGACATCTTGATTTCCGTGACCAGCAGCGGCTCTTTACCCAAAGGCAGCGCGGCGTCTTTGGCCTGGTAGGGCGTCTTGAAGTCGGCGGCGTGGGCCAGCGCTTCTTTCTTGAAGTTCTCGACCACGCGCTGGCGCTGGATGTCGGGTGGCGCCGCCGGGTCGATTTTGCTGGTTTGCCGCGCCAATTGCTCAGCGGCGGTTTTGGTCAAAACCGGCAGCAGGGGCAGCACCAGGCGGCGGGTCAGCCACAGGCGCAGTTCCTCACCTTCCCGGCTGCTGATGCGGGCCAGGAAGCGGTCCTGCTCCGGGAGGTAGGTCACGGAGACCTGCTGGATGTTCATCGGCCGATTTTAAGGTGCCGCTTATCGGCCCTGCTTGCGGTGGCTCAAGCGCAGGCAGGCCATCTTTACCCGTGCGGTGAAGCATTGCCTGCGGTATTCCCCCTGGCCTTGATCCTGCGCAAATGCAGGCCGTGGGCTCCCTTGAAAATGCCCTTAAATGCCCGAAATGAAGGGCAAGTCAGAAAATTTCGGAGAAATCGTCCATGCGACAAGACAAACTTACGACCAAATTCCAGGAAGCGCTCAGCGATGCGCAGTCGCTCGCCTTGGGCAATGACAACGGCTACATCGAGCCCGTGCATCTCTTGCTGGCCATGCTGCGCCAGGAAGACGGCCCGCGTGCGTTGCTTGAAAGGGCCGGCGTCAACGTAGGCGGCCTGATGCAGGCCGCCGATGCCGCGGTCAAGAAGCTGCCCCAGGTGCAGGGGCAGGAGCAGATTTCCGTCAGTTCCGAGCTGGCCAAATTGCTGCAGGCGACCGAAAAGGAATCCATCAAACGCAACGACCAGTTCATTGCGGGCGAGCTCTATTTGCTGGCGCTGGCAGACAGCAAAAACGAAGCCGGCAAGATGGCCAAGGACAACGGCCTGACCCGCAAGGCCCTTGAAGCCGCAATTGACGCGGTGCGCGGCGGGCAGGGCGTGAACAGCGCCGACGCCGAAGGCCAGCGTGAAGCCCTGAAAAAATACTGCATGGACCTGACCGAGCGCGCCCGCCTGGGCAAGCTCGACCCGGTCATCGGCCGCGACGACGAAATCCGCCGCGCCATCCAGGTTTTGCAGCGTCGCACCAAAAACAACCCCGTGCTGATCGGCGAGCCCGGCGTCGGCAAGACCGCCATCGTTGAAGGCCTGGCCCAGCGTATCGTGGCCGGCGAGGTGCCCGATTCGCTCAAAGGCAAACGTGTGCTGTCGCTCGACATGGCCGCGCTGCTGGCCGGCGCCAAGTTTCGCGGCGAGTTTGAAGAGCGCCTGAAAACCGTGCTCAATGAACTGGCCAAAGACGAAGGCCAGACCATTGTTTTCATCGACGAGCTGCACACCATGGTGGGCGCCGGCAAGGCCGAAGGCGCGATGGACGCCGGCAATATGCTCAAACCCGCATTGGCCCGCGGCGAGCTGCATTGCGTGGGCGCCACCACGCTGGATGAATACCGCAAGTACATCGAAAAAGACGCTGCGCTGGAGCGCCGCTTCCAGAAAATCCTGGTGGGCGAGCCGACGGTGGAAGCGACCATCGCCATCTTGCGCGGCCTGCAAGAGAAATACGAAGTGCACCACGGCGTGCAGATCACCGACCCGGCCATCGTGGCCGCGGCCGAGCTCTCGCACCGCTACATCACCGACCGCTTCCTGCCCGACAAGGCCATCGACCTGATCGATGAGGCCGCGGCCAAGATCAAGATCGAGATGGACTCCAAGCCCGAGGTGATGGACAAGCTCGACCGCCGCCTGATCCAGCTGCAGATCGAGCGCGAAGCCGTGCGCCGCGAAAAAGACGAAGCCTCGCAAAAGCGCTTTGGCCTGATTGAAGAAGAGATCACCAAGCTGCAAAAAGAGATCTCCGACCTCGACGAAATCTGGCAGGCCGAAAAGGCCCAGGCGCTGGGTTCCAAAGACGTGATGGAAGAGGTCGACCGCATCCGCTTCCAGATCGAGGAGTTCACCCGCAAGGGCGACTTCAACAAGGTCGCCGAGCTGCAATACGGCAAGCTGCCCGAGCTGGAAAAGCGCCTCAAAGAAGCGCAGGACAGCGAAGCCAGCAAAGGCAAGTCCAACGCGCCCACGCTGCTGCGCACCCAGGTCGGCGCCGAAGAGATCGCCGAAGTTGTGGCGCGCGCCACCGGCATCCCCGTCAGCAAGCTGATGCAGGGTGAACGCGACAAACTGCTGCTGATGGAAAACAAGCTGCACGACCGAGTGGTCGGCCAGGACGAAGCCATTGGCGCGGTGGCCAACGCCATTCGCCGCTCGCGCTCAGGCTTGAGTGACCCGAACCGGCCCACCGGCTCCTTCCTGTTCCTCGGCCCCACGGGCGTGGGCAAGACCGAGCTGTGCAAGGCGCTGGCCGGTTTCCTCTTTGACAGCGAAGACCACCTGATCCGCATCGACATGAGCGAGTTCATGGAAAAGCATTCCGTGGCCCGCCTGATCGGCGCGCCCCCGGGGTATGTCGGCTATGAAGAGGGTGGCTACCTGACCGAAGCCGTGCGCCGCAAGCCCTACAGCGTGCTGCTGCTCGACGAGGTCGAGAAGGCCCACCCGGACGTCTTCAATGTGCTGTTGCAGGTGCTGGACGACGGCCGCCTGACCGACGGCCAGGGCCGCACGGTGGACTTCAAGAACACCGTGATCGTGATGACGAGCAACATCGGCTCGCCCATCATCCAGTCCATGGTCGGCAAGCCGACGGAGGAAATCAAGGACGCGGTGACCGACGAGCTGAAGAACTACTTCCGCCCCGAGTTCCTGAACCGGATCGACGAGGTGGTGGTGTTCCATGCGCTGGACGCGAAGAACATCGAATCCATCGCACGCATCCAGCTCAAGGTGCTGATGGCCCGCCTGCAGAAGATGGACCTGACGATGGACGTGTCGGAAGCGGCGATTGCCGAGTTGGCCAAGGTCGGGTTCGATCCGGTGTTCGGTGCGCGGCCTTTGAAGCGCGCCATCCAGCAGCGCATCGAGAACCCGCTGAGCAAGTTGCTGCTCGAAGGGCGCTTTCCGCCCAAGAGCACCATCCCGGTGGACGTGGACCCGATCCGCAACCCGGGCGTGTTCAGCTTTGGTGCGGCAGGCGCTGCGCCGGAAACCGTAGCCGCGTAGTCCGGGTCATTCATATGCTATCAATTAGATAGCTATAAGCCCAGGCGCTGATTGGGCTGCAGCCTGTTTTTACTTAAAAATAAAGGCCCGCCATCTTTCGCAGATGGCGGGCCTTTTTTTGCCTGGGGCGCGTCTGGCACGCGTTTGGTGTTTAACCGGCCAGGCCTGCAAACACGTTCTGCACATCGTCATTCGCGTCGATGGCGGCCAGAAACGCTTCGACCTCTTCGAGCTCGCCGGCGCTCAGGGATGAAGGCGCGATCGGGTTCTTGGCGCGGTAGCCGAGCTTGGCCGACAGCACGGTAAAACCCTGGGCCGGCAGCGCGCGGCTGACCAGGTCCAGGTCGACGGCATCGGTCACAAACAGCGTGGTGCCTTCTTCCTCGCCCGGCTCAAAATCCTGCGCGCCGGCTTCGATGGCGGCCAGTTCCGGGTCGGCGCCGGCTGCCGCCGGCTCGGCTTCGATCATGCCGATGTGGTCGAAATCCCAGCTGACCGAGCCGGAGGTGCCCAGCTGCCCCTTGCGAAACAGCACGCGCACTTCAGACGCGGTGCGGTTCAGGTTGTCGGTCAGGCATTCGACCATGACGGGCACGCGGTGCGGCGCAAAGCCTTCGTAGATCACGTGCTCGAAGTGCACCGACTCGCCCGTGAGGCCGGCGCCTTTCTTGATGGCGCGCTCCAGCGTGTCTTTGGGCATGGAGACCTTGCGCGCCTGCTCCACCACCAGGCGCAGCCGCGCGTTGGAGGCCGGGTCGGCGCCGTTGCGTGCGGCCACCATGATTTCCTTGGCGAGCTTTCCGAAGAGACGGCCCCTGGCATTCGCGGCCAGTTCCTTGCCTTTTGCTTTCCATTGCGCGCCCATGGTGGATGTTCCTTGATGTTGTGCGGCGCTGCGGTGCGCCGGGTCTGTGAAAGAGGGTGGGGCATGCGCTAACGCAAGTGGCGTGGCGCATGACCGGGGGTTACGGTTATACACCGTCGGCTTGCCGGGCAGCCGCAGCCGCGTGCCGGCTCAGCCTGCCTGCAGGCCGGCGGCGGAAATCAGCGCCAGCGCCGCCGGCACCAGGGAGCCGGCCGGCCCTTTGTTGCCCAGCAGGTGGCCGTTGACATACGCGCCGTCAATCAGGATCACCAGCTGGTCGGCCAAGGCCTCGGGTTGGCCGGCGCCCATTTGCCGCGTCAGCCCGGTCAGGCGGCGGCGCAGCTCGGCCTTGTGGCCCGCGGCTACGGCGCGCGCCGGGTGGTCCGGGGCGGGGAATTCGGTCGCCACATTGAGGAAAGGGCAGCCGCGGTATTTCGGCCCGGCGATGTAGTCGGCGATGCGCTGCAAATGGGCTTTGAGTTCGGCCGCGGCGCTGGCCTGCGGGCGATGGGCGATGTTGTCCCAGTGGCCCCAGTAATCGCTGTTCTCGCGCTCCAGAAAGGCCACGACGAGCTCGTCCTTGGTGCTGAAGTGCCGGTACAGACTGGTCTTGGCCACGCCTGAGCGGTCGACGACGAGGTCAACACCCACGGCCCGCACGCCCTCCTGGTAGAAGAGCTCGGTGGCGGTGTCGAGGATGCGGTCGCGCACGCTGGCGGAGGCGGCTGGCGGGGTTTCAGCGCCAGGCGTGTTGGGGAGGGCGGCGGTGCGGGGCATGGCAAATCCTCTCAGGGCAAGGCAAAAGCGGTTGACACGCTACAGATCTGTAGCGCATACTCGCCCAAGATAAAAAACAGACAGGTCTGTAGCGTTTTGATTCTAGCCGATCAGGCTTCCCCAGCACCCCTCAATCACCCCCTGGACAAAGGACTTTTTCATGCATTCCAACCCAACCATCGCCGTCTACGGCGCCTACGGCCATACCGGGCGCTTTGTGGTGGCCGAGCTGCTCAGGCGCGGCCTGACGCCCGTGCTGTCGGGCCGCGATGCCGGCAAGCTGGCCGCCTTCGGGATGGCGCATCCCGGCCTGGCGATTCGCGCCGCGGCCATCGACGACCCGGCTGCGCTGGACCACGCGCTGCAGGGCGCGGCAGCCGTCATCAACTGCGCCGGGCCGTTTGCCAGCACGGCCGCCCCCGTGATCGACGCCGCGCTGCGCGCGCGAATTCCCTACCTGGATGTCGCGGCGGAAATAGAAGCCAACGTGGACACCTTCGCGCACTACGCCGATCGCGCACGCGACGCCGGCATCCTGGTCGTGCCCGCCATGGCGTTTTATGGCGGCCTGAGTGATTTGCTGGCGACGGTGGCGATGGGGGACTGGACGGCGGCCGACGAGATCAGCGTGGCGTATGCACTGAGCAGCTGGGCGCCGACGGCCGGCACGCGGGCTGCGGGCCAGGTTTCAAGGCAGCGCAGGGGCGGGCGCAGGCTTGTTTTCACAGAAGGGCAACTGGCGTACCGCACCGAGGCAGCGCCGCCGGGTGAGTGGGCTTTCCCCGCGCCAGTCGGCACGCAGCCCGTCGTGACCGAGTTCACCATGGCCGACAGCGTGACGATCCCGCGCCATGTGAAGGTGCCGGAGATACGCACCTACATGGCCGCCGCAGCCGTCAAGGACCTCGTCAACCCCGACCTGGCGCCGCCGCCGGCCATCGACGAGAGCGGGCGTTCATCGCAGACCTTCCTGGTCGAGGTGGTGGTGCGTTCTGCGGGCCGGGAGCGCCGCGCCGTCGCCAGCGGGCGGGACATCTACGCCATCACCGCGCCGCTGGTGGTGGAGGCGGCCGTGCGTGCCGTCGACGGCCGCGCGCGGGCCACAGGCGTGCGCGCAGCCGGTGAGACTTTTGATTCGCGCGATTTCCTCCAGTCGCTGGCGCCGCAGCATCTGGCACTGGCGCTGCACGCACTATGACCAGCACCCCATCTCAAGCCCCGGCCCGCCCCGTGGTCGAACTGCGCCGCTACCGCCTGCAACGTGATGCCCGCGAGATGCTGATCGACCTGTTCGACCGCGAGTTCCTCGAAACGCAGGAGGCCGCCGGCATGTCCGTGCTGGCCCAGTTCCGCGACCTGGACGACCCGGATGCCTTCGTCTGGCTGCGGCGTTTTGAAGACCTGCCGCAACGGGCCGAGGCGCTGCGCAGCTTCTACACCGGCCCGGTGTGGGCGCAGCACGCAGGCGCAGCCAACGGCACCATGGTCAACTCCGACAACGTGCTGATGCTCACGCCCTTGGGCGATGCCGCCGCGCCCTCATTGCTCGGCCCCGGCCCTTTGCCCCGCCGTTTTGGCGCGCACCGCCCATCGCCTGCGGCAGACCTTGGCGACGCCGGCGTCTTTGAGATGACGACCTGCTACCTGGCCCCGCGCACCGACATGGCATTTGCCGCCTGGTTTGAGGACACGATCTGCCCTGTATTGCAGGCGGCAGGCGCCAGAATCGAAGGCCGCTGGATGGTGGACCACCGTGAGAACAACTTCCAGCGCCTGCCGGTACGGGAAGGCGAAACGCTTTTTATCTGGCTGCTGCGCTTTGACGGGGATGAACAGCAGCAGGCGTTTCACCGCAAGCTGGCGGCTTCAGCGGTGTGGCGTGAGCAGGTGCAGCCGGAGATCTGCAGGCGCACCTGGCGGGAGAACGAGGTGGTGAGGCTGGCGCCAACCCGCCGCTCATTGCTGCGGTAAGCAAAAAAAGACAACGAAAGAAACAACGAAAGAGGCAACACGTTTCATGGACCACTTCTCGCACCTCTGGCTTTTTTTCCTGATGGTCTTCGGCATCATCGTGTTGCCCGGCATGGACATGGCCTTTGTCATGGCCAGCTCGCTCACCGGCGGGCGCAAGGCCGGTTTTTTTGCCGTGGCCGGCATCGTCTTTGGCGGGGTGTGCCACGTAATTGCCGGTGCGTTGGGGCTGGGTCTGCTGCTCAAGCTGGTGCCGGGGCTGATCAACCTGATGCTGCTGGCGGGCAGCGCCTACATCGCTTGGATAGGCTGGTCGCTGCTTCGCAGCTCGTCGGTCATGGTGGCGCTGCCCGTGCTGTCAGAGGCCGCGCCGTGGCGCACCTTCCGGCAGGCGGCGCTCACCTGCCTGCTCAACCCCAAGGCTTACCTCTTCATGCTGGCGATATTCCCGCAGTTCCTCAAGCCAGCCTACGGCACGCTGTGGGTGCAGGCGGTGGCGCTCGGCCTCATCATCAGCGTGACGCAGGCGGTGGTCTACGGTGTCTTTGCGTTTGCGGCAGGCGGTGTGCGCCAGTGGATGGCCGGCCGGCCCACCGCCAATGTGATGATGGCGCGCAGCGTGGGTGCGGTGCTGATTGCCAGCGCCATCTTTACCGCCTGGCAGGGCTGGCATTCTTTCGGCCAATAAGCCGTTTTTCCCACCGTTTTACTTGACCGGGATCACCGTACCCGCTGGCACCGGCACCGCCGTCACGCTGTTTTGCGGCGAGCCTTCGATCACGCGGTCGGAGTACGTCAGGTAGACCAGGGTGTTGCGTTTGGTGTCCACCATGCGCACCACACGCAGCTTCTTGAACACCAGCGAGATGCGCTCGCTGAACATCTCTTCCTGCTTTTCCAGCGGTTTGCCGTTGAAGATGATGAGGCCGGTCTGCCGGCAGGCGATCGACGCCTCGGCCTTGTCTTCCGCCACACCGAAAGCGCCCTTGAGGCCGCCGGTTTTGGCGCGTGAGACATAGCAGGTGATGCCGCTGACCTTGGGGTCGTCGTACGCCTCCACCACGATCTTGTGGTCGGGTCCTATGAACTTGAAGACTGTGTCGACTGCGCCGACTTCTTCACCGCCGGCCTGGCCGCAGGCCGACAACAGCCCGGTCAGGAAAAGCGCGCTGAACGCAGGGCGCAGGCGGCGCATGAGTTGGGGTTGAGTGGTCATGGTGTATCCCTCCTGGTGTGTATGAGTGGCGTGGGCTTCGTGCGGCCCGAGCTTCTAATGTACAAAAGCTGCGCGCCGGGCGTGCCGCCCGTTTGTGTGCATCTGTACAGGAGTGAGGGCGCTTACGGCTTCAAAAGCTCAAAGAACCCGCTCGCCAGCCGCTCACCATTGACCATGATGTCCACCTCATGCCGGCCGGCGTGGTGCACGCGGGTGGTGAAGTCGCGTACCACCTGGCTGCGTGAAAGTGCCACGCTGTCGCCGGCGGCCAGGGTCAGCTCCTTGAGCTTGAAGACTTTGGCTGAGCTGCTGCCGGCTTTTTTGACGTAGTGGATGGCGTAGTCCACCACCAGGCGCTGGCTTTGGCGTGAGGTGGATTGCAGCGTGAACGACAACGCCAGCCGCTCGCCCAGCTTGAGTTTTTTCGGAGCCACGGAGAAATCGCTGATGCTGACGGCGGCTTTTTTTCCGGCACCGATCACGCCCAGCGCTTGCTTGTCGCCCTGCTTGATCAGCGTGCGCAGCGCGTGCCGGGCGATCCACGCGGTGTGGGGGTTGTCCAGCGGCCAGCTTTTCAGGCGTTTGAGCACCCATTCAGGGTGCAGCTTGGTGATGTCGTTGAGGTGGTTGGCAACCGACTTGCGCACGTAGAGCGCGCTGTCGGCCTTGAGGGCTTCCAAAATCGGCGCGGCCAGCTCGGGGTCGGCCATCAGCGTATCGAGCCTGAAGGACCAGGGCAGGCGGGGGCGGCTGCCTTCGCTGGCCAGGCGGCGTACGTGTTCGCTCTCGTCTTTGGCCCAGGTTTTCATCACGGCCAGCGTGCGCGCCGGGTCCTGGCGGATGAACTCGCGGATCGCGAACTCCGAGCTGCCGAAGGCGGTGAAAAACTTCAGCGCTTCCATCGACGTGTCAAAGTCGTCGCGCCCATACAAACCCACGTAGTCGGGCAGCACCAGCGTGACAAAGCCGCTGTTGATGCGCGGCGCCAGCTTGCGCAGGATGGCGATGGCTTTGGGGTAGTCGGCCGGCAGCGTGGCGTGCAGGCATTCGGTGGTGCGGCGCAGTCGCTGCATCAGCGATAAATCGTCCAGGTCTTTCAGCGCGAGCTTGAGGAATTCCTTGCTGTCAAAGCGCGGGTAGACCGCCGCGGTTTCGGCTGCGATGTGGCGCAGGCGGGCAGGGTCAAAGATGTGTTTGAGGGCGGGTGCTGCGGTGTCGGACATGGCGACTGATTCTGCCAGCCTGCCATCGGGTGCGGCCCGCCATCGTGCCGATAACTGCCCTGATTAACAAGTGATTGACGTTATTGGGACGCTATTGTTTTGATAGCTAATAGCCAAGGTGGTACCTGGGCTGGAGGCCGATTTGGCTGAATATTTTCAGCCGGCCGACTTGATCAGGTAGCCCAGCCCGCGCAGCGTGACCACAGCCACGCCGCAGGGCAGCAGCTTCTTGCGCAGTCGATGGGCCACCACCTCCACCGCGTCTTCCAGCACGTCGCGCTCAGGGAACACCGCGTTGACCAAATATTCCTTGGGCTGGGCGCGGTTGGGGCGCTCCACCAGCGCGCGCAGCAGCGCCAGCTCGCGCGGGGAGAGCGACAGCCGCTTGTCGCCGCAAAAAAACGCACCGCTGGAGGGCCGCCAGTTCAGCGTCCCCAGGCTTTGCGCCAGGTCAGGGTCTTGCGGCGGAAGTGGCGGCGATGCGCCCTTGCGCCGGCACAGCGCGCGCAGGCGGGCTTCGAGTTCGCCCAGGTCAAACGGCTTGGTGAGGTAGTCGTCGGCGCCGAAGTTCAGGCCCAGGATGCGGTCGCTCAGCGTGGCACGCGCCGACAGCAGCATGACGGGCGTCTGCAGCCCCAGCGCGCGGCCGCGCTGCAGCACATCCAGCCCATCCATGTCGGGCAGGCCCAGGTCCAGGATCAGTGCGTCGGGCTGCAGCAATTGCCAGCTGGCCAGCGCCTGCGCGCCGTCCACCGCGCTGGTCGTGGTAAAGCCCCATGCGGCAAGCGCGCCGCACAGCAGGCTTCGCATGGGCCCGTCGTCTTCAACCAGCAGTGCTTTCATGGCGTGTGGCGGCCGGAGCCGCCGCAGCTCAGAACGAATGGCGGATGCCGAGTTCGTAGCCGCTGGACGAGCCGCCCGGCGTCAGCACCGCGACGCCGACGTTGTAGTTGGTGCCGTTGTTCTTGTTGGAAATATGCGCGTAGTTGGCGTACAGCGCGCTGCGCTTGGACAGGTTGTAGACATAACCTAGCGCCAGGTGGTTGGCGTCGTTGGCCACGCCGGTGGTGTTGACCCGGCTGTAAGCCGCGCGCACCACGCCCGGGCCCGCGGGGATGTGGCCGCCGATCAGGTAGGTGCGCGTCTTGGTGGCACCCACCTTGTTTTCGTTCCACAGCGCCATGGCCTTGACCACGCCGAAGTCGTAGCTGGCGCCCAGGTTGGTTTGCGTCAAATCGCCCAGCGCGCTGATTTTGGTTTTGGTGATGCCGAAAGCGATGTCGAACGGGCCGGGCGAATAACCCAGTCGCAGGCCGGCAACCTTGCCGTCGTCGCTGGTGGCGCCTGAGTTGGACGGGTTTTCACCGAAGGCATACATGGCCTGGCCGTACACGTCGCCCATCTTCGGCAGGAAGAAGCCGATGGAGTTGGAGGCGCGGATGTGCGTCACGCGGGCGGCCGCCTGCACTGGGTAGAACAGGAAGGCCGATGTGCCCACGCCGTTGGTGCCGAAGGGGCTGAAGGCCGAAAGATTCTGGAAGCCCGGCACAAAGTCACGGCCCACGCGCACTTCGCCCCACGAGCCGATCAGGCTGATGGTGGAGCGGCGGCCAAACGTCAGGCCGCTGGCGGCAACGTTGCCGGCAAGCTGGTTGTTGGAGTTGGTCGAGCCGCCCTGGCCTGTGTGGGGGCTGAAGGCGCCCTCCAGCCAGAAGCCGACCTTCAGGTCGCCGCCCAGGTCTTCCATGCCCCTGAAGCCGATGCGGCTGGACGAATAACCGTCGGTGCCGATCATGGTTTGCGAGGCGTTGCCGGCGCCGCTCATGTGGGCGTAGTTGGCATCGACGATGCCGAACACGGTGACAGACGATTGAGCCTGGGCGTTTGCGGCGCACAGTGAAACGAGGGCGGCCGCGAGTGGCAATGCTTTCATGAAAATGTCTCCTGGGTTTTTATCTACGTGTATCTACGTCAATGCAGCGGTTCTGCGTGATGAATGCTAGGAACCGAGACTGTCAATCCGCTTTCAGTCTTGCGTCAGGAAAGCCGCGGATGCGGCGCGGGTGCGTGCCGTTGAGAAGGCCTGCCAGAGGGACCGTCAGAGGGGGTTGTAGAGGGGTTTTCCAGGGGCGGAAGTGGAGTTGCGCCCCTACTGAACGTGAGCGGCCGTCTCTATCATGGCCGGATGACTTCCAGCACCACCCCATCCGCAGCAACGCTTCGCACACTCTTTGACACCCAGCACCGCGCCAGCCGCGCGCAGATCGATGTGCCCTTGGCGCTGCGCCGCGACCGCCTGCTGCGCATTCGCGCCTTGCTGGACGCGCACGGCAGCGCGCTGGCCGAAGCGGTCAACGCCGACTTCGGCGTGCGCTCCGCCCAGCTCACCGAGATCGCCGACATCTTTGTGCTGCGCTCGCTGCTGTCGAACACGCTGAAGCATCTGCCCAAGTGGATGAAGCCGCAGAAGGTCAGCACGCCGCTCTACCTGCAACCGTCACGCGCCTGGCTGCAGCGCCAGCCGCTGGGCGTGGTCGGTGTTGTCTCGCCGTGGAACTACCCGGTGCAACTCTCGCTCGGCCCCGTCATCACCGCCCTGGCCGCAGGCAACCGCGTCATGCTCAAGCCCAGCGAGCTCACGCCGCAGACCTCGGCGCTGCTCGCCAGCCTGATCGCACAATCCTTCGCGCCCGAAGAGTTGTGCGTGGTGCAGGGCGACGGCCAGCTCGCCGCTGAATTTGCCGGCCTGCCGTTTGACCACCTGTTTTTCACCGGCTCCACCGCCGTGGGCCGCAAGGTCGCCGAGGCCGCCGCCGCCAACCTGACGCCGACCACGCTGGAGCTGGGCGGCAAGTCGCCCTGCATCATCGATGTCTCGTGCGACATCGACCAAGCCGCCATCAAGATCGCGCACGGCAAGCTGCTCAACGCCGGCCAGACCTGCATCGCGCCCGACTACGTGCTGCTGCCCAAAGGCCGCGAGACGGCGTTCGGCGAAGCCTTTGCCCGCGCCGTGGCCACACTCTTCCCCAGCATCGCCGGCAACCCCGACTACGCCGCCATCATCAGCCCGCGCCACCTGGAGCGCCTGCAGGCGCTGCTGGCGCAGGCCGAAGGCGAGGGCGCACGCTTGCAGACGATCAACCCCGGCGCTGCGGGTACAAGCCCGGCATCGCGCCAGATGGCGCCGGTGCTGGTGTTCGACACTCCCGCCCACTCGAAGCTGCTCAGCGAAGAAATCTTCGGCCCCATCCTGCCGGTGATGCCCTATGACTCGCTCGAAGACGCCATCAGCTACATCAACGCCCGGCCACGCCCGCTGGCCCTCTACTGGTTCGGCACCGACACCGGCTCACGCGATCACGTGCTCGCCAACACGGTGAGCGGCGGTGTCACCGTCAACGACACGCTGATGCACATCGCCCACGAGAACCTGCCTTTCGGCGGCGTCGGTGAAAGCGGCTGGGGTTCGTACCACGGTGAAGCCGGCTTCCTGCGCCTGTCACAGCAAAAGCCAGTGATGGTGCAGTCGAAGTGGGCGCGCGGTGATCTGTTTTACCCGCCGTATGGCAAGCGGTTTGCGCAGGTGATGGGTTTGCTCAAGCGGCTGGTCTAGCCCGCGCTGCTGCAAGGCACGCTACCGCCTCGCCCCAAACACCTGCGCCCAATAAATCCCGGCGCTGCTTTGCTGGCTCACGACAAACGCGACGCCCATTTCGCTGTAGGCGGGCGACATGATGTTGGCGCAGTGGCCGGGGCTTTTGATCCAGCCTTGCACGGCGGCGTCGGCGGTCGTTTGGCCGGCGGCGATGTTTTCGCCGATGTTGCGCCAGGGGTAGCCGGCTTCGGTGGCGCGGCCGTCGACGTTGCTGCCGTCGCGGCCGGTGTGGCTGAAGTAGCTGTAGCGCGCCATCTCGGCGGCATGCCCGCTGGCCACGCTTTGCAGGGTGTCGTTAAGCCTTAATGGCGGCGCGGGGGCAAAAGCCTGGTTGCCGCAGCGCTGCGGCCTTGCGCGTGCTTCATTGACCAGCGCCAGCACACGTGCCTCCACCTTGTTGGTATCGGCTGCGTCGGGTGGCGAGAAGCGCGCGGCCAGCAGCACCCAGGTTTGGGTGCCGCGCTGGTGAAAGCCGGCGTCCTGCAGCTCGCCGTGCATGGCCGGGCTGCATGAGCTGCCCAGCGTGCTGCGCGTCAATGCTGCGGCCCCGCTGGCACCCTTCACCGTGATCTGCGTAACGCGCACTGCACGGTAGCCTGCCGACTTGAGTGCGTCGTCCAGCTTGCTGCCGGCCGCCATGCGCGCGGCAGCGCGCGAGAGGGCGGCGTTTTCACGCAGCGGGGTGGCCGGGCGTGCGCCTTTGCTGCAGCCTTGCTGGCGCAGGGTATTCAGCGCGCGCAGCAGTGCCGGGTGGTCTTCGGCGGGTTGTGCGTGTGCCGGGCCGGCCGTGATCAAGCCAGCGGCAAGCACCGAGCAGCCGACGGTATGCCAGCACAGGCCTGGCCGTGTCGTGGGTGTTGCTGGGGTATGCATCAGCCCATGATAGCCAGCCGGAGTATTTAGCCAGTGGGGGCCGAGGGTCCGGCTTTGCCGGCCCCAGGCGCCGCCCCCTTGGGGGGAACGGGCTACACGAAGTGAGCCAGGACGGGGGTAGGCCTATTTGCCTTGAAAATGACTGGGCGACTGGCCCATGGCGGTTTTGAACATGGCGGAGAACGCGCTGTCGCTGGCGTAACCGCTGGCCGCAGCGACGGCGCTGACCGGCTGGCCGCGCGTGAGCAGGGGCAGGGCGTGCGCCAGGATGGCTTGCTGGCGCCACTGCTGGTAGCTCAGGCCCAGCTCGTCGCGAAAAAGCCGGGCCACCGTGCGCTCGCTGGCGCCTGTGCCGGCGGCCCATTCGGCCAGCGTGGCGCGCTCGGCGGGTGAGCGCAGCACCGCCTCGCACAGCGCGCGCAACCGCTTGTCGCCGGTTTGCGGATGCGGCATGGGCACGCCCAGCGCCTGGGTGTCGGCATGCGCGAGTTCGTCCAGGATGAGGCCGCTGAGCAACTGTTCGCGTGCGGCGGTGAGCGGGCGGTCAAGTGCTGAAGTGTCCAGTGCATGGATCGATTCGCGCAGCAGCGGGGAGACCACCAGCACGCGGCAGCCGCTCCAGCCCGGCGGCGTGGCGCTGGCGTCGATGTACAGCGTGCGGAACTCGGCGGCCTCCAGCACGGTGACATGGTGGCGCGCGCCGGGGGCGATCCAGACGGCGCGCGAGGGCGGCACGATGTAGCTGACTTCGCCGCCGGCCTCATTGCTGTCCATGGCGCCTTCAGCCGTGACTTGCAGCACGCCGGTGGCGCAATAGGCCAGTTGCGCCCAGGCGTGGGCGTGCGGCTCGAAGTGCGTATCGGCCAGCAGGGAGCGGGAGCGCACGCACACCGGCCGCTTGGGGCTGGGCGTGAAGTTGCCGGTGTCGCCGACCGGTATCAGCTGAAGGCCGGCGTTGAGGCTGCGCACCTTGGAGCGCACGGCGCGGGGCGATGGTTTGAGGGGTTTTTGCGGTTTGTCCGAAATTCGATGAATCATGGCTTTTTGTCGCATTTCAGCAGGCAAGGCCAATACTACGATAGCGGCATGAATACTTCAAGCACCCTGAATTCGCCTGCGGCGAACGCCATTTCGCTCAAGCAGGACGCCAGCGTGATCGGCCTGGTCGGCACGGCTCACATGATCAGCCACTTCAGCCAGCTGCTGCTGGCGCCGCTCTTTCCCTGGCTCAAGGAAGCGTTCAACGTGAGCTACGCCGAGCTGGGTTTCCTCATGACGATCTTCTTTGTCGTCTCGTGCGCGGTGCAGGCGCTGTCGGGCTTTGTGGTCGACCGGTTCGGTCCGCGCCCCATCCTGTTTGGCGGCCTGAGTTTGCTGGGCATCGCCGCTTTCGGCTATTCCATCAGCACCAGCTATTGGATGCTTGCAGCCTTTGCGGTGGTCGCCGGCATCGGCAACGGCGTTTTCCACCCGGTCGACTACACGCTGATCAACCGCAAGGTAAGCGCGCCGCGCCTGGGCCATGCCTACAGCGTGCACGGCATCACCGGCAGCCTGGGCTGGGCGCTGGCGCCGGCCATGCTGGTGCCGCTGACGTTTGCGTTCTCATGGCGCGTGGCGCTGGCCTCTGCGGGCGTGCTGGCGTTTGCTGTGCTGGCGGTGCTGGTGTTCAACCGCGACAAGCTGACGCTGACCATCACGCCCCCGCTGAAGGGTGCGCCGGCCGCCGACAGCTCCTTGGGTTTCCTCCGGATTCCGGCCGTCTGGATGTGTTTTACCTTCTTCTTCCTCTACGCCATCGTGCTCAGCGTGGTGCAGGCCTTTGCGCCTGAGGCCGCGCGCCACCTGCATGAGGTGCCGCTGGCACTGGTGGCCATGTGCCTGACGATCTATATGGTGTGCGCCGCCGGCGGCATGGTGATGGGCGGCTTCCTGGCCGCAGACCCCACGCGCTGCGAACGCATTGTGGGCATCGGGTTTGGCGTGGCTGCCGTTGCGGCCGTGCTGCTGGCGGTGGGCAGCTTTGCCGCCTGGATGGTGCCGGTGCTGTTCGGCATCATGGGATTCGCCTCGGGCATCGCCGGGCCGTCGCGCGACCTGCTGGTCAAGCGCTCGACGCCTGAAAACGCATCAGGCCGCGTCTA
The DNA here is from genome assembly GCF_003711205.1 of Polaromonas sp. SP1. NCBI lineage: Bacteria > Pseudomonadati > Pseudomonadota > Betaproteobacteria > Burkholderiales > Comamonadaceae > Polaromonas > Polaromonas sp. SP1. The sequence goes on along the minus strand of NZ_CP031013.1, from coordinate 4,081,715 downwards.
CGGCGTGGTGTATGCGGGCCTGGACATCGGCCAGGCGGTGTCGCCGCTGGTTTTCGGCGCGATGATGGACCACGGCCAGTACCGCGGCGTGCTGCTGGGGCTGGCCTTCATGCAATGTGTGCTGATCGCCAGCGCCTTTAACGTGCGCAAGGTGCGCCGCACGGTGCTGCCGGCCGCCGGCCAGCTGCCTACAGCCGTCTAGGACGGGACGGGTTGCGGCGAAACAGCAACGGTTGTGCGCCGCAGCAACGGTTTTGGGGCAAGCCTGCGTGAGACCGCCCCGCCGGGGGCTTGCAAAGGTGCATTTTTAGGGGCGCAGTCCTATACTGATTCGCATGGCCTCCACCTCGTATGTGATGAACTCTTACAGCCACGCCGCGCGTGCGGTCGCAGCCCTGCGCGCTGCCGGCTTGCTGGGCGCGGCGCTGCTGCTGGGCTCCGCGCAGGCGCAGGTCGCCCCGATTAATTACCAGGTGACGGGCGACGTCGGCGGCGCGTTTTACGGCACGCAAAGCGTGATCCGCAGCAAGGGCAGCGAAACACGGCTGTTGCCTTACGGCTTTTTCGACTACGGCCGCTTTGCCGCGCGGGTCGACACCCTGAGCCTGAAAACCGTCAAGTTTGGTTACGGCTACCTCGAATTTGCGGGCCGCATCAGCCAGGACGGCTGGCGCGCCGACACGGCGGCGCTGTCGGGCCTGAAAGACCGCAAGACACCGATCCCGCTGGGCATTGGCACCTTCCAGGAAACGCCTTACGGCGGCCTCTTCCTGAACGCCTTTGTCGACGCCAACAAGTCGCACGGCACCTTGCTGGAGGCGACTTACGCCGCCGAGTTCAAGGTCGGCAGCTGGTCCTTCTTTCCGCAGGTGGGGCTTGAATACACCAGCGGCAAATACAACAACTACCTGTACGGCGTCACTGCCGCAGAGTCGGCCGCCAGCGGCTTTGCCGCGTACAACGCCGGCGGCTCCACCGCGCCGATGCTGGGCCTGGGTGTGGACGTACCGCTGGGCGAGCCCTGGGTGCTGACCATGCAGGTGCGCCGCAAGTGGCTGGACTCCTCGGTGCGCAACAGCCCGCTGGTCGGCCGCAGAACGCAGGACTTCGGCTTTATCGCGGTGTCGTACCGCTTCAGGTAGCGCTGCCGGCCTTGCCAGTTGGGGCCCTCATAAAAATCCTGGAGATTGCAATGACCCTGAACCGGATCGGACAGCTGCTGGCCCTGGTGGCGGCGCTGGTGTCGGCACCTTCTGCCTGGGCGGACGAGGCTTTGTGGGCGCTGCTCAAGGGCGGCGGCCAGGTGGTGATGGTGCGCCATGCGCTGACCACGCCCGGTGTGGGTGACCCGCCCGGCATGAAGCTGGCCGACTGCGGCACGCAGCGCAACCTGAGTGATGAAGGCCGCACGCACGCGCGGCAACTGGGTGAGGCCTTCCGCCAACGCGGCGTTGCTGTCGGCCGCCTGCTGTCCAGCCCGTGGTGCCGGTCGATTGAGACTGCGAAGCTGGCTTTTGGAAAGACGCCGGATCTGACGCCGGCGCTGGGCAATCTCTTCGGCCGCAGCGAGGAGTCGGCCCGGCAGCTGGCCGACCTTAGACCCCTGGCGGGCCAGATCCCTGCGAACGGGAATACGGTGATGGTCTCGCACGGCTCGACCATTTTGGCCTTGACCGGCATTTCACCGGACACCGCCGAGATGGTGGTGCTCACGCCGCAGGGCGATGGCCGCTTCAAGGTGGCGGGGCGGATGACCGCCCATAAACCCTGAGCGCGCCGTGTTGGCTTACACCGCCGTGCGATGCCGTGCCATGCAGGTGTCCAGCACCTCGCCGCCATCGCGCTGCCACCAGTTGGCGGACGAAAAAATCTCCACCTCGCTGTAGCCCGCAAAGCCCTGGGCCTCCATCCACCTGCGGATCTTCGGGATGTCGATGACGCCGTCGCCCATCATGCCGCGGTCGTTCAAGAGGTCGGCCGTCGGCGTGAGCCAGTCGCACACGTGAAAGGCCAGCAGCCGGTTTTTACCGGCGCGTGCAATTTGCGCCTCAAGCTTCGGGTCCCACCAGACGTGGTACACGTCTACCGCCACGCCGAGCGCGCCGCTTTTGCCGGGGTCGAGTTCATCGCATACGTCGAGCGCATGCTCCAGGGTGTTGATGCAGGCGCGGTCTGCTGCGTACATGGGATGCAGGGGCTCGATCGCCAGCGGCATGCCGGCGGTTCGCGCATGTTCGAGCAAGGCGGCGATGCCGTCATGCACCTGGCTGCGTGAGAGTGCAATGTCTTTGTGCACCGCCTTGCCAGCCAGCGCACCGGGCAGGCCGCCCACCACCAGCACCAGGCAGGCGGCGTTCAGTTCGCGGGCTTCATCGACGGCGCGGCGGTTGTCGTCATGGGCGGCTTTCAGGCCGGCCGCATCCGCTGCGGGAAACATGCCGCCGCGGCAGTAGCCGGAGAGCTCAAGCCCGTGGGTTTTGACGAGCTTGGAAATCACCGGCAGGCCGGCGGCAGCCACCTGGTCGCGCCAGGGCGAGATGGCGCGTATGCCGCGGGCTGCGCAGGCTTCGATGATGGCGGTCAGCGATTGCTCGGTGCCGCGTTGCTTGCGCACGGTGGCCGTGTTGATGGAGAGCCAGCGGTGGTCTTGGGAAAAGTCTCTCATCGGATGAGCGCCGTCATTCAACGCCGTGCATTGCGAGCAGGGTCTTCATGCGGCGCACCGCCAGCTCGGGTTGCTCCAGCAGGTTGGCTGCATCAGCCAGGCGAAACAGCTCGGCCAGGTGCTGCAGCGAGCGCGTGCTTTGCTGCCCGCCCACCATGGTGAAGTGGCTTTGGTGGCCATTGAGCCAGGCCATGAAGACCACGCCGGTTTTGTAAAAGCGTGTGGGCGCGGCAAAAATGTGGCGCGACAGCGGCACCGTGGGGCCGAGGATGGCGTGGAATTTGTCGATGTTGCCGGCAGCCAGCTCGCCCAGCGCGGCGCTGGCCGCCGGTGCGATGGCGTCGAAGATGCCCAGCAGCGCATCGCTTTGCTGCCGGTTGGCCGCGTTGCCCACGCCGTCGCCGGCAATCAGCTCGGCGTAGTTGAAGTCGTCGCCGGTGTACATGCGCACACCCGGCGGCAAGCGGCGGCGCATCGCGATTTCCTTGTCCTTGTCGAGCAGCGAAATCTTGATGCCGTCGACCTTGGCTGCATGCGCGTGGATGATGCCCAGCGCCGTGTCCATGGCGCGGTCGCTATTGGGGCTGCCCCAGTAGCCGGCCAGCGCCGGGTCAAACATGTCGCCCAGCCAGTGCAGCACCACGGGCTGGCGGGCCTGGCGCAGGATGCGGTCGTACACACGTTCGTAGTCGGCCGGGCTTGTGGCCACGCGGGCCAGCGCGCGTGAGGCCATGACGATGAGCTTGCCGCCCAGTTTTTCGATGGCGGCCATTTGTTCTTCGTAGCCGCGTATGACGTCGTCGACGGTCTTGACCTCCTCGAGCACCAGGTGGTCGGTGCCGCAGCCGGAGGCGACGAGCGCGCCCGGCATCTCTTTGGCGGCATCGAGCGAGCGGCGGATCAGCTCCAGCGAGGTCGGCCAGTCCAGGCCCATGCCGCGCTGGGCGGTGTCCATGGCTTCGGCCACGCCCAGGCCCAGCGACCACAGGTGGCGCCGGTAGTTGATGGTGGCGTCCCAGTCGACCGCGCAGTGAAGCCATGGGTCCACGGCCGCCAGCGGGTCAGCGACCACATGCGCGGCGGAATAGGCGATGCGGTTGAACGGCCGGCGTGCAGCGGCTTTGGCCGGCGCGCTGCCGCGCAAGGCATAGGGCTGCAAACCGCCGCCGGCCTGGGGCAAGGTGAGTGTCAGCGTCATGGTAAATCCGCTTTATCGCTTTATTGGTTTGTCGGTTTATAAGTAAAAAAGGCCTCTAGCCCATACCCTGTTTTGGGTTGTTGCTATCAAACCTGTAGCGGAGGAACGTCAACCCAGCGCCGCTCTTTCCAGCTTTGCAGGGCCGCCTCGACCAGCTGCACGCCCTTGGCGCCTTCGGGCAGGGTCCAGCGGTAGGGTTCGTTCTCGACCACGTGGCGGATGAAGTGCTCCCACTGGATCTTGAAGCCGTTGTCATAGACCTGCGAGTCCGGCACCTCTTGCCACTGCTCGAAGAAATTCATCATCTGCTTCTCGTCGGGGTTCCACACCGGGCGCGGTGTGGTCACGCGCGACTGCGCGCGGCAGCTGGAAAGGCCCGCCACGGCCGAGCCGTGGGTGCCGTCGACATGAAAGGTGACCAGGTCGTCGCGGCGCACGCGCGTGGCCCAGGACATGTTCATCTGGGCGATGACCGGCTCGCCGTTGTGGCCGATGAGTTGGGCCGTCGCATAGGCTGCATCGTCGGCGGTGGCCTTGTAGGGTTTGCCGGCTTCATCCCAGCGTTCGGGGATGTGGGTGGCGCCCAGGCAGGAGACAGATTTCACTTCGCCGAACAGGTTGTCCAGCACGTAGCGCCAGTGGCACATCATGTCCAGGATCATCCCGCCGCCGTCTTCGCTGCGGTAGTTCCAGCTCGGGCGCTGGATGGGCTGCAGGTCGCCTTCGAACACCCAGTAACCGAACTCCAGCCGCACCGACAGCATGCGGCCGAAGAAGCCGGCGCGGCGCAGCATGTCGAGCTTGCGCAAGCCGGGCAGGAAGAGCTTGTCTTGCACCGCGCCGTGTTTCAGGCCGGATCTTTCAGCCAGCCGGGCAATTTCAACCGCCTCGTTGAGGTTGGTGGCAATCGGCTTTTCGCAGTAGACATGTTTGCCGGCGCGTATCGCCTTGGCCAGCAGGGTGGGGCGCATCTGCGTGGTGCCGGCGTCGAAGAAGACGGTGTCGCTTTTGTTGGCCAGCGCTTTGTCCAGGTCGGTGCCCCATCGCGCGACGCCGTGGGCCTTGGCGAGCGCCTCCATCTTCTCGGCGTTGCGGCCGATGAGGATGGGGTCGGGCATGACGCGGTTGCCGTTGGACAGCAGCACGCCGCCCTGCGCGCGTATCGCGAGGATGGAGCGGATCAGGTGCTGGTTCATGCCCATGCGGCCGGTGACGCCGTGCATGATGATGCCCAGGGTTTGTGTGCTCATGGTGGGGTCCTTGGTAGGTCGGTTCAGTAAACGGAACGCATCGCGTCCCACGAAATGTTGCCGCCGGCCTGGCCGGTGGCAAAGCCCGGGCAGTCGAGCGAGCCCAACGCGATCTGCCCGCCCTTGATGCGCAGGCGCACCGCGTCGGCGCTGTATTCATACAGGGTGTCGTGCGCCAGCAGCAGGTTTTGCTGCTCGGTTTCAGGCGCGGCCATCAAGCCGTTGACATAGTGGTGGCCGTTGCGCTCCACATGCGCCAGGCCCAGCCAGCTCACCAGCGCCAGGTCTTGCTGCACGCCCAGGCCGGCCTGCATGGTGAGGTCTTCACCCGAGAGGAAGTAGGGCGCGCCCGGCGCTTTGGTGTTCCATTCGGCGCAGCGTGCGGCGTTGATGACGGACTTGTAAAAACCCTTGCAGCTTTTGCTGGAGACGCCGGTGTAGCCCAGCGGCCTGGCCTTGATGAAGGCGTCCAGCGTGGCGTCCGACTCATCGACCAGCAGCGGAATCTGCCTGGCAAGCTTGGACACGTCTTGCGCCAGCGCCTGGTCGCGGTGCAGGGGTTGCTCGACAAAAGCAATTTTTTCAACCAGCGGCACCAGTTGCGGGTCGGACGTCAGTTGCGCGAAGAAGTCGGCAAAAGCGCCGGCGCTGGCGTACTGCTCGTTGCCGTCCAGCGTGATGACGCGCGCCACGTCTTCAATGACCTGGCTGATGGCCATGAGGCGCGTCATGTCGGCGTTGGTGTCGCCGCTCAGCTTGATCTTGAAGTCGCGGTGGCCGTAGCGGGCAATGACCGCCACCAGCGAGGCCGGCAGGCCGTCGTTGGGCTCGCCGGCCGGCCGGTCTGCCGGGTGGATCGCATCGGCCAGGCCGACCGTATGCCGCGCCGAAATCTGCTTGCGCGGCATTTGCAGCGACATGAAGCGCGCGATGTCGAAACCCTTGAGGTCGTCTGCCAGGCCGCTGCCGCGCAAAGCAATGCCCGCCACGTTGGCGCTCATCCCGGTGGCGAAACTGCAGTTGAGTTTGAGCAGCAGGGCGTCGAGGATGGCGCGGTCCAGCAGGGCGGGGCCGTAGCTGGCCGCCAGCGGGTTGAGGCCCGCGGCTGCGCCGCTTTGGAGCAGCGGCTTGTAGTGCTGCGCAAAATGCTGCCAGGCAGTTTTGTGGCCGGCGTCGGCGCAGTAGGCGGCGCGGGCGGCCGTCAGCGCGTCGCGCAGTTGCCTGAAGTTGTCTTCATTCGTGAGCGCCGGGTTTTTGTCAAACCACTTGGGAATCATCATCTCGGCCGCGACGCCGAGTGAGGTCGCGCCGTCGGCAAAGCGGATACGCGCCTGCACATACACCTGCGGGCAGGAGGTGACGGTGGCCGCGCCGAAGCGGAAGGGCAGGCGCAGCACCACATCGCGCTCGGAAAAGCGGATCTCGTCAATCCGGAAGCGGAGGGGTTCGTCCATGGTGTCCGTTTGATACGCTCAGTGGTCCAGCGTGCCCTGCGAGTAAAAATGCGCGCGTATCTGCCTGGCGTACACCGCAAATTCGGGCGAGCCCATCATGTCCAGCGTGCGTGGGCGCGGCAGGTCGATGTCATAGATGGCCGCAATCGAGCCGGGCCGCTCGCTCATCACGATCACGCGGTCCGACAGGAACACGGCCTCGGGAATGCTGTGGGTGATCAGCAGCACGGTTTTTTGTGAGGCCGACCAGATCCGCTGCAGCTCCAGGTTCATCTTCTCGCGCGTCATCGCGTCCAGCGCGCCGAAGGGCTCGTCCATCAGCAGCACCGAGGGGTCGTGCAGCAGGGCACGGCAGATCGATGCGCGCTGCTGCATGCCGCCCGACAGTTGCCACGGGTACTTGTTCTCAAAACCCTTGAGGCCGGCCATCTCGATCAGCTGCATCGCCTTGGTCAGCGCCTGCTCTTTGGGCATGTGGCGCATCTCGGCCTGCAGCAGGATGTTTTTCAGCACCGTGCGCCAGGCCAGCAGCACCGCGCTCTGGAACACGATGCCGACGTCCTTCTGCGGCCCGTTGATGGGCTTGCCCGCCAGCGTGAGCGTGCCGCCGGAGATGGGCAGCAGCCCGGCCACCATTTTCAGCAGCGTGCTTTTGCCGCAGCCCGAAGGGCCGACCACCGAGATGAATTCACCCTCGCGGATGGAGAAATCCAGCGGCTTGAGTGACTCGACAGGGCCGTCCTTGGTCTGGTAGGTCTTGGAGACGCCGCGGGCTTCAATCAGGTGGTCGTTGGGCATGGATGCGGTATGCCTTCTTCAGTTTGCAGGAAGGAAGTCGAGGCTCACGTAGTCCTCTGGTTTTCCGCGTGTCGAGGCGTCCATGCCGCCGTATTGCACCAGCAGGTCCAGCGAGTCGCTGACGTTTTTCATCGTGACGCGGAAGGGCCGCTGGTTGGCGGTTTCCCTGGTGTGGTACAGCGCCACGCTTTGTTTCATGCCGACGATCAGCGTGTCGCGCACACCGGCCTTGGGGTTGGCTTTCAGCATGGCGTCCACGGCCGCTTCAGGGCTTTTCTCAGCGGCTTCAGCAGCACGGGTGGAGGCGCGCATAAAGCGTTTGACCAGGTCGGGGTTCTCGGTCAGCAGGTTTTTGTTGGCGATGATGCCGGAGCTGATCTGGTTGATGCCCGAGTCGGCAAACCGGATCGGGTAGACCTGCTTGCCGGTGGCGTCCTGCAGCTTGATGGCCTGGTCCATCACGTAGCCGAGCAGCAAATCGGCCTGGCCGTTCATCACGGCGTTGAGTTTGGTCTGGCCGTCGCCCGAGACGATCTTGACCTGGTCGGCCTGGATGTTGTTGACCTTCAGGAACAGCGGCCACATCTGTGACATCGAATCGCCGGGCGTGGTGGCGACCGTCTTGCCGATGATGTCTTTGGGCGTCTTGATGTTTTTGTCGGCAAAACCCATGACCGACATCGGGCTCAGCTGGAAGAGCACGCCGGTCGATTTGAGTGGCGCGCCCTTGGCGGCGGCCTTGATCATGGTGGTGACGTCGATATAGCCGAAGGTGGCCGACTTGGCCACCACCGCCTGCGCCGTCACCGCCGAGCCGCGGCCTTCCTGGATGTCCAGGTCTATGCCTTCTTCGGCATAGAAGCCGCGCTCCTTGCCGAGGAAGAAGGGCGCGTGCTCGCTGTAGAGGTACCAGTTGAGCATCAGCGTGACTTTTTCGGGCGCCTTGGTCTGGGCCTGGGCGGGCGCCATGGCCAGCATCAATGCGCCGGCGAGGGCGGTGATGGCGGTGAGTAGAGGGGAAATGCGGTTCTTCATGATGTGTCTCCTGGGGTTGCCGGTGATGGAACGTGAAACGACGAAGGAAGGACGGGAACTCAGAACACCTGGCGCTGCGAGGCATGCCATGGAATCGTCAGGCGCTCGGCCAGGTCGATGGCCGCAAACAGCAGCACGCCGATGGACGACAGCACGACCAGCGCGGCGAACATCAGCGGCAAATCAAAATTGCCATTGGCCACCTGCAGCACATAGCCGATGCCGGAGTTGGAGCCGACGAATTCACCGACGACTGCGCCGACCACCGCCAGCGTGATCGACACCTTCAGGCCGCTGAAGATGGCGGGCAGGGCCTGCGGCAGGCTGATCTTGAAGAAGGTTTGCAGGCGGCTGGCGCCCATGGAGCGCGCCAGGTCCAGCATGTCGGGCTCGACCGACTTGAAGCCCATGACGGTAGACACCACGACGGGGAAAAAGCCCAGCAGGAAGGCCGAGATGATCTTGGGAAAGATGCCGAAGCCGAACCACACGACAAAGAGCGGCGCAATCGCGACCTTGGGAATGCTTTGTGAAAACACCAGCAGCGGGTAGACGTAAGACTCGACCAGGCGGGAGTAGGCAATCACCATGGCCAGTGGAATGCCGATGACGATGGTCAGCGCAAAGCCCCCCAGCGTGGCCTGGGTGGTCTTCCAGCTTTGCTTGAGCAGGTTGTTCCATTCGCCAATCAACTGCCGCACGACTTCCTCGGGGCGCGGGATCAGGTAAGCGGGGATCTTGAAGACGCGGATGGCGAGGTCCCACAGCACCAGCAGCAGGATGATCAGCAGGAAGGGCCTGAGCGCCGGTAACAGCAGCAACTTGCGCAGCATCGGGAAGTCTCCTTGTCGCCCATGCGGCGCTGTGCCGGGGTTTGGCACGTCCGTATGTAACTATATGGTGAATTGTTGGGGCTGTGGCGAGGGCTGTCAACGGCCCCTAGGGAAATCCCGGAGGTGTGCCTGCGAGGGCGCTGCGCTCAGCGCATCACATAGCCGAGCACCATGTCCGTCATGTGCGACAGGCGTTGCGCCATGGCCTTGGGCGCGCGCAGGTCGCGCCCGAAGATGGTGGAAAGCGTCTGGTTGTTGGAGAGGTAAAAGTAGCAGATCGACGCAATCGAGATGTAGAGCTGGATCGGGTCTATGCCCGCGCGAAACAGCTCCTTGCGGCGCCCGTGCTCCAGCACCGTATCGAGCATCTGCACCAGCGGGGAGTTCATTTCCTGGATGCGCGCGGACTTTTTCAGGTGCGCCGCATTGTGCTGGTTTTCACTGTTGAGCAGCGAGATGAACTCGGGGTGCTCAAGGTAGTAATGCCAGGTGAAGGACACCAGCTCGCGGATGGCTTCGACCGGGTCCATCTCGTCCAGGTGCAGCTTCTGCTCGGCCGCGCGGATGTCGGCGTAGGTGTTCTCCAGAACCGCCAGGAAGAGGTCGTCCTTGCTCTTGAAGTAGTAGTAGATCAGGCGCTTGTTGATGTCGGCGCGCTCGGCGATGCGGTCCACCCGCGCGCCTGCGAGGCCATAGAGCGCAAACTCGTCGCGTGCGGCCAGCAGGATGGTTTGTTGCGAGCGGTCGGCGTCGCGTGAGCGCGGTTCGGGTGTGGAGGCGGTGGCGGCTGGCATGTTGCAAATTTAACTGTTTGGTGAATTAAATCAAGTCCCCAGTCGCAGCAGGGGGCTGCGGCCTACGCGAATGAGCGCGGCCGGCACTATCGTTATACGCAGCACCGTTTCATAATGATTCAGGTCTTGGCCACTCGCGCCCGGTCCGCAACGCAAGCCAAGGAGGCCGCCATGAGCAATTCGAACACACCCAAAGACGGTGATTTCGCGCACTGGGTTGAAGAGAAATCTGAAGCGCTGAAGTTTGAACTCGGCGAGAAATTCCCGGTGCCGCCCACCGTGCTGGTTTCACCGTCGGTACATGCAGAGACCGGTCGGCAAAAGCTGGAGGAAGTGCTGCTGGAGCATGAGGAGCCGACGCAGGAGTTCCTTGATGAACTTGCCGCGCTGGAAGCAGCGCCCCCACTGAGCGACGAAGAGCTCGCCCGTCAGGCCCTGGAAGCAGGCGGCGGTGACGGCGACGCAGCGACGCCTGAATAAAGAGCCCGCCCCCGTCCAGGCTCACTGCGTGTAGCCTGTTCCCCCCTCAAGGGGGCGGCGCCTGCGGCCCGGCAAAGCCGAAAAATTGACACACCCCTATCGGGCTCACTCCGTGTAGCCCTTTTCCCCTTGCAGGGGACGGCGCCTGCGGCCCGGCATAGCCGGTTCCGCGGCACCCGCTTGGTTGATAGAGGCCCGTTCTGGCGCTGCGGCTGTGCACATCCAGCGGCACAATAGGCTCATGACTACCCCTCAACTTGCTGGCCACCTCCTAGTCGATTGCCTTCTGGCCCAGGGCGTTACCCATGCGTTTGGTGTGCCCGGTGAAAGCTATCTGGCCGTGCTCGACGGCCTGCATGCGCGCCAGGACAGGATCCAGTTCGTCACTTGCCGCCAGGAGGGCGGCGCCGCCTTTATGGCCGAGGCGCATGGCAAGCTGACGGGCCGCCCGGGCGTGTGCATGGTCACGCGCGGGCCGGGCGCCACCAACGCGTCCATCGGTGTGCACACAGCTTTCCAGGATTCCACCCCCATGGTGCTGCTGGTGGGTGACGTGGCCAGCGACTGCCGCGACCGCGAAGCTTTCCAGGAAGTGGACTACTTCAACTTCTTCGGGCCGAGCACCAAAGGTTTTGCCAAGCGTGTGGAGCGCATTGACGACGCCGACCGCATTCCCGAATACGTCGCGCGCGCCTTTGCCACCGCCCTGAACGGGCGGCCCGGCCCGGTGGTGCTGGTTTTGCCCGAAGACATGCTGACGCGCATGACCGCCGCACAGCCGCTGCCGCGTGTGGAAGCGGTACAGGCCTGGAGCGACCCGGGCTCGCTGCGCACGCTGCGCGAGATGCTGCTCAAGTCCGAGCGCCCGCTGGTGATTGCGGGCGGCGGCGGCTGGACGCCGCAGTCGGCGCAGGCGCTGCAGCGCTTTGCCGAGAACTGGAAGTTGCCGGTAGGCAATGCCTTCCGTTTCCAGGACACCTTTGACAACCACCATCCTCTGTATGCCGGTGATGTGGGCATAGGCCTCAATCCCAAGCTGGCCGCACGCGTGAAGGCCAGCGACCTGATCATCGCCATCGGCCCGCGCCTGGGCGAAATGACAACCGGTAACTACACGCTGCTCGAAGCGCCCCGGCCGAAGCAGAAGCTGGTGCACATCCATGCCAGCGCCGAGGAACTCAACCGCGTCTACCACGCCGACCTGGCCATCAACGCGACCATGAATGCGGCGGCGCGTTCGCTCGAGGTGCTGACGGCACCGGTCACCGTAGCCTGGGAGGCCTGGACGGCGTCGGCGAATGAGGACTACCTGGAAAACCTCAAACCCACGGCAACGGCCAACCTGCCGGGCGATATCGACATGCCGGCCATCGTCAGCCTGCTGCAAAAGCATTTGCCGGACGACGCGGTGCTGACCAACGGCGCAGGCAACTTCGCCAGCTGGGTGCACCGCTTCTTCCAGCACCACGGCCTCGTCAAGGGCCACAAGACGCAGCTGGCGCCGACGGTGGGCGCGATGGGCTACGGCGTGCCAGCCGGCATCGCGGCGGCCATCACGACCGGCCGGGTGGCCTTCACCATCGCGGGTGACGGTGACTTTTTGATGAACGGGCAGGAGCTGGCCACGGCCGTGCAGCATGGCGCCAAGAGCATCATCGTGCTGCTCAACAACGGCATGTACGGCACCATCCGCATGCACCAGGAAAGGGAGTACCCGAAGCACGAAAGTGGGTCACGCCTGAACAACCCGGACTTCGCCGCGCTGGCTCTTGCCTACGGCTATGCCGGCGTGCGCATCACGCGCACGGCCGAGTTTGAAGCGGAACTGCTGGCGGCGCTGGCGCGCAAGGAGGGCACGGTGATCGAAGTCACGCTGGACCCGGAAGTCATCACCACGCGCGGCACGCTGTCGGCGATCACGCAGAACGCGTTGAAACGCCCGACCTAGTGGTGCTATAAAAAAGAGAGCGGCTAGCCCATACCCTGATTGGGCTGGAGGCTGATTTTTCTTAAAAAAGCGATTGAGGGAAACAAAAAAGGCCGGGTTATCCCGGCCTTTTTGTGGCGGCAGCTTCGTGACGAAGCCGCCTGGTCTTGAAGAATTACTCCTTGATGTCCACAGCGTAGAAGTTGTGGCGGCCGAACGGGCTGTTCTTGTAGCCGATCACGCTCTTGCGGATGGGCTTGAGCTGCACCGCGTGGGCGATGGTGAACCAGGGAGCCTGTTCCTTGAAGATGACCTGGGCCTGCTGGTAGAGCTTGATGCGCTCTGCGGGGTTGGTCACGGTCTTGGCTTTCAGGACCAGGTCCTCATACGGCTGGTAGCAGAACTTGGCGATGTTGGAGCCGCTGGCGGACTGGGCCGAAGCGCAGCCGAGCAGGGTGTACATGAAGTTGTCAGGATCGCCGTTGTCGCCGGTCCAGCCCAGCATGCCCATCTGGTGTTCGCCGGCCTGCAGGCGCTTGCGGTACTCGCCCCATTCGAAGCTCTTGATTTCAGCCGTGACGCCGACCTTGACCAGGTCAGCCTGCATCAACTCGGCAATGCGCTTGGCATTCGGGTTGTACGGGCGCTGCACGGGCATGGCCCACAGGTCGGTGGTGAAGCCGTTGGGGAAACCGGCCTGGGCCAGCAATTTCTTGGCGGCTTCGGGGTTGTACTCGTCGTCCTTGATGGCGTTGTTGTACGCGGCCATGGTCGGCGGGATCGGGTTCTTGGCGGCCACGCCGGTGCTCAGGTACACGCCGTCAACAATGGCTTTCTTGTTGATGGCCATGTTGATGGCCTTGCGCACGCGCACGTCGTCAAACGGCTTCTTGGTCGTGTTGTAGGCCAGGTAGCCCACGTTCAGGCCGGCCTGCTCGACGATGGTGACGTTGGCGTCCTTGCGGATGGCGTCCAGGTCGGCGGGGTTGGGGTAAGGCATGACATGGCACTCGCCTTTTTGCAGCTTGGCCCAGCGCACCGATGCGTCAGGCGTGATCGAGTACACAAGGTCGTCGATCTTGGCCTTGCCGCCCCAGTATTGTGGGAAAGCCTTGTAGCGGATGACCGCGTCTTTCTGGTACTGCACCAGGTAGAAGGGGCCCGTGCCGACCGGGTCCTGGTCGATTTTTTCGGGCGTGCCGGCCTTGAGCATGGCGTCGGCGTATTCCTTGGACTGGACGGCCGCGTAAGGCATGGCCAGGTTGGCCAGGAACGGCGCTTCAGGCTTGTCCAGCGTGATCTTGACGGTGAGGTCGTTGACCTTTTCCACCGATTTCAGCAGCTTGGGCATGCCCATGTCGCTGAAGTAGGAGTGGTTGGGGCTGGTGACCTTGAAGAAGGCGTTGTCTTCTTTCCACTGGCGTTCAAACATGAACAGCACGTCGTCGGCGTTGAAGTCGCGCGTTGGCTTGAAGGCCTTGTTGCTGGCATGCCATTTCACGCCCTTGCGAAGCGTGAAGGTGTAGGTCAGGCCGTCGGCGGAGATGTCCCATTTTTCGGCCAGGCCGGGGACAACCTTGGTGCCGCCGTATTCGAATTCGACGAGGCGGTTGTAGACGGGTTCGTTGGCATCAAACGACGTACCCGTGGTGTTGACACCGGGGTAGAAGTTCTCGGGGCTGCCTTCAGAGCAGAACACCAGCGTCTTGGCGGAGACGGGTGAAAGTGCCAGCAGCGCTGGCAGGGCAACGGCGCACAGCAATGCGCGCTGGACCGGACGGAGCCGGCTCGCACTTGGTTTGGTCTGAATCATTTGACGATCCCTTTGGAGGTTGATGCTGCATCGCAGCGGGGCTTGCGGCCAGATTGCACAACATTTGTGACGTTGTGCGCTCTGGTCATTGAAAAACGTGGCCTGAAACCGGTGCGGAAATGCATGGTTTCAGGTCACGCAGTGAGAAAGTTTTCAGCATAGTGGCACGCAACCTGCCGCCCTGCAACTTCGCGCAGCTGGGGCCTTTCGGCGCGGCAGCGGTCGGTGACGTGCGGGCAGCGGGTGGAAAACACGCAGCCGGTGGGCGGGTTGAGCGGCGAGGGCAATTCGCCCTTGAGCACGATGCGCTGCTTGACACCGGTGCCGGCCAGGCCCGGTGTGGACCCCAGCAAAGCCTGGGTGTAGGGGTGCAGGGGGCGGTTGAACAGGGCGTTCTTCTCGCCTTGCTCTACCGCGTGGCCCAGGTACATCACCAGCACGTCGTGGGCGATGTGGCGCACCACACCCAGGTCGTGCGAAATGAACAGGTAGGCCAGGCCCATGGACTGCTGCAGGTCGGCCAGCAGGTTGAGCACCTGGGCCTGGATGGAGACGTCAAGGGCGGACACCGGCTCGTCGGCCACCACCACGGTGGGGTTGAGCATCAGGGCGCGTGCAATGGCAATGCGCTGGCGCTGGCCGCCCGAAAACATGTGGGGGTAGCGGTCGTAGTGTTCGGGGCGCAGTCCGACCATGGCCAGCATGGCACGGGCTTTTTCGGCGCGCTCCGCGGCGGTCAGTTTGGTGTTGATTTCCAGCGGCGCTTCAAGGATGGCGCCGATTTTCTTGCGCGGGTTGAGCGAGCCGTAGGGGTTCTGGAATACCAGCTGCACGGCTTTGCGCAGGCCCTGGCGTTCTTCCTGGGCGCCGTTCACCGCGTCGATGCCGGTGATGGTCAGTTCGCCGCCCGTGGGGGTTTCAATCAGCGACACCATGCGGGCGAGGGTGGACTTGCCGCAGCCCGATTCGCCGACGACGGCCAGCGTCTTGCCGGCGTCGACCGAGAAAGAGACGCCGCCGACGGCTTGCAGATGATCGGACTTGCGCATGAAACCGCGGCGGATTTCGTAGACCTGCCGGAGGTTCTTTGCCTCGACGACGGGGCCGGTGGGCAGGGTGCGCGGGGTGGGGGTGGTGGCGGTGCTCATTGCGCGGCCTCCATCACGGGGGTGTCGCGTTCGATATTGCCCTCGCGGCTGGGGTCGCCCAGCGGGTAGTGGCAGCGGACCATGCCGTCCTTCCAGGCGCGCAGCAGCGGGCGCTCATTGCGGGAATGCTCGGTGGCGTAGGAGCAGCGAGGCGCGAACAGGCAGCCGGCGGGGCGGTCGTAGAGGCCGGGCACCATGCCGGGAATGGTTGCGAGGCGCGCGCTGCCGTCGCTGCGCTCGGGCAGGGCCGACAGCAAGGCTTCGGTATACGGGTGCTGGGGCGTGTTGAAGAGGGCTTGCGCGCTTTGCTCTTCCATGATCTGGCCGGCGTACATGACGGCGATGCGCTGCGCCATTTCGGACACCACCCCCATGTTGTGGGTGATCAGCACCAGGGCCATGCCGCGTTCCTTTTGCAGGCTGCGCAGCAGGTCGAGGATTTGCGCCTGGATGGTCACGTCAAGCGCCGTGGTGGGTTCATCGGCAATCAAGAGGCGTGGGTTGCAGGCAATCGCCATGGCGATCATCACGCGCTGGTTCATGCCGCCCGAGAGCTGGTGCGGGTAGGCCTTGAGGCGGCTTTCAGGCGAGTTGATGCCGACCTGTTCGAGCAACTCGATGGCCTTGCGCGTGGCGGCCTTTTTGTCCATACCCAGGTGCAAACGCAGGGTTTCGGTGATCTGGAAGCCGACGGTGAAGCAGGGGTTCAGGCTGGTCGTGGGCTCCTGGAAGATCATCGCGACGTCTTTGCCGATGAGCTTGTTGCGCTCGCCCTGCGACAGCTTGAGCAGGTCGTGGCCGGCAAAACGCAGTTTGTCGGCTTTCACGCGGCCGGGGTAGGCCACCAGGCCCATCAAGGCCATCATGGTGACGCTTTTGCCGGAGCCGGACTCGCCGACGATGCCGAGCACTTCGCCTTCTTCGAGCGACAGGCTGATACCGTCGACGGCATGCATGATGCCGTTTTGCGAGGGGAACTCGACGGAGAGGTTTTCTATTTCCAGGAGAGCCATACGGAATCTTTCAGCGCTTCAGCTTGGGGTCGAACGCGTCACGCAGTCCGTCGCCGAGCAAGTTGAAGGCCAGCACAGTGATCAAAATTGCGAGGCCGGGGAAGGTAACCACCCACCAGGCGCGCAAGACAAATTCGCGGGCATCGGCCAGCATGGTGCCCCATTCAGGTGAGGGAGGCTGGGCGCCCAGGCCCAGGAAGCCCAGGGCGGCGGCGTCCAGGATGGCAGTCGACACGCCCAGCGAGGCCTGCACGATCAGCGGCGCCGTGCAGTTGGGCAGGATCTCGCTGAACATCAGGCGGAAGCGGCTGGCGCCGCTCATGCGGGCGGCAGTCACGTAGTCGCGGGAGGTCTCGGCGATCACCGCGGCGCGTGTGATACGCACGTAATGCGGCAGCACGACGATGGCGACGGCCAGCATCGCGTTCATCAGCCCGGGGCCGAGGATGGCAACGATGACGATGGCCAGCAGCAGGCTGGGCAGGGTCAGGATGATGTCCATCAGGCGCATCACGGCGATCTCGAAGATGCCGCGGAAGAAGCCCGCCAGCAGGCCCAGCACCGTGCCGACGATGACCGACAGCGCCACCACGGCCAGACCGATGACCAGCGACAGGCGTGCGCCGTACATCAGGCGCGAAAGGATGTCGCGGCCGATGGCGTCGGTGCCCAGCGGGTATGTCCAGGAGCCGCCTGCCTGCCAGGCCGGCGGCTTGAGGAACACCGCGTTGTTGGTGATGTTGGGTGCGTGCGGCGCCAGCAGCGGTGCAAAGAGCGCGATCAGCAGCACGCCGATCACGATCACGAGGCCGATGACGGCGCCGTTGTTGGCGCTGAAGTAGTTCCAGAACTCGCGCAGCGGGTGCGGTGGCGCCGGCGGTGTGCCCGGTTTTTGGGCGGCGGTTTTCAAGGTGGCCGTGCTCATCGCTGGTGCCTGATGCGTGGGTTAATGATGCCGTAGGTGATGTCCACCAGCAGGTTGACGGCCATGACGATGGCGCCCAGCAGCAGGATGCCGCCTTGCAGAACCGGGTAGTCGCGGCGGCTGATGGCTTCGATCAGCCACTTGCCGACGCCCGGCCAGGAAAAGATGGTTTCGGTCAGGATGGCGCCCGTGAACAGCACGCCGACCTGCAGGCCGATCACGGTGACCACCGGGATCAGCGCATTGCGCAGTGCATGCAGGGCCACCACACGCAGGTTGGAAAGGCCCTTGGCGCGGGCGGTGCGGATGTAGTCTTCACCCAGCACCTCCAGCATGGCCGAGCGCGTCATGCGCGCGATCACCGCCAGCGGGTTGGTGCCCAGCACGATCATCGGCAATATCAGGTGGGAGGCGGCCGACCAGAAGGCGCCCTTGTCGTCAGACAGCAGCGAATCGATCAGCAGGAAGCCCGTGGTGGGCTCAATGAAGTACTGCACCGAGAGCCGGCCCGACACGGGCGTCCAGCCGAGTTGGACCGAGAACAGCAGGATCAGCAGCAGGCCCCACCAGAAAATCGGCATGGAATAGCCCGTCAGCGAGATACCCATCACACCGTGGTCGAGGATGGAGTTTCGCTTGACCGCTGCCAGGATGCCGGCGGGTATGCCGATCAGCAGTGCGAACAGGATGGCGCAGACTGCGAGTTCGATGGTGGCAGGGAACAGCGTGAGGAACTCGCGCAGCACGGGCTCTTGCGTGATGAGGGACTTGCCCAGGTCACCCTTGAGCACACGGACGATATAGATGCCGTACTGCACCATCACGGGCTGGTCCAGGCCGAATTCCTTGAGCAGCTGGGCGTGGCGCACCGGATCGATGCCGCGCTCGCCCGCCATGGTTTCAATCGGGTCGCCCGGCACCATCCGGATCAGGAAGAAGGCCAGCAGTGTCATTCCCAGGAAGGTGGGAATGATCAGGCTCAGTCGGGTAAAGATAAAGCGCAGCATTATCGCGGGATGCTAAAGCAGCGCTTAGCGCGGGCTGTGGAGAATCCGTCGCGTAAGCGACATGAAAGGCGCACGGAAATTTCCGCCGCCCAGGTCTTGGAATGCAATGGCTTCAACATGAAATCTTGTTCTGGTCAGTCTGGCCCGGGCAGTGCCGCGGGGAATTTTTTATCTTAGCAACATTAGCGTGATTTTTTGCCTATGCCGCCAGGGGCGGGCTACTCAGTAACCCTATGGCATCAGGAGGGCTTCACGGGTGCTTGTGGCGCTAATGAAAGGTGAATGAACATGGAGAAAGCAACGCAGGAAGCGTGCCAGAGGGCGGCCGCTGCGCCGCTGCCTTGATGCGTGGGGGCATAAAAAAAGGCCGGCGAAACCGGCCTTTTTGAAATCGGCAAAAACCGATTATTTGACGTGCTTGCCGATCAGGCCAGCCATCTCGAACATCGACACTTGCGCCTTGCCGAAAACGGCGCGCAGTTTTTCGTCGGCGTTGATCATGCGCTTGTTGACCTTGTCCTGCAGGCCCTTGGATTTGATGTAAACCCACAGCTTGCTGACGATCTCGGTACGTGGCAGAGGCTTGTCGCCCACCACGGCTGCCAGTGCGGGGCTCAAGGTCAGTGCCTTCATGAACGCTGCATTGGGAGTGCGCTTTTTGGCAGGCGCTTTTTTCGCTGCTGGCTTTTTGGCCGCAACTTTCTTGGCGGGAGCTGCCTTCTTCGCGGCTACCTTCTTTGCAGGAGCTGCTTTCTTAGCAGGAGCCTTCTTTGCAGGAGCTGCTTTCTTCGCAGCTACTTTCTTTGCCGGAGCAGCCTTTTTTGCAGGCGCTTTTTTAGCCGGTGCTTTTTTTGCAGTTGCCATGATTGATTTTCCTTCTAGAAGTTGATAAATCACCACATGGATAACTACTCTTCCTTGTGGCAATGCGGATGCTACTGGAGAAAAACGCAGTTTCCTAGCGAAAACACACTTTATTTGCGCCTGAATGTTGCAGATTTACCTCTGAAAATCAGGAAAACGCCCACGAGAATCACGCCGCAAGCGACCCATTCTCCCCCGGTGACGTGCTCCCCGGCGAAAAATGCGCCCAGGAAAATCGCGATCAAAGGGTTCACGAAGGCGTAGCTGGTGGCCACTGCAGGCGAGGCATTGGCCAGCAAATACAGGTAGGCGCTGAAGGCGATGAGCGAGCCGAACACCACGAGGTAGAGCCAGGCGAGCACGGCTTCGGGCTGCGCGGGCCAGTTGGCGGCGGCTTCGCGATGCTCACCCAGTGCGAGAGAAATCACCATCAACACCGCGCCGCCACACAACATTTCGCTGGCAAAACCGGCGGGTCCGTTGGCCAGAGGCAGCCGCGTGGTCGACAGCACCGAGCCCAGCGACCACAGCAAGGTGGCCGCCGCGATGCACGCCATGCCGACGGGGGCGGCGCTGAAGCTGGCGCCTTGCACCAGCATCAGCACGCCGGCCAGCCCCACCACCATGCCCAGGAACTCCAGCCTGCCGGGCCGCTGGCCCAGCAGCAGGCCCCAGGCCGACACCATCATGGGCACCACCGCGATAAAGGTGGCGATCAGCCCGGAGCCGATGTGGACTTCGGCCGACGCCGTCAACCCCATGCCGCCGCCCAGCATCAGGGTGCCGATGACGGCGGCGTTGGCCCATTCGCGCCGGCTCGGCAGCTTGTGCCCGCGCAGCAGCACCCAGGCCATCATCAGGATGCCCGCCGCCAGGAAGCGCGTGCCCATCTGGAAGAAGGGCGGAAAGCTGACGAGGGCAAAGCGGATCGCCAGGTAGGTGGAGCCCCACACCAGGTAGCAGGCGAGGAGGGCGGGGATTAAAAGCGCCGGCGCTTTGCCGGCGGCGGGAGTGGAAAGGCGTGCTGAGGTCATGCCGTGATCGTAGGTTGCCATGTGCGTTCAGGCCATGCAAAATTAACGGCAAAACGACATCCGGCCTTTGAATTTAAAGCTTGAAAGCACGCATGACCGAAACCACCGAATGGGACCATTACGACAGCCGCATCCTTGGCGAGCTGCAGCGGGACGCGCGTATCACCATGGCCGAACTGGGCCGGCGCGTCCACCTGAGCCAGCCCGCGGTGACGGAGCGCGTACGCAAGCTCGAACTGGGCGGCGTGATCAAGGGCTACCGGGCCGAGGTGGACCTGGCACGCCTGGGTTATGGCATACGCGCCATCGCGCGGGTGGGGCGGGTCGAGTACGCCCGGGTCGTCAAGCTGATCGAGCAGACACCCGAGGTCATCAATGCCTACAACGTGACCGGCGAGGACAGCTGGGTGCTGGAGATCGCGGTGATCGACGTGGCGCACCTGGACGCGGTGGTGACCAAGTTCTGTATCCTCACCGAGACCTCGACGTCCATCGTCCTCAACGCCCCCCGCGAAAATGCCGTCGTCTTGCCGGCCCGCCGCGAAGACATCAAGCCCGTCATCAAGAAAGTCACCGGAAAATGAGCCAGAACAATGTCACGCCATTCGCCACCTGCGATCTCTGCGACCTCCACAAAGGCGATACCTCGGGAAATTTCAGGGTGCTGCCGCCTGTTTTCAGGGGCTATGGCGGCCTGCAGAAGTTCAGCGGCCCCGTGGTCACGGTGAAGTGTTTTGAGGACAACACGCCGGTCAAGGCGGCGGTGGAGTCGCCGGGCGAGGCACGCGTGCTGGTAGTGGATGGCGGGGCCTCGCTGCGCCGTGCGCTGCTGGGCGGCAACCTGGGCGCGGCGGCCGCCAAAAACGGCTGGGCGGGGGTGGTGATTGACGGCTGCGTGCGCGACGTGGCTGAGCTGGCGCAATGCCAGACCGGCATCCGCGCGCTGGCGAGCATGCCACTGCCCACGGAAAGGCGCCAGGCGGGCCTGACGGGCGTCCCCGTGCAGATTCAAGGCGTCTGGGTGCGGCCGGGCGACTGGCTTTACGCCGATGAGGACGGCATCGTCGTGATGCCGGCGCCGCAGCGGGAATAAGGGCCGAGCGCCTGGTTGCTATCTAAATGATAGCTATAACCCAAGGTGGCGACTGGGCTGGAAGGCGATTTGGCGTAAATTTTTGAAGTGCGGCCGGGGCGCGTCACTGACGCGCCGCCGGTCCGCTCAGAAGCCGGCAAGCGCGATCGAATTCTTCAGCGCCTGCCCGCCGCCGTAGCTGTCCTGCTCGGGCGGCACGCCGCCCAGCGACACACGAATCGCGCAGTACTTGAACTCCGGGATCTTCGCGAAAGGGTCCAGCGCCGCGTTGGTCAGTTTGTTGATGGCGGCCTCGTAGTAACAGAAAGGTACAAACACAGCGCCGCGTGGCGAGCTCTCATCGGCGCGGGCGTACAGGCCCACCTTGCCGCGGCGCGACTCGATCGTCACCACATCGCCCGGTTTTCCGCCCATGGCGGCGAGGTCCAGCGGGTGCACCAGGGCGACCGGATCAGGCTCGATCGCATCGAGCACCGTGGCGCGCCGCGTCATGCTGCCGGTGTGCCAGTGTTCCAGCTGGCGGCCGGTGATCAGCACCATGGGGTACTCGGTATCGGGGCGCTCGTTGGCCGGGATGATGTCTGCCGGAACGAATTTAGCGCGGCCGCCTTCGCGGGGGAAGTCCTCCACGAACACCACCGACTGGCCGGGATCGCCTTCCTTCATGCAGGGGTAGGTGACCGAATGCTCGCGGTCCAGCCGCTCCCAGGTGATGCCGCCAATGCTGGGCATGGTGTGGCGCATCTCGTCGAACACCTCGGAGACGTGCTTGTAGTCCCAGCCGCAACCCATCCGGTTGGCGATCTGCGTGATGATCCAGAGGTCCTGGCGCGCATCGCCGGGCGGGTTGATGGCCTTGCGGCCCATCTGCACCAGCCGGTCGGTGTTGGTAAAGCTGCCGTCCTTTTCAGGGAAGGCGCTGGCCGGCAGGATCACGTCCGCGAGGTAGGCGGTTTCAGTCAGGAAGATGTCCTGCACCACCAGGTGGTCCAGGGCCGCCAGGGCTTCACGCGCGTGGTTGGCGTCGGGGTCGGACATGGCCGGGTTCTCGCCCTGCACGTACATCCCCTTGATGCCGCCCTTCTTGATGGCGTGCATCACCTCGACCACTGTCAGGCCGACCTGGTCATCCAGGGAGCCGGGCGCCACGCCCCAGGCCTTCTCGAAGCTGGCGCGGACCTCGGGTTTGGAGACGTGCTGGTAATCCGGCAGCATCATGGGGATCAGGCCCGCGTCGGACGCGCCCTGCACATTGTTCTGGCCGCGCAGGGGGTGCAGGCCGGTGCCGGGACGGCCGATCTGGCCGGTCATCAATGAAAGGGCAATCAGGCAGCGTGCGTTGTCGGTGCCGTGCACGTGCTGCGAAACGCCCATGCCCCAGAGGATCATCGAGCCTTTGGAGGTGGCGAACAGGCGTGCCACGTAGCGCAGCGTCTCGGCGTCGATACCGCAGATTGGGGCCATCAACTCGGGCGTGTAGCCCTCCACGTTTTTGCGCAGCTCTTCGTAGCCGATGGTGCGGCTGTCGATGAAGGCCTGGTCTACCAGGCCTTCGGTCACGATGACATTCATCATCGCGTTGAGCATGGGCACGTCGGTGTCGGGCTTGAACTGCAGGTGGCGGTGCGCCACGCGGGTCAGGTCAGAGCGGCGCGGATCCATCACGATCAGTTTGGTGCCGTTTTTCACGGCGTTCTTGATCCAGGTGGCAGCGACAGGGTGGTTGACCGTCGGGTTGGCACCGATGATGACAACGACATCCGCCTTGGTCACATCCATCACCGGGTTGGACACCGCACCGGAGCCGATGCCTTCCAGCAGGGCGACCACGGAAGAGGCGTGGCACAGGCGGGTGCAGTGGTCGACGTTGTTGCTGCCGAAGCCGGTGCGCACCAGCTTCTGGAACAGGTAGGCCTCTTCGTTGCTGCCTTTGGCCGAGCCGAAACCGGCCAGCGATTTTTTGCCGTACTGGTCGCGGATGGCGGCAAGCTTGCCGCCGGCGAATTCCAGCGCTTCTTCCCAGCTGGCTTCGCGGAACACGTCCATCACGCGGTCCGGGTCCATCGTGAAGTCGCCGGTTTTCGGCACGCCTTCGCGGCGGATCAGCGGCTTGGTCAGGCGCTGCGGATGGTGTGCGTAATCAAAACCGTAGCGGCCCTTGACGCACAGGCGCTCGTGGTTGGCCGGGCCGTCGCGGCCCTCCACAAACAGAATCTTGTCGTCCTTGACGTTGTAGGTCAGCTGGCAGCCGACGCCGCAATAGGGGCAGACCGACTTGACCTGCTTGTCCGGCACGGTCAGCGCAGCCTCACGGGCGGGCATCAGTGCGCCGGTGGGGCAGGCCTGCACACATTCGCCGCAGGCCACGCAGGTGGACGCGCCCATCGCGTCGTCCATGTCGAACACAATCTTGGCCTGGTCACCGCGGAAGGCCAGGCCGATCACGTCGTTGACCTGTTCGTCGCGGCAGGCGCGCAGGCAGCGCGTGCACTGGATGCAGGCGTCCAGGTTCACGGCAATGGCGGGGTGCGACACATCCTGGCGCACCTGCTGGCGCGCCTCGAAACGGGGCTTGCCGACGCCGATTTTGGCGGCCCACTGGTCCACCTCGTTGTTGCGGGTGTATTCCTTCTCGGGCATGTCCGACAGCAACAGCTCCAGCACCATTTTTTGGGATGCGACGGCGCGTTCGCTGTCGGTGACGACCTTCATGCCGGCAGTCGGCGCGCGGCAGCAGGAGGGGGCGAGTACGCGCTCACCGTTGATCTCGACCATGCAGGAGCGGCAGTTGCCGACGGCTTCCATGCCTTCCTTGAAGCACAGGTGCGGAATCTCCACGCCTTCGCGTTTGGCGACCTGCAGCAGCGATTCGGTGGCACGGCCCTGGACTTCACGGCCGTTGAGGCTGAAACTTACGAGCGGAGCATCGAGCTCTGCGAGTTCCTGGCGGGTAATTGCATTCATGAGAAATCCTTAAAGTGCGCAGGCAGGCCGGCCGCAGCGCCGGGCCGCCCCAAGCAAGGCCAGCCCCCTCGGGGGGCAGCGTAGTACGCGAAGCGACAAGCGTGGGGGCTCATAGTTCGTGGGGGAAGTACTTGACGACGCAGTCCATCGGGTTCGGTGCTGCCTGGCCCAGGCCGCAGATCGATGCGTCACGCATCACCAGCGACAGGTCTGCCAGCAAGGCCAGATCCCACTTGGGCTGCTCCATCAGGTGCGCCGCTTTCGCCGTGCCGACGCGGCAGGGCGTGCACTGGCCGCAAGACTCATGGTGAAAGAAACTCATCATGTTGCGTGCAGCGCCGGTGGCCGTGTCCTTGTCGGAAAGGATGATGACGGCCGCCGAGCCGATAAAGCAGCCGTAGGGTTGCAGCGTGTCGAAGTCCAGCGGAATCGTGTTCATCGTGGCCGGCAGGATGCCGCCCGAAGCACCGCCGGGCAGGTAGGCATAGAACGTGTGACCGTCCAGCATGCCGCCGCAGTACTCGTCGATCAGCTCCTGGATGGTGATGCCGGCCGGCGCCAGCTTGACGCCGGGCTCCTTGACCCGCCCCGACACCGAGAACGAACGCAAGCCCTTGCGGCCGTTGCGGCCGTGCGAGGCAAACCACTCGCCGCCTTTTTCCAGGATGTCGCGGACCCAGTACAGCGTTTCGAAGTTGTGCTCCAGCGTCGGCCGGCCGAACAGGCCAACTTGCGCCACGTACGGTGGGCGCAGGCGGGGCATGCCGCGCTTGCCTTCGATGGATTCGATCATGGCCGACTCTTCGCCGCAGATGTAGGCGCCCGCGCCGCGGCGCAGCTCGATCTCCGGCATGCCGGCCATCAATGGGTCCAGCCGCAGCCGGGCCAGTTCGGCTTCCAGCATGTTGCGGCAGCCGTGGTATTCATCCCGCAGGTAAACGTAGATCTTCTCGATGCCGACGGCCCAGGCGGCGATCAGCATGCCTTCGAGGAAACGGTGCGGGTCGCGCTCCAGGTAAACGCGGTCCTTGAAGGTGCCGGGCTCGCCCTCGTCGATGTTGACGGCCATCAGGCGTGGGCCTTTTTCGGCCCGGACAATGCGCCACTTGCGGCCGGACGGAAATCCTGCCCCACCGAGGCCGCGAAGGCCGGAGTCTTCCATGGTCTTGAGGACGGCTTCGACATCACGTCCGCCCGAGACGCATTGCTTGAGCAGGCTGTAGCCGCCTTCTGCCTGGTAGGCGGGAAGGTCGACAAACCCTTCGGGCACGTGTTGCACAGCCTGCGCAGCGACGGTCGACACGATGGCTTCGCAGCTGGCGTTCGGCACCGGGTTTTGGCCCACCACGGCCGCGGGAGCCTGTTCGCAGCGGCCTATGCAGGGCGCGGCAATGACACGGACTTCGCGGCCCAGCAGGGCAGGGAGCCTGGCCAGCAGATCCTTGGCGCCCGCCATCTCGCATGACAGGCCGTCGCAGACGCGCACGGTGAGTTCGGGGGGCGCTGATTCACCTTCCTTGACCACATCAAAGTGGTGATAGAAGGTTGCCACTTCATAGACCTCGGTCTGCGCCAGCTTCATCTCCTGGGCCAGCGCGGCCAGGTGCGCTGCCGACAGGTGGCCGAACGCATCCTGGATCTTGTGCAGGTGCTCGATCAGCAGGTCCGCACGGCGCGACTCGGTGCCCAGCAGACGCTGCACCTCCGCCAGCGCCTGCGGGTCTACGCGGCGGCCCTTGGGGGCCTGGCGTTTTCGCTGCTTGGAGGCGTCGATGACGGCGATGGGAATGATGGGATGGTTCATGAAGCGTGTTGGCTCGCTGTATGGCTGGCGTTGGTGGCGTGGGCTGCCCGGCCTAGATGACGCGCTCGGCGCGCAGTTCGGCGATGTAATCGGCGCCGTAGCCCAATTGCGTCAATACCTCGTCGGTGTGCTCGCCCAGCAGGGGTGAGCGGGTCACTTCAGTGGCACTGTCTGACATCTTGATCGGGTTGCCCACGGTGAGGTACTTGCCGCGGGTGGGGTGGTCGACTTCCACAATGGTGCCTGTCTCGCGCAGGCCTGGCTCCTCCGCGATCTCCTTCATCGACAGGATGGGCCCGCAGGGAATGTCGTACTGGTTCAGGATTTCCATGGCCTCGAACTTGGTCTTGGTCATGGTCCATTTCTCGATGCGCGCGAAGATGGGCTTCAGGTGCAGCAGCCGGGCCGCCGGCGTGGCAAAAGCCTCGTCGTCAATCCAGCCTTCTTCGCCGATCACCTTGCAGACGGCAGGCCACACTGCGCCCTGGGTGATGAAGTAGATGTACGCGTTGGGGTCGGTCTCCCAGCCCTTGCATTTCAGGATGGAGCCCGGCTGGCCGCCGCCGGAAGCATTGCCTGCGCGGGGGACCGCTTCACCGAACTTGCCGTCGGGGTACTGCGGGTATTCGTGCATGGTGCCGGTGCGCTCCAGGCGCTGCTGGTCGCGCAGCTTGACGCGGCACAGGTTCAGCACGGCGTCCTGCATGGGGGCCAGCACCTTCTGGCCGCGACCCGTGGTGTTGCGCTGGTAGAGGGCGGCGACGATGCCCAGGGCCAGGTGCAGGCCGGTGCCGCTGTCGCCGATCTGTGCGCCCGTCACCATGGGCGGGCCGTCGTCAAAGCCCGAGGTGGAGGCGGAGCCGCCGGCACACTGGGCGACGTTTTCGTACACCTTGCAGTCTTCGTAGCGGCCAGGGCCGAAACCCTTGACCGAGGCGACGATCATGCGGGGATTGAGCTTCTGGATGTGTTCCCAGGTGATGCCCATGCGGTCGAGTGCGCCGGGTGCAAAGTTTTCCACCAGTACGTCGCATTCCTTGATCAGCGTGTCCAGGACTTCCTTGCCCTTGGGCTTTTTGGTATCCAGGGTGATCGAGCGCTTGTTGTGGTTGAGCATCGTGAAATACAGGCTGTCCACACCGGGGATGTCGCGCAGCTGCCCGCGCGTGGCGTCGCCTTCGCCCGCACGCTCGACCTTGATGACGTCGGCGCCGAACCACGCCAGCAACTGGGTGCACGTCGGCCCCGACTGGACATGGGTGAAATCAAGGATGCGAACGCCGTCTAACGCTTTGCTCATGAAAGTTCCTGCTGGGAAGTTGAAAAAGTGGTTGTTTGACACATGGTTTTGGCCATGGCCGGGCCTCTTGTGCCCTGTCAACCCCTATGGTAATCACTGCTCCAGTGGTAAGCCTGTACGGTTTGGGTTAGGGTGTATTGCCCTGAGGGGCAAGCTGCATTTCAAGCTCCGTCAGGCGTTTCTTCAGATTTCGCTCTTCGGCAAAGCGGGCGGTTTCGTCGCGGATCACCGCAACAATGGCCGAAACCTTGTTGTCCGGGGTATGTAACAGGGCCACGGTGAAGGCGATGGACAGGCCATGCCCGTCCTTGTGCACGGCCGGCACCCGCAGCACGTCGTTGCCATACCGCGTTTTGCCGGTTTCCATGGTCTTGTGGTAGCCGTCCCAGTGACGCTGCTGCTGGCGCTGCGGAATGATGATGTCCAGCGACTTGCCCAGGGCTTCTTCTTCCGTGAAACCGAACATCCGCGTAGCGGCCGGGTTCCACAGCACGATCGCACCGCCGGCATCGGAGGCCACAATGGCGTCGCCCACGGCTTCCACGAGCTGTTTCAGGTCGGTTGTTGTTTGCATAGGTCCACTCCTGCTGCTGGCAATTAAGCTGGCTGGGCTTTAAAAAAAACGGCGCTCAAACTGAACGCCGTTTTTGCGGGTCACCAGACCTCTAAGTCAAAAAAACCGCGCTTGCGTTAAACCGCTTTTGCCGCGTGGATGGCCGCGATCTGGTCCTTGCTGTAGCCCAGTTCAGCCAGAACTTCATCCGTGTGCTCGCCCAGCAGGGGCGATGCCGTCACTTCGGGTTTGGTGTCGGAGAACTTGATCGGGCTGCCCACGGTGAAGTAGCTGCCGCGCACCTTGTGCGGCACTTCAACGATGGAGCCGCTGGCGCGCAAGGACTCGTCGTGCAGCAATTCCTTCATTGACAGCACGGGTGCGCAGGGAATGTCAAACTTGCGGAAGACGTCCACGGCTTCGAACTTGGTCTTGTCGGCGATGAAAGCTTCAATCGTGGCGAAGATGTCCATGATGTGCGGCTGGCGTGCCTTGGCCGTGGTGTAGGCGGGGTCGGTTTTCCATTCGGGTTTGCCCAGCGCGTCGCAGATCGGCTCCCAGGCGTGGCCCTGAACCGTGAAATAGATGTACGCGTTGGGGTCTGTCTCCCAGCCCTTGCACTTCAAAATCCAGCCGGGTTGGCCGCCGCCGCCGGCATTGGCGCCGCGCGGCACCACGCCGTCCTTGAAGGCTTCCATTTCATGCGGGTACTGTGGGTACTCTTCCAGGTAGCCCAGCTTGTCCAGGCGCAACTGGTCACGCATTTTGACGCGGCACAGGTTGAGCACGCTGTCCTGCATGGACACGGCCACTTTTTGGCCCTTGCCGGTCTGTTGGCGGCCGATATAGGCCGTCAAAATACCGATGGCCAGGTGCATGCCGGTATTGCTGTCGCCCAAAGCGGCAGCCGAAATGGTGGGGCCTGAGTTCTCGCCTTTCCAGTAACCGGTGGTGGACGCCGCGCCGCCTGCGCACTGGGCCACGTTTTCATAAACCTTGAGGTCTTCGTAGTGGTGGCCGTCCGAGAAACCCTTGACGGAAGCCAGAATCATTTTGGGGTTGAGTTCCTGGATGCGCTCCCAGGTGAATCCCATGCGGTCCAGCGCGCCGGGGCCAAAATTCTCGACCATCACGTCGGATTCCTTGATGAGCCTCTCCAGCACTTCCTTGCCCTCGGGCTTTTTGGTGTCCAGCGTCAGGCCGCGCTTGTTGCTGTTGAGCATGGTGAAGTACAGCGCGTCGGCGCCCTCGATGTCGCGCAGCTGGCTTCGGGTGACGTCGCCGGAGCCGGGACGCTCGACCTTGATCACGTCGGCGCCGAACCAGGCCAGCATCTGGGTGCAGGCGGGACCGGCTTGAACGTGGGTGAAGTCGATGATCTTGATGCCGGCGAGTGGTTTGTTGCTCATTTGATTTCTCCTTAGGATGCTTTGGATTACTTCTTCGCTGCAGCGCTTTGCGGATTCAGACTTGTGATCCGGCCGCTTTCGGTGCCTGCAGTTTCGTCAATGATGGCGTTGATCAGGGTTGGCTTGCCGGATTTGACGGCCTCGTCCAGCGCCTTGGCCAGCTCGTCCGGTGTGTTGGCCAGAACGCCCACGCCGCCGAAAGCCTGCATCATCATCTCGTAGCGTGCATTCTTGACAAAAACAGTAGGCGCTACATCGCCGCCACGTGGATTCACGTCGGTGCCTTTGTAAATGCCGTTGTTGTTGAAGACGATGACACAAATTGGAAGGTTATAGCGGCAGATGGTTTCTACTTCCATGCCGCTGAAGCCGAAAGCGCTATCGCCTTCGATAGCGATTACGGGTTTACCCGTGGTCACGGCGGCGGCGACGGCAAAGCCCATGCCGATGCCCATGATGCCCCAGGTGCCGACGTCCAGGCGTTTGCGCGGCTCGTACATGTCGACGATGCTGCGCGCGAAGTCGAGGGTGTTGGCGCCTTCGTTGACAACGATGGCGTCGGGGCGGGCCTTGACCGCATTGCGGATGACGTTCAGCGCGCTGTGGAAGTTCATCGTCGGCGGGTTCAGCGCCAGCGTTGCGGCCATCTTGGCCAGGTTCTTGTCCTTGCGCTCGGTGATGCCCTGGGTCCAGTCGGCAGGCGGCTTGGCCCACTTGGCGCCCAGGCCTTCCAGCAATGCCGAGACGCACGAGCCGATGTCGCCGACCAGCGGTGCGGCGATCGGCACGTTGCTGTCCATTTCGGTCGGCGAGATGTCGATCTGGATGAACTGGCGGGTGTCGGCATTCGCGCCGCCCCAGGTTTTGCCTTTGCCATGCGAGAGCAGCCAGTTCAGGCGAGCACCGACCAGCACCACCACATCGGCTTCTGCCAATACGTGGGAGCGGGTGGCCGAAGCCGACTGTGGGTGCGTGTCAGGCAGCAAGCCCTTTGCCATGGACATCGGCAGGTAAGGGATGCCGGTTTTTTCGATCAGGGCACGGATATCGGCGTCGCACTGGGCGTAGGCAGCGCCTTTGCCGAGCACGATCAGGGGGCGTTTGGCGCCCTTGAGCAGGTCGAGTGCGCGCTTGACGGCATCGGGGGCAGGGATCTGGCGCGGTGCGGGGTCGACCACCTTGATGAGCGACTTCTTGCCAGCCGCGGCGTCCATCGACTGGCTGAACAGCTTGGCCGGCAGGTCGAGGTAAACGCCGCCGGGACGGCCGGACAGTGCCGAACGGATGGCGCGGGCGATGCCCACGCCGATGTCTTCAGCGTGCAGAACGCGAAATGCTGCTTTGCACAATGGCTTGGCAATCGCCAGCTGGTCCATTTCTTCGTAGTCGCCCTGCTGCAGGTCGACGATCTCGCGCTCGCTGGAGCCGCTGATCAGGATCATCGGGAAGCAGTTCGTGGTGGCATTGGCCAGGGCCGTGAGGCCGTTCAGGAAGCCGGGAGCGGAGACGGTCAGGCAAATCCCGGGTTTTTGCGTCAGGAAGCCGGCGGCTGCGGCGGCATTGCCGGCATGCTGCTCGTGGCGAAACGAGATCATGCGAATGCCTTCAGCCTGCGCTTTGCGGGTGAGGTCGGTAATGGGGATGCCGGGCAGGGCGAAGATCGTGTCGATGCCGTTGAGCTTGAGGGCATCGATGACGAGGTGGAAACCGTCGATCTGCTCTGTCGATGTGGTGGCGTTGGTCATGATGAAATGTCTCTTCGTTTTGACTTCGATAAAGGTTGAGCAAAGCAACTGGCCGTATCGGGCCCTGAAACTCGTTGACTTGAGTGAAGGGCCTTCAGCGGTGTGTTACGTCGCCTCGCTTTTGGGTGCCCAAGGGGTCATTTGCACCGTCGAGGTATCATAGGAATCGATTCGGATTCCAACATTGACCACGGTCAATTTTCGGTGTATTCGCCCCTCTGAAAAACCGATGGATCCGGGTCCTGCCCAATCCTTATTGCCTTCATGTCGTCCATACCAAATCATTCCGAGAGAAACGTCATTCGTGTCCAGCTGGCGCAGAACATCGTGCTCAAGGGAATGACGGCGGAACAAAGCGCGGAACTCGAGTCGCACCTGGTCATTGTTGACGGGCAGAAAGGCGATGCCCTGCTGGAGCAGGGGGTGCATGAGATGGAGCAATATTTCATCCTTGAAGGCATCCTCAAGCGCGTGGTGACCAATGAGCAGGCCAAGGAGATGATTCTTCGTTTTGCCGACGAGCGCGACATGGAAACCAGCTACGCCGCCTGGCGGCTGGGCACGCCGACGCCCTACAGCACGGTGTGCGTGACCAAAGTGCGGGTGGCAAAGCTGCCGTTGCCGGAATGGGTAGCGTTTCTGGAACGCCATCATGAAATCAAGCAATCGTTCGAGTACTACGTGATGCGCCTGATGAGCGAGATCATGGCCCATACCATCACGCTGCATTTGCTGGACGCACCCGGCCGTGTCAAACGCTTTCAGCGCAAGCACCCGGAACTGTTCGACCGCATTCCCAAAAAGGAATTGGCGTCCTACCTGAACCTCTCCGCGGAAACCCTGAGCCGGCTCAAGCAGCGCGGCAAGATCTGACGCTAAAAAGCAAAGCCGCAGCAGGTGAAGCAGCAATAAAAAAGCCGGGTAAGTTACCCGGCTTTTTGTTGCTTGCCCCGACGATCAGTCGACGGGCTGTTCCGCGGCAAATTCGTTCTTCTTGGGCGGGCGAATCTTGGCCATCACGCGGGAGATCAGGGGCCAGAACAGCAGGACCAGGGCCAGTGTCGTGATGCCGCCCACCAGCGGGTTGGACCACATGATGGACATCTCACCTTGCGACACCAGCATGGCCTGGCGGAACGAGTCTTCGGCCTTGTCTCCGAGGACCAATGCGAGCACCAGCGGCGCGAGCGGATAGTCCAGCTTCTTGAAGAGGTAGCCGATGACGCCGAACAGCATCATGAACCAGATGTCCAGCATGGCGTTGTGCACGGTGTAGGCGCCGATCGCGCAGATCACCACAATCACCGGCGCAATGATGGAGAACGGAATGCGCAGGATGGACGCAAACAGCGGCACCGTGGTCAGCACAACGATCAGGCCGACCAGGTTACCCAGGTACATGCTGGCAATCAGGCCCCAGACGAAGTCTTTTTGCTCAACGAAGAGCAAAGGTCCGGGCTGCAGGCCCCAGATCAGCAGGCCTCCGAGCAGCACGGCTGCGGTGGGGGAGCCCGGGATGCCCAGTGCCAGCATGGGCAGCAGGGCGCTGGTGCCGGCAGCGTGCGCTGCGGTTTCGGGGGCGATGACGCCTTCGATTTCGCCCGTGCCGAATTTCGAACCGTTCTTGGACATCTTCTTGGCCAGGCCGTAGCTCATGAACGAGGCTGGTGTGGCGCCGCCGGGGGTGATGCCCATCCAGATACCGATCAGCGAGCTGCGAAGCGAGGTCATCCAGTATTTCGGCAGCTTCTTCCAGGTTTCCAGCACGACCTTGGGGTCGATCTTGGCGCTCTTGCCCGAGAAAGCCAGGCCTTCTTCCATGGACAGCAGGATCTCGCCGATACCGAACAGGCCGATCACCGCGATCAGGAAGTCGAAGCCGCGCATCAGGTCGGGGATGCCGAAGGTCAGGCGCAGCTGGCCGGTCACCGTGTCCATGCCGACGGAGGCCAGCGCAAAGCCGATCGTCATCGACGCGAGGATCTTGAACGGAGAGCCCTTGCCCATGCCCACGAAGCTGCAGAACGTCAGCAGGTAGACCGCGAAAAATTCGGGAGGGCCGAACTTGAGCGCGAACTTGGCGACCAGGGGCGCCAGGAAGGTGATCATCACCACGGCAACAAAGGCGCCGATGAAAGACGAGGTGAAAGCAGCCGTCAGCGCAGCGCCGGCCTTGCCTTGCTGCGCCATCGGGTAGCCGTCAAAGGTGGTGGCAACCGACCAGGGCTCCCCCGGTATGTTGAACAGCACCGAGGTGATGGCCCCACCGAACAGTGCGCCCCAGTAAATGCAGGACAGCATGATGATGGCCGAGGTGGGCGACATCGTGAAGGTCAGTGGCAGCAGGATGGCCACGCCGTTGGCGCCGCCAAGGCCGGGCAGCACGCCGATCAGCACACCCAGAATGATGCCCACGAACATCAGGACGATGTTCATCGGCGTCAGAATGACGCTGAATCCGTGAAAAAGCGAATTTAGTTCTTCCATTTCGATATCCGGTAAAAGTTCTGTGGGGCTCGGTACGGTTAGAGAGGGCTCAATAGCCGAGGAAGCTCAGCGGCTCGAATTGGCCCTTGAACAAGGGGACCTTGAACCAGACCTCGAACATGAAGAAAAACAGTGCGTTCACAAGGAGGGCAGTGATCACGCTCTTGATCGGGGAAAACTTTCCCAGGATGATCATGAACAGCGCGATGTAGACGGCCGATGCAACGTAGAGGCCCAAAAACTGGACAGCCCCCACGTAAACGATGGCGGGAACCAGTACCGACAGCACGCGCTTGAGCTGCTCGCCGTCGACGAACACTTCGGTGTTCTTGTTCTTTCCGAACAGCGCCTGGTAGAGGGTGCCTGCGCCGGAAATACACAGGATGATGCCGATGTAAAACGGGAAGTAACCTGCGCCTGGCCCGTCGCTGGTCCAGCCGGAGCCGAGGGCCCAGCTGCCCTGGAGGACCACCGCCCCCATGATGACGATACAGGTCGCGACGATGGCTTCAACGACATAGGTGGCGACGCCCGTGCGCTCCGCGCCGGATTCTTGGTTTGGCTCCATGAGCAACTCCGTTGGATTGAGTGCCCTGTACCAGGGCGAACTTTGATGATTGTGGGGCTGGCGCATGGCCAGCCCGCAGGGGAAAACCCGGCGAACGGGGTTTTCTTGATCGTTACTTCGCGATGAAGCCGGCTTCCTTCATCAGCTCGCGATGGCGCTGCTCTGCGCTGCCGAGCCATTTGCCGAACTCGTCGCCGGACATGGAGGTCTGGTTGAATGCGCCTTTTTCCATGTAGTCTTTCCACTCAGGTGTGTCGCGGATTTTCTTGAGCAGATCGACGTAGAACTGGAGCTGGTCTTTGGAGACACCGGGCGCCATGAAAATGCCACGCAGCATGGTGTAGTCGGTGGGCACACCGGCTTCCTTGCAGGTTGGGATGTCGGCCCACGACTGGGTGTCGGTCACCTTGGTCTTGTAGGTCATTCGTTTGTCATCGAACACGCACAGAGCGCGCAGCTGGTTGGCGCGCCACTGGGCAACCGCCTCGATCGGGTTGTTGACGGAAGAGTCAACGTGTTTGCCGACCAGCTGGACCGCGACTTCACCGCCGCCCTTGAAGGGCACGTAGATGAATTTGGTGCCGGTGGCTTGCTCAATGCCGACGGTGATGATCTGGTCTTCCTGCTTGGAGCCGGTGCCACCCATCTTGATTTTGCTGGGGCCCGCGGCCTTCACGGCAGCCAGGTAGTCTTTGGCGTTCTTGGCCGGGTTCTCTGCATTCACCCACAGCACGAACTGGTCGAGTGCCATCATGGACACCGGTGTCATGTCGCGCCAGTTGAAGGGAACACCGGTTGCCAGCGGCGTGGTGAAGAGGTTGGACAGCGTGATGATGATCTTGTGCGGGTTGCCCGTAGCGCCCTTGACCTCCAGGAAACCCTCGGCGCCTGCGCCACCGGATTTGTTGACGACGATCAGCGGCTCTTTCATCAGCTTGTGCTTGATGACGATGCCCTGCATCAGTCGCGCCATCTGGTCGGCGCCGCCGCCGGTACCCGCAGGTACCACGAACTCCACCGGCTTGGTGGGTTCCCAGGCCGCGTGGGCCGGGAAGGCCGTCAGCGCAGCTGCTGCGATGACGGTTGTCCCCGCTGCAGCCAATTTATTCCGGATGCTTGCAAATCTGGTTTTCATCACGTTGTCTCCTGTGTTGGGTAACTCTGTTGTTGGCTGGAATTTCTTTATTGATTCCCTCGCCGAGGATATTGCAGACGTATGGTCTTACCAAGTGGGCCAAAAACTCTTGACAGGGGTCAAGTTTGCGGGATTTTCGAGCCCCTCTAGGGTTTCTCCGGAGCCGCTCCGGCGCCCACGGATAGCGTATGTCCCTAGGAGGAAAGTGTCACATCGCCGATACCATGAATTTCAACAGGGCTGGCGCTTCGTTCCATGGCGATAACTGGAACATAAAAAATGTTTTGAAAGGTAATAACCATGAAAAACGCATTGTTGCTGGTGGCTTTGTTTTTCTGCGGTTTTACCGCTCAGGCGCAGCAGTGCGAAGGCGGGCTTTACCTGAATCCCCAGGTCATTCGGGGCGAGGGCGCATCGCAAACCGAAAGTGCCCTGAAAGAACTCGTTGACTTCATCCGCCCCACGGGGCTGTCGGTCACGCCGGTGCTCAACATCCGGGAGACGCAGGATGTTTTGACGGCTGTCAAAAAGCCCGCACCACCCTGCTGGGTCTACGGCAATCCGGTGGTCGGTCTTGCCTCGGGCTATCGGCCGGTGGCGGTCAACATGGATCCGATCCAGTCGGCTGTACTGATTCTGGCTGACATCGGAACGGTCAAAGACGGCAAACCCGTCGAGCTGAAGACGCTTCCCGCCGCCGATCAGGCCAAAGTGCTGGCCAAACTCAAGACGACCAGTTGCTTTGGAATGAAAAGCGGCGTGACCACATCGCTGGTGAAGGCCGAAAGTATTTGCGGCACGGTGGTTGAGATATTGCCGCAGCAAGGGTTGGGGCAGAGCTATTTGCCGACCAAGGCGGCGTTTCACTGGCAGGCAGACCGCTGGGCCGGCCTGATTACCCGGCTGCAGAGCGCACAGGCCGCCTCCATGAAGAGCCACCACGGCACCGATGAGCGTATCCATATGGCGCAACTGGTGATCGTGCCGACCACTAACGCGAGCTGGGGCTACGGGCTCTACGTTCACCCTGGCGCATCGGCAGACGCGGTCAAAAAAGCGGCGGGTTTGTTCGACTCCCTCAAGAACGCCAATCCGCTGCTGTTGAAAGCGCTGGACCTTGGGGCCAAGTTCGATTTCGAGACCCCCTCCGATGGGGTCGTCGAAGCGATGAAGAAATCGCTGGCCTTTGGGCCCTGAAGCCGGCTTCAGCCGGAATTTATAAGAAAAGTGGCTGTAGCCAAGGCAGCGACTTGGCTTGTAGCTATAAAAAATATAGCGACTGGCTGCGGTGCCTGCTCAGGCGGCCAGCTGAAGCCGCACTTGCCCGCGCTCTTCGTCCATGGTTTTGGCGAGCAGCTTGACGAGGGCATACACCGTGTCGATGTGCGGCGTGGGCGTTTGCGTCAGGCGGCCCAGTTCCACCACCGAGCCCACGAGGGCGTCGATCTCCGGCGCCCGGCCGGCTTCGATGTCCTGCAGCATGGACGTCTTGTGTTTGCCCACTTTTTCGGCGCCGGCGATGCGCTTGTCCAGCGTGACGCGAAACTCGATGCCCAGCTTGTGCGCAACTTCCTGCGCTTCGCGCATCATGTTGGCGGCCAGGTCGCGCGTCAGCGGAAACTGGCAGATGTCCACCAGCGTGGAATGGGACAGGCTGCTGATGGGGTTGAAGGTGAGGTTGCCCCACAACTTGAGCCAGATTTCCGAGCGGATGTTGTCCAGCACCGGGGCCTTGAAGCCCGCTTTGGAAAAACATTCTGAAATGCGCGTGACACGTTCACTCGTGGAGCCGTCGAGCTCGCCCACGGGAAAACGATCACCTTCGATATGTTTGACGACGCCCGGCGCCACCAGTTCAGAGGCCGGGTACACGACGCAGCCGATCACCCGCTGGGCAGGAATCATTTTTGACTGTACGCCGCTGGGATCAACGCTGTGGACCTGGCTGCCCTCGAACGGGCCGCCGTGGTTGTGGAAGTACCAGTAAGGGATGCCGTTTTGCATGGTGACGACCGCGGTATCAGGGCCGAACAGCTTGGGCAATTCATTGGCCACGGCCTCGACCTGGTGCGCTTTCATGGCCAGGATCACCAGGTCCTGCGGGCCGGCTTCAGCGTAGTTATTGGTCGCCTTGACGTTGTCCGCGATATGTTCGGTGCCGTCGTGCATGATGAGCTTCATGCCCTTCTTGCGGATGGCGTCCAGGTTGGCACCGCGTACGATGAAAGTCACGTCCTCACCGGCCAAAGCCAATTTCACGCCCACATAACCGCCGATGGCCCCGGCCCCAATGATCGCAATCTTCACACCCGTACTCCTGGCAAAAAACGTTATTCGAACCGGTTGCTGAGCTTGCCGATGCCGGCAATCTCCACCTCGACCGTGCTACCCGGTTTCATCGATCCCACGCCGATTGACGTGCCGCACAGGATGATATCGCCCGCATAAAGCGTCATGTCCTGCGAGATCAGGCTCACCAGCTGCCTGACTGAAAAGCGCATGTCGCTGATGGGATAGTCCTGGCGGACTTCCCCGTTGAGGATGGTTTTCACCACCAGTTTCTCGGGATCCAGCCCTGTGGCCACGACCGGCCCGAAGGGGCAGAAAGTGTCCAGGCCCTTGGCGCGCACCCACTGGGCGAATGAGGCATCGCGGTTCAGGATGTCGGCGACCGTCACGTCGTTGGCGCAGGTGTAACCAAACACGTGGTCGATGGCGTCACGCTCAGAGACCTGCTTGCAGGTCTTGCCGATGACGATGCCCAGTTCCCCTTCGAACACCACCTTGCCGTTGCAGGGAGGCTTGAGGATGATGCCGTTGGGGTCGAGGTAGGAGTTCGGCGCCTTGATCAGGTAGAGCGGCTCAGCCGGCACCGCCAGGTT
The DNA here is from genome assembly GCF_003711205.1 of Polaromonas sp. SP1. Taxonomy (NCBI): domain Bacteria; kingdom Pseudomonadati; phylum Pseudomonadota; class Betaproteobacteria; order Burkholderiales; family Comamonadaceae; genus Polaromonas; species Polaromonas sp. SP1. The sequence goes on along the minus strand of NZ_CP031013.1, from coordinate 4,043,537 downwards.
CAGCTTTTGGCCCAGCGCGTGGAAGTTGTTCCACATCGCGATGACCTTGGTGGGCCGCACCGGCATCAGCAGCTCGACGCCGGCCAGCGGCAGTACCTGGTCTGTCGGGGTCGCACCCGAGAACATGTCGCCCTGGCACACCCGGATATTCTCGCCCTCCAGGACGCCGAATCCGGTGGAGTTGTCTTTCTTGAAACGCAGCCAACGCTTGGACATTGCGGCCCTTCACGTGTACAGCGCGCTCGGCGTGAACCGGGGTGCTGGCGTGGTGTTTTGGGGGCGGCTGCTGGCCGGTGCGAGTGAATGGCTGGACCAGACGGCATACGGCGCCGGGCTCACCCTCTCGGCAGCCAGGCTGGCGTAGCAGCGGGCCTTGGCGGCTTCAACGGCTTCCACCAGGAAATCGGCTTCGTACGCGCGCAAGAGGTGGGACTGCTCGGTTTCAAGGTAAGTGCGCACTGCACCGTGGGCGCTGTTTTGCAGGCGGGCATACGTGGCCACGTCCCAGTGCCAGCTCAGGCCGAGTTCTTCAAACGCGGCGTTGTAAGCGTGGCGGGCCTGGTCGGTGGCGGTGTTGTCAGGCAAGGCGTTGAGCATGAGGATTCTCCTTTGAAGGGGTTGGCGCTCTTGAGGCACTGCCCGGTATCCATGGGGTTTATTTCACCGGGCTTGAGGCAACTGTAAAAAGAAAGAACGATTAATGATAGTTAAAGTATTTGATGCTATGTATTACTTATAAGTAATGATAGGGGTGAGTGAAAAAACAGGGCCGGCAAGAAAAAAGGCGCCCGATTGCGGCGCCGAAAAAATGCGGGGAGCCGCGACCTCAACCGGGTTTCTGGCCGATTTCGAAGTTGGCCATTTTTTCCAGCGCGCGCGCCATGGCCGAGTGATCCCAGGCTTTGCCGCCGTGGGCGGAGCAGGCGTTAAACAGCTCCTGCGCCGTGGCCGTATTGGGCAACGAGATGCCCAGCTGGCGCGCGGTAGACAGCGCAAGGTTCAGGTCCTTCTGGTGCAACTCGATGCGAAAACCGGGCTCGAAATTGCGCTTGACCATGCGCTCCCCGTGCACCTCCAGAATCTTCGACGAGGCGAAGCCGCCCATCAGGGCCTGGCGCACACGCGCCGGGTCTGCACCGGCGCGGGAGGCCAGCAGCAGGGCTTCGGCAACCGCTTCGATGGTTAGCGCCACGATGATCTGGTTGGCGACCTTGGCCGTCTGGCCGTCGCCATTGCCGCCCACCAGCGTGATGTTTTTGCCCATCAATGCGAACAGGGGGCTGACGCGGTCAAACACCGCTTCGGCGCCGCCCACCATGATGGAGAGCGTCGCATTCTTGGCGCCAACTTCACCGCCGGAGACGGGCGCGTCCAGGTAGTCGCAGCCCAGCGCGTTGATCTTTTGCGCAAAAGCCTTGGTGGCGATCGGCGAGATGGAACTCATGTCGACGACCACCTTGCCCGAGCCGGCCCCCTTGAGCCCGGCCGCGACCCCTGCTTCACCGAAGAGGGCCGCTTCCACGTCAGGCGTGTCCGGCACCATGAGGAAGATGATGTCGGCGCGTTCGGCGACGCCGCGGGCGCTCATGCATTGGGTGGCACTGCTGGCGGAGACTGCTTCCGGCATCTTGCCCAGGGTATGGACAAACAGCTGGTGCCCGGCCTTGATGAGGTGGCCCGCCATGGGCGCGCCCATGATGCCCAGGCCGATAAATCCAATTTTTAATGCAGACGGGTGCATGGTTTCCTTTTCTGTTTAAGCGATGGCCGTTTCGGTGGCCAGGTGCTGGCAGCACCAGCCCAGTCCCGCTTCCGTCGTGGTCGCGGGTTTGTATTCACAACCGACCCAGCCCTTGTACCCAAGGCGGTCGAGGAGGGCGAACAGGAAGCTGTAGTTGATCTCGCCCGTGCCGGGCTCGTTGCGGCCGGGGTTGTCGGCCAGCTGGACGTGGGCGATGCGGTGCAGGTATTTCTGCAGCGTGGCGGCCAGCTCCCCCTCCATCCGCTGTGCGTGGTAGAGGTCGTACTGCACGTAGGCGTTATCTGCACCGACTTCGTCAAGGATCTCGATCGCCTGCGCGGTGCGGTTCAGGTAAAAGCCCGGGATGTCGAAGGTATTGATTGGCTCGATCAACAGCTTGAGGCCTGCTTTTTTGAGCTCGGCCGCGGCATAGCGCAGGTTCGATACAAAGGTGCGGCGCAGCAGCGCACCGTCCATGTCCGGCGGCGCCTTGCCGGCCAGGCAATTGAGCTGGCCGACGCCAAGCGCCTTGGCATAGGTCACGGCTTTGGCCACGCCGGCGCGAAACTCGTCCACGCGGCGGGGCAGGCACGCGATGCCGCGCTCGCCCGCATCCCAGTCGCCTGCGGGCAGGTTGTGCAGGACGAGCTTCAGGCCGTGGGCGTCCAGGCGTTGCCGGATATCACCGGCATCGAATGCATACGGGAATAAAAATTCGACAGCTTCAAAGCCCGCCATGGAGGCGCGTTCGAAGCGGTCGAGGAAAGGCACCTCGTTAAAGAGCATGGTCAGGTTCGCTGCAAAGCGGGGCATGAGCTGCTTTCTGTATGGGTTGATGTGTGGGAACAGGTGAGGCGAGTCAAGCGCGTTGGCTTACTCGAGCAAGCCGGCCAGCTCGAGGCCGCGCAGGCCTTCCGGATGGCGGCAGTCGATGTCTTCGAACTCGTTGACCTTGTCGATCTCGGTGCCCATGGCGATGTTGGTGACCTTCTCCAGGATGATCTCGACCACGACCGGCACACGGTGCTCGGCGGCGAGCGCCCGCGCCTGCTGCAGCGCGCCCTGGATCTCGTCCGGGTGCTTGACGCGCAGCGCCTTGCAGCCCAGGCCTTCCACCACCGCCACATGGTCGACGCCGTAGCTGCGCAGCTTGTCGTCGGAGTCGGGCACGTTGATGTTGTCGAAAGCCAGCTGCACGCAGTAGTCCATCTCGAAGCCACGCTGGGCCTGGCGGATCAGGCCGAGGTAAGAGTTGTTGACGAGCACATGCACGTAGGGCAACTGGAACTGCGCACCCACCGCCAGCTCTTCGAGCAGAAACTGGAAGTCGTAGTCGCCGGTGATGGCCACGACGGTGCGTGAAGGATCGGCCGCCACCACGCCGAGGGCCGCGGGCATCGACCAGCCGAGCGGGCCGGCCTGTCCGCAATTGATCCACTGGCGCGGGCCGTAGATCTGCATGAACTGCCCGGCGGCGATCTGGCTCAGGCCGATGTTGCTGACGTAAATGGTGTCGCGCGGGAAGGCCTTGTTCATCTCTTCGTAAACGCGCTGGGGCTTGATCGGCACGTTGTCGAAATGGGTCTTGCGGTGCATCAGGCGTTTGCGTTCGGCGCAGCGGTAAGCCCAGTCGCTGCGGTCCGGCAACTGGCCGGCCGCCTTGCGCTCGCGGGCAATCTGCACGAAGTGTTCGAGCGCTGCTTTGGCGTCCGAGACGATGCCGTAGTCAGGCGTGAATACCCGGCCGATTTGCGTCGGTTCGATATCGACGTGCACAAAGGTGCGGCCCTTGGTGTAGACCTCGACCGAGCCGGTGTGGCGGTTGGCCCAGCGGTTGCCGATCCCCAGCACGAAGTCGCTGGCGAGCATGGTGGCATTGCCGTAGCGGTGGCTGGTCTGCAGGCCGACCATGCCCGCCATCAGCGGATGGTCGTCGGCAATCGTGCCCCAGCCCATCAGGGTGGGAATCACCGGCACACCGGTCAGCTCGGCAAACTCGACCAGCAGGGCGCTGGCGTCGGCGTTGATGATGCCGCCGCCGGCCACGATCAGCGGGCGCTCGGCCGCTGTCAGCATGTCCAGGGCTTTTTCGATCTGCTTGCGCGACGCCGCGGGCTTGTAGACCGGCAAAGGCTCGTAGGTGTCGATGTCGAATTCGATTTCGGCCATCTGCACGTCGAAAGGTAAATCGAGCAACACCGGGCCGGGCCGGCCCGATCGCATCAGGTGGAAGGCTTGCTGGAAGGCGCGCGGCACCTGGCCGGGTTCGCGAACCGTGCAAGACCATTTGGTGACCGGTTTGGAAATGGACTCAATGTCGACGGCCTGGAAGTCTTCCTTGTACAGCCGCGCGCGCGGCGCCTGGCCGGTGATGCAGAGGATGGGGATGCTGTCCGCGCTGGCCGAGTAAAGGCCGGTGATCATGTCCGTGCCGCCTGGCCCCGAGGTGCCGATGCACACGCCGATGTTGCCTGCCGCGGCACGCGTGTAACCCTCGGCCATGTGCGAGGCGCCTTCGACGTGGCGTGCGAGGATGTGGGTGATGGACTGCCGCTCGCGCAGCGCCGAATACAGCGGGTTGATGGCCGCGCCGGGGACGCCGAAGGCTTGTGTAATACCTTCTTTTTCCATCACCAGCACAGCGGCCATGATGGCTTTCATTTTTGCCATTTGAGTCTCCTGGGGGTTGTTGAACGTTGGGCTGATGGTCGCGGCCTTGGCTGCCTGGCGGAATCCCTGCTGCGTGCATTACGCTTATTCCAAACTGGAATAAATAGTTGCCGCGCCCGCAGTGCCGTGGTCTACTTGCGGCCATGGACCGCATTCAGGCCATCCGGCTTTTCATTCGCGTGGTGGACCTCGGCTCGTTCAGCAAGGCCGCGGCCGACATGGGCATGGGCCAGCCCTCGGCCACCAAACTGGTCGTGCAACTGGAAAAACAACTGGGTTCGCGCTTGCTGCACCGTTCGACGCGCGGTGTGACGCCCACCGAGATCGGTGCGCTGTATTACGCCAAGTGCAAGCTGATCGCCCACCATGTCGAAGAGGCGGAGACAGTGGCGGCGCTGCTGCAATCTCAGGTGCAGGGCGGCCTGCGCATCACCACCTCGGTGGCCTTCGGGCGGCGTGTGCTGGTGCCGCTGGTGATGCGTTTCATGCAGCTCCATCCCAAACTGCAAATCGAGTTGAACTTCGAAGACCGGTACGTCAACCTGGTCGAGCAAGGCATTGACGTGGCGATCCGGATGGGGCCGCTGGCGGACTCGACACTGGGGGCGCGTTACCTCGGCATCAACCCGTGGGTGGTGGTGGCGTCGCCGGAGTACCTTAATAAGCACGGCGCACCGGTCGATCCCGCCGGTCTTGCCGCCCACAGTGCACTCGTCTACAGCACGGTGCAGGGCGATGCCCGCTGGCATTTCACCGGCGCCGAAGGCCATGCGCTGCCGGTCTCGGTCAGCGGGCCTTTGCGCTCGAACAATCTCTCCGCACTTTTGGTCGCGGCGCGCGGGGGCATGGGGGTGGCCGCCTTGCCGAAGTACGTGGCGCATGAGTCGATACGCAGCGGTGCGCTGGTGACCTTGCTGGACGACTGGATGCTTCCTTCGCAGGAGATCCACGCCGTTTTTCCTTCTCCCCAACTGGTGCCTGCCAAGGTCAGCGGTTTTGTCGGCTGGCTGCAGGGCCAGTTCGGCGAGTCATGGTGGGCCGACCAGAAATAGCCGCGAAAACACGGGCCAAAGATGAATTAGCCATTGCTAAACCCTTTGGTACTATTGATTATCTAGTGCTTATGGGTGGACGGCCGGTATGAAGAACGCGACATTGCGCCAGCTCAAGGTATTTGAAGCGGTGGCCCGAAACCTGAGCTTTTCGCGGGCCGCGGAAGAGTTGCACCTGACGCAGCCCGCCGTGTCCATCCAGGTGAGCAAGCTGGAAGACCACGCAGGCCTTCCGCTCTTTGAGCAGCTGGGCAAAAAAATACACCTCACGCCGGCAGGCGTTGAGATGCTTCACTCCAGCCGGATCATCATCCAGCAGTTCAAGGAGGTGGAAGACGCCATGGCGCAGTTCAAGGGCGTCTCCGGCGGCAAATTGAATGTCACGGTGATCAGTGCCGGCGACTATTTTTTTCCGCGCCTGCTGGTGGAGTTTGCCCGGCGCCATTCCGGCGTGAGCCTGGACTTCGGTGTGTGCAACCGCGAGGAACTGCTGAACCAGTTGAACGACAACCTGACGGACCTGGCCGTCATGGTGCGTCCGCCGCTGGACATGGATACCGTGAGCGAACCGTTTGCGCCGCATCCCTATGTGGTCGTGGCCGCGCCCGACCACCCGCTGGCAAGTAAAAAACGCATTCCCTTATCGCGCCTGGCAAGTGAGCCTTTTGTCGTGCGTGAAAAGGGGTCGGACACCTGGAATTCGATGCAGGAGGGCTTTGGTGATCACCTGGCCGAGCTCAACATCGCCATGGAAATCAAGAGCACGGAAACCATCAAGCAGGCGGTGATTGCGGGCATGGGAGTCAGCTTTTTGTCGGCGCACACCATCAGCCGCGAGCTTCAGGTCGGCAGCCTGGCGGTGCTCGATGTGCAGGGCTTTCCGCTGATGCTGAACTGGTATGTGGTGCACCGCCGCAACAAGCGACTCACGCCGGTGGCGCAAGCCTTCAAGGATTTTTTGATGAGCGACGGCGGGGCGTTGATCGAGCAGACGATAGGCCTGCGCACCAAACCGGCCACGAAGCGGGCCACACCGGCGCGCCGCTAGGCGATACAGATCAGCGCAGCAGGAAGTACGCGGCCAGGATGTAGAGGACGACCGCGAAGACTTTTCTCAGCGGCTGGATGTCCATGCGGTGGGCCGTGCGCGCGCCCAGCGGCGCCGTGCAGATGCTGGCCAGCGAGATGATGACCAGGCCCGGAAGGTAAAGAAAGCCCAGGGAGCCGGGCGGCATCTGCGGCAAATCCTGGCCCGCCCAGATGTAGCCCAGCGTGCCGGCCAACGCAATCGGAAAGCCGAGTGCAGCCGAAGTGCCCACGGCGTCATGAATTTTCACGTTGCACCAGGTCATGAAAGGCACCGAAACAAAAGCGCCGCCCGCGCCGACCAGCGAGGACAACATGCCGATCACGCCGCCCATGCTGAAGGTGCCCACGGGGCCGGGCAGTGTGCGGGTGGGTTTGGGTTTGCGGCCGAGGAACATCTGCGTGGCGGAAAACGCCACGAAGACCGCAAACAGGATGCTCAGGATTTTCCCCGGCAGCGCCACGGCCAGTTGCGCGCCGAGCAGCGAGCCCACCAGGATGCCCGGCGCCAGCAAACGGACGATGGGCCATAACACCGCGCCTCGCCGGTGATGCGCACGCACCGACGACAGCGAGGTAAAGCAGATGGTGGCCAGCGAGGTGGCGACCGCGATTTTCACGGTGTATTCCGCCGGGAACCCTTTTGACGTGAGGATGAAGGTGATGAAGGGCACCATGATCATGCCCCCGCCTATGCCCAGCAGGCCGGCAAGAAAGCCGGTGCACAGCCCGACCACAAGGAGTTCAGCAATGAGTTGGGGCTCTAGGGACATCGAAGTTGTTGTTGTGGGCGTGACCGCCTGGCCCCGCTATTTCGCGGCGATGGTGTTCGCGGCTTGCTGACGACGTGTCAAGCCGGAACGCTGGAAAAAGGTGTCTGCGAGTGCCACCGGACCGTCATCCTGAACCGGGGTTCAGGTGGGCGAGGGCAGTCAGGTTTCGGGTTCGTCTAACGCGAGACGATCACACCTGCCGGACAATTTACCAAGCCCGTGCTCGAAGAGCATTGGTTCAAGGAAATATAAAGCCCAGTGCGCATCGCAGACGTCTTCATTGTAGGCCTTTGCAGCCCCGCGCGTCGGTAAAGAAGCGTGACGGGATGAACGCCGGACAGCGCCCGCGTGCTCAGAGCAGGCGGCCGTCGATCCCCAGTGCGGTGTCAAGCCGCTGCAGCAATGCAGAGAGCTGCGGGTGCTCTGTTTCAGCGGCGCCGCTGCTTGCGGGTGCGGGCGCGGCAGCAGGTGCGGGTGTGCTGTTCGGCGTGCGCTCGGGAAGCTCAAATGCGAGGTTCAGTGCGGCCAGCACGGCGATGCGGTCGCGTGCCTTGATTTTCCCGGCATCGCGAATGCGGCACATGGCCATGTCCACCCGGTTGACGGCATCCAGCATGCGGGCGTCGCCGTTTTCGGGGCAGCCCAGCAGGTAGCTCTGGCCCATGATCTGTACTTCGAGCTGCTTCATGACTCGGTTCCCACGGTGGTTTTGGTGTGGCCATTGCTTTCAGGCAGGCGCTCCAGGAGCGCATCCACGCGCGCGCGCGCGGCACCCAGGCGCGACTTGAGCGAGTCGCGTTCCTGTGTCAAAACGTTGACCTGCTCTGTCAGCAGCGCGTTGGTGCGCTGCAGCTCTTCGTAGCGCAGCAAAAGCCGCTCAACGCGTTCGACGATCTGGTCGATTTGGGTTTGGTTCGCCATGGCAGGCCTCATTGTAGGGTTTGCGGGGCGGCGTGGGGGAGGGCCGCGTAGAATCTGCCCTGTTGGTGCCCGCAGTGTGGTTCACACGCTGCAGTTCAACGGGAAGCAGGAGAAAGTCAAAGCCACGCCCATCGGGTCAACCCTGATGTGCCGGCGCCGAGGCTTTTAACCTGCGCTGCCCCCGCAACGGTAAAACGGACGAATGCGCTTCCTGGTGTCAAAGCCAGAGGCCCATTCAGCTCTCATCACTCGCCACTGAGCGCCTTGAACAAGCGCTTGGGAAGGCGATGGGGGCAGTTCCGTCAGCCCGGATACCGGCCAACAAGGTGAACGCGCACGTCCAGTTTTGGGCTGGGCGTTTGTAACGCTCATACGCCGGCGGGGAAGCCGGTGAGGGCACATTGCTGACTGTCTGTTCAATGAAAACTGTTCCCCGTGCACGCCTTGCCGTGCTTCCGCTGGCCGTTGCCGCCGCATTTCCGCTGGCCTTTTTCGCCGCTTCTCCTGCCTTGTCCCAAACTGCCGGCACGACGCCGCAGCTCAAGGAAATGATGGTCACCGCCACACGCAGCGCGCGCCCTGTCGGCGATGTGGTGGCCGATGTCACCATCATCGACCGTGCAACCATCGAGCGCGCCGGCGCCGTAGGCGTTGCCGACGTGCTGGCGCGCGTGCCGGGCATTGAAATCACCCGCAACGGCGGCATCGGCAATACCACCGGCGTGTCGATACGCGGCGGCGAGAGCCGGCATACGGCCGTGCTTATCAATGGCGTGCGCATCGACTCGCAAACCACCAGCGGGGGCGCCGGCTGGAGCGCGATCCCGCTGTCGCAGATCGAACGCATTGAAGTGGTCCGCGGCCCCACCAGCGCGGTGTACGGCTCCGATGCGGTGGCGGGTGTGGTGCAGATCTTCACCAAAAAGGGCGAAGGCCCTTTCGCGCCTGTCGTGGCGCTGACCTACGGCACTTACCAGACCCACCGGCTGGACGTGTCGGCCAGCGGCTCGGTCGACGCATTCGATTACTCGTTCGGGGTCTCCGAAGGCGCCAGCGACGGCTTCAATATCCGGCCCAACCTCGTTCCCGCGCAGAACCCCGATGCCGACGGCTACAAGGCCCGCAGCGCCAATGCCCGCCTGGGTTTCCAGGTCAACGCCGACCACCGCATCGAGGCCAATGTGCTGCAAAGCCGGGTGGAGGCGCAGTACGACAGCACGCCTTTTCCGCTGGTGCGCGACTACCGCCGCACCAGTACCCTGCAGACTTTGGGCCTGCAGCTGGAGTCCAAATGGACCGCCAGCTACAGCACCAAAATCGCCTTGAGCCACGGCACCGACAAAGGCGAGGAAAGCATCGACCGATCGGTCGACCAGACCCGCATCGCCGGCGTGCTCTGGCAAAACGAATACAAGATCGGCAACCACCTGCTGAGCGCCACGCTGGAGCAGCGCAGGGACGAGTTCCTGCTGACCAGCGCCCCCCGCGTGGACCGCAGCAAATCGCAGACCGGCGTGGGCCTGGGCTACGGCTGGTCGCAAGCCGGGCACACCGTGCAGCTCAACGTCCGCCATGACAACGACAGTGAGTTCGGCGGCAAGACGACCGGCTCGGCCGCCTATGCCTTCGCCATCACGCCTGCGTTGAAAGTTTCGGCCAGCACCGGCACGTCTTACCGCGTGCCGACGCTGTACCAGCGCTTTAGCCAATACGGCGTGGCCAACCTCAAACCCGAATCGGGGCGCAACGCCGAGATCGGCCTTAAATATGCCGAAGGCAGCAGCGAATACGGCGTGGTCGTCTACAAAAACAAAATGACCAACCTGCTGAGCTTCCTGTCAGGCGCCGGCGCAGCCGGTTGCCCGGTGCCGGCCAACGGCTGCTATTCCAATACCGCGAAGGCGCAGTACGAGGGCATCACCTTCACCGCCGCCGAGCGGCTGGGCGGCGTCAGGCTGTACGGCTCGCTCGACCTGCAAAATCCACGCGACGTGGTCCTGGACAAGTACCTGGCCCGGCGCGCGCGCCGGCACGCCGTGCTGGGCGTCGACACCAAAGTGGCCGGCTGGGACTTCGGCGCCGACGTGCTGCTTTCGGCCCAGCGCTATGACACGGCTGCCAACACCACCTTGCTGCCGGGCTACGGCATGCTCAACCTGAGTGCCTCGACGGCGCTTTCCAGAGACTGGAAGCTGACGGCCAAAGTGGATAACCTGAACGACAAGGCCTATCAAACCGCCGGCACCTACGCCATGCCGCGGCGCGCGGTGTACGTCGGTTTGACGTGGGCGCCTCTTTGACCGGGAAATTCCAGATGACCAACCCCTCCCGCTGCCCCGCCATCCTCATCGCCGCCCCGGCTTCCGGTCAGGGCAAGACGACGGTGGCGTGCGCCCTGGCGCGGCTGCATGCACGGCAGGGGCGGCGGGTGCGGGTGTTCAAGTGCGGGCCGGACTTCCTGGACCCATGCTGGCACGCCCTGGCCAGCGGTGCGCCGGTGTACCAGATGGACCTGTGGATGACCGGCCAGGCCGATTGCAGTGCGCGCCTGCATGCGGCGGCACAAGAGGCCGACCTGATCATTGTGGAAGGCGTGATGGGCCTGTTTGACGGCGAGCCCAGTGCGGCGGACCTGGCGCAGCGATTCGGCTTGCCGGTGCTGGCCGTGGTGGATGCGTCGGCCATGGTGGCCACCTTCGGCGCGCTGGCGTTCGGCTTGCAGCACTACCGGCCCGACATGCCCTGGGCCGGGGTGCTGGCCAATCGTGTGGCCAATGCGCGCCATGCGGGCATGCTGCAGGCCAGCGTGGCGCCCGGCCAATGGCTGGGTGCGGTGCTGCGCAATGCCGCCATGAGCCTGCCCAAGCGCCACCTGGGCCTGACGGTGGCAGGCGAAGTGACCGATGCCATGGAGCGGCTGGACGCCGCAGCCGATGCGCTGGCCGACACGCCGCTGGGCCAGATGAGCCTGGACGATTTGCAGCGCTGGGCGGTGGACTTCGCGGCGCCTGAAGCTTCTGCTCCCTTGGCGCCAGCGCTTCAGGGAAAGACAATCGCCATCGCGCGCGACGCCGCTTTCTGCTTTATCTATGAAGCCAACCTCGACACCTTGCGTGCGCTGGGGGCCGGGCTGGTGTTTTTCTCGCCGCTGGCGGATGCGGCCGTGCCCCGGTGCGACGCGCTGTGGATTCCCGGCGGCTACCCCGAACTGCATGCAGAGACGATTGCGTCCAACACCGCGATGCGGGACAGCCTGGCCGCGCACATCGCCGCAGGCAAACCGGTGTGGGCCGAGTGCGGCGGCATGATGGCGCTGTTCGACACGCTGGTCACGCTCGACGGCCAGCGTCATGCGCAATGGGGTGTGCTTCCCGGCGAGGTGACCATGCAAAAGCTGCTGGCCGGCCTGGGCCCGCAGCAGTTGCCACTGGCCGGCGGCACTGTCCGCGGCCACACCTTCCATTACTCGACCACGGCCACGCCGCTGCAGCCTGTGGCCCGCACCTCGCGGCCGGGCACCGCGCCTGCGCCGGATGTGGGCGAGGCCGTGTGGCAGCAGCGTGCGGTGCGCGCCAGCTACTTCCACGCCTGGTTTCCCTCCTGCCCCGAAGCGGTGGCGGAGCTGTTCACCGCACCTGCGGAGGTGATGGCATGACGGACTTGCTGCACTACCAGCCCGGCCCGCAGCGCATCGTCTGCCTGACCGAGGAGACCACCGAATGGCTCTACCTGCTGGGCCAGCAGCAGCGCATTGTGGGCATCTCGGGTTACACCGTACGCCCCAAACGCGCGCGCGACGAGAAGCCGCGCGTCAGCGCCTTCCTGAGCGCGAAGATCGAGAAGATCATGGAACTGCAGCCCGATTGCGTGCTGGGTTTTTCGGATCTGCAGGCCGACATTGCCTCGGACCTGGTCAAGCGCGGTGTGCAAGTCACCATCTTCAACCAGCGCAGCGTGGCCGAAATTTTCTCCATGCTGTACCAGCTGGCCGCCATGGTCGGCGAGGCGGAGCAGGGCGCCCGGCGCATTGCACAGATACAGGCTGATTTGCGCGCCATGCAAGCGGCCGTCGCAAGCAAGCTTGCCGGCGGTGCACGCCGGCCCAAGGTGTATTTTGAGGAATGGGACAACCCGCACATCAGCGCGATCCGCTGGGTGTCGGAGCTGATCGGCATCGCGGGGGGCGACGATTGTTTCCCCGAGCTCGCCGCCGAATCGCTGGGCAAGAACCGCATCATTGCCGACGGCGCCGAAATCGTCCGCCGCAACCCGGACATCATCCTGGGCTCCTGGTGCGGCAAAAAATTCCGGCCCGAGAACGTGGTGGCGCGTGAAGGCTGGGATGCGGTGAATGCGGTGCGCCACCAGCAACTGTTTGAAATCAAGTCCCCCGACATCCTGCAGCCCGGCCCCGCCGCACTGACGGACGGCGTGGCCAGGATGCACCAGATCATCCTGAAGTGGATGGATTCTGACCAAGCCGGAGCGTCCGAATCATGAGCACGATGACGATTGCCAAAAGCGAGCTCATCCTCGGCGGCCAGAAAAGCGGCAAGTCGCGCCGCGGCGAACAACTGGCCCAGCAGTGGCTGGCGCAGTCGCCGCAGCACCGCGCCGTGATGGTCGCGACGGCCCGCCCGTGGGACGACGAAATGCGCGAACGCATCCGGCGCCACCAGCAGGACCGGGCCGAGCGCGTGCCCGGCATGGCCACGGTGGAAGAGCCGCTGGAGCTGGCCCAGGCGATCACCCGGCACAGCGCAGCCCACACTTTGGTGCTGGTCGACTGCCTGACGCTCTGGTTGACCAACCTGCTCATGCCCGCCCCGGGTTATGAGTCAAATCAGTCTCCAGCCCAGGTTGCATCTACACATACCGCTATGATTTTGAGAGCAATCGAGGCTGCGCCCGGCCCCGTTGTCCTGGTCGGCAACGAGATCGGCCTGGGTGTCATCCCGCTGGGCCGTGAAACCCGCGCCTTTGTCGACGCCCTGGGCCTGCTCAACCAGCAGGTCGCCGGCGCCTGTGAACGTGTCACCCTGATGGCGGCGGGTTTGCCGCTCATCCTGAAAGCCCCTTCGTGAACCGCATCGTCTTTCTTTTCCTGCTGCTGTGCCTGGCCGCCACGGCGCCGGCCCGCGCGCTGCAAATCACCGACGACCGCGGCGTGACCGTCACGCTGGCCCAGGCGCCGCAGCGCATCATCAGCCTGCTGCCTTCATTGACCGAAACGGTGTGCGAGCTCGGCCAGTGCCAGCGCCTGGTCGGGGTGGACCGCTATTCCAACTTCCCGGCCAGCGTGCAAAAGCTGCCCCAGGTCGGCGGCGGGCTGGACCCCAACATCGAAAGCATGGTGGCCCTCAAGCCCGATGTGGTGCTGCTGGCGACGTCGTCACGCGCGGCCGACCGGCTGCAGGCGCTGGGCATCAAGGTGGTGGCGCTGGAGCCCAGGAGCCACGCCGATGTGCAGCGCGTGATGCTCAAGCTCGGCCAGTTGCTCGAGGTGCGCGACGCCGCGCGCATCTGGCGCTCGATTGATGCCGGCGTTTCGGCCGCGGCCCAGTCGCTGCCGCCCGGCGTGCGCGGCACGCGGGTCTACTTTGAAGTCAACCAGGGGCCGTATGCGGCCAGCGAGGCGTCTTTTATCGGCGAGACGCTGACGCGCCTGGGCGTGAAAAACATCGTGCCGGCCAGGCTCGGGCCCTTTCCCAAGCTCAACCCCGAGTTCATCGTGCGCGCCAACCCCGACCTGATCATGATCGGCCAGCGCAGTGCCGACGGCCTGCAGGCGCGGCCTGGCTGGCAGAGCATTCGCGCGCTGCGTGAACAACGCGTCTGCATCTTTCCGACGGAAGAGGCCAATGTGCTGGTGCGCCCGGGCCCGCGCATGGCCGAGGCTGCGCGCCTGATGGCCACGTGCATCGCCGGCAAAGCACCCAAATCCACCGCGGAGGCCAAGCCATGATGCAGGCCCGCGTGTGGTGGCTGGTGTGGGCCGGTGTGCTGGGTGCGCTGGCGCTCGTCGTGCTGGGCATCTGCGTGGGCAGCGCCGGGCTGGAGAATTTGATCGGCCCGCTGCTCAACCCCGCGCTGGACCCGCCGCAAACCGCGATGGCGCAGCAAATCGTCTGGCAAATCCGCCTGCCGCGCACGCTGGGCGCCTGGGCCGCCGGCGCCTTGCTGGGCCTGGCCGGCGCGGTGGCGCAGGGCCTGTTTCGCAACCCGCTGGCCGACCCGTATTTGCTGGGCAGCGCATCGGGCGCTTCGCTGGGTGTGGCGCTGGCGCTGGCCGCCCTGGGCGGCGGCGCGGGCATGTTGGGAGGATCGATAGGGGGAAGCATGATGAATGGCGGCGTGGCCGTCAGCGTGTTCTCCAGCGCGCTCTGGGTGCGCCTGGGCCTGACGGGCGCGGCGTTTCTGGGCGCGGTGCTGGCAGTGATGCTCACGCTCGTGTTGTCGCGCGGTGTGGGCCACACCCTGCGCCTGCTGCTGGCCGGCGTGGTGGTGGGCGTGGTGCTGGGCGCCATGACGCACCTGGTGCTGCTGTTCTCGCCGGAGTCGCTGCAGGCCATGCAGGCCTTCATGCTGGGCTCGACGGCCTTTGTCGGCTGGACATCCTGCGTGCTGATGGCCAGCGTCTGGTGCGTGTGCGTGCTGGCGGCGTGGCTGCTGGCGCGTGTGCTGGACGGCCTGAGCCTGGGCGATGCCACGGCCATCAGCCTGGGCCTGCCGGTGGCGCCCATGCGCGCGGCGCTGGTGGCGGTGCTGGCGCTGGCCACGGGCACGGCCGTGGCGCAAACCGGGCTGATCGCCTTTGTCGGCCTGGCTGCGCCGCACCTGGTGCGTTCGGTGGTCAAGACCACGCACGCCCACCTGATGCTGCT
Organism: Polaromonas sp. SP1; assembly: GCF_003711205.1. NCBI lineage: Bacteria > Pseudomonadati > Pseudomonadota > Betaproteobacteria > Burkholderiales > Comamonadaceae > Polaromonas > Polaromonas sp. SP1. The sequence goes on along the minus strand of NZ_CP031013.1, from coordinate 4,028,410 downwards.
GTCCAGCCTGATGGGTGGCGTGCTGCTCATGGCGGCCGACACGCTGGCGCGCTGGCTGATTGCGCCGCAGGAGCTGCCCGTGGGCATGCTCACCGCGGTTCTGGGCGGCGGCTATTTGCTGTGGCTGATGCACCGGAGCAGCAACCTGGGCGGAGGGCGCGCGGCATGAGCGTTGCTATCAAATCAATAGCTATAGGCGCAAGCGCCATCAGTGCCAGCCTCGGAAATGGCTTGCAAAAGCAGGCGGTGCTGCACGGCATCAGCCTGGACATTGCGGCCGGGCGCTGGACCAGCATCGTCGGCCCCAATGGCGCGGGCAAGTCCACCTTGCTCAGGGCGCTGGCGGGCGTGTTGCCGCACAGCGGCAGCGTCACCTTGCTGGGCCAGCCCATGCAAAACCTGCCGCACCGTGAACGCGCGCGCCAGCTGGCCTGGCTGGGCCAGAACGAAACCTCGGCCGATGACTTGACGGTGTGGGACGTCGCCATGCTGGGCCGCCTGCCGCACCAGGCCTGGCTGGCGCCGCCCAGCGCCGCCGACCATGCGGCGGTAGAGCAGGCGCTGCGCGCCACCCGCGCCTGGGACTGGCGCGAGCGCGCCCTGGGGCAGCTTTCGGGCGGCGAGCGCCAGCGCGTGCTGCTGGCACGGGCCCTTGCGGTGCGGGCCCAGGTGCTGCTGATGGACGAACCCCTGGCCAACCTGGACCCGCCGCACCAGGCCGACTGGCTGGATGTGGTGCGTGCGCTGGTGGCTGAGGGCAAGACCGTCGTCAGCGTGCTGCATGAGATCACCATGGCGCTGCAGGCCGACACCATGGTGGTGATGGCGGGCGGCCGCATCACCCACCAGGGCGCCTGCGCCGAGCCGGCCACGCACCGGGCCCTGGAAGACGTCTTCGACGGGCGCATTGCCGTCCACCCCCTGCAAGGGCAGTGGATCGCGCTGCCCAAAGTCAACACCCCTGCAAAGAAGGCCCCCATGCAAATTGAAACCCCACCCGTCGATTACGAACGTGTCATTCCCACGGCCGAGCGCCGCGGCCTGGTCATGATCAACACGGGCCACGGCAAGGGCAAGAGCACGGCCGCCTTCGGCCTGGCCCTGCGCGCCCACGGCCGCGGCAAGGCCGTCAAGGTCTACCAGTTCATGAAGGTACCCACCGCGCGTTTTGGTGAGCACCGCCTGTTCGAGCAATTGGGCATTCCCATCGAAGGCCTGGGCGACGGCTTCAGCTGGAAGAGCCGCGACCTGGATCACTCGGCCCAGCTGGCGCTCGATGGTTGGGCCAAGGCCGAAGCGACGATTCGCGCCGGCGAGCACTTCATGGTGGTGCTGGATGAAATCATGTACCCGTTGCGCTACGGCTGGATTCCGCTGGAAACCGTGCTGACCTGCCTGCGCGAACGCCCGGCGCATGTGCATGTGGTGCTGACCGGCCGCAATGCGCCGAATGAGCTGGTGGAGCTGGCGGATACGGTGACGGAGATGACGCTCATCAAACACCATTTCAAAGCGGGCGTGCCAGCCCAACGTGGCATCGAAGATTAGAGATATGACTCCCACGCTTGTCGCCTCGCGTACTGCATTGCGCATGCTGCCTTCGGTGTCGTCGATGGCGGCGCTGGGCTTGTTTTCGAGCTTCGCGGTGGCGCAGGGCGTGCAGCCGGTGTCGCGCATCGTCACGATGTCGCCGTCCCTGACCGAAGCCGTGTGCGCGCTGGGCCGCTGCGCCCAGCTCGTCGGCACCGACCGCCATTCCACCTGGCCCGGCTCGGTGCAAATCTTGCCCAAGGTGGGTGGCCTGGAAGACGCGCAGATCGAACGCATCGTCACGCTGCGGCCCAATATGGTTTTGCTGGGCCCGCGCAGCCGTGCGGGTGAACGCCTTCAGGCCCTGGGCGTGCCGGTGATGACCTTCGATGCCCGAACGCATGCCGATTTGAAACGCATGCTGCTCAAGCTGGGCGACACCCTGGGCGAGCCGGCCCGTGCTGCAGAGCTGATCGCCCGCATGGATGCCGAAATGGACGCAGCGGCCGCCCGAATGCCCGCTGCCTTGCGCGGGCGCACCGTCTATGTCGAAGTGGGGGCGGGGTCGTCTGCGGCCAGTGAAAAAAGTTTTATCGGCGAGACGGTCGCCAGGCTGGGACTGGTCAATGTGGTCAGCGGCGAGCTAGGCCTGTTCCCCCGCATCAACCCCGAGCTGCTGCTGCGCCGCCCGCCAGACATCATCATCGGCCCGCGCGCCACCTTGGCCAATGTGGCAGACCGTCCAGGCTGGGGCGCGCTGCCCGCCGTGCGCCGCCAGCAGCTGTGCCTGCTGGACACCGAGCGCATGGATTTGCTGTCGCGCCCCGGCCCGCGCCTGGGCGAGGCCGCGCAAATGCTGGTGGAGTGCCTGAGCGCGCTGCCGCCCCGTTAACTTTTCCAACCAGGACACCCTTATGCAAACCCGAAAAATTCCCGCCACCATCGTCACCGGTTTTCTGGGCAGCGGCAAGACCACGCTGTTGCGCCACCTGCTGGCCAATGCGCAGGGCCGCCGCATCGCCGTCATCGTCAACGAGTTCGGCGAACTCGGCATCGACGGAGAATTGCTGCGCGGCTGCGGCATTGGCTGTGATGAGAACGGTGAAGAAAATGGACAGCTCTATGAGCTGGCCAACGGCTGCCTGTGCTGCACCGTGCAGGAAGAGTTTGCGCCGGTGATGGAAAAGCTGGCCGCACGCCGCGACCAGATCGACCACCTCATCATCGAGACCTCAGGCCTGGCCCTGCCCAAGCCGCTGGTGCAGGCCTTCCAGTGGCCCACGCTGCGCAACACCTTCACCGTGGATGCGGTGGTGACGGTGGTGGACGCGCCTGCCGTTGCGGCCGGCGACTTTGCCGACGACCCGGTCGCTGTTGACGCCCAACGCCGCGCCGACGACAACCTGGACCACGATTCGCCGCTTCACGAGCTGTTTGAAGACCAGCTCGCCACAGCCGACCTGGTGGTGGTGCACAAGACCGACGGTTTGACCGCCGTCCAGTTGACGGATGTGGAAGCCGCCATTCGTTTAGAAACCGCACCCGGTGTGAAGCTGGTGCATGCGCAGCATGGCCGCATCGACATCGGCGTGCTGCTGGGCCTGGAGCGCGCGGTGGAAGACGTGATCGACCAGCGCAAGACCCACCACGACGAGGAAGAAGACCACGACCATGACGCCTTTGATTCGGTGCAGGTCACGCTCGATGTGCCCGGCCGCGACGCGCTGCTGGCCGCACTGCGCGGCGTGGTCGAGCGCCACGAGATTTACCGCGCCAAGGGCTTTGTCGCCTTGCCCGGTGTGGCCATGCGCCTGGTGGTGCAGGGCGTGGGGACGCGCTTTGACAGTTACTTTGACCGCCCGTGGCGTGCCGATGAGGCGCGGCAATCGCGGCTGGTGCTGATTGGTTCTGAACTCGATGCGGCTGTGCTTCAAGCTGAACTGAGCGCCGCACTGGCGACGCCTGTCACGGCGTAACGATAAAGAACACGCCATGCATCTGCTCTCCACCCGCCCGGGCGGCCACGTTGAAGACGGTGGCCAGGGCGTGGTGCGTGTGGCGCAAACGCCGGGCGACATCGTGGTGCTCAGCGCGGCCGACACCACGCTGGCCCTGCTGGCCGATGCGGCGGGGGAGTTGGGCGCGGATTTCCCCACGGTGCGCCTGGCCAACCTGATGTGGCTGCGCCAGCCGGCATCGGCCGACATGTATGTGGACGACGTGTTGCAGCATGCGCGCGTGGTGGTGATTGACCACCTCGGCAGTGCCAGCGACTGGGCCTATGTGGTGGAGCAGGTGCGCGAGCTGGCCCGTGCGCGCGGCCAGTGGCTGGCCTTGTTTTCGGGCGATGCCAGTGAAGACCTGCAACTGCTGCTGCGCAGCACCGCCCCGCAGGAGGATTGCCGTCAGCTCTGGCGCTGCCTGCGTGAAGGCGGCCGTGACAACGCCCGCAATTTCTTTGAGCTGATTGGCCACTCCGCGTTTGGCTTGGGCCTACGCCCCGCGCCGCCCGTGGCCCTGCCGCCGGCCATGGTCTACCAGCCGCAGGCTGCCCATGCGCCATGGAAAGAAGGCGCACCGGTAGCCATGCTCGTGTTCTACCGCGCCCACGTGCAGGCCGGCAACACGCCCGTGTTTGATGCCATGCTTGCCGCGCTCAGTGACGTGGGTCTCAATACTGTGGCAGTGGCCGTGGACTCGCTAAAGAACCCGGCCAGCCTGACACTGCTGCAATCGCTCGCCGTGCAGCACCAGGTGGGTGTGGTGCTCAACGCCACCAGCTTTGCCATGAGCGCGCTCGACGGCGATGACGTCGACAGCGTCGAAGGCGCGCAGATGGCGCCGCTGGCCGGCGACGCGCCGGTGCTGCAACTCATCACCGCCGGTTGTTCGCAAGATCAGTGGCAGGCCGACCCGCATGGCCTGGCGCCGCGCGACCTGGCGATGCAGGTGGTGTTGCCCGAGGTCGACGGCCGCATCGGCACCCGCGCCATCAGCTTCAAGGGCCTGGCCTGGCGCGATGAGCGCACCGAAGTAGACGTGGTGCGTTACCAGCCCGAACCCGAACGCATGGCTTTTGTGGCCGAGCTGGCGCGACGCTGGTGTGTGCTGCGCGGCAAGCCCAACGCCGGCAAGCGGGTGGCGCTGATCCTGGCCAACTACCCGAACGACGATGCACGCCTGGCCAATGGCGTGGGCCTGGATACGCCGGCCTCTACCGTGGCGCTTCTGCGTGCCATGCAGGACGCAGGCTACGCCACGGGCGAATTGCCGGGCGGCGGTGATGCCTTGATTGCCGCGCTGGTAGCCGGCGTTACCAACAACCTGGACGCCAACGACGGCCGGCCCGCGGGCCAAAGCCTGGCGATGGCCGACTACCTGCAAGATTTCAACCGGCTGGACGCAGCCAGCCGCGACGCCGTCAAGGCGCTGTGGGGTGCACCGGAACAGGATCCCATGGTGCGCAGCGGCCGCTTCATGGTGTCCGGCCAGATGTATGGCAACGTGTTTGTCGGCATACAGCCCGCACGTGGCCGCGACCTGGACCTGGTGGCGACCTACCACGATGCTGACCTGGTGCCCACGCACAACTACCTGGCGTTTTATTTCTGGCTGCGCCGCAGCTTTTCGGTTGATGCGGTGGTGCATGTGGGCAAACACGGCAACCTCGAATGGCTGCCCGGCAAAAGTGTGGCACTGGGCGCGGCCTGCTGGCCCGACGCCATCCTCGGCCCCTTGCCGCACCTCTACCCGTTTATCGTCAACGACCCCGGTGAGGGCAGCCAGGCCAAGCGCCGCACGCAGGCCGTCATCATCGACCACCTGATGCCGGCCCTGACCCGCGCCGAAACCTACGGCCCGCTGCAAAAGCTCGAGCGGCAGATGGACGAGTACTACGAAGCCCTGTCGCTGGACCCGCGGCGCGCGCAGCGCCTGCGTGAAGACATCCTGGAGCGCGTGCTCAGCGAAGGCCTGCACGCCGAGCTGGGTTTTGCCAAACCCGCCGACGAGGCGGCACGCAACGCGCTGCTGCAGCGGCTGGATGCTTATTTGTGCGAGATCAAGGAATCGCAAATCCGCGACGGCCTGCACATCCTGGGCAGTTCGCCGCAGGGCCGCCAGCAGGTCGACACGCTGGTCGCACTGGCGCGCTTTCCCGGCGGCACGGCGGCCGGGCAGCGCAGCCTGCTGGTGGCGCTGGCGCAGGATTTACAGCTGGACGGTGTGGAGGGCTTTAGCGCGCTGAGCCCGGAATGGGCCGCGTCGTGGAATGGGCCTTACCCGGCCGTGTTGCAGGAAGTCAGCGGCGAGGCCTGGCGCCACGCCGGCCATACACGGGAACGGCTGGAACTGTTGGCGCGAAAACTCGTGGCCGACCATGTGGTGGCCGATGCGCCATGGAATGCCGCCGATTGGCCGCACACCGCCCCGGTGCTGCAGCGCATGCGCGCTGTACTGCGCCCACGCCTGGACGCTTGCGGGCCGCAAGAGATTGCGCAGTGCCTGCGCGGCTTGTCGGGCCAGTTTGTGCCTGCCGGCCCGAGCGGTGCGCCGTCGCGCGGCCGGCCCGATGTGCTGCCCACAGGCCGCAACTTTTATTCGGTCGACACGCGCGCCGTGCCGACTCAGACCGCTTATGCCATGGGCGCGGCCGCCGCCGAGCGCGTGATTGAGCGCCACCTGCAAGACCACGGCGAGATGCTGCGTTGCCTGGGCCTGTCGGTCTGGGGCACCAGCACCATGCGCACCGGCGGCGAAGACATCGCCCAGGCCTTTGCCTTGCTGGGTGTGCGGCCCAAATGGGCCGACGGCAGCAGCCGGGTGACAGACATTGAAGTGTTGCCCATGGCCATCCGGAACCGGCCCCGCGTGGACGTGACGCTGCGCGTGTCGGGTTTCTTCCGCGATGCTTTTCCCAATGTGATTGACCTGTTTGACACCGCCGTGCGTGCCGTGGCCGCGATCAGCGAAGAGGACGAGCCCGACGACGTGAACCCCATCCGCGCCCGCGTGCGGCGCGAAGCGGCCGAGGCGCAGGCCAAGGGGCTCAGCGCCGAGGCGGCCCAGCGCGAAGCCACCTGGCGCGTGTTTGGCCCACGCCCCGGCGGCTATGGCGCCGGGCTGCAGGAAGTCATGGCCAGCGGCCGCTGGAATAATGGCGCGGATTTGGCCCAGGCCTACTTGCGTGCCGGGGCCTTTGCCTACGGCCAGGGCGAACACGGTGCGCCCGCGCGCGAAAGGTTTGAGCAGCGCCTGGCCGGCCTGGACGCGGTGCTGCACAACCAGGACAACCGCGAGCACGATGTGCTCGATTCGGACGACTACTACCAGTTCCAGGGCGGCATGGCGGTGGCGGTGGAGCACCTGGCCGGCGCGCCGGCCGCGCTGTACCACGGCGACTTCAGCGTGCCGGGCGCGCCGCGCATCCGCACGCTGGGGGAAGAAGTGGCGCGCGTGGTGCGTTCGCGCGCCGTTAACCCCAAGTGGCTGGAGGGTGTGCGCCGCCACGGCTACAAGGGCGCGTTTGAAATGGCGGCTACGGTCGACTACCTGGTTGCGTTTGACGCCACCACCGGCGTGGTGGGCGACCACCAGTACGCGCTGGTTGCCGAGGCCTACCTGCACGACGACATCAACCGCGCCTTCCTGCAGCAACACAACCCTGGCGCCCTGCGCAGCATCGGCGAGCGCCTGCTCGAAGCCATGCACCGCGGCCTCTGGGAGGCGCCGGGCGACCACCGCGAGCGCATTGAAGACCATTTGCTGGCGCTGGAGCGCCGGCTTGAAGAACACGGAGAAGGACCCTTGGTATGAGCATTTCCATGAGCACCCCCATGAGCATTCCTGAACTGAACATTCCCGTCGAGCCCGCCACGCGCGCGGCTTTCCCCTTCACCGGGCTGGTGGGCCAGCCGCAGTTGCAGCTTGCGCTGAAGCTGGCGGCCATCGACCCCGGCATCGGCGGTGTGCTGATCAGCGGCCCGCGCGGGACGGCCAAGTCCACCGCAGCGCGCGCGCTGGCCGCGTTGCTGCCCGGCGCGCCCTTTGTGACCCTGCCGCTGGCGGCCAGCCTGGAGCAACTGGTGGGCACACTGAATGTGGAAGACGTGCTGCGCGACGGCCAGGTGCGCCTGGCGCCGGGCCTGCTGGCACGCGCCCACAACGGCGTGCTCTATGTGGACGAAGTCAACCTGCTGCCCGACGCACTGGTCGATGCCTTGCTGGACGTGTCCGCCAGCGGCGTCAACACCGTGGAGCGCGACGGCATTTCGCAGCAGCACGCCGCCCGCTTTGTGATGGTCGGCACCATGAACCCGGAGGAGGGCGAGCTGCGCCCGCAACTGCTGGACCGCTTCGGCCTTTCGCTGGTGCTGGCCAACACGGTCGATGCCGCAGAACGCACCGCCATCCTGCGTGCCCGCCTGGGCTTTGATGAAAACCCCGAGGCGCTGGCTGCACGGCATGCCGAAGCACAACGCGCGCTCAGCGCCGCACTGGTAGCGGCGCGTGCCGCGTTGCCGTACTTGAAGTGGTCGGACGAAGTACTGCAGCATGCAGCCGCCTGCGCCATCGCGGCCGGTGTCGACGGCATGCGTGCCGACCTGGTGATGCTGCGCGCTGCGCGTGCACTTGCGGCACTCGAAGGGCGCAGCGAAGTGACGGTAGCCGATGTCGATGCCGTGGCCGAACTGGCCCTGGTGCATCGCCGGCCTGAGGGCGTGGCCCCGCCATCCAGCGGCGCCGCACCGTCGCAGCAGGCCCAGTCCAAACCGGATCGCCACCAAGACCAGCCACCCGCCGTATCTGCAGCCCCGGAACGCCAGGGCGATTGGGGCGCGCTGCCCGCCCAGCCTGAAGGCATCACCAAAGTTCAGCGCATCGCAGGGTGGCCGCCAAAAAAAGCCTAGGCCACCCCAGCCGCCGCCCGCGCAACGGGCCTGGCAGCTGGCGGTGGCCTCCACCCCAACAACTTTTGGCAAGCGCCGCAACGCCAGGCGCACGGCAGCGCAGCGCCGCGATTGCCTGGCTTCCCACCGTGGTGGCCAAGGGACCTGCGCCGCTCCAGCGCGAACACCTGCGCCGCCAGCCCGTCGCGCTGCGCGCCGGCCGCCTGCATTGCATCGTGCTCGACACCTCGGGCTCGATGCGCCGGCGCGGCCGCCTGGCCCTGGCCAAGGGTCATGCGGCTTTCATGATCGAGCAGGCCGCAAGGCAAGGTGACGATGTGGCGCTGCTGAGCTTTGGCGGGCAGGGCGTGGAGCTGCTGCTGCCGCCGGGCCGCGCGCGCGCCGCCGCCAGCCAGCGCCTGCGCCCCGTGGGCGGCGGCGGGGGCACGCCGCTGGCCGAAGCGCTGGCCCAGGCCGACCGCCTGCTGCAACGGACGTTTCGCAAGAGCGGCCCCAGTGAATGCTGGCTGTGGCTGCTGACAGACGGCCGCACGCTGGAGCAACCGCAGGCCCCGCTCGCGGCACAGCACCTGGTGATCGTCGACTTTGACGACCCGAAAAAGCAACTGGGCCGCTGCGCCGCCTGGGCCGTGCGATGGGGCGCGGAACACCGCCTGGCACTGGCCTGAAAAAAACGCACAACAAACCGAACAACGACAAACCGAACAACGTACCCATGTCCGATACCGAAATCATTGTCTGCACCACCTGCCGCCCACCGGGCGCATCGCGCGAGCTGCCCGCTGAAGGCCTGGCCCTGTTTGAAGCCGTGCAGGACGCGCTGCTGGTGTGCGAGCTCGACGCCGGGCTGCACAAAGGCTTGAAGTTACGCGGCCTGGCCTGCATGAGCGGCTGCTCCCGCGCCTGCACCGTCACGCTTCAGGCCCAGGGCAAGTTCACCTATTACTTTGGCGACCTGGCGGCGGACGACGAGACCGCCGCCCAGGTGATTGCCTGCGCGCAGCTGCACCGGCAGAGCAGCGACGGCAACCTGATGCGCAACGCACGGCCCGAGCGATTGCGCGCCGGCATCCTCGCGCGGCTTCCCCCTGTCGGTTTGGCCTCGACATGAGCGGCCAAATCCACTACGTTTATTTTTATTTACCACCAACCCAAGGAGATCCCCATGACTGACCCGACAACGCTGGCCCACAGCCCGTCCCACACTCTCAACCCCACCCAGGCCGTGCTGCGCCCGCTGCTCGGCGCTGCCGTGCTGGGCTTCGCCGTGCTGTACGGCGTGGCTTTTGCCGAGAGCCCGCTGGCGCACAACGCCGCGCACGATGTGCGCCACGTGACCGTCAAGCCCTGCCACTGAGCGCGGCGCGCTTCACAAGGAGAAAGCCATGATTTTTCAACGATTGATCTGGGCCGCGTTGGCGGTCGCCTTGGTGGTGGGGAGCGTGCAGTCGGGTGTGCAGCAACTGCAGGCCGTGCCCATCATCCTGGCCGCAGAGGTGTTTGAGAACCAGAAGGCGGAAACGCCTCAGCCGGCCGCTGCGCCCGCGCCCGCGGCCGCCGCGGCGCACACACACGCTGATGGTGCCGCCGCGCATAGCCATGCGGACGAAGCCAGCGAGTGGTCGCCGGCCGATGGCGCGGAGCGCATTGTCTGGACCTGGGTGGCCAATGTGCTGCACGCGTTCAGCATGGCGCTGCTGGTGTTTGTGGTGATGGGTTTGAGCCTGGCGCGCGGCAGCAAGCTGCGTTCCTTCACGCTGGCCGCCTGGGTGGCCGCCGCGGGCTGGCTGACTTTTCACTTCTGGCCGTCGCTGGGCCTGCATGCGGAAATCCCCGGCATGGATGCCGCCCGCCTGGGCTCGCGCCAGGGCTGGTGGGTGCTGGCGGCCGCCAGTGCGGCGCTGGCCTGCGGCTCGCTGGCCGTGCTGCGCAATCCCTGGCGCTGGATCGCCGCAGCCGGCTGGCTGGCTGTGCCCTATGTCGTAGGTGCACCCCACATCACGGCCGACCCGCTCGCCGGTTTCAGCGGTGAGGCACAGGTAGCCTTGCGCCAGTTGGGCACGCAGTTCATCTGGGCAACGACCTGGGTGTCGCTGTCGTTCTGGGTCTGCATGGGCCTGGCAGGCGGATGGGCCTTCCAGCGCTGGGTGCGCCCGGCCTTGCTGGCGGTGCTGCAGCGTGCCGAGGCGCCGGCTGTGGGCGCTGTACAAGCGTCGCAGTGAGTGATGTGAGCGGCGTTGAGGCCGCTAACGCTGCCGCGGGCGAGGTGAGGCCCAGCCACGCCTTCAGCCCGGCCGAGCAGCAGGCGCTCTACCGGGCCATCCATGAGCGGCGCGACATGCGCCACTTCAGCGGCGGCGCGGTGGCCGACGACGTGCTGCAGCGCCTGCTGTCAGCCGCGCACCATGCGCCCAGCGTGGGTTTCATGCAGCCCTGGCGTTTTGTCCGCGTGCGCAGCCGGCCCTTGCGCGAAAGCGTCCATGCCCTGATCGAGCAGGAGCGCGTGCTGACGGCCAAAGCCTTGGGCGAGCGCGAAGACGCGTTCATGAAGCTCAAGGTGCAGGGTGTGCTCGACGCCGCCGAGGTGCTGGTGGTGGCCTTGCCGCCGGGGCGCGAGCAGCATGTGTTTGGCCGCCGCACCTTGCCTGAAATGGATGTGGCCTCGGCGGCCTGCGCCATCCAGAATCTCTGGCTTGCGGCACGGGCCGAGGGGCTGGGCATGGGCTGGGTGTCGATTTTTGATCCGCAGCAACTGGCCGGCCTGCTGCAGATGCCCGTGGGCGCCAAGCCCATCGCGGTGCTGTGCCTGGGGCCGGTGGCCGCTTTTTACGACCAGCCCATGTTGCAGGCCGAAAAGTGGGCGCGCCGCGCACCGCTGGCCGACATGGTGTTTGAAGACCGCTGGGGCGGCGCCGGCGGGCGCGGCCCTGCCGAGGGCTGACGTGCTCGCAAGCTGGACGTCCTTTATCGCTTCACAGGGCTTGCCCGGCAGCGTGGCGTGGGTGCCGGCCCTGGTGCCGGCTTTGGTGCTGGCCTTTGTGCTGTTGCTGGCCTTGTGGATAGACCAGCATTTCGGCGAGCCGCCTGCGAATGTGCACCCGGTGGTCTGGATGGGCAATTACCTGCGCCTGTGCGGAAGCGTCACGGTGCGCTGCGCGCCGGCGCCGGCTTTTCTTTTGGGGGCGCTGGCCTGGTGGGTGGGCGTGCTGGTGGTGGGCGCGCTGGGCTGGAGCCTGCAAGTGCTGTTGTTCTGGCAGGTCGGTGAATACCGCGCGCACCCTGATTTGCCGAACGGCGTCGAGGCGGCCCTGGTCGCCGTGCTGGTGGCCTGGGCCCTGAAGGGCATGCTGTCCTGGCGCATGCTGCGCGAAGAAGTGGGCGCGGTCGAGCTGGCCCTGGGCCAGTCGCTGGATGCCGGGCGTGAGCGCCTGTCGTGGCTGGTGAGCCGCGACACCACACAGCTCACCGAAGGCCAGGTGCGCGAAAGCGCCATCGAGTCGCTGGCCGAAAACCTCAATGACTCCGTGGTGGCGCCCATCTTCTGGTTTGTGTTGCTGGGCTTGCCGGGCGCGGCGGTTTACCGGTTTGCCAACACGGCCGACGCCATGTGGGGTTACCGCGGCGTCTACCGCGGCAAGAACTGGGAGTGGGCCGGCAAGTGGGCCGCACGCGCCGACGACGTGCTGTCGTGGGCGCCGGCGCGCATCACGGCGCTGCTGCTGGCGCTGGCGGCCAAAGGCTTGCCCCTGCGGGCTTTGCGGCAAGAGGCACGCAAGACCCCATCGCCCAACAGCGGCTGGCCCATGGCGGCCATGGCCCTGGCGCTGGGCATTTCGCTCAGCAAGCCGGGGGTTTACAGCCTCAACCCGCAAGGGCGGTCCCCCGGCGCGGCGGATGTCGTTCAGGCTCAAAATTTTGGGTCAAAAGTGCTTCAAGCCCTTATGTATGTTGCACTTATAGCTATGATTTTTGTAGCAATCGGGGCGTGGTCATGAGCGCAGGCCTTGCCAGGCATGCGCGCATCCACGGCGGGCCGGACGGGCTCGGCGTGCCGCTGCATGACTTTTCCACCAACAGCAACGCCTGCGGTCCTTGCCCCGCGGCGCAGGCTGCGGTCAGCCGGGCCGATGCCACGCGTTACCCCGACGCCGGCTACACGGCACTGCGGGCCCAACTGGCGGCCTTTCACCAGGTTGACGAAGCGCGTGTGCTGCTGGCCGGCAGCGCCAGCGAATTTATCTTTCGCATCACGGCGCTGGCCGTGCAAGGCGGTGCGCGCTCCGCCTGGTTGCCGCCGATGAGTTATGGCGACTACGCCCAGGCCGCCGCGGCGCACCGGCTTGCGGTGGCGGGGCAGCCTGCCGATGCGCAACTGCTGTGGGCCTGCGAGCCTTCCAGTCCGGCCGGGGCAGCGCAAGCCGGTTTGCAGGCGCTGGCGGCTGAACAAAAAGCGCACACCTTTGTGGTGCTGGACCGCGCCTATGAACCCTTGCGCCTTGGCAGCGCGCCAACGCTGTCGCCGCAGCAGTTGCAAACCACCTGGCAAATCTGGACGCCCAACAAGGCGCTCGGCCTGACCGGCGTGCGCGCCGCCTACGCAATTGCGCCCGTGGGCCGGGTCGATGCTGCTCAAGCGCTGGAGCAGCTCTGCCCCTCATGGCCGGTGGGCGCGCACGGCGTGGCCATGCTGCAGGCCTGGACTGGCCGCGAGGCGCAGGACTGGCTGGCCGCCAGCCTCGAGACCTTGCGTGAATGGAAAGCCCGGCAGATCGGCGTCTGCGAATCGCTGGGCTGGAAGTGCCTGCCTGGTGAGGCCAACTTCTTTTGTGCGCAGCCGGCCTTGCCCGAGGGGCTTGATTTGCAACAGGCGCTGGCCGCGTTGCGCGCGAGTGGCATCAAGCTGCGCGACACCACCTCATTTGGCTTGCCAGGCCATGTGCGCCTGGGTGTGCTGCCGCCTGGCGCGCAGGACGACCTGCACAATGCATGGCAACAACTCATCAAGGCAAGCCAATGACCGCAAAAAGTGTGATGGTGCTGGGCACCACCAGCGGCGCCGGCAAAAGCTGGCTGACGACCGCGCTGTGCCGTTATTACGCGCGCCAGGGTTTGAAGGTAGCGCCCTTTAAAGCGCAGAACATGAGCAACAACGCCAGGGTGGTGGCGCAGGGCGAGATCGGCTCTGCCCAGTATTTCCAGTCGCTCGCGGCCAACGCGGTGCCCGATGTGCGCATGAACCCGCTGCTGCTCAAGCCCGAAAAAGACACCCAAAGCCAGGTCGTGCTGATGGGGCAGGTGAATGCCGAACTCTCGCGCATGGAGTGGCGCGGCCGCAGCGCGTCGGTCTGGCCGGTGGTGGCGCGTGCGCTCGATGAGCTGCTGGAAGAAAACGATGTGGTGGTGATGGAGGGTGCCGGTTCGCCCGCCGAGATCAACCTCAAGGCCAGCGACATCGTCAACATGCGCGCGGCGCAACACGCCAACGCCGCCTGCCTGCTGGTGACCGACATCGACCGTGGCGGTGCGTTTGCGCACCTGTACGGCACCTGGGCGATGCTCGACGAATCGGAGCGCCAACTCATCAAGGGTTTTGTGCTCAACAAATTCAGAGGCGACGCCCGGTTGCTGGCGCCCGGCCCGCAAATGCTGCAGGACATGACCGGTATTCCGACTGTGGCCACGCTGCCGATGTGGTGGCAGCACGGCCTGCCTGAAGAGGATGGCGTTTTTGACGACCGCAGCGTCGCCAGCGGTGCCGTGACCCGGACCGTGGCGGTGATCGCCTACCCGCGCATCAGCAACCTCGATGAATTCCAGCCGCTGAAAAACGTGCCCGGCGTGCGCCTGAAATGGGTGCGCAGCCCGGCCGACCTGATGGGCGCTGACTGGGTGATCCTGCCGGGCTCCAAACACACCAGCGGTGACCTGGCCTGGCTGCGCGCGCAGGGCCTGGACCAGGCCGTTGCCGCACACGCGGGCCGGGGCGGCGCGGTGCTGGGCATTTGCGGCGGCCTGCAAATGCTGGGCGAGGCCTTGATCGACCCGCACGGCATTGACGGCAACGCGCCCGGCCTGGGCCTGCTGCCGGTGGTCACGGTGTTTGACGAAGCCAAGACCGTGCAGCACCGGCAGGCTGCGTTCACGCCGCTGCACGGGCTGTGGACCGGTTTGTCAAATGTCGAGGTGCAGGGCTACGAGATTCACCACGGCCAGACCGCCCCGCATTCAGCGATGGCGGCGGCGGGCGACGTGGCGTATGCCGTGATGCCCGAAGGCCTGGCCTGGCAGAACCAGGCGGGCAATGTGCTGGGCCTGTATTTGCACGGCATGTTTGAAGACCCGCGCGTGCTCAAAGCCCTGTTCGGCGCGGCCGTGCCCACGCTGGACTCGGTGTTCGATGGCCTGGCTGACTACATCGGTGAGCACTTCGCGCCGGGCGTACTGGACAGCCTGGTTTCCGGGCCGGCGCGCGCCTGAAAAAGCCGCGGGCGCGGCAGGCGGCCCCCTACAATTTCAGCCATTCGTGCCGCATCGGACACGAGCCCTGCAAGGATGCACATGCTGAAAAAACAATGGCGAACGATTTTGATGGCAGCCGCGTTGCTGGCGGTGTGGCACGGCGGCCAGGCCCAGCCGGTTTACAAATGGGTGGATGCCAGCGGCAAGACCCACTATGGCTCCCAGCCGCCCCCTTCCGACAAGGAGGTGGAGCCGATGAAGCTGCAGGGCGGCCGCGGCACCGGCAGCAGCACCAGCAGCACCAGCAGCACCAGCAGCACCAGCAGCACCAGTGCAAACAACCTGGGAGGCACCAAGCCGATTCCCAAGGACACCCGGGAACTGATGAGTGGCATGGAGGTCGCGCTCAAGAAGGTGGATCCGAAAAGCGTGCCCTTGTCCTGCGGCACCGCGGTGGAAAACGTGCGCTCGCAGGTCAAGACCATGCTGGAGACGGGCCAGCGCAACGTCCAGCAGGGTTACACCGGCGCCGCCGAATTCGAAGGCGTGGCAAGCAAGCTGCGCGAGGGGCTTTCAAAAACCACGCCGGCCGATTGCGAGTCGGCCACCGGCAACAAAAAATTGTTTTACCAGTGCATGTCCAGCGACCGCAACCACGTCATCGGTTGCGGCTCCAAATACAAATACTGATCAGTCCGGCACCCGCTTGAGCGGCCCGAAGCAGGCCTCCAGCGAGGCGGTCTTGCACACGATGAACTGGTCCTGCTTTGGGCTGAACTGGAGGAAGCGGATCACGCTTTCGTCCCCGTCGGCATGCAGGTCGCCCGAGCAGTCGCGCTTGCCGTTGCTGCCCGTGATCGTTTCAGTCAGCGGGTAAAAGCCCGTGGTCGTGGGTTTGGCCGGTACCTGGTAGTCGGCCTGGGTGGTTTCTTCGCCGCTGGTGCCCAGGCGTTTGCCGTCGGCGCGGTATTGCAAGGTTTCGGTGCAGGTCTTTCCGGGCAGCGTCCAGCTCCAGGTGCCTGTCAGGGGGTGGGGTGACGTTGCGGCGGGGGCTGATGCGGGCGCAGCGATGGCGCTGGAGGGTTTGAGCGCCTGTGCGCCGGCAAGGCCGCTGAACAGGGCCGCAAGAACAACGCCGGTCAGCGCGCGAAAGGGGTGGCGTGAAATCTTCATGGGGTGATTATGAAGAGGGATGAATGGCCATGCCCCAGGCCGGGTGGCGGCTTGCGCGGCGGGGCAGTGCGGCGCCGCAGTCTTTTAAGCAAAATCAGCCTCCAGCCCAATCGCCGCCTGGGCAAGTCGCTATCAAAAGAGTAGCAAACAGGCGCTCAGCCCGGGAGGCGCTTTTCCGGCAGCTTCAGGACCAGCGTGGTGCCCGCGTCATTGGTGGTGAGCACAATCTCGGCGCCTATGGCCTGGGCCCGGCGCTGCTGGTTGGCCAGGCCTTTGCCGCCGCCGGCCAGTGCCTGGTCGACCGGAAAGCCGCCGCCGTTGTCGGTGATGGTCACGGTGACATAGCCGTCTTGCGCGCCGGTCGTCACGCGCATCTGTGTGGCGCGGGTGTGCTTGAGGGTGTTGGTGAAAGCCTCCTGCAGGATGCGCAGGATGTGCAGCGCGTTGCGCGGGTCAAGCCAGGGCAGCGGCGGCACATCGGAGATCTCCCATTGCAGCGACACCCCCGCGCCTGCCAGCCGCGGCCCCAGGCGAAAGCGCAGGGTGGCCAGCAAGAGCAGCAGGTCAGCCTCCACCGGCTCCATGGAGTCGATGGTCAGCTTGAGGTCGTCGATGCAGCCCCTCAAGACTTCGGCCACGTCGGCCTCGCTGAGCCGCCCGCCCTCGACCACGCGCAGGGCGCTGACCAGCGAGGAGCCCAGGCCGTCGTGCATGTCCTGCGTGAGGCGCTGGCGCTCCTGGCTCAGGGTTTGCCGCTGCTCGGCTTCGCGCAGTTTTTCGTAGCTTGCCGCCAGTTCGGTTTCCCGGTTCTTGAGGCGTTCTTCCAGCCCGCTGTTGAGCTGCTCCACCGTGGCCAGCGCGCCCACATACTGGCGGAACATGATCACGACGAACACCGCAAAAAGAATCATGGCCGCGTAAGGCGTCAGGTAGTAGCTTTCCAGGTCCAGCACGTACTTGAGCCGCGCCCAGTCGTAAAAGCCGAAGACATAGCTGATCAGCAGCGCGAACGACAGCATCTTCGCGTCCGGCGAGGGGCTGCGCCAGGAGTGCCAGAGGCCGATGGCGGTGACCACCGTGCCCATGCTGATCAGCAGCAGGTGGGCGTAGGGCCTGATCACCAGCAGGCTGGGCACGAGCGAGGCGAAGGGCAGCGTGATGACGGAAAAAACCACGGCGATGCCCAGCATCAGCCAGCCGAGCCGGCGCATGACGCGACCGTGCAGCAGTTGCATGAAGTGGTGCAGCGCCAGCAGCTGCCACATCAGGGCATTGAGGGTGAGCCAGATGAACCACGCGTCGCTGACGATGAGTTTTTCAGGGCCCAGCTGAAAATGCCAGCGCCGTATCGCGCCCATCAGGGCAATCACGAACAGCAGCAGGCTGGCCGGGTGGCGGCGGATCACCCACACCGCCAGCGAAAAAATCCCGACCGCCAAAAACGCGGCACTGCTCATGAAGGGCAACTGGTAGGCCAGCCAGTCGCGTTTGGCGGCCATCTCGATCAGGCTGTTGGAGTCGCCCGCGTAGAAGGACGAAATCGCCGCCTCGGGCGAGGGCAGGCTGTCCATGCGGATCAGCAGGGTCCGGGGCGGCGCGCTGTCGGCGGTCAGGTTCAGCGGCAGCAGCAGCGCCGGGTGGTTGAACAAATTCCACACCGGGCTGCCCGTGGAGCGGTAGCGCAGTTTGCCGTCGGCATAGACCGCGATCTGGCCGGCCGCGAGCCAGCGGATCAGGTAGAAATGGGTGGGCGTGCGCATGCCCTGCAGCTCATCGAGCCGCACGCGCAGCCAGGTGGTGACGAGGGGCGGTTTTGCGGTGCCTGACGCCGCAGGTGATGCTGCAGGGAGGGCCGCAGATTTGGGAATGACCAGCGGCAGCTCCACCGTCGTCCAGTTGCCCGGCAGGGCGGCTTCGTCGACTTGCGCCGCCAGCGGCTTGAAGCGGGGCCCCTCTTCGCGGAGCATCTCGGCGCGGGTGTAGTGCACCACCGCGTCCGCGGCCCATGCCCAGGGGCCTGCTGCGAGCAGGCCGCCGCATACGAGCAGCAGGCGAACAAAGCGCGCCAGCACGTCAGGCCGCCAAAATGCCCTGGTGCCTGGCTTCATAGATCGCTTCGGCCCGGGAATTCACATTGAGCTTGCTGTAGATGCGCCGCACATAGGTTTGCACCGTGTGCTGCGACACCTGCATCAGCCGGGCGATTTCGTCGGCGGTAAAACCTTTGGTGATCAGCTCCAGCACTTCCTTTTCGCGGGCGGACAGCACGGCGTTTTCGCCCGTGGCGGGCACCGCGGCCGGTGCGGCGGATGTCGACAGGGATAAGGGCGCAGTCGCGGCGGGCGATGCGCGAAAGCGCATCAGGATCTGCCGCGCGATCAGCGGGCTGATGGGGCTGCCGCCGCCGTGCAGGCTGCGGATTTCGTCCAGCATGTTCTCGGGTTCGCTGTCCTTGAGCAGGTAGCCCGAGGCACCCGCCTCGATGGACTGCAGCACATGCGCCTCATCGCCAAAGGCCGTGCACACCATGACGGCGCAGGTGGGCCACCGCTCATGCGCGGCGTGGATCACGTCGATGCCAGAGCCGTCGGGCAATCCCAGGTCCACCAGCAGCACGTCGGCCGGTGCGCTTTGCAGCGACTGCAAGCCCTGCGCACGCGTGCTGGCCAGGCTCATCAGCCGGATGTCGGGCGAGGCTGCGATGGCGGTCACGATGGCGTTCTGGAAGTGAACGTCGTCTTCGACAAGCGCCACATGGATCAGCGGTGGGGTGGGGCTGGACTGCATGTCGGTTCCTGCGTTGTCGCATGCGCTGCGCATGCATGGCCGCCCCTACAGGGTGAAAAGAAAAGGGGAGAAAAAGAGGACGGCCGAAATACACGCATTGTGCGTCAACAGCGGGTGGGGGCATGTCCCTATATCTGGGGACACGGCTGCCCGCACGACTGCAGCGCGACTGCAAAAGACGGGACCCTGTCCCCAGAACAAGGGACAGACAGCGCGGCAACAGATGGCGACATTAACGATTTTGTTGCAGTCCGCGCGTGCGGAGTGCGCCACGCGTACCCTGAAAGCCCTCCATGAAATCACATGCCAGCATGAACCGCATTTACCGATTGGTCTGGAACACCGCACTCAGCCTCTGGGTGGCGGTGGCTGAAAACGCCAAAGGGCGCGGCAAGGGGAGCCCGGTGCCCGGCGGCCTGGCGCCGGCAGCTTTGCAGGCCGGCGGCTTTCGCCTGAACACCGCGTGCCGGGCGGCGCTGGTGCTGGTCGCTGCGCTGGCGGCGCCGGCCCATGAGGCGCTTGCGGCCAATGCGGCCGATGCCAGCGTGTCCGCCGGCGCCGGCAGTGTTTCCACGCTGGGCAACACCACCACCATTCACCAGGCCAGCCAGCGCATGGCCATCGACTGGACCAGCTTGTCGACGGCAGCGCAGGAGGCGCTGATCTTCAACCAGCCCAATGCTGCGGCCATCGCGTTGAACCGCATCACCGGCAGCAGCCCGAGTGAACTGCTGGGCAGCCTGACGGCCAATGGGCAGGTCTTCATCCTCAACCCGAATGGCGTGCTGTTTGGCGCGGGCTCGCAGGTCAATGTCGGCGGCCTGGTGGCCTCAACGCTCAGCATGAGCAATGCCGACTTCATGGCCGGCAACCATGTGTTCACCGGCTCG
Source organism: Polaromonas sp. SP1 (assembly GCF_003711205.1). Classification (NCBI taxonomy): domain Bacteria; kingdom Pseudomonadati; phylum Pseudomonadota; class Betaproteobacteria; order Burkholderiales; family Comamonadaceae; genus Polaromonas; species Polaromonas sp. SP1. The sequence goes on along the minus strand of NZ_CP031013.1, from coordinate 4,008,663 downwards.
GGTGGCTCGGTGGTCAACCAGGGCACGCTCAATGCCGCGCCTGGCGGCTACCTGGCGCTGCTGGCGCCTGAAGTGCGCAACGAAGGCGTGATGACGGCCAGCCTGGGCACGGCACTCCTCGCCGCCGGCAACAAGGTCACGCTGAACATCGACAACGGCAGCCTGCTGGGCTACAGCATCGACCAGGGCGCCATCAACGCGCTGGCCGAGAACAGGCAACTCATCCAGGCCAACGGCGGGCAGGTGCTGCTCTCGGCCAGGGCATTTGATGCGCTGAGCTCGGGCGTCGTCAACAACGCCGGCATCGTCGAGGCCAAAACGCTGAACGCCAGCAAGGGCCGGATCGCGCTGGAAGGCGACTTCATCGTGCAGGCCGGAACACTGGACGCGTCAGGCGCCGAAGGTGGCCGTATCGACCTGAAGGGCCGCGCTATCCTGGATGCCGGCACGGCGAACGCCAGCGGCGCGGCGGGCGAGGGCGGCAGCATCGCCTACCGCGCTACACAGGCCATCGTGCAGACGGCTTCGGCCAACCTGAAGGCCGACGGCGCCACGCAAGGTGGCGCGATTTCGCTGCAGGGCGATGAGAGCTTTTTCAGCTCCGGCACGCTGAGCGCCACCGGCCAGCGCGGCGGCACGATTGACACGCTGGGCAACCGCGTCTCGCTGGCGGCGGCCAGGCTGGACGCCTCGGGCAGCGAACGCGGCGGGTTGATCCGCGTAGGCGGCGGCTTCCAGGGCCGCGACGCCGGCGTGATGAATGCGCAAACCACTTTCGTCAACGGCGCGACCACACTCAAGGCCAACGGCGCGAACGGCGAGATCGTGGTCTGGTCCGACGGGCAGACCGACTACTACGGCAGCGCCAGCGCCACAGGCGCCGGCCGCATTGAAGTCTCGGGCAAGGGCCAGCTGACTTACGGCGGCCAGGCCGATGCGGGCGTGGGCGGCACGCTGCTGCTGGATCCGGCCAACATCATCATCAGCGACACCGCCGGCCCGGCCGCCTATGCGCTGGTCGATCCGCACGCCACGCCCGGCAACCAGTTCGGCGCCAACACCACCTTGCTGGGCACCACCACCAACGGCGTGTTCACCGAAAACGGCAAGGCCGTGATCACGGTGACTACCGACAGCCTGGCCGCCTCCAATGCAGGTGCGGTCTACCTGTTCGACACCACCACGGGCGCCCTGGTGTCGACCATGACGGGCAGCCGGGCCAACGACCGCGTGGGCACCAGCGCGACGGCGCTGTCCAACGGAAACTATGTGGTGCGCAGCCAGTTCTGGAGTAACGGTGCTGTGGCTGCCGCCGGCGCGGCGACCTGGGGCAGCGCGGCGACGGGCATTAATGGTGTGGTCAGCACCGCCAACAGTCTTTACGGCACCACCGCCAATGACAACGTGGGCAACCGGGAGGTCATCGCGCTGACCAATGGCAACTATGTGGTCCGAAGCTCGATATGGGACAACGGCGCCATTGCCGACGCGGGCGCCGCCACCTGGGGCAACGGCGCGACCGGCACTGCCGGCGCCGTCAGCGCGGCCAACAGCCTGGTGGGCAGCACCGCCAGCGACAACGTGGGCTTGTTCGGCGTGACCCCGCTGTCCAACGGCAACTATGTGGTGCGCAACCCCAACTGGGACAACGGCGCCGTCGTCAATGCCGGCTCGGCCACCTGGGGCAATGGCACCACCGGCGTCAGCGGCGCCATCACCGCGGCCAACAGCCTGGTGGGCAGCACCTTGAACGACAACGTGGGCGGCACCATCACCGCGCTGACCAACGGCAACTATGTGGTGTCCTCCACGCAGTGGGACACCGGCGGCCTGCTCAATGCCGGCGCCATCACGTGGGGCAATGGCGCGACCGGCACCAGCGGTGTGGTCTCGGCGGCCAACAGCCTGGTGGGCACCTCGAACAACGACCTTACCGTGGCCGCGATCGCATTGAGCAACGGCAACTATGTGGTCAATGCCCCGAACTGGTCCAGCGGCGGCGTCAGGGTCGGCGCCACCATCTGGGGCAACGGCAGCACCGGCCTTACCGGCAACATTACCCTGGCCAACAGCCTGCACGGCACCCATGACGGCGACTACATCGGCAGCGTCGTGACGGCGCTGCCCAACGGCAACTACGTGGTGAGCAACCGTCTCTGGGACAACGGCGCCATCTCCAATGCGGGCGCCGTGGTCTGGGCCAACGGCGCCACCGGCATCACCGGCGACATCAGTACCGCCAACAGCCTGTACGGCACCCAGGCGAGTGACCAGGTGGGCTCCGGCAACGGCACCGGAGTCACCGTGCTGAGCAATGGCAACTATGTGGTGAGTTCGCCCGTCTGGGATAACGGCGCAATCGCCGATGCCGGCGCGGCCACGTGGGTCAATGGCGCGACGGGCCTGGTCGGCCCCGTCAGCGCCGCCAACAGCTTTGTCGGCCTGCAGGCCAATGATGCCGTCGGCAACTACGGCATTACGGCATTGACCAATGGCAACTACGTGGTGCGCAGCCCGTTGTGGGACAGCGGCGCACTGGTCAATGTAGGCGCCATCACCTGGGGCAATGGCAGCACCGGGCTGGTCGGCTCCATCAACGCGGGCAACAGCTTGCTGGGCAGCAGCGCCAGCGATTTTCTGGGCTCCGACGGTGTCACGGCGCTGGCCAACGGCAACTATGTGGTGCGCAGCTCGCAGTGGGACAACGGCGGTGTGGTGGACGCAGGCGCCGTGACATGGGGCAACGGCAGCACCGGCACGACCGGCGTTGTCGGCGCCGCCAACAGCCTGGTGGGCAGCCAGACCAACGACAAGGTGGGCGCCACCGGCGTCACGGCGCTGGCCACCGGCGACTATGTGGTGAGCAGCTCACGCTGGGACAACGGCGCCCTGACCGATGCCGGGGCCGTGACCTGGGGCAGCGGCGCGGGCGGCGTCAGCGGCGCGGTCAACAGCCTCAACAGTCTGGTGGGAACCGCGGCCAATGACCGCGTGGGCTTCAAGGCGGTGGACAGCAGCACGGGACTGGACATCAGCGCCGTGACGCCGCTGGGCAACGGCAACTACCTGGTGGCCAGCCCGAATGCCGGCGGCAACAACGGCCAGGTGCTGATGGGCACACCGCGCGGCATCAGCTATGCCAACGGCACAGGCCAGACCATGAGCTTCAACCCCTCCGCCCTCAGCGCCACACTGGCCGGCGGCACGGCGGTCACGCTGCAGGCCAGCAACGACATCACGGTGAACTCGAACATCAACGTGGCAGGCACCGCAGGCGGCGCACTGAACTTGCAAGCCGGGCGCAACATCAACCTCAACAGCGTGATCAATACGGCCAACGGCGCCTTCACCGCATCCGCCGGGGATGCCGGCGCGTTACCAGCCGACCGCCAGGCCGGCGCGGCCGGCATCAACTTCGGCGCGGGCTCGGCCATCAACGCCGGAACAGGCGTGGTCACGCTGCGGGTCAACGGCGTGTGGGTGGGCGGGACACCGCTGCCCGTCGCCACAAGCACTTCGGGCGGTGAACTGATGGCGCAGTACAGCGCCGTGTTGCAAGGCATGCAGGCCGAGCAGGGTGAAAACCTTTTGAACCCGCGGCAACAACGCAGCGTGGGCGATAGACCAGAAGGCACTGCGACACGCGTCGAGGGCTGCGGTGTGCGCATGCCGGTGGGCTTTGACGCCGATGAATGCTAGGCGGCACGCAAAGTTGAGGTCGGGTAGTTGCTACATTTTTGATAGCGAAATCCCTATGCCTGCATTGGGCTTCAGCCTGATTTCACTCCATAAATTCCAGGAAGCCTGCTGTAGCGCATACGTGCTACAGACAGCCGGCCCTGTCATTCGTACGATGACGGCCGTCAATCCGGATGATCCGCTCCGGGGTGCGGTGCACCGGCTTGACAGCCTGGCGGATCAACCGGTCGCCTTTGCCTTTATCGCCTACGAAAGCCGCCCATGAAAAGCCACGCCAGCATGAATCGCATCTATCGACTGGTGTGGAACGCAAGCCTGAACCTTTGGGTGGCTGTCGCTGAAAACGCCAGGGGGCGTGGCAAGGGCGGCTCGGTGCGCAGCAGCGTGTTGTTCGGTTCTGCTGCGATGGGCGATGCAGCCTCGGGCTTCACGCTCAGGGCCGCTTGCCGTGCGGCGCTGGTGCTGTTCACGTCCCTCTCGGTTCTGACGAACCAGGCTCATGCCGCCAACGCGGCCGACGCCAGCGTGACAGCCGGCTCTGCCGCGATCTCCACGGTGGGCAACACCACCACCATCCACCAGACCACGCAGCGCGCAGCGATTGACTGGACTTCGCTTTCCACAGCGGCGCAGGAAGCGCTGATCTTCAACCAGCCCAATGCGCAGGCGATTGCGCTGAACCGCATTACCGGCAGCAACCCCAGCGAGTTGCTGGGCAGCTTGATCGCCAACGGCCAGGTCTTCATCCTGAATCCGAACGGCGTGTTGTTTGGCGCGGGTTCGCAGGTCAATGTCGGCGGGCTGGTGGCTTCGACGCTGTCCATGAGCAATGCGGACTTCATGGCCGGCAACCACGTGTTCAGCAACAACCGCTCCAGCGGTTCCGTCGTCAATCAAGGCAACCTGAATGCAGGGCAGGGCGGCTACCTGGCGTTGCTGGCGCCCGAGGTGCGCAACGAGGGCGTGATGACCGCCAGCCTGGGAACCGCCTTGCTTGCAGCGGGCAACAAGGTCACGCTCAACCTGGACAACGGCAGCCTGCTGGGCTACAGCATCGACCAGGGCGCCATCAATGCGCTGGCCGAGAACAAGCAACTCATCCAGGCCGATGGCGGCCAGGTGCTGCTCGGTGCCAAGGCACTCGACAGCCTGACAACTGCGACCGTCAACAACACCGGCGTGATTGAAGCAAAGACGATTGCCAACAAGGCCGGGCGCATCATGCTGATCGGCGACATGGAACACGGCATGGTCAATATCGGCGGCACGCTGGACGCCTCTGCCCCCGATGGCGGCGACGGCGGTTTTATCGAAACCAGCGCCGCGAGCTTCAAGATACTGCCAGGCTTCAGGGTCAACACGCGGGCGCCGCAAGGCAAGAACGGCAACTGGCTGCTGGACCCGGCCACGATGACCATTGCGGCCGGTAATGGTGGAGCGGCCAACACCATTTACGAGGACTTTCTTGAATCGGTCGGCGCCGACATGACCATCGAGGCCACGGACTCGATCAACGTCACGGGCAACTTCACCAATGCCGATGTGGACATGCCCACTGGCCTGAGCCTCACGATCAAGACCACCGGGCCCACCGGCACCGGTATTGACCTCACGGGCAGCGGCGATGGAGCTGCCCTGACATTCAAGACCTCCGGCGGCGGCGCGCTTGTGCTGAGTACGGCTTCGGCCACCCAGGCCATCAAGAGCTCCGGGCTGGCCGTGACCAGCGGCGCAGGCACGATCACCGTCAACTCCGCCGGCGCGCTGGATATCAGCAATGCGATTGTTCAAAGCAGCGGAGGCGCCATTTCATTGACCGGGGCGGGCCAGACGGGGAGTTCGGGTGTTCTGGTGTCCCAGGGCACGGTGAACGCCGGCACCGGCGCCCTCACCATCAATGGCATCACGGCTGACATGGCGCAGTATGGCGTGCTGCTGGACCGTGCCACCCTCACCAGCGGCAATGCCAACATCAACAGCGCCAGTTCAGCCATCAAGCTGATGGGCAGCAGCCTGACCAGCAGCGGCAACATCAGCATCGATGCGTCCAATGCCAATTCGAGCCATCACGCGGTTGAGCTCGTCAATTCCGGCGCCACGCAAACCAACGTCCGCGTCACCGGCGGCGGCACGATCAACATCACCGGCAACCTGAAGAGCGGTGGCGGCAGCGCCACCGGCGGCTCCGCGGGCGGCGTGGTCATCAGCGATTCGAACGTGACGGGCGGCAGCGGCGCTGTCACGGTGAACGGTGATGTAAGTCTGCCCATACTCGCCGGTCAGGTGTCCCGCGGGGTACGGCTGGATTCCTTGGCCAAGATTACGGGTGCCGGCAACATCGACATCACCGGACGTGTGGTGTTTGGTATCCTGACTGGCAGCGCGGGCGCCGAGCTCGGCACCGGCTCGGAGGTGTCCAGCACCGGCGGCAATGTGACGGTTACCGGCCGGGGGACTTCCGCTAACGGCGTCGTCACAGAGAGCTATGGCCTGATGGCAAGAGGCAAAGTGCAGTCCGGCACCTTGCGCGGCATCACACTCGACGGTTCCTCAAACTTGGGTGCTGCCGGGATCAGCGGCTCCGGCGTCCTTATCGATGCCGGCGCAGACATCATCGCAGGGAGGCAGGGTTTTAGCAGTACGGGGATTTTCAGTGTTTCGGGCGGGGGGACGCCGACCATTAACGGCATCTCCATGGTTGGCGGCAGTATCAACTCGACCGGCCCGGTCACCATGATCGGAAGCCTCGGTGGGGTAAGCTCCATGGGCGGCGGTCATGCCGTGAGCCTGACCGGCGGCAGCATTAACTCCAACACGGCGGCCATGACGCTGCGCGGAATGAATTTTCCAGCGGCTGCCATTGCGCCGGCCGGCAGCTACGCCCTGAACATCGACGGCACCAGCATCACCAGCGGAGGCGGTGCGATCACGCTGATGGGCGACCGCATCAACATCGGCTCTGCCGTCAACGCGGGCGCGGGCAAGGTGGTGGTCAGCGCGGACTTCCTCAACAACAGCCGGTCGATCACACTTGGCGGCGCATCAGAAACCACCGCCATGAACCTGAGCAACGCCGAGCTCAACCGGATCACCGCGTCGGTGATCGAGATCGGCAGCACGTTGAATACGGGCGGCATATCCATCGGCGACACCGGCGGCGCGATCAACCTGGCCAGCGCACCCATTCTGAGCCTGCTTAACGACAGCACCTCGGGCACGATCACGCAGACGGCGGGACTCACAGCTGCCAATCTGAACGTCGATGCAGGAAGCGTCGCCTTGAGCAACACGGCCAACCAGATCATCCAGCTCAGCGGCCGCGGCTACGGAACGAACAATTTCCAGGTCCGCTCGGCCTCTGCGCTGTCGGTGGGAACGGTTGACGGAACGGCCGGCATCACCCACTCCGGCACCGGCAGGGTGATGCTGCACAGCAGCGGCGCCGTGTCGCAAACCCAGGCCATCGTCGCGGACACCTTGCAGGTCACCAGCTTCGGGGGCATGACGCTCACCCACGCAGGTAACCGGGTTCAGAATTTCGGCAACCTCACCAACAGTACATCAGGCAACCTCACCCTTCGCAACACCGCTGCCACCGCCAGCTTCCTGAACTTCATCTTCAGCCAGGGTCGCGTCGATATCGCCAACACGGGGAATATCTTTTTAGGTGGCAGCGCCCTTGCCACGTCGAGCACCGCCTCGGGTACGACGGCGGGCACCGCAGGCTTCAGCGTGGTGGCCACGGGCGGCATCAGTGCGCAAACAATCTCGCCCAACATCTGGACCTCCTCGGGTGGCTCGGTTTACCTGGAGGCGGGCAATGGCAGCATAGGCGCCAGCACCGCTGCCCCGGTGAATATCTGGGACGCGACCTCGGTTACCGCGGTGGCGAATGGCGGTGCCTCGCAAGTCAATCTCTCACTGAACAATGGCGCCACCCTCGAAAACATCAGCGCACCGGGCGCTGTCAGCGTCACCGCCGCGGCCGGCAACCTCGCGGTCAAAACGGTGGCCGGCAGCTCGGTCACCCTCAGCGCAGCGGCCGGCTCAATTACCGACGCCAATGGCGCGGCCAACAACATCACCGCCACCTCGCTCAATGCAAGTGCGCGCGACGGCATCATGCTGGGCACCAATGTGACCGGCCTGCAAACCCTGGCGACCACAGGTGCGACGGGCGACATCACCATCGCCGCCGCCAATGCCGTCAACACCAGCAACTTCGGCATCACCACCAACGCCGGGTCCGCACAGACGGTCAGCCTGTTGTCCGGCGCCGGCATCACGGTAGACGCCGCCTTCGGCAATGCGCAAGACAAGTTGAAGCTGACCACCACCGCCGGCAACATCGCCATCAATGGCGCGCTGACGGCCAGTGAACTCACGCTGAACACCGCTGGCACCAGTACCCAGACAGCGGCGATCACCGCCACCGGCCTGGAGCTGTTGGGCACCGGCTCGCACACGCTCGACCACGCGGGCAATGCGGTGACAACGCTGGCGGGCAATACCGGCGATGCCAGCTACACGCAGGCTGGCGCGCTGGCTGTCGGCACCGTCAACACCGCAGGCCTGACCGCCACCGGCAAAGTTCTGATACGCACAACGGGCGCGGCCAGCGACCTCACCTTGAACAACAGCGTGGCCTCCGGCAGTGCCGCCAACGATGCGCTGGTGCTGGCCGCCGGGCGCAACTTTGTGAACAACGCGGGCGCGGGTGCGCTCAATCCGGGCGCAGGCCGCTTCCTCGTCTACGCAACCGATCCGACGGCAAACACCCTGGGCGGCCTGGTCTCCACCGGCAATGCGTTTGGCCGCACCTTCGCCGCCAATGCGCCCACCGATGCCTCGATGACCTCGCTGACTGGCAACCGCTTTGTCTACAGCGTTGTGCCGACGCTCAATGTGCGCGGCGATAACGTGAGCAAGGCCTACGGCGGCGCCGACCCGGCTCTGACCTACACCGTCAACAGCGGCCTGGTGGCGGGCGACACCGCGGCCAGCGCGCTGGGCGGCGCGCTGTCGGCGCCCACAGGCGCTGCCACGACGGGCCCGACACACGCCATCACGCAGGGCACGCTGGCATCGGCCCTGGGTTACAACGTTGTCTACACCAACGGCACACTGACGATGACCGGTACGCCGCCATTGCCTGCATCTCTTTTCGGCGTGACGGGGGTGCTGGATGGGCCGTATGTGACCGCGATCAACACCGTTACCAGCGCCGACAAGGATCTGGGCAGCGATATCGACGGTGAATCGACTGTGTCGAGTGACGCCGCGCTGATCAAAGCGTTGAACGATGCCGCTGCAGAGAATGCAGCGCTGGCTGGCGGGGAGTAGGGGTCTCAGCTTCCGGCGGCCGCCCATTCAGGCCGTTACGGGCCGCTGCACCGGCAAGCGCAAGGTCAGGCGCGTGCCGGCTGCCGAGGATTCAAACGCCACGTCGCCGCCTATGGCTTGCGCGCGGCGGCGCTGGTTGGACAAACCCTTGCCGCCCTTGCCGCCTTTGCGGCCGTTATCCAGCGCTGCTTCCACGGCAAAGCCTTTCCCGTTGTCGGTGATGCCGACGTACACCCAGCCGTCACCCGCGGCGGTGGTCACGCGTATTTCGCTGGCTTGGGCGTGCTTGAGGATGTTGGCAAAGGCTTCCTGCAGGATGCGCAGTATGTGCAGCGCATTGCGCGGGTCCAGCCAGTCCAGTGTCGGCACATCGCTGATCTCCCATCGCAGTGCGATGCCGGTGCTCTCCAGCCGGCTGCCCAGGCGAAAGCGCAGCGTGGCCAGCAGCAGCAACAGGTCGGCCTCCACCGGCTCCATCGAGTCGATCGCCAGCTTGAGGTCGTCGATGCAGCTCTTGAGCACTTCGGCCACCTGGATGTCTTCCAGCCGCCCGCGCTCGACCACGCGCAGCGCGCTGACCAGCGAGGAGCCCAGTCCGTCGTGCATGTCCTGCATCAGGCGCTGGCGTTCCTGGCTCAGCATCTGCCGCTGCTCGACCTCGCGCAACAGTGCATGGCTTCGGTTCAGTTCGGCCTCCTGCGCCTGCAGTCGCTGCTCCAGCCCGGCGTTGACCTGGCGGGCCTCTTCAATGGCGCGGGTGTAACGCTGGAACATGATGTACACAAAGATGAAGAATGCGCCCACGTTGGCATAGGAGCCCAGGAAGCTGCCTTCCACGCTGACGTGGTTGTTCTGCAGCAGCCAGTCATACACACCTATCCCCATGCTCAAGAGGCTCCAGCCGGCCAGCACCATGCCGTCGCGCGAGCGGGCACGCCAGGCGTTCGCCAGGCCGTAGCCGAAAGCCGTGATGCCCATGACCAGCACAAAAAGGTAGGCCAGCGGCGCCAGCGCGGTGGCGCCCGGCCAGTTGCCGGCAAACACCGGCAGCGTCAGCACGCCGACCGCCGCCGTGAGCAGCAGAACTGAACGGTTCAGCCACGGCTGTTGCTGACGGTGCAGCCGGACCAAAAAGAAGTGCGCCGCGGCAATCAGCCAGAAGAGCGAGTTGATGGTGAACCAGCCAAACCATTCGTCAGACACCGGCAGCCGGTGCTGGCCCACGTAGTAGTGCAGGCAGCGGAGATAGGAAGCGACTGAGATGATGAAAAACAGCAGATAGAGCGAGGCGCCCCCAGACACCCGCCGTTGCCGCATCCACACCGACAACGCGAACATGCCTACGGCCAGGAAGGCTGCGCTGCTCATCAGCGGCAGCTGTATCTGCAGCGCATCGCGGATACGGTAGCGCCAGCCGATGGCGGCCTCGTCCCCCACCCACAGGCTGGAAATCGCGCCGCCGGTGGTGCGCAGCCGCTCAATGCGCAACACGATGGTCTGCACCGGCGCCGCATCGGCGGTCCCATCCAGCGCGATCCACAGCGGATGGTTGGAGCCGTTCCACAGCAGGTTGGAATGCGATTGGTAGACCAGGCGGCCGTCGCCATACACCGCGATCTGCCCGTCGCTCTTCCAGCGCGGGACGTAGAGGTACTGAGGCTCGCGCGAAGCAGGGCGCGCCGGCAGTTGCGCGCGGTACCAGGTGACCACGGTCTGCGGCGCCTCGGCGTCGTCGCGGTCCGGAATCAGTTGCCTCGGCAAGGCATGCGGCAGGCTTACCTTCTGCCAGGCGCCCGGCGGCGTGCCGGCTTGCAGCGCGTAGGGTGGCGGCGAAAACGCGCGGCCGTCTACCGCTAAAAGCTCGGCGGCAGTGATATGCAAGGCATCGGCAGTGAGCGGCTGCAGGCTCGCCGGCGCCGGCAACAGCGCGGCCAGCAGCAGCGCCGCGCAGCGGCCCCGCCATTTGCGCAAGAGCTTCCAGCGAAGCGAAATAGCAGGCAAATTGGTCTCCAGCCCTTTGCTGGCAAGCGCAGGCAGCTATAAAAACGATAGCAAATGGCCGCCCTGGCGGGTGCGCCCGCGTCCGGGATGGATTTTGCGGTTGCCCGGCTTGCGTGCTTGTCCCCAAAACTGGGGACACGCACGCAAACCTGCCGGCGCTCGTCCGGCATCGGCAGCGTGTCTGGGCACCGGGCTTGTTACAAAAAACCGGTGCCCGGAAGCCGGGTGCGGCCCTGGCTTTTGTTCCGGCGGCGTGCTGTTCCGGGCACCGGAACCCACAGGCGAAAAGGGAAATTTTCACCAGCGGCGCAAGCGCCGCGTCCCCAAAAGTGGGGACATACAGGCGGCGGGCGGACTTTTACGATTTGTACGTTTTGTCACGGTTACCCGCGTGCGCCCGTGTCGCGCGTGCCTGTAGCCGGGAGCCGCCCCTGTCTATTTTCCGGAGGACCTACGCCATGAAGAGCCACGCCAGCATGAACCGCATTTACCGCCTTGTCTGGAACGCCGCACTCAGCCTGTGGGTGGCGGTGGCGGAAAACGCCAAAGGGCGCGGCAAGGGCGGCTCGGCGCGCAGCAGCGTGCTGTTTGGCTCGGCGCCGGCCGGTGCGGCTGAAGGGGGCGGTGCAGGTTCGGGCTTCAGGCTCAATAGCGCGTGCCGGGCAGCGCTGGTGCTGCTGACCTCCCTCACTGTGATCACCCACCAGGCCCGTGCCGCCGATGCCGCCAATGCCAGCGTGACGGCAGGCGCCGCCGGGATTTCCACCGTCGGCAACACCACCACGATCAACCAAAGCTCCCAGCGCGTGGCCATCGACTGGACATCGCTGTCGACTGCGGCCAACGAGGCGCTCCGGTTCAACCAGCCCAACGCGGCGGCGATAGCGCTGAACCGCATTACCGGCAGCAGCCCCAGCGAGTTGCTGGGCAGCCTGACGGCCAACGGCCAGGTGTTTATCCTGAACCCGAACGGCGTGCTCTTCGGCGCCGGTTCGCAAGTCAACGTGGGCGGCCTGGTGGCTTCGACGCTGTCGATGAGCAATGCCGACTTCATGGCCGGCAACCATGTGTTCACGGGCTCCAGCAGTTCAGGCTCGGTGGTCAACCAGGGCACGCTCACGGCGGCCAACGGCGGCTACATCGCCCTGCTGGCGCCTGAAGTGCGCAACGAAGGCGTGATCGGCGCGACGCTGGGCACCGCCTTGCTGGCGGCGGGCAACAAGGTCACCCTCCATATCGACAATGGCAACCTGCTGGGCTACAGCATCGACCAGGCGGCCCTTAATGCACTGGCCGACAACCGGCACCTGATCAAGGCCGACGGCGGCCAGGTGATCCTGACGGCAAGCGCCACAGACGCCTTGCTGCGCACGGTGGTCAACAACTCGGGCGTCATTGAGGCCAGGACCCTGAACAACCAGGGCGGCGTGATCCGCCTCGAAGGCGGTGACAGCGGCGTGGTGCATGTGAGCGGCACGCTGGACGCCAGCGGCAAAGGCACGGGCGAACGCGGCGGCCGGGTACAGGTTACCGGCGACAAGGTGGGCCTGTTTGATGCGGCCCACGTCGATGTCTCGGGCGATGCCGGCGGCGGCACGGCGCTGATTGGCGGCGACTTCCAGGGCAAGAACGCGGCGGTCAAAAATGCCTCGGCCACCTATGTGAGTGCGGACGCCAACGTGAATGCCGACGCCATCACTTCGGGCGACGGCGGCAAGGTCATTGTCTGGTCCGACGGCACCACGCGCTACAACGGCAGCATCTCGGCCAGGGGCGGCGCGGACAGCGGCGACGGCGGTTTTGTTGAGGTGTCGGGCAAAGGCCTGCTGGCTTTCAAGGGCGAGGTCGATACCTCGGCGGCGAATGGCCACAAGGGCACGCTGCTGCTGGACCCCACCAATATCTGGATCGCCGTCGACAGCGCCAGCGCCGATGCCGCTGCGGGCTATGCCGTGGGCGACAGCAGCGCCGACGGCGGCGCGGGCCAGCCCTTTGCCGCCAGCGGCGCGGTGGACGATTCGCTGCTGACTACGGCGTCCCTCACGGCGGCGCTGGCCAACAACGACGTGGTTATCAGCACTAATAACCCGGACGGTGCGGGCGCGGGCAACATCACAGTCGTTGACGCCGTGACCTATACCGGCTCACGCGCCGGCACGCTGGCCCTGGTCGCGGACAACAACATCGCCATCAACCAGTCGATCACCAGCACCAATGGCGCACTGAATGTGAATGCCTTTGCCGGCGGAGGCTTCGTAGGTGATATCAGCCTCGCCAACGGCGCGGCCATCAACACCAACGGCGGCAATGTGAAACTGAATGCCCGGGACATCACCATCGGCAATGGTTCTGGCATCGTTGCCGGCTACGTGGAACTCAACGGCCAGCAGGACATCATCTTCAACGGCACGGGCGCCATCACCGCCGCGGGTGATGTCTACCTGGGGGGGCGCAATATCCAGCAGGGCGGCACCGGCATTGCGGTCACCGCTGACAAACTCTCCATACGATCGACTGGCTATATCGGCAACAGCGGCGCCGCGGTGGCTGGTGACGACAAGCTCAACACGCAGGTGAATACGCTCTCTGCGGTGGCACCGGGTGCGATTTCGGTGAGCAACACCGGCGCGCTGACGGTGGATACGGTCACCTTCCAGGGTACGACCCCTCCCCATGGCGGCTCGATTGTCGGCGTGAGCAGCACGGGTGGCGCGATTTCGCTGGCCACCGTCGATAGCGGCGGTGCGACAGACAGCCTGACGCTCAACAAGGCCGTCAGCACCACGGGCGGCAGCGCCAACACCATCACGCTGAACGCCAATGACGACTACGCGCAAAACGCGGTAACGGTATCCACCGTGGGCGCCAATGTGGCCATCACCGCCGGCGGGGCCCTGACGGCATCCGGCAGCGGCAGCAGCGCCATCGTGACCTCCGGCGCACCCAGCAGCATGGACACCAACGGCTCGAACGCCGGCGACATCACGCTCACCGCCAATGGCGGCTCCATCAACATCACGGGCGACCTCGCCGCGCAGGGCAGCAACGCCAATGCCAACAACACCACGGGCAACGCCGCCAACGCAGGCGGCCGCGGCGGCAACGTGAACGTGACTGCGGCGGCCGCCGGCGCCGGCATCGCGATAGCGGGCAATGTGCTGGCCAACGGCGGCAACGGCAGCGGCGGCGGCACCAACTTTGCCTGGAATTTCGGCATCGGCGGCAATGGCGGCGCGATCGATATCAAAACCACCTCCACCAGTGGTGCAGGCACGATCAGCGTGGGCAACCTTTCCGCGCAGGGCGGGCAGGCGGGCTACATCGGCAACGGCGGCAGCGGCGGCAACGTCTCCGTCACGACGGTGGCCACAGGCGCGGCCTCCATCACGACGGGGGCGATCAGCACCTGGGGCGGAAAGTACGTCGGCAACTCCAATCCCGGCAACAACGGCGGCAATGCCGGCAACGTCACGCTGGACACCAAAGGCGCAGGCGCCACCATCCAGTTCGGCAACCTCGACGCGCACGGCGGCGCAGGTTCGCTCAACCGGGTTAACACCAACTACTCCCAAAACGGCGGCGCGACCATCGTGTCGGGCACAGGCGGTACGGTCAATATCAAAACGGCGGGCGCCAATGCCGACATCACCGGCAGCGGCAATGTGCTGAGCTTTGTCGAAAATGCCGGTTGCAGCAACAACAGTATTTGCAGCATAGGCGCCGCGGGCAATATCACCATGACCGCCAGCAACGGCAGCGTCAGCCTGGCCGGCAGCGCCAATGCCAAGGGCGGCAATGCCGTGGGCGGCGGCACCCTGCTGGCCAACAACGGCGGCGCGGGCGGCTTTGTGACGGTGAGCGCTGGCGGCGCCAACCACAATGTGTCGATCGGCTCCATCGATGCGACAGGCGGCAATGGGCTGGCCGGCGGCGCCGCGGGCGCCAGCAAGGCGGTGAATGTGACCGCAGCGGCCGGCTATGTGCAGCAGGTGCCCGGCGGCTGGTTCAATGGCGCGACGGTTGCCGTGACGGCCAACCAGGGCATAGGCGCGGGTACGGGGGCGGGTGATTTGAGCCAGCGCCTGGGCATCATTCCCGTCACCGGCACGGCGCAAAACAAGAACGCGGGTGCCGCGGGCTCGGTCCGTGTCATCTATGGCGGCGGTGCTGTGACCCTGGTCGGCGCGCAGGTGCAGAACACGTTCACAACGGGGGACCTGGACATCGCCACCAGCAACGGCGCGCTCACGGTGAACGGCCTGGGCCGCAACGGCGCCGGCAACATCAGCCTGAGCGCGGGCGGCGGCAACGACCTGACCATCAACGGAGGCACGCTGTCGGCCATCGACGGCAATATCCGGCTTGAAGCGGGGCGCGATGTCATCTTTTCGGGCGTAGGGAAGGCCACAACGAACACGGGCGACCTCTATGTTTCTGCCGGAGCGAACATACAGCAGGCCGACGCCGTGACGATGGCATTGACCGGCAACAACCTGGCCGTGCGGGCCGGCGGCTACATCGGCGCCGGCGCGGGCGGCGACAACACGCTGAACACCAGCGTGAACGCAGTCTCGGCGGTGGCTGGTAGCAACATCGGCATCAGCAACAACAAGGCGCTGGCGATTGACCAGGTGACCTTTGGGGGCGCTGCCGTTCCCGGCGGCGCTATCAACGGTGTGTCTACCACGGGCACCGGCAATGTGGCTGTGAGCACCACAGCCGGCGCACTGACCGTGGCAGCACCTGTTTTTGTGGCCGATGGGGCTTTAACCCTCGCCGGTGCCACCGATGTCGCCGTAAATGCCGCCGTTAGCAGCGCTATTGGCGCAGTTCACATCACTGCCGGCAGCGGCAGCATCACCGGCATGCACACCGTATCCGCCGCTGGCGGGGTGACGCTGAATGCCGCAACTGGCATAGACATGGACCTGGTCGATTCACCCTCCATGACTGCCACCAGCACTTCCGGGTCGATACGCATCAACCTGACCGGGGGCACCGTTGAAAACGTTTCGACTACGGGTGATATTTCTTTGACCTCCTACGCGGGCCTGGACGTGAAGACCGTTTCTGGAGCGAACGTCACACTCACGGCCGCAGTAGGCGCCATCACCGACGCCAACGGCACCGACAACAACATCACGGCCACTACCTTGACCGCCTCGGCGCAGGACGGGATTGCACTGGGCACCGACGTCAGCGGCCTGCAGACGCTGTCCACCACCGGCGCCACGGGTGACATCAGCATCAGCACCGCCAATGCGATAGACACCGCCAACTACAGCATCAGCACCGACAGCGGCTCGGCGCAAAACGTCAGCCTTACCTCCAGCTCGGCCTCGGGCATCACGGTGGGTAATGCCTTTGCTGCCACCAATGACAACATCAACCTCACGGCCACGGCAGGCGATATCAACCTGACCAGTGCCATCGGCGCCGCAGGCCTGGCGCTCAGCGCCCAGGGCAGTATCAGCGCCCCGGCGGCCATTAACGTCAGCGGCGTGTTTGACCTCAAGGCCGGCACCTTCAGCCAGGTCGGTACTTTGCCCACCTTCTCCGCGGGTGACTTCCGCATCACCGGCGGCACCTTTGTGCGCGCGCTGGCCGGCGATGGCCTGAGCACCGGCACGGTCTACCAGATCGCCGATGTCTATGGCCTGCAGGGCGCGGGCTCCGCCGACATGTTGAACAAGAACTTCAAACTGGCCAACAACATCGATGCCAGCGGTACCGTGAACTGGAATGCGGGTGCGGGCTTCAACCCCATCGCCAGAGGCGCGCAATTTTTTGGCACCCTGGATGGCGGCGGCCATGTGATTGACCAACTCGTCATCAACAGGCCTGGCACCGATGTAGGTTTGATCAGTTTGATGAACGGCGGAACAGTCTCCAACCTGGGGCTGACGGGAGGCAGTGTCACTGGCGACGACACCGTAGGCGCGCTGGTCGGCCGCTCCATTGGAACGATCATCAACAGCCATAGCTCGGCGGCCGTGAACGGCAGTTCGAGAGTGGGCGGGCTGGTCGGCACCAATGCCGGAACCATCAGCAACAGTTACGCGAGCGGCGATGTGTCCGGCTCGATCTATACGGGGGGATTGGCGGGGACCAACAGCGGAACCGTGAGCGGCAGCTACGCCACCGGAACCGTCCTCGGCAGCAACGCCGGCGGACTGGTGGGGGTCAACAGCAACGCCATCTCCAACAGCTATGCCAGCGGTGCCGTGGGCACTGCCAGCGACCATACGACGGGCGGCCTGGCGGGCATCAACAGCGGCACCATCACCAGCAGCTATGCCAACGGCCTGGTGCAGGGCTCCTCGGAGACGGGCGGCCTGGTGGGTTGGGACAACATTGGCACGGTGACCGCCAGTTTCTGGGACACCCAGACTAGCGGCCAGGCCGGCAGTGGAGGCGGGGGCACAGGCATCCTCACCGCTGACATGATGAAGGCCCAGACTTTCACCGACGCCGGCTGGAACGCCAGCAATGTAGGCGGAGACGGCACCACCTGGCGCATTTACGAGGGCAACACCGGCCCGCTGCTGCGCGGCTTCCTGACCGGGCTGACCCTGGCCGACACCAACGTGACCTATGACGGCGGCACGCAGGCAGGCGCCACCACCGGCGTCGTGGGGGTGTCGGGCAGCAACGCCAGCGCGCGCAACGCGGGCAGCTACCTCACGGGTTATTACTCGAACCAGCAGGGTTACGACATCATCGGCGGCGGGCTCGACATCGCCAAAGCCAACCTGACGCTGAGCACCAGCGACGTGACCAAAACCTATGACGGCACGCTCTCGGCTGCCGGCACGGCGGTGGCCACGGCCGGCACGGCGCTGCTGGGCGGTGACACCGCCAGCGGCGGCAGCTTTGCTTTCACCAACAAGAATGTGGGCACCGGCAACAAGACTGTGACGGCGGCTGGCGTGACGGTGAATGACGGCAATGGCGGCAACAACTACAACGTCAGCTATGTAGACAACACCACCAGCACAATCGACAAGGCCAACCTGACGGTGACGGCCACGGGCGTGACCAAAACCTATGACGGTACGACCAGCGCCACGGGCACGGGCTCGGTCGGCACGCTGGCAGGCGCCGGTGCGGGTGAAGTGGTCAACACGGCCGCGACGCAGGTGTTTACCGACAAGAACTTCGGCGCCGGCAACAAGACGGTCCAGGCCAGCGGCCTGACCATCAAGGACAGCGGAAACGTCGATGTGACCGGCAATTACAACATCAGCTACGTCGACAACACCACCAGCACCATCAACAAGGCCGACCTGACGGTGACGGCCAATGCGGTGACCAAAACCTACGATGGTACGACCGCCGCCACAGGCACGGGCACCGTGGCTGCTCTGGCGGGCGCCGGTGCGGGCGAAGTGGTGGATGCCGCCGGCAGCCAGGCCTTCCTCGACAAGAACTTCGGTATAGCCAGCAAGTCGGTGCGCGCCAGCGGTGTGACCATCAAGGACAGCGGCAATTTGGATGTCACGGGCAACTACAACATCGCCTACGTTGACAACACGACGAGCACCATCAACAAGGCCGACCTGACGGTGACGGCCAATGCAGTGACCAAGACCTACGACGGTACGACCATGGCGACCGGTACGGGCACTGTTGCCGCGCTGGCCGGCGCCGGCGCGGGTGAAGTGGTGGATGCCACCGGCAGCCAGGCCTTTGCCGACAAGAACTTCGGTATTGGCAACAAGACAGTAGTCGCCAGCGGCGTGACCATCAAGGACAGCGGCAACGCCGACGTGACAGGCAACTACAACATTGCCTACGTCGACAACACGGCCAGCACCATCAACAAGGCCGATGTGACCCTGTCGACCTCCGACGTCACCAAGACCTACGACGGCACTTACTCCGCCAACGGCACCGTGGTCGTGACGAGCGGCACGATCTTCGCGGGTGACAGCGCCACAGGCGGAACCTTTGCCTTTACCAACAGGAATGTGGGCAATGGCATCAGGACCGTGACGACCAGCGGCGTAACGGTGGGTGACGGCGTGAACAACAGCAACTACAACGTCAGCTATGCCGAAAACATGAGCAGCACCATCAACCAGGCCAACCTGGTGCTGACCACCAGTGATGTCACCAAGACCTATGACGGGACCACCTCGGCCGCCGGCACTGCCGTGGCCACGGGCGGCACGGCCTTGCTGGGCGGTGACATCGTTTCGGGCGGCAGCTTCGCCTTTACCGACAAGAACGCCGGCACCGGCAACAAGACGGTGACGGCGGCCGGCGTGACAATCCATGACGGCAATAGCGGCAACAACTACAACGTCAGCTACGTCGACAACACCACCAGCACCATCAACAAGGCCAGCCTGACAGTCACGGCCACAGGTGTGACCAAAACTTATGACGGCACGACCAGCGCCACGGGCACGGGCTCCGTGGCTGCGCTGGCCGGAGCGGCTGCGGGTGAAGTAGTGGATGCCGCCGGCAGCCAGGCCTTCCTCGACAAGAACTTCGGCATCGGCAACAAGGCCGTGCGCGCCAGCGGCGTCACCATCAAGGACAGCGGGAACGCCGACGTGACCGGCAACTACAACATTGCCTACGTCGACAACACCAACAGCACCATCAACAAGGCCGACCTGACGGTCACGGCCACCGGCGTGACCAAGACCTACGACGGAACAACCGCCGCCACCGGCACGGGCACCGTGGCCGCGCTGGCCGGCGCGGCCGCCGGCGAGGTCGTGGACGCCGCCGGCAGCCAGGCCTTTACCGACAAGAACTTCGGTATCGGCAACAAGTCCGTGCGCGCCAGCGGCGTGACCATCAAGGACAGCGGCAACGCCGACGTGACGGGCAACTACAACATTGCGTATGTGGACGACACGACGAGCACCATCAACAAGGCCAACGTGACCTTGTCGACTTCCGACGTCACCAAAACTTACGATGGCACGACAGGTGCGGCAGGCACGGTCACAGTGTCAGCCGGTACCGTGTTCCTGGGTGACAGCACCACCGGCGGCACCTTCACCTTTACCGACAAGAATGTCGGCAACGGCAACAAGACGGTGACGACATCCGGCGTGACAGTGGGCGACGGCGTCAACAACGCCAACTACAACGTCACGTATGCCGACAACACCAGCAGCACCATCAACCAGGCCAACCTGACGGTGACGGCCACGGGTGTGACCAAAACCTATGACGGCACGACCAGCGCGACGGGCACAGGCTCGGTCGGCACGCTGGCAGGTGCCGGTGCGGGTGAGTCGGTCAATACCGCCGCCACGCAGGTGTTTACCGACAAGAACTTCGGCATTGGCAACAAGACAGTGCAAGCCAGCGGCCTGACCATCAAGGACAGCGGCAACGTGGATGTGACCGGCAACTACAACATCAGCTATGTGGACAACACCACCAGCACGATCAACAAGGCCGACCTGACGGTGACGGCCACCGGCGTGACCAAGACCTACGACGGCACGATCTCTGCCAGCGGCACGGGCACCGTGGCCGCGCTGGCCGGTGCGGCAGCGGGTGAAGTGGTAGATGCCGCCGGCAGCCAGGCCTTTGCCGACAAGAACTTCGGTATCGGCAACAAGAGGGTGGTCGCCAGCGGGGTGACCATCAAGGACAGCGGCAACGCCGACGTGACGGGCAACTACAACATCAATTACGTCGACAACACGACCAGCACCATCAACAAGGCCAACCTGAGCCTGTCGACTTCCGACGTCACCAAGACCTACGACGGCGACTTCTTTGCGAGCGGCACGGTGGTCGTGGTATCGGGCACAGTGTTTGCGGGTGACAGCACCTCGGGCGGCGCGTTCTCCTTCATCGACAAGAATGTGGGCACGGGCAACAAGACGGTGGTGACCTTCGGCGTGACGGTGGGTGACGGCGTGAACAACGGCAATTACAACGTCAGCTATGTGAACAACACCACCAGCACCATCAACCAGGCCAACCTGACGCTCACCAGCAACAATGTCACCAAGACCTACGACGGCACGGTGGCCGCCTCGGGCACAGCCACAGTGTCGTCCGGAACGCTCTTTGCGGGCGACAGCCTGACAGGCGGCAGCTTTGCCTTTACCGACAAAAATGCGGGCAACGGCAACAAGACGGTGACGACATCCGGCGTGACGGTGGGTGACGGTTTCAACAACGGCAACTACAACGTCACGTACGCTGACAACACCACCAGCACCATCAACAAGGCCAACCTGACGGTGACGGCCGATGCGGTCACCAAGACCTACGACGGCACGCTGGCCGCTGCGGGCTCGGGCACCGTGGGCGCGCTGGCCGGCGCCGGTGCGGGCGAAGTGGTCAACACGGCCGCGACGCAGACCTTTACCGACAAGAACTTCGGCATCGGCAACAAGACGGTCCAGGCCAGCGGCCTGACCATCAAGGACAGCGGCAACGCCGACGTGACGGGCAACTACAACATCAATTACGTCGACAACACGACCAGCACCATCAACAAGGCCAATGTGACCTTGTCGACTTCCGATGTCACCAAGACTTACGACGGCACGACAGGCGCAACCGGTGCGGTGGTAGTAACAGCCGGCACGGTGTTCGCCGGCGACAACACCACCGGTGGCAGCTTCGCCTTCACCGACAAGAACGCCGGCACGGGCAACAAGACGGTGACGACCACCGGCGTGACGGTGGGCGATGGTGTCAACAACGCCAACTACAACGTCAGCTACGTGGACAACACCACCAGCACCATCAACCAGGCCGGCCTGACGCTGTCCACCAGCAACGTCACCAAAACCTACGACGGCAACACGACGGCCGCAGGCAGCGTGACGGTGACCGGTGGCACGCTGTTCAGCGGCGACAGCCTGACCGGCGGCAGCTTTGCCTTCACCGACAAGAACGCCGGCAACAGCAACAAGACGGTGCAAACCAGCGGCGTCACGGTGGGCGACGGCGTGAACAACGGCAACTACGCAGTCACCTACGCCGACAACACCACCAGCACCATCAACCCGTTTGCCGTGAGTGTGTCGGGCACCCGCACGTATGACGGCACGGTCGACGTGGCCGCCGGTGTGCTGAACATCGGCCCGCTGGTGGGCAGTGAAACGCTGGGCCTCTCCGGCCTGGCCACAATGGCCGACAAGAACGTGGGCGCCAACAAAACGCTGACGGTCGGCGGCCTGAGCCTCACCGACGGCACCGGCCTGGCCAGCAACTACACCTTCACCGGTGGCACGCAGCAGGCCAGCGTCACCCAGGCCAGCCTGACGGTGGGCAGCGCCAATGTCACCAAAACCTATGACGCCACCACCACGGCGGTGGGGACGGCCACGGTGACCGGCGGCACGCTGTTTGCCGGCGACAGCCTGACGGGCGGCACCTTTGCCTTCACCGACAAGAACGCCGGCACCGGCAACAAGACGGTAACGGCCAGCGGTGTGACGGTGGGTGACGGCGTGAACAACGGCAACTACGCCGTGACTTACACCAACAACACGACCAGCACCATCAACAAGGCCGACCTGACGGTGACGGCCAGCGGCGTGGACAAGGTCTATGACGGCACGACTGCCGCCACGGTGGGCTACGGTGACAACCGGCTGGGCAGCGATGTGCTGAGCATCATGGGCGTTGCATCGTTTGCCGACAAGAATGCCGGCACCGGTAAATCGGTGGGCGTGAACAGCATTGCCGTGGGCGGCACGGATGCCGGTAACTACAACCTGCTGAACACCACGGCCACCACCACGGCCAGCATCACACCCAAGGCGTTGACGGTCACGGCCAACGGCGACACCCGGCTGTATGACGGCTCGGCCTACAGCGGTGGCAATGGGGTGAGCTACAACGGCTTTGTGGCGGGCGACTCGGCCTCCGACATCGGCGGTTCGCTGGCGTACGGCGGCTCTTCGCAAGGGGCGGTCGCCGTGGGCAACTATGTGATTACTGCGGGCGGCCTGAGCTCGATCTCGGGCAACTACACCCTGGGCTTTGTGGATGGCGCACTGAGCATTCAAACCTCCAACGCCAGCACGGCGGCTGTGGGCAATGCCGGATTGGTGAACTCCTACGACAGCGCCCTGCAGGCCATCGCCGGCCTGGGAGCTTCCCTGTCCGGTGGCGGCGGTGGCGGTGGTTTCGGCGGCAGCGCCGCAGCCGATGCGTTGGCTGCTGCGGCTGCGGAAGCGGGCAACACAGACGAGAAATAGGCTCCCCCCCGTCCGGGCTCACTTCGTGTAGCCCGTTCCCCCCTCAAGGGGGCGGTGCCTGCGGTCTGGCGAAGCCGAAAAATCGGCACACCCCTATCGGGCTCACTTCGTGTAGCCCTTTTCCCCTTGCAGGGGACGGTGCCTGTGGCCCGGCGAAACCGGTTCCACGGCGCCCTGCTTGCTTGACGGACGCCGCCATCGCCTGGTTTTAGTAGAAAGAGGCTGTAGCCCAATACTTGTATGGACAGTTAGCTATAAAAAAAATAGCAAAATCACGCCAATTCCCGTCTGCACGGCAGGGCGATCAGGCGGGGCTGCATTGCATTTGTAATGTGCGGGGCATGGGCATGGGCGTGGCGCTTTAACTGGCATACCATCGCCGGCAGGAGAAAGGAGATCTTTTGGGATCTTGCAATCGTCCTGTCTGTCCCAAAAGGCGCATCATGAACAGCCACGCCAGCATCAACCGCATTTACCGCCTCGTCTGGAACGCCGCAGCAAGCCTTTGGGTGGCCGTGGCTGAAAACGCCAGGGGCGGGGGGCGCGCCGGCGCCGGCGTAGCAGGCGCTTTCATACTCAATGCCGCCTTGCTGATGGTGGGCGCCCCGCAAGCCTGGGCTGCGGATGCCGCCAATGCCTCCGTCTCTGCGGGCGCAGCCAGTATTGCAACGGCGGGCAATACCACCACGATCAATCAAAGCAGCCAGCGCGTGGCGATTGACTGGACGAGTTTGTCCACCGCGGCCAACGAGGCGCTGATCTTTACCCAGCCGAATGCCCAGGCCATTGCGCTGAACCGCATCACCGGCAGCAGCCCGAGTGAACTGCTGGGCAGCCTGACAGCCAATGGGCAAGTATTTATCCTCAACCCGAACGGTGTGCTCTTTGGCGGGGGCTCGCAGGTCAATGTCGGCGGACTGGTGGCCTCAACGCTCAGCATGAGCAATGCCGACTTCATGGCCGGCAACCATGTGTTCACCGGTTCGGGCGGTTCGGGCCCGGTGGTCAACCAGGGTGCGCTGAACGCAAGCCCCGGCGGTTACCTCGCGCTGCTGGCGCCGGAGGTGCGCAACGAGGGCGTGATGACCGCCAGCCTGGGGACTGCACTCCTCGCCGCCGGCAACAAGGTCACGCTGAACCTCGACAACGGCAGCCTGCTGGGCTACAGCATCGACCAGGGTGCCATCAACGCACTGGCCGAAAACAAGCTCCTGATCCAGGCCAACGGCGGGCAAGTGCTGCTTTCGGCCAAGGCCATGGACAAGCTGACCACCGCCACGGTCAACAACAGCGGCGTGATTGAAGCGAAGACGATCCAGAACAAGGCCGGCCGCATCCTGCTGATGGGCGATATGGAGACGGGCACTATCAATGTGGCGGGCACGCTGGATGCGTCCGCACCGGATGGTGGCGACGGCGGTTTTATGGAGACCAGCGCGGCCCATGTGAAGGTGGCCGATGGCGCCAAAGTCACCACATTGGCCAATAGTGGCAAGCACGGCACCTGGCTGATCGACCCGACCGACTTCACCATCGCCGCAGGCAGCGGCGGCTTGACCGGCAGCGGCATAGGCGCCACCACACTGGCCACCAACCTCAACCTGGGCAATGTCGCGCTGGCTACCAACAATGGGGCCGGCACCGAGAACGGCGACATTCACGTCAACTCGGCTGTGACCTGGAACGCCGGCACCACGCTGACCCTGAGCGCCTGGCGCAATATCAACATCAACGCGTCCATCACCTCGCAGCACGCCAACGGCAAGCTGGCGCTGGAGTACGGGCTGGGCGCCGTCAACGCGGGCAACACGGCGACCTACAACGTGCGCGCCCCCGTCAACCTGCGGGCCGGCGACAACTTCAGCACCCGGCTGGGCAGTGACGGCGCGACCGACCCCTACAAGGTCATCACCAGCCTGGGCGCGGCGGGCAGCACCACCGGCACCGACCTGCAAGGCATCAACGGCGCCCCGGCGCTGAACTACGTGCTGGGCGCCGACATCGACGCCAGCGACACGGTGAACTGGAACGCAGGCGCGGGCTTTGACACCCTGGGCGGCGTAGGCGCGCCGGGTATTTTTGAGGGCCGCTTCGACGGCCTCAACCACAAGATCACCAACCTCTTTATCAACCGGCCGGGCGACAACTTCGTCGGCCTCTTCGGCCTGACGCAAAGCACCAGTATCCGCAACCTCGGTCTGGTGGGCGGCAGCATCACCGGCGCCGACTTTGTGGGCGCCATTGCAGGGCAGGGTTGCTGCACCACCTTCACCAATATCTACAGCACGGCATCCGTCACCGGCAACGACGAAGTGGGCGGCCTGGTGGGTGAACTCAGCGATGGCGGCATCACCGACTCGTACGCCACCGGCGCCGTGACGGGGGCGGACAAGGTGGGCGGGCTCGTCGGCACCTCGATTGACGGCACCATCACGCGTGCTTACAGCACGGGCCTTGTCACGGCCACGGGCGCGGCGGGTGGCCTTGTGGGCGAACAGATCGGAACGGCATCCACCAGCAACAGCTACTGGAACATCACCACTTCGGGCCAGGCGACCAGCGCCGGCGGCACCGGCAGAACCAGCGCCCAGATGATGCAGGCGGCCACCTTCGCCGGCTGGGACATGGCCACGCAAGGCGGCACCACGGTGGTCTGGCGCATTTACGAGGGGCAGACCGGCCCGCTGTTGCGCAGCTTCCTCCTGCCGGTCACATTGCCCGACACCAGCGTGGTGTTCAACGGCGCGCAGCAGTCGGGCGCCGGTGCGGCCGGCGTCACGGCGGCCAGTGGCGCCAACCCGGGCATCTACAACGCCTGGTCAACCCAGGAGGGGTATGACATCACGGGCGGCACGCTGACGATCAGGCCCACCGGTTCCGGCAGCGATTTCCTGGCCGACGAGGCCTACCGCAGCGCCATGGTGTACCTGGCCGGCGTGGCCCGTGCGGCGAATGCACAAGCCCGCCCTGGCGCGGACGCCCTGGCAGGCGCCTTGTCCGCCGCGGCGGCAGAGGCTGCGGACGAAGGCGGCCGCTAGGAATTTTTGGTGCCGGCAGAGTTGATTTAGCCGAGGTCCACGCCTTTGTCCAGCGAAATCTTGAGGATTGTGTAGCCAATAGTGGCTACACGTGGTTGACATCGGCAGCGCCTCAGTCCGTCCATACTATTGGCAACCTGGAAGCCAATACGTGGCTTCTCTGCGCCGCAACGCCGTTGAGCGCCGCCGCGCGTTTTCCCTGTCTGCCGGCGCACCTCAAGACCTTCGCGTCACCTGCCGGCCTTTCGAGAAAGTCCGCCATGAAGAGCCACGCCAGCATGAACCGCATTTACCGTCTTGTCTGGAACGCAGCACTCAGTGTGTGGGTGGCAGTGGCCGAAAACGCCAAAGGGTGCGGCAAGGGCGGCTCTTCGCGCAGTAGCGTGCAGCGGGATGCCGTGCAGGCGCAGGGAGGCGCAACAGGCTTTACGCTCAACACCGCGTGCCGGGCGGTGCTGGTGCTTCTCACATCGCTGGCCGTGCTCACCCACGAAGCACGAGCCGCCGATGCGGCTAACGCGTCCGTGACCGCTGGCGCCGCAGGCATTGCGACGGTGGGCAACACCACCACCATTACCCAGGGCAGCCAGCGCGTGGCGATCGACTGGACCAGCTTGTCGACGGCAGCGCAGGAGGCGCTGATCTTCAACCAGCCCAATGCTGCGGCCATCGCGTTGAACCGCATCACCGGCAGCAGCCCGAGTGAACTGCTGGGCAGCCTGACAGCCAATGGGCAGGTCTTCATCCTCAACCCGAATGGCGTGCTGTTTGGCGCGGGCTCGCAGGTCAATGTCGGCGGCCTGGTGGCCTCAACGCTCAGCATGAGCAATGCCGACTTCATGGCCGGCAACCATGTGTTCACCGGCTCGGGTGGCTCGGTGGTCAACCAGGGCACGCTCAATGCCGCGCCTGGCGGCTACCTGGCGCTGCTGGCGCCTGAAGTGCGCAACGAAGGCGTGATGACGGCCAGCCTGGGCACGGCACTCCTCGCCGCCGGCAACAAGGTCACGCTGAACATCGACAACGGCAGCCTGCTGGGCTACAGCATCGACCAGGGCGCCATCAACGCGCTGGCCGAGAACAGGCAACTCATCCAGGCCAACGGCGGGCAGGTGCTGCTCTCGGCCAAGGCCATGGACAGCCTGACCACCGCCACGGTCAACAACACCGGTGTGATTGAGGCGAAGACGATACAGAACAGGGCCGGCCGCATCATGCTGATGGGCGACATGGAAACGGGCACCGTCAATGTGGGCGGCACGCTGGATGCCTCAGCACCTAACACCGACGGCATGGGCGGCAACGGCGGCTTTATCGAAACCAGCGCTGGGCATGTCAAGGTCGGCAGTGACGCCAGGATCACCACGCTGGCTGCGGCAGGCGGCGGTGGCCGCACCGGCAAATGGCTGATCGACCCCAACGACTTCACCATCTCCGCTGCGGGCAACATATCTGCCACGACCCTCGCCACCCAGCTGCTGGGGACCGACGTGGAAATCTCCACCGTCACCCAGGGGACGGCGGGCGGGAATGGCGATATCCACGTCGACCAGGCCATCAACCGGACGGACAGCAACACCCTGACGCTGACCGCCGAGCGCGACATCAACGTCAACGCGAGCATGGGTAAAAACGGCGGGGGCGCGGCAGGTTTGACGCTCAACGCCGGGCGCAACATGGTGTTCACCGGCAATATCACCAGCACTTCGGGCGCTCTGGCGATGACGGCCAACGCCGGCGGCGACATTACCGGCGGGGGAACCCTGAACCTGAACGGCGGCGCGATGGACCTGACCGCCGGCGGCAGTATCGGCAGCATCGA
The DNA here is from genome assembly GCF_003711205.1 of Polaromonas sp. SP1. NCBI lineage: Bacteria > Pseudomonadati > Pseudomonadota > Betaproteobacteria > Burkholderiales > Comamonadaceae > Polaromonas > Polaromonas sp. SP1. Next base: position 3,980,563 of record NZ_CP031013.1, on the reverse strand, counting down.
CGGCCTGGGGCAAATCCACGCAGGCAGTTTGAAGATGAAAGCGACCGCCGGTGAGTTGGTCACGAACAGCGGCATTACCTGGAACGCCGGCTCCTTCGACCTGTTTGCGGGCACGAACATCCGGGGAAGCGACCCCGGCTCCGCCCTGATCGCCGTCATGACCTCGCCCGGTGGCAGCTTCACCGCTTCCTCGGGCAACACAGGCAACGGCAGCATGCGCCTGAACAGCAGCAGCAACGCCATCGGCACGCTCAACCTGACCGCCCTGGGAACGGGCGGCGGCGGCCAGATCGACTTCACGAGCGACAGGGCGGTCAGCAATGCCTTCATCACAGCCGCCAGGGACGTGAATGTCTCCTCCTCGAACGGCGGCCTCTTCAACATCAATTCCCTGAACCTGGTGGGCGTCAACCAGAACGTCAGCCTGGGGGCCGGCAGCGGTGTGCTGATGCTCAATGGTGCGGTGAACACCGGCGCCGGAAACCTGACTTTGTCGGGCAGCGCGCTCTCGCTTGGCGGTGCCTTGAATGCCAACAACCTCAGCCTGACCGCGACAAACGGCATGAGCATCAACTCAGACCTCACAGCGACCGGCAACCTGACACTCTCCTCCAATATGGGCATCCAGCAAACGGGCGGCGCATTGACGGTGGGCGGTGCCACCAGCGTCAATGCGGGCGCGGGCGTCGTGAATCTGGGCGGCGGCGGCAACAACTTCACCGGCGCGGTCAGCGTCACCAATCTCGGTTTGAACAACGTCACCCTTAACGCCGTTGGCAACCCCCTGACCCTGGGCACGTTGTCGCTGGGCAGCGGCACGCTCAATATCACCGGCAACAACATCACCCAGACCGGTGCGATCACGCAGGCGGCCGGCGCGGGTGCGGTCACCATCAACGGCGGCGCCAGCGCCATCAACCTGAGCAACACCGGCAACAACTTCACCGGCGCGGTCGCGCTCAGCAATACGGGCAACAACGCCGTGACCATCCGGGACGTCGACGACCTGAAGCTTGGCGCGTCCACCGTGGGCGGCAGTCTGACAGCCATCTCCAGCTCGGGCTCGATCTCGCAGTCCGACACGTTGAACGTAACGGGCGCCTCCACCTTCACGATCAACGGCTTCAATAAAGACGTCTTGATGGGCACGTCGGCCAACACCTTTCTCGGCGGCGTCACGGTCAATGGCAGCGGCAACGTGAAAGACATGGCCTTCCGTTACGGCACAGGTTTCGCTTTTCCCACGGCGCCCAGCTATATGGGAACGCTCACGCTGATCAGGGATGTCGGAGCCATAGACCTGGTGGGCCTGCAAAACTTCAGCGGCGGCCTCTCGCTGACGGCGGGCGGCGGCATCAACAGGCTGGGCGGCACGCTGCAGACGGGAGGGGCGCAGACCTTCAACAGCGCGGTGAACGTCATCGGCCCCGCCAACCTGGTCAGCACCGGCGGCACCATCAGATTTGAAAGCACGGTCAACGGCGCGAACACGCTGAGCACCAACAGCTTCGGCAACACCACCTTCGCCGGCGCGGTGGGCGGCACCACTGCGCTGACCAGCCTGAGCGTCACGGCGGGCGGCGCCATCACGGTGCAAAACGGCGCCACGCTGCGCGCGGGCGATGTGAAACTCTCCGCCGCATCGGGCATAGGCAACGACCTTGGCGGCGCGGCGTCGGTCGATGCGGCGCGCCTGAGCGCCATCAATACCAGTACCGGCCATCTTTTGCTGGCGCACACCGGCACGGGCAAGGTGGTGGTCACCAACCTGGGCATGGGTGACGGCATCCAGAACCAGGCAGCCGGCGCCGATGTCAGCCTGACGGCGTCCAACGGCGCCATCCAGGTGCTGGGCAGCAAGGTCAGCGCGGCGGGAGGCAGTCTCACGCTGAGCGCGGCAGGTGCCAGCGACGCGCATTCGCTGGAGATCGTGAACAACGGCGCCACGCAATCGACCGTCAGCACCACCGGCGCAGGCACCATCAGCCTCAGCGGCAGCCTGACCAGCGGCGGCGCCAGTGCCACGGGCGGTTCGGCCGCCGGCGTGGCCATCACCAATTCCAACATCACCGGCGGCACAGGTGCCATCACCATCACGGGCAGCGCCGGCGGGACGGGCAGGGGCGGCCAGGTGGAGCGCGGCTTCCGTGTGGGCACGGGATCCACCATCACGGGCGCCGGCAGCGTCACGCTGACGGGCACCGTCACCGGCGACCAGATCATGACGCCCGACCCGTATACCGGCCCCGCCAGCATGGGCGGAGAGCTCGCCAATGGCGCCACCGTGTTCAGCACGGGCGGCAACGTGGCGCTCTCGGGCACCATGAACAACGCCCAGCATTACGGCGGCACCGGCCTGTCGGTGGACGGCCGTGTGGAAACCGGCGCGGCCGGCAAGGTCACGCTCACCGGCACCGCCACCACGGGCGGCGCGCCCGCCGGCAGCGCCGGCACCGGCTTGTTGACCGGTGCTTCATCCCAAATCATCGCCGGGTCAGGCGGCCTGGACATCACGGGCACGGTGAACTCGTCGTACGCTTCCACCAGCCTGGCCGGTGCTTCGCTCAACGGCAGTGCCACGTCGGCCGGCAATGTGACGGCCACAGGGACGGTGGCCGCCCCCGCCGCCACCGGGGCGACAGCGCTCTTGCTGGGCGGCGGCAGCCTGGCTGCAACGGGCGCGGCCACCGTCACGCTCAAAGGCTCCGGCGTTGCCAACCTGGCGGGCTCTTTGCCTTCTTCTTATGACCTCAGCCTCATCACCGGCACAGCGGTCAGCACGGCCGGCGGCCAGGTCAACCTGACCGGCAACCGGATGCAAATTGACGGCACCGTCAACTCCGGCGCCGGCGTGACGGCGATCACGGCCAACGACGACAACTGGAAGATCACCCTGGCCGGCGGCTTGAGCAACAGTGAGCAAGTCGGGCTCAACCTGTCGAACAGCGAGCTCAACAACATCACGGCCTCGGTCTTGCGCCTGGGCAGCAGCGCCGCTAACGGTGGCATTGAGATCGGCAACACCGGCGGTGCGGTCAATATGACCAGCACGCAAAGCTTGAGCCTGCTCAACAGCGCCTCCATTGGCAACATCCTGCAAACCGCGGGATTCAAGGTCGCCAACCTCAACGCCGAGGCGCGGACCGTCACCCTGTCCAACCCAAACAACCAGTTCAGCCAGGTCAGCGGGCGTGCCTACGGGGGCAATTTCTCGCTCCGCTCCAACTCCGCACTGTCCGTGGGGACGGTGGACGGAACGGCCGGCATCCATGGCGCCGGCGCCGTCGTGCTCACCACCACCGGTGGCGCGCTGTCGCAAACCCAGGCCATCGTCGCGAATGTCTTCCAGGCCGCCACCTTCGGGGGCATGACGCTGGACCATGCAGGCAACCAGATCCAGACTTTCGCCAACTTCAACAATGGCACATCAGGCGACATCGTCATTCGCAATAGCGTTGATGCCACCTTCATCGGCAGCATCGCAAACAATGGTGCCGGTAGCGGGCGTATCGACATCGGCAATACCGGCGCCATCACGCTGGGCGCCACGGCCGACTTCAGCAGCGCGAATGCCTCCGGCGGCGGTGCCGCGGCCACGGCAGCCGTCAGCGTGGTGGCCACGGGCGGAATCAGCACCGTCGCAGGTTCGAAAATCACCAACGCTGCCGGAGGTTCGGTCTACCTGGAGGCAGGCAACGGCAACATAGGCACCACCCCTGGCGATGCGGTGACCCTCTCCACGTCGGGCTCGGTCACCGCGGTGGCAAGTGGCGGCGCCTCGCAAGTCAATCTGGCCCTGGCCGGCGGCGCCAGCGTCGAAAACATCAGCGCCCCGGGTGCGGTCAGCGTCACGGCCGCGGCCGGCAACCTGTCGGTCAAGACGGTGGCCGGCAGCGCGGTCACCCTTGGTGCCGCGGCCGGCGCCATCCTTGACGCCAATGGTGCGGCCAACAACATCACCGCTGCCACGCTCAACGCGACCGCCGCCAACGGCATCACGCTGGGCACCAACGTGTCCGGCCTGCAAACACTGACCACGACAGGTGCCACCGGCGACATCAGCATCGCCGCTGCCAATGCCATCAACACCGGCAATTTCAGCATCACCACCAATGCCGGGGCGGCGCAGACGGTCAGCCTGTCATCAGCCGCCGGCATCACGGTGGGCAGCGCCTTCGGCAATACGCAGGACAAGCTCAAACTGAGCACGACCGCCGGCAACATCGCCATCAACGGCGCGCTGATGGCTAGTGAACTCACGCTGAACACTGCCGGCACCAGCACACAAACAGCGGCCATCACCGCCACTGGCCTGGAGTTGCTGGGTACCGGCACGCACACGCTCAACAACGCAGGCAATGCCGTGACAACGCTGGCAGGCAACACCGGCAATGCCGAGTACTCGCAGGCCGGCGCGCTCACCATTGGCACCGTCAACACTGCAGGCCTCACCGCCAGCGGCAAGGTGCTGGTGCGCGCCACGGGCGCCGCAGGCGACATCACGCTGAACAACACCGTGACCTCGGGCAGCGCCGCCAGCGATTCGCTGGTGCTGGCCGCCGGGCGCAACTTCATCAACAACGCCGGCGCCACGCCGCTGAACCCCGGTGCGGGCCGCTTCCTGGTGTATTCAACCGACCCGACGGCCAATACCTTCGGCGGCTTTGCCTCCACCGGCAATGCCTTCAGCCGCACCTACGCCGCCAATGCGCCCACCGATGCATCGATGACCTCGATCACCGGCAACCGCATGGTCTACAGCGTCACACCGGTGATCAACATCACCGGCGACAACCAGACCAAGGTGTATGGCGCGGCCGACCCTACGCTGACCTACACCGTGGGCTCGGGCCTCGTGGCGGGCGATACGGCAGGCACCGTGCTGTCCGGCCTGCTGGCCGCGCCGACAGGCGCTGCCGCGTCGGCCGGCACGCACGCCATCACGCAGGGCGCGCTGGCGGCGGCGCTGGGTTACGGCGTCTCCTACACCAACGGCACGCTGACGGTAGACAAAGCCACGGTGAGCGTGACGGGCGTGGCCGCGAACAACAAGACTTACGACGGCAACGCCACGGCGACCCTGGGCAATATCGGCACGCTGACGGGCCTGGCCTACGGCGAGTTGCTGGCCTTGAGCGCCACCGGCGCCAGCTTCTCTGACGCGAGCGCCGCCAACGGCAAGACCGTGACCGCCAGCTACAGCGTGGCCGACGGCACGGGCCTGGCCAGCAACTACCAGCTGGCAGCAGCGCCCGTCACCACCACGGCCAATATCGACAAAGCCAACCTGAGCATCACCGCCAACAACGACAGCCGGACTGCCGGCGGTGCGGCCTACACCGGCGGCAACGGCGTGAGCTTCAGCGGCTTTGTGAACGGCGAAACGGCGGCCGTACTGGGTGGCGCCCTGGCCTACGGCGGCAGCGCACAAGGCGCGACCGCCGCAGGCAACTACGCCATCACGGCCGGCGGATACACCGCGGGCAACTACGCGCTTAATTACGTCGACGGTGTGTTGACCATCAACCCGGTTCCGGTGGCGCCGGCGGGGCAGGGCAGCGGCGCGCCAGTGAGCGATGCTTACCTCAGCGCGCTGTACAACGTGGCGAACTCGGGCGGCGGCGGCGGTGGTGGTTCAGGCGGTGGTGCAGATCCCAGCGACGCGCTGCGGGCTGCAGCCGCCGAAGCCGGCAACACCGGTGAAGAATAGACCCACCCCCGTCCAGGCTCACTGCGTGTAGCCTGTTCCCCCCTCGAGGGGGCGGCGCCTGGGGCCGGCAAAGCCGGACCCGCGGCCCCCGCTGGTGAAATACCGACTCTGCATACGCCCTGAATCTTCAACCCAGCATGAGCCGCGGAACCGGCTTTGCCGGGCCGCAAGCTCAGTCCCCTGCAAGGGGAAAAGGGCTACACGCAGTGAGCCCGATAGGGGTATGCCTATTGACGGCGGCCCCCCCCGGGGGCAGCGACCCACATGAAGTGGGGGAGCGTGGGGGCCTTTTACGCCAGCGTACGCGCCAGCGGCATCCACAGCGTAAACCGCGTACCACCCGGCCCCGACTTCCACGCCACTTTGCCGTTCAGCGTCTGCGCGCGACGCTGCTGGTTATGCAGGCCCTTGCCGCTGGCTTCGGCCAGCGCGGCTTGCACATCAAAACCCTGGCCGTTGTCTTCGATGGTGACCTGCACGCCGCCGTCTGCGGTGGCGGTGGCGACGCGGATCTCTGTGGCCCGCGTGTGGCGCAGGATGTTGGCCACGCTTTCCTGCACGATGCGCAGGATGTGCAGCGCGCTTGACGGGTCCAGCCATTGCAGCGTGGGCAGTTCCTGCACTTCCCAGAACAGGGTGACGCCAGAGCCCTCCAGCCGGGGCTCCAGCCTGAAGCGCAGTGTGGCCAGCAGCAACAGCAGGTCGGCCTCCACCGGCTCCATCGAATCGATGGCCAGCTTCAGGTCGTCCATGCAGTCCTTGAGGATTTGCGAGACCTTGGCATCGCTCATGCCGCCGTGCTCCACGGAGCGGATCGCGCTGATCAGTGACGAACCGAGCCCGTCGTGCATGTCCTGCATCATGCGCTGGCGCTCGTCGCTCAGCATCTGCCGCTGCTCGACGGCGCGCAGCCGCTGGTGGCTCATTTCAAGCTCGACCTCACGTGCCCTGAGCCGTTCGGCCAGGCTGGCGTTGAGCTGTTCGACTTCGACAATCGCGCCGACATAACGCCGGTACAGCAGTGCGCCGAAGATGCTGAAGCTGATCGCGTTGGTCCATGCGCCCAGGTACCAGCCTTCGGGGCTGGTGAAGTTGCTTTGCTGCAGCCAGTCGCCTGCACCAAACACGGTGCACAGGGCCGTGCCCATGGCCACCAGCATGGCTTCGCCGGAAGCGCTGCGCCAGGCGCTGATGGCGCCGGCCAGCGAAACAGTCACACCCATGAGCGCCACCACCCCGTAGATCAGCGGCGTGACCTGGGGTGTGTTGGGCAGCGGGGCGCTGGCCGGCAAGGTCAGAAGGCCCATCAACACCGTGACGGCGACCAGCGAGCCGGTGACCCAGGGCTGCCGGCGCTGGTGCAGCAGGACGATGGAAAAATGCACCATCACGACCAGCCAGAACAGCGAATTCACCGTCAGCCAGGCAAACCAGTCGTTGGCGATCGGGAAGCCCACATAAAAGTGCAGCCCGCGCAGGAAGGACGTTGCGGCCAACGCGAAGAACAGCAGGTAATCGGTGCGGTGCCTCCGCTTGAACCACACAAAAAGCGCAAAGATGCCCACGGCGAGGAAGGCCGTGCTGAACATGGACGGCAGCTCAAGCTGCAGCCAGTGCCGCCAGCTGTGGCGCCAGCTCAAGGCGTCGGCCGCGCCGAGCCACAGTGACGACAGTGCCACCTGGCTGGCGCGCGTGTGCTCCAGGCGGATCAGGATTTCGCGCGGCGGGTTGCCGTCGGCGGTTTTATCCAGCGGCACCCACAGGGGCACGCGCGGGCTGTTCCAGAGCGGCCCCTGCTGCTGGGCGGTGTGCACGAGCTGGCCGTCTGCATAGACCGCCACGGTGCCGTCGGTGCGCACACGGGCGCCGTACAAGGCCAGCGGCGCCCGCATGCCAGGCAGGCGCTGCGGTGAAATCCTGAACCAGGTGGTGCGTGTGGTGCCCGGGGTTGAGGCCGCTGCCTGGCGAACCAGCGATACCGGCAAGGCATGGGGCAGCGTGGCGGCTTGCCAGGCGGCGGGCAGCGAGGCGCTGTCCTGCGTGGGCGCCGCAGTGCTGAAGCCGGGCTCATCGACCACCTGCCACTGCGCCCCGGTAATGTGCAGGCTTTCCTGCGTATCCGCGCCTGCGGGCCGTATGTCCAGCGCCGCCAGGGCCGCCACGGTCACCAGCAGGGCGCCGGCGATGACCGCAACCAAGCGGGCGGCGCGGCGTTGGGGGTGGCTCGATGAAGGTTCTTGCGCAGGTGTCACGGCGGGATTTTGCCTTGAGCTACGGAAACAGCCGGGCAGGGCAGGGCGCTATTGCGCCAGCAGTCCCTGGCTGCGGGCCTCGTAGATGGCTTCGGCCTTGGAGGTGACCTTGAGCTTGCTGTAGATGCGCCGCACAAAGGTGCGCACCGTGAAATGCGACAGGCCCATGAGCTTGGCGATCTCCACCGCGGTGAACCCTTTGGTGATGAAGTCGAGGACTTCCTTTTCGCGCGCCGACAGCAACTGCGGCGCATCGCCCGGGGGCTCCGTCCCTGGCGCGGCGCCGGCGGTGGCGTCTTGCCGGAAACGCGCCAGCACCTGGCGCGCGATGATGGGGCTGATGGGGCTGCCGCCGCTGGCCAGGCTGCGGATTTCGTCGACGATCTTGGCCTGGGAGCTGTCCTTGAGCAGGTAGCCGGCGGCGCCCGCTTCGATGGAGCGCATGACATGCGTTTCATCGCCGAAATTGGTGCTGACCATGATGCTGCAGCTGGGCCACTGCCGCGCAGCGGCGCGTATCACCTCGATGCCCGAGCCGTCGGGCAGGCCCAGGTCCACCAGCAGCACGTCCACCGGCGGGCCCTGCAGCAGGGCGAGGCCTTCGGCCTGGGTGCCGGCCGTGCCGGCCAGCGTCATGTCGGGCGCGGCCAGCAAGGCGCGGGCCAGCGCACCGCGAAAGCCGAGGTCGTCCTCAACGATGGCGACGTGGATGCGCGGCCCGGTTCCGTCCAGGGGCGCCGGCTGTTCTTGGGTCTGGGGGTTGAGCGCTTGCATCTGGGGAATATTGTCCAACGGATTGGGGGACGGGCCTCGTAGCGCATTTGTGCTACAGGTAAAACCCGCGTGCCTGGCTACCATTGTTTCCGGCACAACTCTGCGAATGGCCGTGTTACAGGGTGTGTCCCCAAAAATAGGGACATACAGGCCCGGTGGTCTCTGCGACATTGCTGAAATCGTCGCGATGGGACCAGCCCCTTACTACATTTGCAGTATGGTGCCGTTACCGATCGATACACAGAATCAAGCGGCCGCGGGGACTGCGTCCTTGCCGGACCTTCGCTGGACTGTTTTGCAAGCCCGCCGCGCCTGAACAGAAAAATCGAAATGAAAAAAATGACATTCAATTCCTTGCCCCTGTCGACACTGACCTCAGCCCTGATGCTGGCTTTGTACGGAAGCGCCTGGGCCCAGACGCCGCCGGTGCCCGATGCCGGCCAGGTGCTGCGCGACCTGCAGCAGGCCCGGCCGTCGCCGCCGCAGCAGTCCGCCCCTTTGCAGCGCATCGATGAAACCGCCGACCTGAGCCAGGCAGGCGAAGCGAAAGTCATGGTCAAGTCCATCGCCATCACCGGCAACAAGGAAATCCCGACGGAGCAGCTGCAGCCGCTGGTGGCCGGCCTGGTGGGCGCCGAGCGCTCGCTGACCCAGCTCAACGCCGCCGCCCGCCGCATCACGGCCTATTACCGCAGCCAGGGCTTTGCCGTGGCCCGCGCCTATCTGCCCGCACAAGACATCACCGACGGCGCCGTCACCATCAGCATCATCGAAGGGCGTATTTCCAGCCACAAGATCAACAACCAGTCGCTGCTGTCCGACGAACGTGCGCAAGCCTACCTCGGACAGGTCAAGGACGGCGACGTCATCAAGAGCGACCAGATCGACCGCGGCCTGCTGCTGCTGCAGGACACACCCGGCGTCAGCAACTCGCGCGCCACGCTGCAGCCCGGCGCCAGCGTGGGCACCTCCGAGCTGCTGATCGAGGTCAACCCTTCCAGGCCCTACAGCGGCAACGTGACGCTGGATAACTACGGCAGCCGCTACACCGGCGAGTACCGCGTGGCAGGCACCTTCACCCTGGCCAGCCCGCTGAAGATCGGCGACCAGCTCATGTTCAACGGCTTGACCTCCGGCTCCAGGCTCAGCTTTGGCCGCGTGGCCTACCAGTTGCCCGTGGGCAGCGACGGCCTGAAGGTGGGCGCCGCTTACTCCGACATCCACTACAAGCTGGGCCAGGAGTTTGAAGCCCTGCAGGCCCACGGCACGGCCACCAGCGCCAGCGTGTTTGCCGCCTACCCCTTCATCCGCAGCCAGTTCAAGAACCTGAACGGCACCATCGCGCTGGAAGACAAGCGCCTGAAGGATTATGTCGACGGCACCGGCACCTTCACCCCCAAGAAGGTCACGGTCACCAGCTTCGGCCTGTCGGGCAGCCTGCAGGACGCCCTGGGCGGCGGCGGCATCACCGGGCTGGACCTTTCGCTGATCCTCGGCAACCTGAGCATTAACTCGCCCACGGCGCTGGCCATCGACAACGCCTCGGCCCGCTCCAACGGCAGCTACACCCGCATGACCTACGGCGCCAACCGCCTGCAGCGTTTTACCGACAGCACCTTCCTGGCCGCTTCAGTGAGCGGCCAGACCGCCAGCAAGAACCTGGATTCGTCCGAGAAGTTCTCGCTGGGCGGCATCAACGCCGTGCGCGCCTATCCGCAGGGTGAAGCCAGCGGAGACGAGGGTTACCGCGCCACGGTAGAGCTGCGCCACAACGTGATGCCCAACGTGCAGGCCACGGTGTTTTACGACTGGGGCAAGATCACCATCAACCGCAACCCCTTCGGCGCGCCGGCCTCCAACAGCCGCAACCTCGCGGGTGTGGGCGTCGGCGTCAATGCCAGCCTGGGCCCGGTGCAGCTGCGTTCGTCGCTGGCCTGGCGCACGGACGGCGGGCTGCCGACCTCCATCCCCGCCTCGGCGGCCAAACGGCCTACGCTGTGGCTGCAGGCCTCGATGCCCTTCTGAAGCGCTCTTGTGGGGTGCTCTCCGGGGTGCTATTCGGGGGTGCTTTGCCGCCAGCCAGGAATTTAAGCCAAATTGGCATCCAGCCCAGGCGTGGCATGGGCTTGTAGCTATTAAAAAGATAGCAAACTGACAGTGCCCCATGAGCCGGGCCGGGCCTCTCGCCGCATCCAGGACGCCACCCATGCTGCACAGCTGGTTCCTGCCGGTGGTCGGCGCGGCCTCACTGCTCGCTATCTATCTTTCGGTTTCCATGCACAAGGCGCTCAAGGAGCGCAGCGCCGTTGACCCCCAGGCCAGGCGCGAGCTGTGCATTCTTTTCCTGCTCGGCGCGGGGGACGCCTACGGCCTGAGGCTGCTGCGGCGCTTCGCCATGGCCGCCAATGTGCACGCGCTGAGCTTTGGCATGGCCATCGGGCTGGTGGTGTTCAGCGTGATCCGTTTTTGAGGCTGCTGTCCGCCGCGGGCGCAGTGAAAAAGTAGCGCGCCGAGGTTTCGAGGACGCGCGCCGCGTTGGCCTTGATGTCACGTGAAAGCGGGCGCGGCGCCTGCACATAAAACGGCCAGGAGGCAGCGGCGCGGCTTTGCTGCTGCGGCAGGAAGGGCGTGACGGGCGTCCTGGTGGGGGGAGGGGGATGGCGTGACAGCTGCATTTCAGTCTTTTCCGGGCAATGTTTTTGGGATTTGCTGGGTGGGAGTTGTTTGTGTTGAAGAACAATATTACTGTACATACATACAGTCTTCAACTATGATTTACCCATGGAAACAATGCCGGCCGAGCTCCCCAACGGGATGATCTGGCAGGACACCCGCCTGCGCAGCATGGAGCCCGCCGATGCCGCCGCGCTGTGGCTTGCCCCGGTGGCGCCTGCCCAGCCTTCTGCGTAACCCGCAGGCCCGCACCGAATTGCCGCCCGTTGAAGGGCGTTACATTATTTGACGGGAGGCCGGCGCCGACGCAAGCGCATGCAAGCCCGCACAAGCAATAACCAATACCAATGACACCGGGAGGAAATCGTGATGGAGCCCGTACTGGACCCAGGCATGCCACTGGCGCAGCCGCAAGCGCCCCACGCCGACGAAACGCACAAACTCAGCATTGAATTCACCGGCTCGGGAAGCGAATACTTCCGGATCTGGATCGTCAACCTGTTGCTGCTGATGGTGACGGCCGGCATCTATTACCCATGGGCCAAGGTGCGGCGCCTGCGCTACTTTTACGGCAACACCGTGGTGGGCGGCGAGCCGCTGGGGTTTCATGCCGACCCTACCAAGCTGCTCAAAGGTTACCTGCTGGTCGGCCTGCTGTTCATGCTGTATTCGGCCGCGGGCAAGTTCTCCGCCATCGCCGGTTTTATTGCCTTTCTCATCGTTGCGGCCCTGTGGCCCGCGTTGCTCAAGTCCTCCATGCAGTTCCGCATGGCCAACACCAGCTGGCGCGGCCTGCGCTTCGGGTTCAAGGGCTCGCTGGAAGGCGCTTACCGCGCGGTGCTGCCGCTGTTCGTGCCCGGCGTCGTGATACTGGCCGCGGCGACGCAGGTGGCCGACCCTGAAAAACCGCCGCTCTGGTATCTCCAGGTGCTGGGGGTGATCCTGCTGGTTTCGCTGGTGGTGGCGCCCTGGCTGCTGTGGAATCTCAAGCAGTACCAGCACAACAGCTATGCGCTGGCGTCGCTGCAGACGACCTTCAAGGCCACCCTGGGTTCGTTCTACAAACTGTTTTTCAAAATCCTGGGCCTCGCCGTGCTGCCGCTGCTGGTGTCGGGAGGCATTGCCGGCGCCATTATTTATGCGGTGAAAACCGGGGGGGCGCAGGGCCGTCCCTCCGTCGGTCTCTTCATGCTCGCGGCCCTGGTGCCGCTGGCCGTCATGATGGTCTTGCTGGTGCTGGTCAAACCCTATGCCACGGCCCGCTTCCAGGACCTGGTGTGGACGCGCACCGGCAATGTGTCCCTGCGCTTTATCAGCCGCCTGGGTTTCAGGTCGCTGCTGTGGGTCACGCTGAAAAACTGGTTCCTGATCGTGATCACGCTCGGGCTTTACTGGCCCTTCGCGGCGGTGGCGCTGGCCCGCATCCGGCTGGAGGCCGTGACGGTGAAGACGCGGGTGAGCCCGGACACCCTGATCGCCATGGCCGGCGCCGTTGAGGGCGATGCGGCCGGTGAGGCCGGCGGCGACCTGTTCGGCCTGGACATCGGGTTCTGACCTTGACAGCTGCGACACACCCGCCGGCCAGCCAGGCGCCCACGCTCGCGGCCAGCTACTTTGACGGCGCCAGCGCCCGCGCGCGGCCCGTCACGCTGCAGATCGAGGGCGATGAGTTGCTGATCACCGGCGAGGGCCTCCATCGCCGCGTCGCGCTGCGCAAGGTGCAGTGGCCGGAGCGCACCCGCCACGGCACACGGGTGGCCCACTTCACGGAAGGCGGCTCGGTGCAGTGCGCCGATGCTGGGGCCTGGGACGATTGGAGCCGCGCCAGCGGCCGCCGCGATTCGCTCGTGGTGACGATGCAGCAAAGCTGGCGCTGGGTGATCGCCAGCGCAGCCGCGCTGGTCCTGCTGCTGGTGGTGATCCAGCAATGGGGATTGCCGGTGGCCGCGCGCGCCGTAGTGGCCGTCACCCCGCTGAGCGTCGACAGCTCCCTGGGCGAGACCTCGCTGACCGTGATCGACGAGCACCTGATGCGCCCCAGCAAGCTGCCGCTGGCCGAGCAGGCACGGCTGCGCGATGCGTTTGCCAAAGCCGTGAGCGCCATGCCGCCGGGCAGTGTGCCGGCGTGGCAACTGGTGTTCCGCCGCAGCCGTATCGGCCCCAATGCCTTTGCCTTGCCGGGCGGCACCATGGTGATGACCGACGAGCTGGTCGAGCTGGTGGGGCGTGACGACAAGGTGATTACCGCCGTGCTCGCGCACGAACTGGGCCATGTGCGGCACCGCCACGGCCTGCGCATGCTGATACAGGCCACCGCGCTGAGCGGGCTGGCCGCCATGGTGGTGGGCGACTTCAGCACCGTGCTGGCGGGTGTGCCGGTGTTGCTGGGGCAGGCCAGCTATTCGCGCGATGCCGAGCGCGAAGCCGACCACGAAGCGGTGCGCATCCTGAAAGCCGCCGGCATTTCACCTGCGGTGATGGTGACCCTGTTTGAGAAGATCGCCGCACAGAGAAATGAAGCCGCCGGCTCAGGCAAGGGCGCAAAGCCTGGCGAGCCGGTTGACGCAAGCCCTCCCGGCGACCGGGGCCCGGAGCAGGAGTCGGGTTTGGGAATCGCCTTTGCGTCCCATCCTGCGGATGCCGAGCGGATCCGTTATTTTCAGGAAGCTGCGGGCGAACGCTAGCCGGCAGGCGCGCAGAACCGGGGCAATGCGCCAGGGCGCCGGGCATGCAGCCCGGTCACCGGGCGCAGGCCTTACTTCTTCATGCCATCCTTGCCCATGGCGTCTTTTGCCATCGCATCTTTGCTCATCGCATCTTTGCCCATGGCGTCCTTGGCCATGTGATCTTTCTTCATCTTGTCCTTCTTGGCCATGGCGTCCTTGCCCATGGCGTCCTTACCCATCGCATCCTTCTTCATGCCGTCTTTGGCCATGGCATCCTTGCTCATCGCGTCTTTGCCCATGGCGTCTTTTTTCATGGCGTCCTGCGCCATGGCGCTGCCGCCGGCGAAAAGCAGGCAAGCCGAGAGGAGGGAGGCGGTCAGTGTCTTGTTCATGATGTTGTCCTTGAAAGAGTGTTGGAAGTCATTGAAAAAACGGCAAGGGTGGCTGCCTTTGCCGGCGTTGCGGGGCCCCTGAGCGTGCTCAGCTGCCTCCGAACCAGTTGTAGCCCTGGTCTTCCCAGTAGCCGCCAGGGTAGGTGTTGGTCACAAAGATCGCCTGGATGTGTTTGGGGTTTTTGTAGCCCAGCTTGGTGGGCATGCGCAGCTTCATCGGAAAGCCGTATTTGGGTGGCAGCACCTGGCCGTCGTAGGTCAGCGCCAGCAGCGTTTGCGGGTGCAGTGCGGTCGCCATGTCGATGCTGGTGAAGTAGTCGTCCGCGCACTTGAAGCCCACGTATTTGGCGGTGGTGTCCGCGCCCACCTTGCGCAAAAAATGGAAGAAGGGCACGCCACCCCATTTACCGATGGCGCTCCAGCCTTCCACGCAGATGTGGCGTGTCACCTGGTCAACCTGCGGCATGGCGCGCAACTCGGGCAGCGACCATTTGCGCCTGTCGGCCACCAGGCCGGCGACTTCCAGGCGGTAGCTTTCTTCCTCGACCTCGCGCACTTCGTCCTCGCCGTAGTAGGCGTTGAACGGGAAGGGTCGGGTGATCATGGAGTCGGGATAGGTGGGCGCCAGGCGGTTGGGGTCAAACAGCAGGCCCTGCACGCCGTCGTTGAGGCGCGAGATGCGGGTGAGTGCGGTGTTGACGGCCTCGCTGTCGTCCAGCACGCAGCCGCTCAGCATGGCCAGGCCGCCCAGGGTGAGCGAGCCGCGCAGGAAACTGCGGCGGGCCGGGGAGAGATTGCGGGCCGAGGCGATGCGGTCGGCGGCTTCCCGGAGGACGGCGTCGCCGTCGATATTCAGGCGCCGGGGGCGTTGGATTTTCATTGAGGCTCCTTGAGGCTTGAGGCTTGTGAGGCACCGCTCAGCGGCCGCGCAGCATGTACACCAGCGTTTTGGGCACCAGCGCCACCATCACCAGGTGCACCACGACAAAACCGGCCAGTGCCGCCATGGCGAGGAAGTGAACCAGGCGCGCGCCTTCATAGCCGCCCATCAGTTCGCGCAGCAGGGGAAACTGCACCGACTTCCAGAGCACCAGCCCGGACAGGACGATGAGCACGCTGTCGGCCATGACAAAAAGGTAGGCCAGGCGCTGCACCATGTTGTAGTGGCGCGGGTCGGCATGGGCCAGCTTGCCCTTCAGCGCGGCCAGCAGGTCTGCAAAAACACCCTTGACCGACAATGGAAAGAACTTGTGAAACAGCCGCCGCGTAAAGAGGTTGAAGGCCAGGTAGAGCAGGCCGTTGAAGAACAGCAGCCACATGGCCGCGAAGTGCCATTGCAGCGCGCCGCCCAGCCAGCCGCCCAGTGTGAGTTCTTTGGGAATGGCAAAGCCGAGGAAGGCGGTGGCGTTGTAGATGCGCCATCCGCTCATCATCAGCACCACCACGGCGAGCGCATTGAGCCAATGCATGGCGCGCAGCCAGCCGGGATGTACGGTCTCTTTGCCTGTAATCATCAAACGCTCCTCAGGGTTGCCCGCGATGCCCGGCGCTTTCGCCGGAATTTCCGCCGCAGTTGTGCTGCGTGTTGGGATTTGGTCGGGCGAGGTGCGCCTTTCTTACAGGCCGGCCCTGTTTATTTGCAGGCAAAATCGCAAAGGCTTCCCGCCACCCCCTGCGCAACACCACCCGATGCACCGCTTTAAACGACTGTTCGCCGTCCTGGCCTTTCTGGGTTTGTTGCTGGCGGTGTTTCAGCTCTCCGGCTTGCGGGACAACTTCAGCCTGGCTTTTTTGCACCAGAAGTTCCTGGACAACGAGGCCACAGGGCTGCTGATCTTTATCGCGCTGTTTGCACTGGGCAACCTGATACACATCCCGGGCTGGGTATTCCTGGCGGCCGCGGTGCTGGCGCTGGGCGAGGTGTGGGGCGGCGTGGCGACCTACCTCGCGGCGGTGGTCTCATGCGTCTTTACCTTCTGGCTGATACGCCTGCTGGGCGGCGACGCCCTGCGGCAGGTCAAAGGCGGCTGGGCGCAGCGCGCCTTCGCGCAACTCGATGCCCGGCCGGTGGCCAGCGTTGTGGTGTTGCGCCTGCTGCTGCAGACCGTGCCGGTGCTGAACTATGCGCTGGCGATGTCGGGCGTGAAGTTTCGCGACTACCTGGCGGGCACGCTGCTGGGACTGCCGCTGCCGATCGCGCTGTACTGCGTGTTTTTTGACTACCTGGCGCGGCTGCTGAAGGTGCCGGGGTATTAGATTACGGGGTTACGCGGGGATGCCGGCCATGCGTGCCAACAGGGGCAGAAGGAAGGTCGCTGCAATGCTGAGCAAAAAAACCAGCGCATAGGCGACGAGGGCCAGCAAAGCGCCCCCTTTAAATCCGATAGGCGCGCCGGCGGGTGTCCTGGTGCACCGCCCCAGGATCCAGGCGCCCACAGCCGGCTGCGCCAGCAAGCCTGTGGCGATATCCAGCAGTGAGGCGGACACGGGGCCTGAGGCAAGGTTCAGCGCCCTCACACAGGTGCCGACGGCCAGCAGCACCAGGAACAGCGTGGCACCAAAAACAGCAGCGTGCTTCCAGCTCAGCGGCGTCTGGCGAAAGAGCCTTGCCGCCAGCTTGATGCAGACGACATAGGCAACGATCGTGAACACCGAAGGGACAAGGCCGGGCAGTTGCGGCATAGGTCATTCCTGCGGGCAAGCCAAAGAAAAAGGCCCGCAGGTCATGCGGGCCCCTGGCTCACAGCACCTTGCTCAAAAAGCGCCTGGTGCGCTCTTCCCTGGGGTTGTCAAAGATCTCCGCCGGCGATCCTTCTTCGATCACCAGGCCTTCGTCGATGAACATCACCCGGTCGGCCACCTGGCGCGCAAAACCCATTTCGTGGGTCACGACGACCATGGTCATGCCTTCTTCGGCCAGCGCCTGCATGACGGCCAGCACCTCGCCGACCATTTCGGGGTCCAGCGCGGAAGTGGGTTCGTCAAACAGCATGATGCGCGGCTGCATGGCCAGCGCCCGGGCAATTGCCACGCGCTGCTGCTGCCCGCCCGAAAGCTGGTTGGGGTAGGCGTCGATCTTCTCGAGCAGGCCGACCTTGACCAGCAGCTCGCTGGCGCGGTTGCGCGCTTCAAGGGCCGTCAGCTTGCGCACCTTGGTCGGCGCCAGCGTGATGTTTTCCAGCACGGTCTTGTGCGGGAACAAATTGAAGCGCTGGAACACCATGCCGATTTCCGAGCGCAGGGCGTCGACATCGGTCTTGGGCTCATGCACCGACACGCCGTGCACCAGCACTTCGCCGCCGGTGGCGTCTTCCAGGCCGTTCAGGCAGCGCAGGAACGTACTTTTGCCCGAGCCCGACGGGCCGATGACGCACACCACTTCGGTGGCCTTGATGGCGCAGTCGATGCCGCGCAACACCGGGGTTTGACCAAACTGCTTGGTCAGCCGGTTAACGCGAATCACCTCGTCCATAACGAGCCTCCAGTTTCTTGACAAGGTAAGCCAGTCCCAGCGTCAGCACCCAGTACATGACGGAGATGGTGAGGTAGGGCTCCCAGTAGCGCGAATAGGCGCCGGCCACGGTGCGCGCGGCGTAGGCCAGTTCGGCCAGGCCGATCGCCGAGATCAGCGACGAGTCTTTCAGCAGCGAAATCGCGTTGTTTCCCAGCGGCGGCAGCATGCGGCGAAACGCCTGCGGCAGCACGACGTGGTACATGGTGCGCGGAAACGACATGCCCAGGGAGCGCGAGGCTTCCACCTGGCCCTTGTCGATGGACTGGATGCCGGCGCGGAAGATCTCGGAGATGTAGGCGCCGGCGTTCAGCGTCAGCGCCACGATGCCGGAGAGGAAGGCGCCGTAGTTTTGCTTGATGTTGCGCGCCGTTTCACCCGAGATGATCAGCCCGTCGGTCGGGTTGATGAACAGCGGCAGCACGGCGAAGTGGATCAGCAGGATCTGCACGAACAGCGGCGTGCCGCGGAAAAAGCTGACGTACACGGTGGACGGCCAGCGCAGGGCGTATTTGCAGATTTCGCGTGCGGGCGAGTGGCGCGATTCCGCCACGCGCGCCATGCCGATGGCCAGGCCCAGCAACGTGCCCTGCGCGATGCAGATCAGCGTCACCATGATGGTCATCTGCAGGCCGCGCCAGAACAGCACGCCGTACTCTGCAATGATGTCGGCCCGGAACCAGCCGAACCAGAGAACTTGCTCCATGACGAAGAAGTCTTAAGCGCTTATTGCGCGGGCAACGCAGGGGCGTCGGCCTGGAACCACTTCTTGTAGATGGTGGCGTAGCTGCCGTCGGCCTTCACGGCGGCCAGGCCGGCATTGAGCTTGGCCAGCAGGTCCTTGTTGCCCTGCTTCACGACGATGCCGAAGTATTCCTTGGGAAAGCTGGCGTCGCTCACGGTCTTGAGCTGCTTGTGCTCCTGCGTGCGGAAGGCGATCACGCCGTTGTCGCCGATGGCGGCGTCCAGGCCGTTGTTGGCCAGCTCGGAGATCACCACGGGGGTGCTTTCAAAGCGGCGGATGTCGGGGTTGGTCTTGCCGAATTCGCGCGAGGCCATGTCGTCGCCGGTGCTGCCGGTGACCACGCCGATTTTTTTGCCGGCCAGGTCTTTCAGGCCCTTGGCGGTGCTGTTGCTGTGCACGGCGATCAGCTGGCGCGCTTCAAAGTAAGGGGTGGTGAAGTCGTAGGACTGCTTGCGCTTGTCGTTGATGGTGACGCCCGAGATAACCAGGTCCACGTCGCCGTTGTTGAGCGCCGCGAAGATGCCGGTCCAGGGGGTGTTGACGATCTTGATCTGCAGGCCGGCCTTCTGGGCGATGGCCTTGATCATGTCGACGTCGTAGCCGACGATTTCCTTGGTCGGGCTTTCGTAGGCAAACGGGCGGTAGGTCGCGCTGGAGCCGACGACCAGCTCCTTGTTTTGGGCATGGACGGTACCGAAGGCAAGCGTGAGCAGGCCGGCGGTGGCGGCGATTTTGTGAAGGAGGTTCATGGTGATGTCCAGAAGGAAAGATAAAGGTGCTGGTCGGCCCGCTTACACAAGGGGCCGATAAAGCGCAAGTCGTCAATGGTAACGCCTGCAAAAGCCGTGCCCGGAGGGTTCCGGGCAGGGTTTTCGCCAAGAGGGCGGGACGGGCGGATAAAAGGGGCCCGGCGGGGCACCGGGATCAGCCGGTCCTGAGCTGCCGGTTGAAAAACGCCAGCGTCCGCTCCCAGGCCAATTTGGCGGCCGTGGCGTCATAACGCGGGGTGGTGTCGTTGTTGAAGCCGTGCTGCGTGCCGGGGTACTGGTAGGCGGTGTAGCTGGCCCCGGCGGCTTTCAGGGCGGCCTCATACGCCGGCCAGGCGGCGTTGATGCGTTCGTCCACCGCCGCAAAATGGATCAGCAGCGGGGTTTTGACCCTGGCGGCGTCTTCGGGCGCGGGCTGGTTGCCGTAAAAGGGCACGGCGGCGTTGAGCTCGGGCAGGCGCGTGGTGAGGATGTGCGCCATGCCGCCGCCGTAGCAAAAGCCGACCACGCCCAGCTTGCCGGTGCAGTCGTCCCGGCCCTTGAGGTAAGTCGTGGCGGCCACAAAATCTTCCACGCACTTTCGCTGGTCCAGTTTGGCAAAAAGCTCGCGGGCCTTGTCCTCGTCGCCCGGGTAGCCGCCCAGCGGGGTGAGGGCGTCCGGGGCGAAAGCCACAAAGTTCTCCAGCGCCAGGCGGCGGGTGATGTCTTCTATATGGGGGTTCAGGCCCCGGTTTTCATGGATCACCAGCACGCCGGGCAGCTTGCCGCTGGCGTTAGCGGGTTTGGCCAGGTAACCCTTGACCGTGCCGGTGCCGGCGGACGAGGGGTAGCTCACCATTTCGGTTTTGAGCCGTTTGTCGTCTTTGGCGATTTGCTGCCCCAGCGCAAAGTTGGGGCTCAGGGCGGCCAGCAATGCCGTGGCGGTCATGCCGGCGGTCGCAAACTTCTGGGCGCGCTCCAGGAACCCGCGCCGGTCCAGGGTGCCGTGCACATAGGCATCAAACAGAATCAGCAGTTCCTGGTCAAAGTCCTGGGCGGTCTTGCGTTCCATGGCGGCTCCTGCAAAAAATCCAGCATAGCGATTCAGGCGCCGGCTGGCAAAGGGGGTTGACCGGATGCAAGCCGGGGAACCGGCGTGCTATAAAAAACATAGCTGCTTGTGCATGTGCAGTATGGGCTGGGGGCTGATTTGGCTTGTAAACCGGCAAGCAACCGGAAAAAACCTGTTTTAATAAGGGCTTGGGCCTCGAGCCGCCAGATTGACACGGCTGGCGTTCTGTGACTCACTGGGTTCAGCGGGGATGGCCCCACTGCACCGCTTGTGGCGCCGCGGCCCCCAAAACTGAGGAGAACCCTATCTTGAACCTGATTTCATGGCTGATGGCATTGCTGGGCATTGCCGTGGGCGCCATAGGCGGAGTCTTGCTGTACGCCCGCTGGTTGCGCCAAAAAGACAGCGAAAAGCTGCGCATCCCCCATAAATGGCCGCTGGCCGTGCGCGGCATGGTGACCAACGACGAGCATGAGGTCTGGAAATGGCTGCGCAACACCTTTCACGACCACGCGGTGATGGTGAAGCTGCCGGTGCTTCGCTTCACGATCCCGGTCGAAAAGGACAAAGACAAGGAAAAGAACAAGGAGAAGAACGCACGCCTGCTTGAGCTGCTCAACGGCGTCTACACCACCTTCACCATCTGCACCCTGGACGGCAAGGTCGTGGGCTGCGTCGATCTGCGCGGCAAGCGTGACGTCAGCCGGGCCAGCCGCCAGCTCAAGGAAACCCTGCTGTCCGACTGCGGCATTGCCTACACCACGGTCAAGGCCAGCCGCCCGCCCACGGCCAGCGCCATGCGCGCCGCGTTTCTGGGTGAGATCCCTGAAGAACTCGCGCAGGAAGCCGAAGAAACGCGCGGCGGCGACAGCAGTTTTCACGCCGACCTGGAATCCTTTACCAAGCAGCGCGTCAAGGCCGCCAAGGACGCCGCGCTCAAGGAGCTCAACAAGGAAACCCAGCAGGAGGCTGCCCAGGCCGCCGCCACGCGCGACATCGGCTTTACGTCCGACGGCGGCAGTGGCCTGCGCGGCAGCGACAACAGCGACCGTTTTGCCGTGCAATGGGAAGACTCCTTCATTCAGCCTGCGGATACGCGGCCGGCCAGGCTCGAGTAGGAAGCGGCCGATTCGTGAGCCGGCTGGGGCATACCCGGGACAAGATCTACAAAACCGTGGCGCGGCAGCTCCATGGGGTGGTGCCGTGCTGGGTTTGCGGTGAGCACGTCACGCAGGAGGCCGCCACGCTGGAGCACATCCGGCCCCTGAGCGAAGGCGGCAACAGCCACGCGGAAAACCTTGCCATCAGCCACGAAGTCTGCAACGGCCAGCGGCATGCCGCCGGCACGGTGCCGGCATCGGCCGCCGCACCCGGGCGGGTGCAGCGGCGTGCGGCGGCCAACTCCGGCGCCGCCGCATGAAGATGGGCCGGTGGTATGGCGCGTGGACGGCGGTATTGCTGGCAAGCCTGGCTTGCCTGGCTTTGCCGGCCGCCGCACAAAAGCCGCCGCCAGCCAGGGCGCAAGCAGCAGCTCCCACGCCAGGCGCCAACACCGGCAGCGAGACCGCCATCGGCAACGAAGGCAGCTACGCCCTGTCGCGCGCTTTCACTTACCTTGAAGACCCCGGTGGCGAGCTGGCACTGGCCGACCTGTTGAAGCCCGATGCCCAGGCGCGCTTCCAGCCGGTGGCGCAAAGCGGCTCGGCCACCAACTTCGGCCTGACCAGCGCGGCCATCTGGCTGCGTGTGACGCTGCGCACCGCGCCGGGCGCCCCCGCCGACTGGATGCTGGAGCTGGCCTACCCGCCACTGGACCGGCTGGAGCTCTACACACCCGACGGCAAGGGCGGCTTCAGCCGCCAGGTGGGCGGTGACCTGTCGCCTTTTGCCGACCGGGCCGTGGTGCACCGCAACCACGTCATGCCGGTGCGCCTCAAGCCCGGCGCCGCCAGCACGCTCTACCTGCGGGTGACGTCGGGCGGCACGGTGTCGGCGCCGGTGAAGCTGTGGCAGCCTGCGGCCTTGTGGCGGCACGACCAGGCCGAGTACGCCACGATCAGCCTCTACTTCGGCCTGCTGATAGGCCTGCTGCTGTACAACCTGCTGCTGTTTTTCTCGGTGCGCGACCGGGCCTACCTGATTTATGTCGCCTTCGTCGCCTGCATGGCGATGGCGCAAGCGGCCCTGACGGGTTTCGGCGCGCAATTCCTCTGGCCGGGGCAGCTCTGGTGGAACAGCGTCTCGCCGCCCACGGGCATGGCCGCCACGGCGGTGTTCGGCCTGCTGTTTGCACGCAGCTTTTTGTCCAGCGCGCTCAAAATGCCGCGCCTCGACCGCCTCATCCAAGTGCTGGTGGCCGGCTGGCTGCTGACGCTGCTGGCGGCGCTCACCATGCCTTATGTGGTGTCGTCCCTGATGGTGACGGTGCTGGCCGTCTTCAGTGTGATCACGCTGGTGGTTGTGGGTGTGCTGAGCCTGCGCTCGGGCCATCCGGGCGCGAAATATTTTTTGGCCGCCTGGGCCTTGCTGCTGGTGGGGGTGGTCACGCTGGCCCTGCACAACACCGGCCTGCTGCCGTCCAACTCGCTGACGGCCAATTCGTTGCTGATCGGCTCCGCGCTCGAAATGGTGGTGCTGTCGTTTGCGCTGGCCGACCGCATCAACGTCACCCGGCGTGAAAAGGAGCAGGCCCAGGCGCGCACCCTGGCCGAGCACGCCATGGTGGAGGCCCTCAGCGTCTCGCAGGAAAACTTCCGCACACAGCTCAAAGAGCGCGAGATGATCCTCGAGAACTCCATCGTGGGCATCGCCTTCCTCACGCCTGACGGGCGCTTTCGCTGGGCCAACCAGGCCATGCTCAAAGTCTTCGGCGCCGGCAGCAACGAGCTCACCTCGATGGAGCCGTTTTACCTCTCGCGCGAGGAATACATCCGCGTCGGCGGCGAGGTGGCCGCCTGTGTGGCCCGGGGCGAAAACTATGAAGCCGAAATCCAGGTGCAGCAGTTCGACGGCACGCGGATCTGGGTGTCGCTGTCGGGCAAGTCCGTCAGCGAGCGCGACCTCAGCCAGGGCACGGTCTGGGTGATCATCAACATCACCCGGCGCAAGGAGCTGGAGGCGCAACTGGTGCGTACGTCGTCCGAGCGAGAAGCCATCCTGAACAGTGCGCTGGTGGGCATCGTGCTGTCGGTCAACCGGCGCCACGAATGGGTGAACGAGAAGTTCGCCCAGATGATGGGCTGCCCGCGCGAGCAACTGATCGGCCAGCCCTCCAGTTATATCCATCCTGACCTCGCCACCTGGGAGCAATTCGGCAGGGAAGCACGCCAGACGCTGATCGACACCGGCAGCTACATCGCCGAACGCCAGCTCCGGCGCCGCGACGGAACACTGTTCTGGGCCGAAATGGCCGGAAGCTGCATCCAGCCCAAAGACCCCGACTCCGGCGTGATCTGGGCCTTCCTCGACATCACCGAGCGCAAAAAATCCGAAGCAGACACGCAGGAGGCGCTGGAGCAGCAAAAAGCGCTCAACGAGCTGCGCACCCGCTTTGTGGCCATGACCAGCCACGAGTTCCGCACGCCGCTGTCGGGCATTTTGTCGGCCGAAGAGCTGCTCAGGCACTATGGCAGCCGGCTGCCCGAGCAAGAAAAGCTGGAGATCCTCGACAGCATTGCCGCCGGCGTCAAACGCATGACCGGCATGCTGGACCGCGTGCTGCTGCTGGGCAAGGCCGATGCGCAGATGCTGGAGTTCGAGCCGCATCTGCTGGACCTGCAAAAGCTGTGCGAGCAGTTGCTCGAAGAAGCGCGCATGCAGCAGCCCGACAGCCTGTGCGAGCTGCGCCTGGAGTACTCCGCCGCGCCCGGCCTGGGCCTGTACGACGAAAAGCTCCTGCGGCACATCTTCGGCAACCTGCTGTCCAACGCCGTCAAGTATTCGCCGCTGGGCGGCCTGGTGCTCTTCAAGGTGCGCGAGGACGAAGGCATGACAGTCATGGAAGTCGCCGATGAGGGCATCGGCATCCCCGAAGAAGAATTGCCGCACCTGTTCGAGTCCTTCCACCGCGCCAGCAATGTCGGCACCATCCAGGGCACCGGGCTCGGTCTGGCGATTGTGCGCAATGCGGTGGACATCCACGGCGGCACCATCGCCGTCCAAAGTGGCGCCGGCGCCGGCACCTGCTTTACGGTGCGCCTGCCTGCGCGGCGCTAGAAGGCCTTGCCATGAGCACGCCCGCCTTGATTCAGCGACGCCGGCTGCTGCAATCACTGGCGGCGGCGGGGGCAGGCCTGTATTTGCCGCGCAGCGCATGGTCCCAGGCGCGCATCGGCGGCAACCCTTTCACACTCGGTGTGGCCAGCGGTTCGCCCACGCATGACTCGGTCGTGCTCTGGACGCGACTGGCCCTGCCAAACGGCGATGCCCTGCGCCTGCAGCAAGGCCCCGTCGCCGTGCGATGGGAGCTTGCGCATGACGACAGGTTCTCGCGCATGGTGCAAACAGGGCAGGCCCAGGCCGTGCCCGGCCTGGCCCATTCGGTGCACGTGGAAGTGCAGGGCCTTGAGCCCGACCGCTGGTACTTCTACCGCTTTGTGGCGGGTGACGCGGTGAGCGCGACAGGCCGCACCCGCACCTTTCCGGCGCCCGATGCCGTTGTGGCGCGGCTTCGCCTGGCCTATGCCTCCTGCCAGCGCTGGGAGCACGGTTACTACAGCGCCTTGCGCCACATGCGTGAGGAGAACCTGGACCTCGTGCTCTTCCTGGGCGACTACATCTACGAATACCCCCACGCCGGCCAGGCCGTGCGCGTGCCCACAGGCGGCTGGGTGCTCACGCTCGACGACTACCGCCAGCGCTATGCCCTGCACAAAAGCGACGCCGACTTGCAGGCCATGCACGCCGCCTGCCCGTGGATGGTCACCTGGGACGACCACGAGGTGCAAAACGACTATGCGGGCGCTGCACCCGGCAACAGCGGGCCGCCGGTGCCTGACTTTGCCGCCCGCCGCGCCGCCGCCTACCAGGCCTTTTATGAGCACATGCCGGTGCGCGCATCAGTACTCACCCAGGCCTTGGCAGGCTTGGCGAGCGGCGCCGAGATGCGCATCTACCAGCGCGTGCCTTATGGCCGCCTGGCCTCGCTCTACATGCTCGACGCGCGGCAATACAAGGATGCGCAGGTCTGCTCACGGGACGGCAAAGCCGGCTCCAGCACGCTGAACCCGGTGCATTGCGCAGCCTGGAACGACCCGGCCCGCAGCATGCTGGGCCGGCAACAGGAAAGCTGGCTGGACGCCGAATGGGGCAAAGCCGCCAGCAGGGAAAGCGCATGGAACGTGGTGGGCCAGCAGTCGCTGCTGGGCCAGCGTGACTTTCACCGCGGCCCCGGCCAGACCTTGTGGAACGACGGTTGGGACGGTTATGCGGCAGCGCGTACCCGCTTCACCAACGCCCTGCAAAAGCACGCCGTCGCCAACCCGGTCATCCTGGGCGGGGACGTGCATGAGAACTGGGTCGGCCATGTCAAAGCCGACTACGCCGATGCGGCCAGCGCGGCGATAGGCGCCGAGTTTTGCGGCACCAGCATCACGTCCCGCTCGGCCGGCAACGCAAAAATCCCGGACCACCTGGCCGAGAACCCGCACTTCATCTTTGCGGATTCAGAGCGCCGGGGCTACGGCGTGGTGGAGCTGACGCCGCGCAAGCTGACCACCACCTTGCGTGTGGTGGACGACGTGACGCGTGCGGACAGCGGGGTGCAAACGCTGGCGCAGTTTGCGGTACAGGCGGGGCGGCCGGTGGTTGAGAAGATCTAGATGTTCGTTGAAGCACAACACAACTGGCAAGATGCACTAACCGCGCACTATAAAAAAGAGAGGCCCAGTTGTTAATTCAAAACAAGAAATTTGTCATGTTCAGGATTTTTGCGCTCGGCGTGATGGTTGCCTCGGCGCTGTTTTTTTTGTTCGCTCTGGAACGGTTCTTCGCTGCAGTTGCCAACCTGTACAAGTTCCACTTCGCCTGGCCAGCGCCGATCTACTTGATCCCATCAACATTCACCCTGTTCTGTGGGGCGCTTTTAGGCTTGATCACCGTCACCTTTTGGCTAAAGAAGTTGATGTTCAAAGAGGCGTATCGCAGCACGCGAATGCTCTCGGCATCCATGTGGGTCAACGTGGTCACTGTTGGACTTCTTGTGCTCATGGTGGGAGCAAGATTGGTCATATTCAGCGATTGAATATGCGAACGAGTGCGTCCTTGTTTGAAAGAAGAATCGCGCCTTAGCCCAATGGCAGCATGGGCGGGTAGCTATTAAAACAATAGCAAACGAGCACCCGCCCCAGCCGGCTAGCTCAAACCGCCAGCGCGTCCTCTTCCAGGTTGTCGCTCAAAAAGCCGCCGCTCTGGTGCGCCCACAGGCGCGCATACAAGCCGCCGTTGGCCAGCAGGCTGCGGTGGTCGCCTTCTTCGACGATGCGGCCCTGGTCCAGCACGATCAGCCTGTCCATCGCGGCGATGGTCGAGAGGCGGTGGGCAATCGCAATCACCGTCTTGCCCTGCATCAGCGTGTTCAGGCTGCCCTGGATGGCGACCTCGACTTCGGAGTCGAGTGCGCTGGTGGCTTCATCCAGCAGCAGGATGGGCGCGTCCTTGAGCATCACGCGCGCAATCGCGATGCGCTGGCGCTGCCCGCCCGAGAGCTTCACGCCGCGCTCGCCCACATGGGCGTCGTAGCCCTTGCGGCCGGCCGGGTCGCTCAGGTATTCGACAAAACCGTCGGCCTCGGCGCGGCGGGCGGCCGTGCGCATCTGCTCCTCCGTCGCGGTGGGGCGGCTGTAGGTGATGTTGTCGCGCACCGAACGGTGCAGCAGCGAGGTGTCTTGCGTCACCATGCCGATGTGGCTGCGCAGGCTGTCCTGCGTGACCGTTGAAATGTCCTGGCCGTCGATCAGGATGCGGCCGGCGTCCAGGTCGTGAAAGCGCAGCAGCAGGTTGACCAGCGTGGACTTGCCCGCACCCGAGCGGCCGATGAGGCCGATCTTCTCGCCCGGCTTCACCGTTAGCGTCAGGCCGTCAATCACGCGCGGGGCCTTGCCGTAGCTGAAGCCGATGTTTTCAAAGCGCACTTCGCCCTGCGGCACGCTGAGCGTGGCCGCATCGGGTTTGTCTTCAATCACGCGCGGGCGCGACAGGGTGTTGATGCCGTCCTGCACGGTGCCCACGCTTTCAAAGAGGCTGGTCATCTCCCACATGATCCAGTGCGACATGCCCTGCAGCCGCAGCGCCATCGCGGTGGCGGCGGCCACGGCGCCGGCGCCGACCTGGCCCAGGCTCCACAGCCACAGCGAGGTGCCCGCCATGCCCAGGATCAGGCCCATGCTCAGCGCATGGTTGACGATCTCAAAGCTGCTCACCAGCCGCATCTGGCTGTAGCCCGTCTTCATGAACTCCTGCATGGCCGAGCGGGCAAAGGCCGCTTCGCGCTGCGTGTGCGAGAACAGCTTGACGGTGGTGATGTTGGTGTACGCGTCGGTGATGCGGCCCGTCATCAGCGAGCGTGCGTCGGCCTGCTGCTTGCCGATGCGGCCCAGCTTGGGCACAAAGAAAAACAGCGCGGCGATGTACAGCACCAGCCAGATCAAAAAGGGCGCGATCAGCTTCATGTCGAAGGCGGCCGCCAGCACCGTCATGGTCGCCACATACACCGCCATGGCCACCAGCACGTCGGCCAGCACAAACAGCGTGTCGCGCACGGCCAGCGCCGTCTGCATGACCTTGGTGGTCAGCCGCCCGGCAAATTCGTCCTGGTAGAAGGCCATGCTCTGGCCCAGCATCAGGCGGTGAAAGTTCCAGCGCAGGCGCATCGGGAAGTTGATGGCGATCGTCTGGTGCTTGACGATGGTCTGCAGCGCCACCACCAGGATGCTGGCCACGACGATCCAGGCCAGCACCGTCAGCGTGCTGCCGTGGTCGATCCACAGGCGCGCGGGCTCGGCCTTGCCCAGCCAGTCGATCACGCGGCCCAGCATGGCGAAGAGCAGGGCCTCAAAGGCCGACATGGCCGCCGACAGCAGCGCCAGCATCAGGATGTAGCCGCGCGCGCCGCGGCTGCAGGCCCAGATAAAGGCCATGAAGCCCTTGGGCGGCAGCGTGGGCTCGCCCTCAGGGTAGGCGTGAAGGAGGTTCTCGAATTTCTTGAACAGCATGGGTACGGGATGTTCTTTCTTCCGGGGTGCGCCTTGTGGGTTCGTCCGGAGATTTTTTGTGACCTTTTTGGTCTTGTGATCTGTTTACTTCACCAGCTCCAGCAGGCGGTCCAGTCCGCCTTCGTTGATGGCGACCATGGCCTGCTCGCGCACGCGCGGCTTGGCGTGGTAGGCCACCGAGAGGCCGGCCACGCCCATCATCGGCAGGTCGTTGGCGCCGTCGCCCATGGCAATCGCCTGCAGCGGGTTGATGCCCAGCTTGCCGCAGGTCTCCAGCAGCATCTTGCGTTTTTCCTCACCGTCACAGATGTCGCCCCAAGGCTGGTCGACCATCTTGCCGGTGAGGTAGCCGTCTTTCACCTCCAGCACATTGGAGCGCGTGTAGTCGATGCCCAGCTCGTCGCGCACACGGTCGGTGAAGAAGGTGAAACCGCCGCTGACCAGCAGCACCTTCATGCCGGCCTCCTTGCAGGCGTGCACCAGCTCGGCGGCGCCGGGGTTGAGTTGGAGGCGCTGGTGGTAGACCTCGTCCATGCTGGCCACACTCACACCCTTGAGCAGCGTCACGCGCTGGCGCAGACTGTCCTTGTAGTCGGTGATCTCGCCGCGCATGGCGGCTTCGGTGATGGCGGCCACCTCGGCCTTGCGGCCGGCGGCGTCTGCGATTTCGTCCACACACTCGATGTTGATGAGCGTGGAGTCCATGTCAAAGGCGATCAGCTTGAAGTCGCTGAGCTTGAGGTCGGGCGTAGAGACGTTGACGACGAGGCCGGGGGAGATTTCCGTGGGGGTCATGCGGGTGTTGCTTCTGGGGTGGAGGGGGTTTTGGGTTGTCCGAGCGAGCGCAGGATGTCGCGCACCATTTGCGCGCGGTCTTTGGGCTCCGGCAGCTCGCGCTCGATACGCAGCTTGTCGTTGCCGGCCAGGCGGATGTGCCGGTTCTTCTGGATGAGGTGCATGATGGCCATCGAATCGATGGGCGGGTCTTTCTTGAAGGTGATGTTGATGCCGCTGGGCGCGGCATCGACCTTGACCACGCCGTAGGGTCGGGCGATCACGCGCAGGCGGTGCACGTCGATCAGTGTCTGCGCCTGCGCCGGCAGCTTGCCGAAGCGGTCGACGATTTCTTCGAGCAGCGCGTCGATCTGGTCGGTGTTTTTGGCAGTGGCCAGCTTTTTGTAGAAGGACAGGCGCAGGTGCACGTCGCCGCAGTAGTCGTTGGGCAGCAGGGCGGGGGCGTGCAGGTTGATTTCGGTCGTCACGCTGAGCGGCGACAGCAGGTCGGGTTCGCGCCCGGCTTTGAGCGAGGCCACGGCTTCGCTGAGCATCTCGTTGTAGAGCTGAAAGCCGACTTCGAGCATGTTGCCGCTCTGGTTCTCGCCCAGTACCTCGCCGGTGCCGCGGATTTCCAGGTCGTGCATGGCCAGGTAAAAGCCCG
The DNA here is from genome assembly GCF_003711205.1 of Polaromonas sp. SP1. Classification (NCBI taxonomy): domain Bacteria; kingdom Pseudomonadati; phylum Pseudomonadota; class Betaproteobacteria; order Burkholderiales; family Comamonadaceae; genus Polaromonas; species Polaromonas sp. SP1. Next base: position 3,950,374 of record NZ_CP031013.1, on the reverse strand, counting down.
AGCCGAGTTCCTCCATCTGCTGGATGGCTTCGAGCCGCTGGCTGGCCTGCTTGGTCAGGCCTTCGATGTCGGGCACCATCAAATAGGCATAGGCCTGGTGGTGGCTGCGGCCCACGCGGCCGCGCAGCTGGTGCAGCTGCGCCAGGCCGAACTTGTCGGCGCGGCTCATCACGATGGTGTTGGCGGTCGGCACGTCGATGCCGGTCTCGATGATGGTCGAGCACAGCAGCAGGTTGTAGCGCTGGGCGATGAAGTCCTTCATCACGCGCTCCAGCTCGCGCTCGGGCATCTGGCCGTGGGCTACGGCGATGCGGGCTTCGGGCAATATTTCTTCGAGTTTTTCGCGCCGGTTCTGGATGGTCTCGACTTCGTTGTGCAGGAAGTAGACCTGGCCGCCGCGCTTCAATTCGCGCAGCACGGCTTCGCGGATCACGCCGTTGTTTTCGCTGCGCACAAAGGTCTTGATGGCCAGGCGGCGCTGCGGCGCGGTGGCGATCACGCTCAGGTCGCGCAGGCCTTCGAGCGCCATGCCCAGCGTACGCGGGATCGGCGTGGCGGTGAGCGTCAGCACATCGACTTCGGCGCGCATCGCCTTCATCGCCTCTTTGTGGCGCACGCCGAAGCGGTGCTCTTCATCGATGATGAGCAGGCCCAGGCGTTCGAACTTCACGTCCTGGCTCAGCAGCTTGTGCGTGCCGACCACGATGTCGACGGTGCCGTCGGCCAGGCCCTTGATGGCTGCGGTGATCTCCTTGCCCGAGCGGAAGCGGCTCATCTCGGCGATTTTGACCGGCCATTTGGCGAAGCGGTCCACCAGCGTCTGGTAGTGCTGCTCGGCCAGCAACGTGGTCGGCGCCAGCAGGGCCACTTGCTTGCCGCCGGTCACGGCGATAAAGGCTGCGCGCAGGGCGACTTCCGTCTTGCCGAAGCCCACGTCGCCGCAAACCAGCCTGTCCATGGGGCGCGGGCTGATCATGTCCTGGATCACCGCATGGATGGCGGCGCGCTGGTCGGCGGTTTCGTCAAAGCCGAAGTCGTTGGCAAAGGTTTCGTAGTCGCCGGGCGAGTAGCGGAAGGCATGGCCTTCGCGCGCGGCGCGGCGGGCGTAGATGTTGAGCAGCTCGGCGGCCGAATCGCGAATCTGCTCGGCGGCCTTGCGCTTGGCCTTTTCCCACTGGCCGCTGCCCAGGCGGTGCAATGGGGCTTCTTCGGCGCTGACGCCGGTGTAGCGGCTGATCAGGTGCAGCTGGCTGACGGGCACATACAGCGTGGCGCCGTCGGCATACTCAAGGTGCAAAAACTCCTGCAGCAGTGGCGTGCCGTCGGCATTCGTGCCCTGGCCCAGGTCCATGTTGATCAGGCCGCGGTAGCGGCCTATGCCGTGGGCGCTGTGCACCACCGGGTCGCCGACGTTGAGCTCGGAAAGATCCTTGATCAGCGCTTCAACGTCGCTGACCTGTTCCTGCTTTTTGTTGCGGCGGCGCACGGTGGCGCCGGCGGCAAACAGCTCGGTCTCGGTGATGAAGTCGATGCCTTCTTCCAGCCAGCTGAAACCGGTGTTCAGCGCCGCGGTGGCGATGCCGAGCTTTTCGTCGCTGACCTGGAAGTCTTCGAGCGAGTCAAAGGCTGGCGGGCTGACGCTGCTGGCGCGCAGGAAGTCGAGCAGGCTTTCGCGCCGGCCGTCGCTTTCAGCCAGCACCAGCACGCGGTGGGCGGTGTTGCGCACATGGCCCTTGAATTTGGCCAGCGGGTCTTCAGCGCCGCGCACCACGGCCATTTCGCCCAGCTTTTGAAACTGCGCGTTGTCGGCGACGTCTTCGACCGCGGCGCGTATGGCCAGCTGCGCGTAGTCGTTGGCGCGCGCATAAAACTGCTCGGCGCCCAGAAAGAGCGACTCGGGCGGCAGCGCCGGGCGGTCCGGCGCATCGCGCACCAGGCGGTAGCGGTCTTTGGTGTCTTGCCAGAAGCGCTGGAAGGCCGGCTCCAGGTCGCCGTGCAGCACCACGGTGGCATCGCTGCCCAGGTAGTCGAACACCGTGGCGGTTTCTTCAAAGAAGAGCGGCAGGTAGTACTCGATGCCGGCGGTAGCCACGCCGTTGCCCATGTCCTTGTAGATGCGGCTCTTGGTCGGGTCGCCGTCGAGCAACTCACGCCAGCGGCTGCGAAAGCGCGCGCGCGCTTCGTCGTCCATCGGGAATTCACGCCCCGGCAAAAGGCGCACTTCCGGCACGGGGTAGAGGCTGCGCTGGCTGTCCGGGTCAAACGTGCGGATGCTGTCGATCTCGTCGTCAAACAGGTCGACGCGGTAGGGCACGAGGCTGCCCATGGGGAACAGGTCGATCAGGCCGCCGCGCACCGCGTATTCGCCGGGGCTGACCACCTGCGTGACGTGGCTGTAGCCGGCCAGCGTGAGCTGGGCCTTGAGCCGCGTTTCATCGAGCTTTTGCTTGACCTTGAACTGGAAGGTGTAGCCCGCCAGGAAACTGGGCGGCGCCAGGCGGTACAGCGCGGTGGTGGCCGGCACGATGACGACGTCGGCGCCGGTGTCCTTGTCGCGCTGCTGGATGCGCCACAGCGTGGCCAGGCGCTCGCTGATCAGGTCCTGGTGCGGCGAAAAGGTGTCGTAGGGCAGGGTTTCCCAGTCGGGGAAGAGCGCGCAGCGCAAGTCAGGCGCAAAAAAAGCGATCTCGTCCATCAGGCGCTGGGCCGTGGTGGCGTCCGACGTGATGATGGCGGTGAGCTTGCCGGCGGCTTTTTCACGCGTGCCCAGGCGGGCCAGCAGCAAGGCATCGGCCGAACCGGCGGGCTGGGGCAGGGTGTAGCGTTTGCCGGTGGCGAGTGGGGGTAGCTGCATGGATCGAGGCGCTGTGGAGGTCTGGCTGGGCGTATTCAAAAATGAAGCGACAAAAGCCAGGCACCCCAAACCATCTGGAGTGGGGTGCCTGCGTGTTCAATCCCCGATTTTAGAATCTATGATGAAGTTATGACGACAAGCCCTGCCAATACCCGTTCCGGAGCCCGTTTTTTTGTGCTGATCCCCTGCGCCGGGCAGGGAAGCCGGGCCGGCACCGCCAGGGCCAAGCAATACCACCTGATTGACGGCCGGCCCATGGTGCGGCACACGGTCGAAGCCTTCAGGGCGCTGGCAGGCAGCTTTGCGGCGGTCTGGGTGGTGATTTCCCCGTCTGACGAGGATTTTCTGGATGTGTTCCCTGATTTCAACCAGCGCAATGAAGTCCTGCTGGTGGGCGGCGGCGCCACGCGTGCGGCCACGGTGCTCAACGGCCTCAAAGCCATGCTGGAGCAGCAGCCCGGCGCTGACCTGGACGATTGGGTGCTGGTGCACGATGCCGCGCGCTGCCTGGTCACGCCCGAGCAGATCAAGGCCCTGATCAACGAGTGCCGCAACGACGCCGTGGGCGGCTTGCTGGCGCAAAAGCTGCCCGACACGCTCAAAACCGAACGCGACGGCCGCGTGGCCTCTACGGTGGACCGCAGTGACAAATGGCTGGCGCAGACGCCGCAGATGTTTCGCATCGGTCCGCTGATTGATGCGCTCCAGCTTGCGGGCGATGCGGTGACGGACGAATCCAGCGCGATGGAGGCGGCAGGCCTGTCGCCCCGGCTGGTGAACGGCAGCGCGCAGAACTTCAAGGTGACCTACCCGGAAGACTTTGCCTTGGCTGAAGCCATCTTTGAGCGGCGCAGAAAATAAGCCATGCGAGCCCACCCACATCACCCACGTCACCCACGTCACTCCAACAAGGCCCCACGATGACCGCCATGAACTTTCGAATCGGTGAAGGCTGGGACACGCATGCGCTGGTGCCCGGGCGCAAGCTCATCATCGGCGGCGTCGACATTCCCCACACCGTGGGCCTGCTCGGCCACTCGGATGCCGATGTGCTGCTGCACGCGATCACCGACGCGCTGCTGGGCGCGGCGGCGCTGGGCGACATCGGCTCGCACTTTCCGGACACCGACGCGCGCTTCAAGGGCGCGGACTCTTCGGTGTTGCTCAAGGAAGCGGGGCGAAAGCTGGCCGAACTCGGCTGGAAGATCGGCAACATCGACAGCACCGTGATCGCGCAGGCGCCCCGGCTTGCGCCGCACATCGCCGGCATGCGCGCCAATATCGCCGCGGCCTTGGGGCTGGACGCCAGCCAGGTGAACGTAAAGGCCAAGACGGCGGAAAAACTGGGCCCGGTCGGGCAGGGCCTGGGCATGGAAGCCCGCGCCGTGGTCCTGCTGCACCGTTAAGCCGCCGCCGGGTATTAAAGGCTGGGTGCTATGGTTTTAATAGCGAAAGGCCTAGGCGGTGTCTGGGCTGGAGGCATATTTGGCTTATAAAACCTGCGCCGCCCCAAACCCTTTCAACCTCAGTTCCTGCGCAGCTTGATGTGCGCCGCCAGGCCGCCCGAGCCGGTGTTGGCCAGGCCGAACACGCCGCCCATGCGGTGAATGGTTTTCTCGACAATCGCCAGGCCCAGGCCTGCACCGGTGGCCGCCGTGCGCGCCGCATCGCCGCGGAAAAACGGCCGCGTGAGTTTGGAGAGCGTCTCGGGCGCCACGCCCATGCCGTGGTCGCGCACCTTGATCAGCACCCACTGGTCGCGCGCCTTGGCGGCGATGTCGACCAGGGCGATGCCGGTTTCGGGCGTCTTGCCGTAGCGCCTGGCGTTTTCCAGCAAGTTGGCGATGACGCGGGACAACTCCACTTCGTCGGCCAGTACTGCCATGTCGTCGGGGATGGTGACGGTCACGCGCATGTCTTCGTAGTCGGCCACGGCGTACACCGCCGCATCGACTACGGCATTGAGCGACACCCGCTCCAGCCGCGGTGGCTCGGGCCGGGCGTAGTCGAGGAACTTGTCGATGATCGCGTCCAGCTGGGTGATGTCGGCGGCCATGTGCTCGCGCGCGTCGGCGTCGGAGACGCTCATCTCGGTTTCCAGGCGCAGGCGCGCCAGCGGCGTGCGCAAGTCGTGCGAGATGCCGGCCAGCATGATGACCCGGTCCTGCTCGATCTTGGAGAGCTGCTCGGCCATGCGGTTAAAGCCGATGTTGACCTCGCGGATTTCGCTGGTGGCGACTTTTTCGTCCAGCAGGCTGGCGTCAAAGTCGCCATCGCGCATGCGGCTGGCCGCAAACGACAGCTGCTTGAGCGGCCGGTTGATCAGCCGCGCGATAAAAGCCGCTCCCGCCAGCGAGAGGATCGCCGCCGTGATCAACCAGATGATCCAGGTGCTGTTGCGCGACGGCCCGATCTTGGACGGGTCGGTCAGCAGCCAGTAGGAGTCCCCGTCGATGGCAAAACCCACCCACAGGCCCTTCTGGCCGTTGACACTGCTCGCCACCACGGTGCCGCCGCCCAGCCGCGCCCTGAGTTCTTCGGCCGTGCGCTCGCCCAACTCGTCGCTTTCGAACAATTCGTATTTGTCTTTGGGCTCACGCGGCGTGATGCGCACACGCTCCTCGTCGGCCAGGGTCTTGATCAGCGAGACGCGGGCAATGGAGTCCGAATAGCGCAGCGCAGCCCGGCTCAGGTTGACCAGCGAGGCCAGCTGCTGCGCGCTCTGGATGGCGCGCGGCTCGGACTCGAGCGCACGAAAGGTCTGCAGCCAGGCCACGATGGAGCCGAACAACAGCAGGGACAGGAAAAAGAAAGTCCGCCAGAACAGGCTGAAGCCACGCCGCGGGCGCATTTCCAGCGGTGCCGGGGCGGTTTCAAGGGGGGCGGGGTTGGTAGCGTCCATGGAAAGTCAGTTGCGTGCGGTAAGCGCGGGTGATTATGGACGTTAGCACGATACGCCTGCGCGACGGCGGGCAAGCTGTTGCCGCCTGTTGCAGACGCACGTCAGGTGGCATGAAGCCGCGGTAAAAACAAGCGCTTCCGCTGGTCGCGCCCAAAGAATTCTTAAACCCAGCATGAGCCGCGGAACCGGCTTTGCCGGGCCGCAGGGCGGGCGGCCCCCTCGGGGGGCAGGGAGCTACACGAAGTGAGCGACCGTGGGGGCTAGTTCCGCCGCGGAACCGGCTTTGCCGGGCCGCAGGGCGGGCGGCCCCCTCGGGGGGCAGCGCATTACACGAAGCCGAAGGCGAAGTGAAAAGCGTGGGGGTCAGTTAGTGCCATCCGGCACAAACACGTAGCCAATGCCCCAGACGGTCTGGATGTAGCGGGGCACAGCCGCGTCGACCTCGATCAGCTTGCGCAGGCGCGAGACCTGTACGTCCAGGCTGCGGTCAAAGGGCTCGAACTCGCGTCCGCGTGCCAGCTGGGCCAGCTTTTCGCGCGACAGCGGCTGGCGCGGGTGGCGCACGAGGGTTTTCAGCATGGCGAATTCGCCGGTGGTCAGCGGCAGTTCTTCGCCGTTCTTGTGCAGGGTGCGCAGGCCCATGTCGAACGAGAAGGGGCCGAAGGTGATGACTTCCTGGTCGCTGGACGGCGCGCCGGGCACTTCGGCGGTCGGGCGGCGGCGCAGCACGGCATGGATGCGGGCCAGCAACTCGCGCGGGTTGAAGGGTTTGGCCAGGTAATCGTCGGCGCCGACTTCCAGGCCGACGATGCGGTCCACGTCCTCGCCTTTGGCGGTGAGCATGATGATGGGCGTGCGGTCGTTGGCGGCGCGCAACCGGCGGCAGATGGACAGGCCGTCTTCGCCGGGCATCATCAGATCCAGCACGATCAGGTCGACGGCGTCGCGCAGCATGATGCGGTTCAGTGCCTTGCTGTCTTCGGCGAGGATGACTTCAAAACCCTCCTGGGCGAGGTAGCGGCGCAGCAGGTCACGGATGCGGGCATCGTCGTCAAGGATCAGGATTTTGTCGGCGCGGGCGTTAGGTTGAGCTTGAGTCATAGTCGTCTGGTAATTTGTAACAGAGCCATTTTGAAGGCTGAAAACACGAGATGTCTCATTTTTCAGTCACTTTGACACACTGTTACATAAGTTGCGGCAGCGTGCATACGCAGGATTTGATTGTGGAAATCCTCCTACACCCATCCGAAAAAGGCCGTGTGAAAATTGCTGCCCCGTGCTGCATAAGCACCAGCGGCCGCTCATTCGGCCGCTGGTCCATGACGGCGAGACTCGGCGGCTTGTGCGGGCTGCCGGCACACCGGGAGCGGCGACACCCTTGCAAAGGGCAAAATTTTTTGCCCTGTTTTAACCCCTTTTTGCGCGCTCCTTCGTTTCATTCCTTTCCCGGCCGCCACCATGGCCAAGACAAGATCAACCACCCGAAAGGTAAATCCCAATGCGAACTTCCAAATCGATAGCTGCCTGTGTCCTGCTGGCGGGCGCCGCCATGGCCTCCGGCGTGATGGCCCAGACCATGCACCATGAGCCCCTGCAAAACGTGGCCCAGATCTCGACCACCGGCTCCGTAGAAGTACAGCAGGACCTGCTGTCGATCTCGCTGAACACCACGCGTGACGGCACCGACGCGGGCGTCGTGCAAACCCAGCTCAAACAGGCGCTTGATACTGCGCTGGCCCTGGCCAAGCAGGCGGCCGTTCCCGGCCAGATGGATGTGCGCACCGGCAACTTCAGCCTGTACCCGCGCTACGGCAAGGACGGCAAGATCAACGGCTGGCAGGGCTCGACCGAACTGGTGCTGGAAGGCAAGGACTTCCCGCGCATCACCAGCACGGCCGGCAAGATCCAGACGCTGACCATGGGCAATGTGAGTTTTGCCCTGAGCCGCGAGCAGCGCGCCAAAGTCGAGGGCGAAGCCCAGGCCCAGGCGATCGAGCGTTTCAAGGCCAAAGCCGCTGAGGTGGCCCGCAGCTTTGGTTTTGCCAACTACTCGCTGCGCGAAGTCTCCATCAATGCCAACGACCAGAGCTTTCCGCCGCGCCCCCGCATGATGGCGATGGCGGCCAAGTCCGAAATGGCCGACTCCTCGGTGCCGGTGGAAGCCGGCAAGAGCACCGTCCAGGTCAGCGTGTCGGGCTCCGTGCAGATGAAGTGATGAAGCGGGGCGCGTGGGCGGTCCAGGCCGCCCGGCGTTCAGGCCGCTGAAGCGCAGGCCTTCTGTTTTTCTTTGTGTTTCTGCGCCAGCCGGCGATGGCGGGCGACAACTTTGGCACGGATGTGGTCGTAGGCCCAGTTAAAGCCGAAGGTGTAGGGCAGGAAAAACAGCACGATGGCGATGTCCAGCACAAAGGCTTCCCAGAGGCCAATGTCCAGCCACCAGGCGGCCAGCGGGACCACGGCGATGATCAGGCCGATTTCAAACAGCACTGCGTGGACGGCCCGCGCACCCAGCGTGCGCTGAAAGCCCATGCGGCGCTGTGCCCGGTCGAAGATGGCGTTGAAGACCATGTTCCAGGCCATGGCCATGAGCGAGACCATCAGGGTCAGCAGGCCCATGTGCGCGAGCGAATAACCCAGCAGCCAGGCGCCTAGCGGCGCGCAGATGGCGATGGCCAGGACTTCAAACCCGAGGGCGTGGAAAAAGCGTTCTTTGAGGGATTTCTGCAGACTCACGATGCACTTCACTTTCTGACTGATTGGGGCCCCATCAGCAGCGTGCAAAAGCACGGGTGCCTGGTAGCCATGCGGGTATTTTCATCGTTATTTCGAATACATTAAAATCAATAACCATCGTAAAAACAGATGGATAACCTAAAAAACCACCATGCGCCACTCACCAGAAGCCCTGACCGCCTTTGCCGAAGCCGCCACGCTGGGCTCGTTTTCAGCCGCAGCGCGCAAGCTGGGCAAAAGCCAGTCGACGGTGAGCAGCGCCATCGCCAACCTGGAAATCGACCTGGGCATCACGCTGTTTGACCGCAGCAGCCGCAAACCGGCGCTCACGGAGCACGGCCGGGTCATGCTGGGCAAGGTGCAGGAGATCCTGGCCGCCAGCGACCGGATGGACCGCGCCGCCAGCCAGCTGGGCGGCGGCATGGAGTCCAAACTCAGCGTGGTCTGGTCGGACACCTACCAGTCCGACCGCTTTGAAGAGATGCTGCTGGCCTTTGAAAACCGCTTTCCCGACCTGGAGTTTGAGTGCCTGATTGCCGAGCATGGCGACCTGGTGTCGCTGGTGCAGACGGGGCGGGCGCACATCGGCGTGGTGGCGGCGCAAAACGCCTACCCGCCCGACGTCGGCTTTGCCACCATTGCCGAGCAGTCGGAGATCACGCTGTTTGTGGCCACCGCCCATCCGCTGGCCGGCATGAAAGACATCACACCCGAGGTGCTCGCCAACTTCAGGGAGCTGCGGCTGGACACCTATATAGAGACGGAGCAGGGCGCTGCGCAGTCGCGCCGCGCCTGGTCGGCGCCCAGCTACCTCATGCTGATGGAAATGGCGGTGCTCGGCTTTGGCTGGGCCGCCATCCCGCGCTGGATGGTCACGCGCTTTGCCACCGGCAAGCTGGCGGAGCTGCACGCACGGGGCTGGCCGCGGCGCGTGCCGGTGGACGCCGTCTGGTCGCGCCAGCGCCCGCTGGGCCGGGCCGGCACGTGGCTGCTGCAGGAAATGCTGGCACCGGCGGCAACGCCCGCCGAGTCCGCTGCGCCGCCGGGATTATGAGTAAAAACAGGCTCCAGCCCAGGCGTGCCATAGGCATGAATCTATCTAATTGATAGCAAAACGGCCAACAAATGACCAGCGAAGGGCCAGCAAATGGCCAGCAAAAAGCCCGCAGCCTGTGGGGCGTGCGGGCTCGGGGGCTCAAGCCGGGAGGCTTAGAAGCGGTAGCGCAGGCCCAGGCTGGTGGTGCTGATGCGCTCCTTGCCGGTGCCGACAAACTTCATGTTGTGCTCGTCCCACTGGACCACGGCCGACAGCGCAGGGGTAAATGCCCATTCGGCGCCGATGCCGTACGACACGCCCCAATCGCTTTCCGTGCCAGAGGCCAGGCCCGAAGCCGGTGAAGCCGACACGCGGGTGCGGCCGTAAGTCGTGCCCAGTTTGCCCAACAGGTTGAAGGAGTTGCTCAGCGGCAGGCGTCCGACCAGGCTCAGGTTGATGCCTTCGGCTTCTGTCTGGCCGCCGCCGCGGGTGATCTTGCCGAAGTCGGTGTAGCCCAGCTCAAGGCCGAAGTTGTTGTTGAAGTAGCTGCCGCCGTAGATGTTGTACGAGGTGTCCTTGTTGTCGGAAGGGAAAGCGCCCACGCCATTGGGCAGCGAGAAGTCCGACTTGCCGACGTTGAGCCCGAAGTAGCGCGAGCCGGGGGCGTAAAACGAGTAGTTGGTGTTGGCCGAGGCGCCGGCGTTGGTGCTTTGTGCCTGCACGCCGGTGGCGGCTGCCATGGCGGCGGCTGCCAGCAGGGTTGCGGTAAAAGTCCGGGTCAAAGATCGCATGGTGTTTTTCCTTCAATGATGAATTTGCTTGTCACGCCGGAAAAAGCCGGCGCGGTGTTTGGCTTGCGTCATGAAATTTAGGGGCAAGGCCGGTGCGCGCTTGTGGGTGCAACCGTTAAATGCCTGTAGGACAAGCGGAAGTTCGCGGGCGGCTGCCGACCCCGCAGAACCGCGCAAAACCCGGCTTTTTCGCAGACGCGTGTGCGCGGCGCCTGCTGCTAAAGTCAAGCCATGCCCTTCATTACCTACCTGCCCGGAAGCACGCCGCTGGTGCTGGATTCGCCCCACAGCGGCACGGCTTACCCGGAAGATTTCAGGCACGCCTGCGCGCTGGCCGTGCTGCGCAGCGCCGAAGACACGCACGTCGAAAAGCTCTACGACTTTGCCCCCGCCATGGGCGTGCACTGGATAGAGGCGCACTTTCCCCGCAGCTACCTGGACGCCAACCGCAACACCACCGAGATGGACGTCACCCTGCTGGACGCACCCTGGCCCGGGCCGGTGGAGACCGACCCCAGGATCATGTCCAAAGTCCGCCTGGGCAAGGGCCTGATCTGGCGCACGACCGACGAGGGCGTGCCGCTTTACGACCGGCAATTGGGCGTGGCCGAAATCCAGGCGCGCATCGAGCAATGCTGGAAGCCGTATCACGCCGCCGTGGCCGACGCCATTGACAGCGCCCACAGGCAGCACGGCTACAGCATCCACATCAACTGCCATTCGATGCCGGCGGTGGCCTCTGCCAGCGCGACGGACTTTCCGGGGGAAAAACACGCCGACTTTGTGGTGGGCGACCGCGAAGGCACGACGGCCAGCGTGGCGCTGTCCATGCGGGTGTCCGGACATCTGAAGGCGCGCGGCTACAGCGTGGCCTACAACCATCCTTACAAAGGCGTCGAGCTGGTTCGCCGCTACAGCAACCCGGCCGGGCAGCGCCACAGCATCCAGCTCGAAATCAACCGCAAGCTCTACATGGACGAAACCACGCTGGCGCTGACGCCGGGCGCGGAATCGCTCAAGGCCTCGCTGCGTTCCCTGGTTGGGATGCTGCTGAAAACCGATCCACGCACGCTTTGATTCCCCGCCGCCATGCTCACCTTCTTCAGCGACAGCCACCACGCCCACGCCCCGCAGTACGAATTTTTCCGCGGTGACCGCGTGCCGTGTTTTGAAACCCCGGCCCGCGCCGAGTTCGTCAAAACCCGCCTCACCGAACGCGGCCACCTGCTGCGCACGCCGCACGCAGACAGCCGCGCGGTGCTGGCCAAAGTGCACACCGCCCGCTACCTCGCGTTCCTGGAGCACGCCTGGCGCGACTGGGCCGCGCTCGAAGCCGGCAACGAACAGCGCCAGCCTTTCCCGTCGGTATGGCCGGTGCGCACCCTGCGCAGCGACGTGGAGCCCGTCAACTTCACCGCGCGGCTGGGCTTGTATTCGATGGACAACGGCTCACCGCTGTCGGCCGGCACCTGGCAGGCCGCCAAGGCCGGCGCCGACGCCGCTGCCAGCGCTGCTGCTTTGCTGGCTGGCAAAAGCGAGCGTGCCGTGTTCTGCTGCAGCCGCCCGCCCGGCCACCATGCGGGGCCCGACTTCATGGGCGGTTATTGCTTTCTGAATAACGCTGCGGTGGCCGCTCAGGCGCTGCGCGACGGCGGCGCGGCGCGTGTGGCCGTGCTCGATGTGGATTACCACCACGGCAACGGCACGCAAAGCATTTTTTACCGCCGTTCAGACGTGTTGTTTGTGAGCCTGCACGGCGACCCGATGACCGAGTACCCGTTCTACCTGGGCCATGCCGATGAGACCGGGGAGGGGGAGGGCGCAGGTTTTAACCTCAACCTGCCGCTGGCGGCCGGCTGCACCGTGCCTCGCTGGTTCGACGCGCTTGAAACCGCCTGCAAGCGCATCGCCAGCTATCGCGCCGACGCACTCGTCGTGTCGCTGGGACTGGACACCTTTGCCGAAGACCCGATCTCCAAATTCGCGCTGCAGCCGGTGGACTTCATCCGCCTGGGCGAGCGCCTGGGCAAGCTGGGCCTGCCCACCGTGTTCGTGTTGGAAGGCGGTTATGCCGCCGCCGAGCTGGGCACCAATGCCGTCAATGTCATTGAAGGGTTTGAAGGCCGCTGATGGACCAGGTCGACTGCGTGGTGATTGGCGCGGGCGTGGTGGGCCTGGCCGTGGCGCGCGCGCTGGCCCTGCATGGCCGGGAGGTGATGGTGCTGGAAGCGGCAGACGCCATAGGCACCGGCACCAGCTCGCGCAACAGTGAAGTGATTCACGCCGGCATCTATTACCCGCAAGGCTCGCTCAAAGCCAGGCTGTGCGTGCAAGGCAAAGGCCTGCTGTACGACTACTGCGCCGAACGCGGCATAGGCCACCAGCGCTGCGGCAAGCTCATCGTGGCGACTAGTGACGAGCAAGTCGCGCAGCTGCAAGGCATACGCGAGAAAGCCGCCGCCAATGGCGTGTTGGACCTGGTGCTGCTGACCCGCGAGGAGGCCCGGGCGATGGAGCCCCAGCTGGAATGCGTGGCCGCGTTGCATTCACCCAGCACCGGCATTGTCGACAGCCACGGTCTCATGCTGGCGCTGCAGGGCGACCTGGAGAACGCGGGCGGGCTTGTAGTGCTAAATTCGCCTCTAGCCCAGGCGGAGTGTGCACAGTCTGCTATCTATTTGGTAGCAGAAGACGGCACGGAGCTGCAAGCCAAAACGGTTGTCAACGCTGCAGGGCTGCATGCTCAGCAACTGGCCAGCCGCTTTGCCGGCCTGCCCGCACAACATGTGCCGCCCAGCCATTACGCCAAAGGCAACTACTTCACGCTGCCCGGCCGTTCGCCCTTCAGCCGCCTGATTTACCCCGTGCCTGAAGCCGCCGGCCTGGGCGTGCACCTCACCATCGACCTGGGCGGCCAGGCCAAGTTCGGGCCCGATGTGCAGTGGGTCGACTCGCCTGACGACCTGGTGGTGGACCCGGCGCGCGGCGACGCCTTTTACGCCGAGGTGCGCAAGTACTGGCCAGGGCTGGCGGATGGTGCGCTGATGCCGGGCTACGCAGGCATGCGGCCCAAGATCCAGGCGCCGCACGAGGCCGCCAAAGATTTCCTCATCCAGGGGCCGCGTGATCACGGCGTGGCGGGGCTGGTCAACCTGTTCGGCATTGAGTCGCCGGGGCTGACGAGTTCGCTGGCGATTGGCGATTACGTGAGCCGGCTGCTTTAAAGCCTAAAGCCTCTTACTGCGCCGCCCAGCCGCCGTCCATGTTCCACGCCACGCCGCGCACATTGTTGCCGGCCGGTGAGCAGAAGAAGACGGCCAGTGCACCGAGTTCTTCGGGCGTGGTGAATTGCATCGAAGGCTCTTTTTCGCCCAGCAGCTGTTTGGTGGCGGCTTCATTGCTGATGTTGCCGGCAGCGGCTTTGGCGTCTACCTGTTTTTGCACCAGGGGCGTGAGCACCCAGCCGGGGCAGATCGCGTTGCAGGTCACGCCGGTGGTGGCGTTTTCGAGCGCGGTGACTTTCGTCAGGCCGACGATGCCGTGTTTGGCCGCGACGTAGGCGGATTTTTCAGCCGAGCCGACCAGGCCGTGTACAGAAGCCACATTGATGATGCGGCCCCAGCCCTTGCCGCCGTCAGCGGCCAGCATGGCGGGCAGCGCCAGGCGCGTGGCGTGGAAGGCGCTGCTCAGGTTGATGGCGATCACCGCGTCCCATCGTTCAACGGGGAAGTTCTCGACGCGGGCCACGTGCTGGATGCCGGCGTTGTTGACCAGGATGTCGACCTGGCCGAATTGCGCGGCGGCGTAACGCATCATGTCCTCGATGTCGGAAACCTTGCTCATGTCGGCGCCGTGGTAGGCCACGCGTGCACCCAGGGCTTCCACCTCGGCCTTGGGGCCGTCCACGTCACCGAAACCGTTGATGACGATGTTGGCGCCTTGCGCTGCCAGCGCCTTGGCGATGCCCAGGCCGATCCCGCTGGTGGAGCCGGTGACGAGGGCTGTTTTACCTTTGAGCATGCTGTTTCTCCGGATGATTTACGATGGTTGATCTGGGGCTTTGGCAGGTGCGCGGCAGGCGCTGCGACCGGTCAATGTCTCAAGCAATTATCAAGCCTTTGATTGAAACCCCACGACCATGACCCAACCTACGCTTAACTACGTAAATTGCCCGGACGCCGCAGGCGGCCACCGCATGGCTTACTGGCAATGGGGCCAGGCGGACAGCGCCAACGTGGTGGTGTGTGTGCACGGCCTGTCGCGCCAGGGCCGGGATTTTGACGTGCTGGCACGGGCGCTGGCCGAGCAGGGCGCGGCACAGCCGGGTGGCATTCGCGTGGTCTGCCCCGACGTGGTGGGCCGCGGCGAAAGCGACTGGCTCAAAGACCCGATGGGCTACCAGATCCCGGTGTATGCGGGTGACATGCTTGCCTTGCTGGGGCAACTGAATGCGCAGGCGCCCATCAAGACACTTGACTGGGTGGGCACCAGCATGGGCGGCCTGATCGGCATTGCCGTATGCGGGCAGCCGGGTTTGAGCGTCGCCGGGCCGCCCCAAGACGCGAAGGCTCCCTCGGGGGGCAGCGCAGCACGCGGAGCGGCAAGCGTGGGGGCTCCATTGTTGCCGGTGCCGGTGCGCCGGCTGGTGCTCAACGATGTCGGGCCGGCCATCCAGTGGCAGGCGATTGTGCGGATCGGCACTTATCTGGGGCTTGCTGGCCATTTTGGGTCGGTGCAGCAGGCGGCCGATGCGATGTGGGCCATTTCCCAGAGCTTTGGGCCGCACACGCCCGAACAGTGGCTGGCGCTGTCGCGCCCGATGCTCCGGCGCGTGTCCGACGCCGCAGATGCCCAATGGCGGCTGCACTACGACCCGGCCATTGCCGTGCCGTTCAAACAGGCAACGGAAGAATCCGCGCTGAAGGGCGAAGCCACGCTCTGGCAGCTCTACGACAATATCAAGGCCGAAACGCTGTTGATACGGGGCAAGCAGTCGGACCTGCTCAGCCCGCAGACGGCACAGACCATGACGGCGCGCGGCCCAAGGGCCCGCCTGGTGGAATTCGAAGGGGTAGGGCATGCGCCCACGCTGGTCGCAGCAGACCAGGTGGCCGCGGTGGCCGGTTTCCTGCTTGGGTGATCCCCATTATTGCCGGCGCGATGCGCCGCCGGCCTCGCAACTATTTGACTGAAGTTTCATGAAAAGCAATGTGCCCGGGCCGGGTGGCCCGGCAGCCTCCCAGGGGGCCAACGCCTCCATCGTGACCGCCACGGCCGACAGCCTGCCGGACCAGCCGCACGCGCTGGCCCGCGCCCGCGCGTTTGCCGAGCCCCTGATCGCCAGCGAAACGCATGACACCGGCGAGAACATCCTGGCGCATGCCGATGCGGTGGCGGCCATTCTGAAAACCATTGGCGGCTCGGAAGCCATGCAGGCGGCCACCTACCTGGTGTATGCCTGCCAGCACCTCACCAAGCCGCAGGAAGTGATCACCAAGGCCTTTGGCGCCAACTACGCCGCGCTGGCAATCGAGACCACCAAGCTGGTGCAGGTGCAGCGCCAGGCCCGCAGCGCCGACGCAAAGGCGCAGCTGCTGGACGACCCGGCCGCGCAGACTGAGAACGTGCGCAAGATGCTGCTGGCGTTTTCGCGCGACTTGCGGGTGGTGATGCTGCGGCTGGCTTCGCGCCTGCAGACGCTGCGCCACTATGCGTCCACGCGCCAGACGGCGCCCTTGTCGCTGGCGTATGAGTCGCTGCATGTGTTTGCGCCTTTGGCCAACCGCTTGGGCATCTGGCAAATCAAATGGGAAATGGAAGACCTGGCTTTCCGTTTTCTCGAGCCCGACACGTACAAGCAAACGGCCCGACTGCTCGACGAAAAACGCGTGGAGCGCGAAGGCTTCATGGAGGCTTTGCGCGCGCAGCTGGAGCGCGAGCTGAACCAGAACGGCATTGCCGCCCTGGTTCAAGGCCGGCCCAAGCATATCTACAGCATTGTCAAAAAGATGCGCGGCAAGTCGCTGGATTTCGAGCAGGTGTTCGACATCCGCGCGCTGCGCGTGATTGCCGCCGACGTGAAGGGCTGCTACGCGGCGCTCGGCTTTGTGCACTCGCGCTTTACGCCGGTAGACGGCGAATTCGACGATTACATCGCCAAGCCCAAGACCAACGGCTACCAGTCGCTGCACACCGTGGTGCGCGACGACGCGGGCAGGGCGGTCGAAATCCAGGTGCGCACACAGGCCATGCATGACCATGCCGAGCACGGTGTGGCCGCGCACTGGGCCTACAAGGAAGCGGGCGCCAAGGGTTATGCCGGCGTTTCCGCCAGCAGCGAATACGACGCCAAGATTGCCGTGTTGCGCCAGTTGCTGGCCTGGGAACGCGATTTGTCGGGCCCGGCCGCGCAGCGTGCGCGCGACGCGAAGCAGGGGCTCTTTGAAGACCGCATTTATGTGCTGACGCCAGACGCGGCCATCGTGGAGCTGCCGCAGGGCGCGACGACGGTGGACTTTGCGTACAGCGTGCACACCAGCCTGGGGCACCGCTGCCGTGGCGCGCGTCTTGACGGTGTGATGGTGCCGCTTAACACCCCGCTGCAAAACGGCCAGACGGTGGAAGTGATTACCGTGAAGGACGGCGGTCCGTCGCGCGACTGGCTCAACCCGGAACTGGGCTTTTTGTGCAGCCACCGCGCCAAGTCAAAAGTGCGCGCGTGGTTCAACGCCTTGGCGATGGAGCAGACCGTTGCCAGGGGCCGTGAAGCGGTGGAGAAACTGCTGCAGCGCGAAGGCAAGACGTCCATGAAGCTGGATGACCTGGCAGTGCAGCTCGGCTTCAAGACGGCAGATGATTTGTTCGAGGTGGTGGGCAAGGACGAGTTGTCCCTGCGTACGATCGAAAACATGCTCAGGCCGCCCGAGCCGGTGATGAGCCAGGACGACTATGTGCTGGCCAAAAAGGCACGTGCCCCCAGCCCGGGCTCGAAGAAGGGTGCCGGTGGGGTGCTCGTCGTCGGCATGGGATCGTTGTTGACCCAGCTCGCCAAATGCTGCAAGCCTGCGCCGCCCGACGATATCCTGGGTTTTGTCACCAAGGGCAAAGGCGTCAGCATTCACCGCAGCGATTGCAGCAACTTCCGCAACATGGCCAGCGGCAGTCCGGACCGCGTGATCGAGGTGGAGTGGAACTCACCCAAAACGGCGGACGGCGCGGTGTACCCCGTCGACGTGGCGGTGGAAGCCGCTGACAGGCAGGGGCTGCTGCGCGATATTTCCGAGGTGTTTGCCAAGGAAAAGATGAATGTGATCGGCGTGCAGACGCAGTCGGTCAAAGACAACCGCGGCGGTACGGCCTGGATGACTTTCACGGTGGAGGTGGCGCAGTCGGGCCGCCTCAGCCAGGTGCTGGCCATCGTGGCCGAGGTGCCCGGCGTTCGTTCCGCGCGGCGCCGCTAGCGGGTTGCTGCGTTCTTTTTTCGGCATTTTTTGAGGGCCGGCCAAGAACCTCGTTTTGCTTTGCTACAATACGAGCTTCGAACAGTCCTTAGGCGCGTAGCTCAGCTGGTTAGAGCACCACCTTGACATGGTGGGGGTCGTTGGTTCGAGTCCAATCGCGCCTACCAATTCCCTCAAACGGTTCCTGTACAAGCTCTGCATCCCTGTGATGCGGGCCCATCACACAGGGTAAACCAAGGGGATTGAGTACATCAGAATTCCTAGAATGTATTGAGTCCCGGCGTCTCGGCGCCGGTCGTCATTCAGAGGAGAAATCAGTGCCAAAAAGCAAATCCACCAGCCCGGCATCCGGCCTTCCACCTTCACAGGGCGAAGCAGCTGCCGACGGCAATCCCGGCGCCAAAAGCGGCCGGGCTGCTGGCAAGGCTGCGGCGTCCCGCGTGATCAAGAAGTACCCGAACCGCCGGCTCTACGACACCGAAACGTCAACCTACATCACGCTCACGGAAGTGCGCCAGCTGGTGATGGACACCGCCGATTTTGTGGTGCGCGATGCCAAGACCAACGAAGATTTGACGCGCAGCATCCTGCTGCAGATCATCCTGGAAGAAGAAACCGGCGGAGCGCCGATGTTCACCGAAGCCGTGCTCGCCAACATCATCCGTTTTTACGGCAATGCGATGCAAAGCTTCATGGGCGCCTACCTCGAGAAAAACGTGCAGAGTTTTATGGACCTGCAGGTCAAGATGGCCGAGCAGTCCAAAGGGCTGACGCCCGAGATGTGGGCGCAGTTCATGAATGCCCAGTCTCCCATGATGCAGGGCATGATGGGCAACTATGTGGAGCAATCCAAGACCGTTTTTACGCAGATGCAGGAGCAGATGCAAAAACAAAGCGAGCAGATGCTGCAGGCCTTCGGCTTGAAGCGCTGAAGTCAAAGCCAGGGGTTGAATCTCTGGCGGTCCCCGTAGAAACCGGTGACCTGAGACAATACACCCCATGAGCGAAGTTATTTCCCCACCCGTATCCGTTAACACCAGGCCCGCGCCGCGCGTGGGTTTTGTCAGCCTGGGCTGCCCCAAGGCCCTGACCGATTCCGAGCTGATCCTCACGCAGTTGAGCGCAGAGGGCTACCAGACCTCCAAAACCTTTGAGGGCGCTGACCTGGTCATCGTCAACACCTGCGGCTTCATTGACGACGCGGTGAAGGAAAGCCTGGACACCATCGGTGAGGCGCTGGCCGAGAACGGCAAGGTCATCGTGACCGGTTGCCTTGGCGCCAAGGCGGGTGAGGGCGGCGGTAACCTGGTACGCCAGATGCACCCCAGTGTGCTGGCCGTGACAGGCCCACACGCCACGCAGGAAGTGATGGATGCCGTCCACCTGAATTTGCCCAAGCCGCACGACCCGTTTGTGGACCTGGTGCCCAACGCTTTCGGTATTGCCGGCATCAAGCTCACGCCCAAACATTACGCCTACCTGAAGATCAGCGAAGGCTGCAACCACCGCTGCACCTTCTGCATCATCCCATCCATGCGCGGCGACCTGGTGTCGCGGCCCATCGGCGATGTGCTCAACGAAGCACGTGCACTGTTTGAGGGCGGCGTGAAGGAATTGCTGGTGATCAGCCAGGACACCTCGGCCTACGGCGTGGACGTCAAATACCGTACCGGCTTCTGGGACGGCAAGCCCGTCAAGACGCGCATGCTCGAGCTCGTCCAGGCGCTGGGCGAGATCGCCGAGCCCTATGGCGCCTGGGTGCGCCTGCATTACGTCTACCCCTACCCAAGTGTGGATGAAGTGCTGCCGCTGATGGCCACCGGCAAGGTTTTGCCATACCTGGACGTGCCCCTGCAACACAGCCATCCGGATGTCCTCAAACGCATGAAGCGGCCGGCCAGCGGAGAGAAAAATCTTGAGCGCATCGCGCGCTGGCGCGAGATTTGCCCCGAGATCGTCATTCGCAGCACCTTCATCGCCGGTTTCCCCGGCGAGACCGAAGCTGAATTCGAGCACCTGCTTGATTTCATGCGCGAAGCCAAAATCGACCGTGCAGGCTGCTTTGCCTATAGCGCCGTGGAAGGCGCCACGGCGAACGACATTCCCGGCATGCTGCCGATCGAATTGCGTGAAGAGCGGCGCGCCCGCTTCATGGCGGTGGCAGAGGCGGTGTCCAGCCAGAAATTGCAGCAGCGCATCGGTGCAACCATGCAGGTGCTGGTAGATTCGGCGCCGGCCTTGGGCCGCAAGGGCGGCACAGGGCGTTCTTACGCCGATGCGCCCGAGATCGACGGCGTGGTCAAGCTGCTGCCGCCCGAAAAAATCAGCAAGACGCTGAAGGTGGGGGAATTCACCCGCGCCCGGATCGTCGGAACCCAGGGCCATGACCTGGTTGCCGTGCCTGTTTGATTAAAACTGCAGACGAAAAACCGGGCTTGAAGATGCAGCCCGGGAATTCCGGAAACAAAACCGGAAACAAAAAAAGCCACTGGTTCACAGTGGCTTTAATCTTGCTTTCTTCCAGAGCTCGTTTCAGAGTCTGGCAAAGCTGTTTGGTGTATCTGGTGCCCGGGAGAGAACTCGAATCTCCACATCTTGCGATACACGGACCTGAACCGTGCGCGTCTACCAATTCCGCCACCCGGGCACAGCTAGCAGTGTACCATTACTTCAACGCTTTCTCAGGGCCCGGCCCGCAAATTTTCCTGAAATATTTCGGCTGCATACTCAAAACCGGCAGCCTCCAACGAAAAGAGACTTTCTATCAAAACAACTCACTCCCATTCGGGCGGATCGTCCGCCCATTCATCCGGTTTGCTCGCTGAATTCGAGGGCACCGTTTCCGGCCACCGCGACGGCCACGGCTTTGTATTGCGCGACGACGGCGAAGCGGATATTTACCTGCCGCCCAATGAGATGCGCGCAGTGCTGCACAAGGACCGCGTCAAGGCGCGCATCGTGCGGCATGACCGCAAAAACCGGCCCGAAGGCCGCGTGACCGAGATCGTCGAGCGCTCCTCCAACCCGATCATCGGCCGCCTGTTGCAGGAAAGCGGCGTCTGGCTGGTCGCCCCCGAAGACAAGCGCTACGGCCAGGACGTCCTGATCCCCAAGGGCGCTACCGGCACGGCCAAGTCCGGGCAGGTGGTGGTGGTGCAGCTCACCGAGCCGCCCGCGCTCTTCGGCCAGCCTGTGGGCCGCGTCAAGGAAGTGCTGGGCGAGATCGACGACCCCGGCATGGAAATCGAAATCGCCGTGCGCAAGTACGGCGTACCGCACGAATTCAGCGATGAAGCGCTGGCCCTGGCCCGTGCCTTGCCTGACGCGGTCCGCCCCGCCGACAAGAAGCACCGCATCGACCTGACCGATGTGCCCCTGGTGACCATCGACGGCGAAGACGCCCGCGATTTTGACGATGCCGTGTACTGCGAGCCCGCCAAGGTCGGCCGCGGCAAGGGCTGGCGGCTGCTGGTGGCGATTGCCGACGTGAGCCACTATGTGGAAACCGGCAGCGCCATCGACATCGACGCCTACGACCGCGCCACCAGCGTGTACTTTCCGCGCCGCGTGATCCCGATGCTGCCGGAAAAGCTTTCCAACGGCCTGTGCTCGCTCAACCCCAACGTCGAGCGCCTGTGCATGGTCTGCGACATGCTGGTCAACGCCAAGGGCGAAGTCCATGCCTACCAGTTCTACCCGGCCGTGATGTTCAGCCAGGCGCGCTTTACCTATACCGAAGTGGCGGCCATCCTGGCCAACACGCGCGGCCCTGAAGCCGCGCAGCGCAAGGCGCTGGTGCCGCACCTGCTGGATTTGCACGATGTGTACCAGGTGCTGCTCAAGGAGCGCGGCGTGCGCGGCGCGGTGGACTTTGAGACCACCGAAACGCAAATCGTCTGCGACGAGGCTGGCCGGATTGAAAAAATCGTGCCGCGCACCCGCAACGTGGCCCACCGCCTGATCGAAGAAGCCATGCTGGCCGCCAACGTCTGCTCGGCCGACTTCATCTTGCAAAGCAAGCATGTGGGCCTGTACCGCGTGCACGAAGGCCCGACGCCCGAGAAGAAGGAGATGCTGCGCAATTACCTGAAGGCGGCAGGCATCGGCATGACCATCAGCGACGACCCGGAACCCGGCGAGTTCCAGAAAATCGCACTGGCTACCAAAGACCGTCCGGACGCGCAGCAAATCCACTCGATGCTGCTGCGCTCCATGCAGCAGGCCATCTACACGCCCATGAACAGCGGCCACTTCGGCCTGGCGTACGAGGCTTACACCCACTTCACCAGCCCGATCCGGCGTTACCCCGACTTGCTGGTGCACCGCGTCATCAAGGCGGTGCTGAACAAGGCCAAATACCAGTTGCCGACCCTGCCCACGCCGGGTGAGGCCGAGGCCAAGCTGTCCAAACGCCTGGCTTCGCGCGTGAAAGAGCCGACTCAAAAACCCAAAAAAGCCAGTGCCGACGAACTTGCCTGGCAGGCGGCGGGCCTGCATTGCAGCGCCAACGAGCGCCGCGCCGACGAAGCCAGCCGCGACGTTGAAGCCTGGCTCAAGTGCAAGTACATGCGCGAGCACCTCGGCGAGGAGTTCGGCGGCGTCGTCACGGCGGCCACCGGCTTCGGCATCTTCGTCACGCTCGATGCCATGTACGTGGAAGGCCTGGTGCATATCACCGAGCTGGGCGGCGAATACTTCCGCTTCGACGAAGCCCGCCAGGAGCTGCGCGGCGAGCGCACCGGCATCCGTTACGCCATCGGCACGCGGGTGAGGGTGCAGGTCAGCCGGGTCGACCTGGACGGCCGCAAGATCGACTTCCGGCTGGTGACGGAAGGCCAGGACCTGGTCGGGCGCGCCATGAAGGACAAGACCGGCGGCCATGCCACCGAGCTGCCGGCCAAAGAGCGCGGCGCCGCGCGCCATGCCGGGGACGAGCGTACGGGCAGGGCCGACAAGGCTGGAAAGGCCGGCAAGAAGACCGCCGGCAAACACACCGAAGGCCGCTCCGGCAGCCGCAGCAGTTCCGGCGGCAGTTCCGGCAGTAGTTCAGGGAGGAGCAGCGCAGGCAGCGAACGCACACCCAAGTCGCCCATCCAGGCGCTGAAGGCTGCCGTCAAGAAGGCTGCAGGTAACCCCGGGCGCAAGCAGGGCAAGAAGCCGCGCCGGTAAAAACGCGGCAAACTTTCAACCTTTCCTGCCCAAAACCACCCTCCATGCTGATCCGCATCCTGTCTTTCCTGCTTGAAACCATCTTCTTCGTGCTGATCGCGGCAGCGCTGCTGCGCGCCTGGATGAACTGGGTGCGCGTCAACATGAGCGCCCAGCCGGGCAGCTTTGTGATGGCCCTGACCGACTGGCTGGTCAAGCCGCTGCGCCGCGTGCTGCCCAGGTCGCTTGCGCAGTCGCGCGTGGACTGGGCCAGCGTGATTGCGGCGGTGGTGCTGGCTCTGCTCTATGGGGTGCTGTGGTCTTTGCTGTTCGGCGTGCTGGCCGGCGTGACGTACTGGTCGGTTCAGGCGGGGCCTTTGGCGCTGCTGACCTTGCTGGTCTTTGCGTTGAAGATGCTGATCCGCGTCGCGCTGCAAACCCTGATCATCCTGGTGCTGGGTTTTGCCATCCTCTCGTGGATCCAGCCCGGCTCACCCGTCTATGCCTTGCTCGGCCGCCTGACTGAACCGGTGCTGGCGCCGCTGCGCCGGGTCATCCCGCCGATCGGCGGCGTCGACATCTCGGCGATCGTGCTGATCGTGCTGCTGCAGATCGCCCTGATGATCCTCGTTTAGGCGCGACTGGCCAGCGCAGACGCCGTCAGCGCCTGCCCGACCGGCCATTCATCCGCGATGCGGCCATGCGCAAACACGGCGCTGCAGGCCGCCTCAAAAGCCCCCAGTCCCCCGGCCATGCCGGCCCCCAGCATGCCGGCCAGCACATCACCCGTGCCCGCAGTGGCCAGCAGGGCGTTGCCGCTGCTGTTGACGGCGCTGGGGCGCCCGGGCGCGGCAATGACGGTGCCTGAGCCCTTGAGCACCACCACGCACTGGTACCGGTCCGCCAGTTGGCCGGCCAACGCCAGCCGGTCGGCCTGGACCTCTTTGGACGTGATCCCGGCCAGCCGCGCGGCCTCCAGCGGATGGGGCGTCAGCACCGTGCTGTAGCCGCGGCGGTGGCGTGCTGTGAGTTGCGTCTGCAGTTGTGAGTCCCCGGCGATGGCGTTGAGCGCGTCGGCGTCGAGCACCAATCGCGACGCCGCCGACAGCACCCTGGGCAGCATGGCGCGCACCGCATCACCGCCGCCGCAACCGCACACCACCACCTGCTGGGCCAGGTCCAGCGCGTCAGGTGCACGGAACATCAGCTCGGGTTGCTGCGAATCCACAGCGAGGGCGGGGCTGCCGAGCAGCGCCACGAACACCCGGCCCGCGCCCGCATGCAGGGCGGCGCGCGCGGCCAGCAGCGCGGCGCCTGCCATGTGGCTGCGGGCGGTGGACTCTCCGCCCATAACGGCCACGTCGCCAAAGCTGCCCTTGTGACTGGCATGCGCGCCGGCCAGCTTTGGCGCTTGCGCGGCCTGGTCGGCGCCCAGCAGCCAGGCGTCCGGTGAGCCCGAGGCGCCCTGCGCGCTGCCGGCTCCGAGATCGTCAAACCAGACCTGGCCGGCGCAGTCCCGGCCATGGGCGGTGAAGAGGCCCGGCTTCAGTGTCAAAAGGCTTAAGGTAAAAAGGCCTCCAGCCCATATCCCACCTTGGGTATATGCTATCAATTGTGTAGCAAACCCGGTATTCGCATCCAGGCCGGTCGGCACGTCCACGGCCAGCCGCGGCACGCCGCTGTCGCGCATCCGTGCCAGCCAGTCCAGCATCAGCGCCGTGCCTTCGCGGCTCGCGTCCAGCGTGCCGCCAATGCCCAGCAGCGCGTCAATGCAGAAATCAAAATCATGCGGCGGCTGGGCCGCCATGGGCACGCCGGCGGTCAGGGCGCGCTCGCGTGAGGCCTGGGCATCGGGCGGAAGGCTGGTCTTTCCGGCCGGCAAGCCGGTCCAGCTCACGGTGATTTTTTTGCCCCACTGGTGCAGATGCATGGCCGCTTCAAAGCCGTCGCCGCCGTTATTGCCGGGCCCGCAGGCGATCCAGATGTGCTGCGCGTGCGGCGCCAGGGCCAGCGTCAGGCGCGCAACCGAAAGGCCGGCCCGCTGCATCAGCGTGTGCGGCGGCAGGCCGGCGGCGGCTTGCCGCTCAAGGTCACGGGTGGCCGCCACGCTGTGAAGCGGCTCGCTGTGGGCGCTGGAGATTTGTCGCATGGCCCGATTGTGCGGCCCCGGGCGTAAAAAGCCCGGCGGGCCGGGCTTGTGGAGGCGGGAGGCAGGCGTTTAAGCGTCAGGCGGAATGCGCAGCACCTGGCCCGGGTAAATCTTGTCGGGATGCGTCAACATGGGCTTGTTGGCTTCAAAGATCTGCGGGTACTTGTTGGGTGTGCCGTAGAAGTGTTTGCTGATCTTGGACAGGTTGTCGCCGCTGACGACCACATGCCACTGCGATTCCGGCTCGGGGCTGGACACCGTCATGAGGTCGTTCACGGCGGCCACCGTGGCCACGTTGCCGCAGCACAGCAGCACTTTTTCCTTGGTGGCCTGGTCGGGCGCCACGCCCGAGACGGTGACGGTCGCGCTGGCCGCGTCAAAGCCGATCTTCAGCGCCTGCACATTGAGGTTCATGGAGTTGATGTAGGTGGCGATGGCATCGCCCGCCGCCTTGCTCAGTGCCTCGATGTTCTCGGGTGTGGGCTTGGCTGCGGCGGCTTCCTGCGCGGCCTTGGCTTCGCCGCGACCGAAAAGCTTTTCACCGGCCTCTTTGATAAAACTGAACATGCCCATGGGAACTCCAATCAGTAGATAGGTTGCAGAAATGGCAACCCGGCAAGAACACCGGGCTGCAACCACTGTACTCGCCTGCGGTGACGCTTTTGCGGCCCGGGCAGATCTTGGGGCTTCAGGTCAGGCGCGCGACGCCCAGGCCTTCCATGTCGATGTCGGCGTTCTTGCCGGCCATCAGGTCGGCTAGCGCCCGCGCGCTGCCGCAGCTGAGCGCCCAGCCGCTGGAGCCGTGGCCCAGGTTGAGCCAGAGGCCGGGGATGCCGCTGTCGCCGATGATGGGCGGGCCGTCGGGCAGCATGGGGCGGGCTCCTTTCCACTCCTGCACGCTCGCACCAGTGTTGGCCAGCTGCGCAGCGCCCGGAAACCAGTCATGTAAGACCTTGTAAAGAGTTTGCAGGGATGCTGCGCGCTTGGTCTCGAGCGAGCCGCCGATCTCGGCGCTGCCGGCCACGCGCACGCGGTTGCCAAGACGGGAAATCGCCACCTTGAAGCGCTCGTCCATCAAGGCACTGCGCGGTGCATTGAGCGGTTCGCGGATCGGAGCGCTGATGGAGTAGCCGTAAACCGCAGCCATCGGGACCTTCAGGCCCAGCGGCTTCAACAACTGCGCCGAGGCCAGCCCGGCGCACATGACGACGCGGTCGAAACTGCGCGGCGCACTCTCGCCTGCTATCAAAATAGTAGCTGCCTGCGAAGGATCCACCTTGGCTACAGCCGTATTGAACTCAAAATTGACGCCGATGCGCTGGGCCTCGTTCTTCAGCAGCAGGGCAAACTGGCGGCAGTTGGCCACCTCGTCGTTCGGCAGGTGCACCGCGCCCAGGAATTCGGTGTCCGGGTTCAGCGCCGGCTCGATCTTGCGCACCTCGTCCGGGCCGATTTCCTTGAACACCACGCCGGCGTCGCGCAGCACCGCCAGGCCGGGTTGCACCAGTTTGCTGTCTTTTTCAGAGCGCAGCAGCACCATGTAGCCGGGGCTGCCGTCGTATTCGAGCTCCAGTTCGGCCGTCAGGTGATGCAGCCGTTCGCGGCTGTAAAAAGCCAGGCGCTGCATGCGCGCGCGGTTGGCCAGGTAAGTCTCGAGTTTGCAGGCGCGAAACCATTTCCACATCCAGGCCAACTCGCCCGCCGACAGCGGCAGGCCGAGTTTGACGGGTGCATGCCGGCTGAAGAGGTGGCTGAGGACCTTGCCCGGCATGCCGGGCGCGGCCCACGGTGTGACGTAGCCGGGCGCGACCAGGCCGGCGTTGGCAAAGCTGGTTTCCTCGGCCGCCGCGCCGCGCCGTTCGAACACGGTGACGTCATGGCCGTCCAGGGCCAACTCGTAAGCGGTGGTGATGCCGATGATGCCGGCACCTATGACGGCGACCTTCATGCGCGGGCGCCGCAAGGGCGTGAATAAGGCAGGCGAAGCAGCGGCAAGGGCCGGTTGCGCGAAATCATGTTGTGCATTGTTTTTATAAGTAAAACAGGCCGCCAGCCCAATATCTATATGGGCAAGCAGCTATTAATTTTGTAGCGAACGGGTCAGGGCAGCTTCGACCTGCAAGGCCAGGTCCAGCACCGTGTCGTCCTGCAGCGCCGCGTGCCACAGCATCAGGCCCACGGGCAACTGGCCGGGTGCGTGGCAGGGCAGGGAGATTGCGCAGCCGTCGAGCATGTTCACCACGGCGGTGTTGCGCAGCAAAAGGCCGTTGACCCTGAAAAACTCGGTGTCGTCGGCCACGACGCTGGCGATCGCCGGCGCGACGATGGGTACCGTTGGTGAGAGCACCGCGTCGAATGCGTCAAGCCGGGCTTCCATGCGTGAAATCCACCCTTTGCGCGCCGCCAGCAGGTCGATGTAGTCGGCCGCGCTCATGCTCGCGCCGCGCAGGATGCGCAGCGCGACGCGCGGGTCGTAGCCGGCCTGGTGTTCGGCGATCAGGTGGCGGTGCCAGGCGTAGCTTTCGGCTGCCGACAGGCCGCCGGTGGCGTTGATGGCCGCCAGGTCGGAGATTTCCTCGAGCGCGATCTCTTCGATGTGCGCGCCGGCTTCGCGCAGCACCTTCAGGCTGTGCTCAAAAGCCTGCGCCACGCCGGTGTCCAGCGCGTCCAGCATCCCGGTTTTGGCCACGGCCAGGCGGCAGGCCGAAAGCGGCTTGCCTGCAAGGCGCACCTGGCGCGCCGCCAGCACTTCGTGCACCGTAACGGCGTCGCGCACCGAGCGCGTCAGCGCGCAGACGGTGTCCAGGCTGGTGGATAGCGGAATGGCGCCGGCTGTAGGCACCAGTCGCGCCGTGCTTTTAAACCCGACGATGCCGCAGAGCGCCGCCGGGATACGGATGGACCCGCCCGTGTCGGAGCCCAGTCCGACCAGGGCAGCGCCGGTGGCTACCGACACCGCCGCGCCGGACGAGGAGCCGCCCGGGATGCGTGGCGTTGCCGGGTCGGCCGGGTTGACGGGCGTGCCGTAATGCGGATTGACGCCCACGCCCGAAAAGGCGAATTCCACCATGTTGGTGCGGCCCACCAGGGCCGCGCCCGCGGCCCTCAGGCGCGCCACGGCGGGGCAATCGGCCTCGGCCGGCGCGGCCTGGGCCAAAACGGTGGAGCCGGCGCGGGTCGGCTGGCCCGCCACGTCGAACAAATCCTTGACCGAGACCGGGATGCCGGCCAGCGGAAGGCCGGAAAGGGCCGTTTCCGGGGCCTCAAAAGGCCCCGGGGAACCTTCCGGCATGAAAACGTGGCGGCAGGCCTCGCTTTGGGCGATTTGGGTGGCTTGGGCCAGGATGTCCCGGGCCTGCACATGGCCGGCTTGAAGTGCCTGGCGGGTGGCATGGAGGTCGCCTGGGGGGAGTGTCTGGCTCATGGGGGTGCGAGAGGGCGGAAGACGGGAGGAAAGGCGGGCGGGTAGGCGGGGGAGGGCGGAAGAATGTTATACTCGACAGGCTTTGCAAATGACGATTTTGTTGTTTGCAATGCAAATCGCAAATCAGCCACCCAAGGTGTCGCCCCAAACAGGGCGATAAGCGCTGATTTTAGACACAACCTTTTGGAGTATTCCTATGTCGACCACTATGCGTGAAATGCTGGAAGCAGGCGTTCATTTCGGACACCAAACCCGCTTCTGGGACCCCAAGATGGCCCCGTACATCTTCGGCCACCGCAACCGTATCCACATCATCAACCTGGAAAAATCGCTTCCGATGTACCAGGAAGCGATGAAGTTCGCCAAGCAGCTGTCCGCCAACCGCGGCACCATCCTGATGGTGGGCACCAAGCGCCAGGCCCGCGAAATCGTCGCCACCGAAGCCAAGCGCGCCGGTGTCCCTTACGTCGACCAGCGCTGGCTGGGCGGCATGCTGACCAACTTCAAGACGGTCAAGACCTCCATCAAGCGCCTGAAGGAAATGAAGGCCCAGCAGGAAGCCGGCCTTGATTCCATCAGCAAAAAAGAACAACTCACCTTCAAGCGCGAAATCGAAAAGCTTGAAAAAGACATCGGCGGCATTCAGGACATGAACGCCTTGCCGGACGCCATTTTCGTGATCGACGTGGGCTTCCACAAAATCGCGATCCTGGAAGCCAAGAAGCTCGGCATCCCCCTGATCGGCGTGGTTGACTCCAACCACTCGCCTATCGGCATCGACTACGTGATTCCCGGCAACGATGACTCCTCCAAGGCTGTCGCCCTGTATGCACGCGGTATCGCCGACGCGATCCTGGAAGGCCGCGCCAACGCCGTGAACGAAGTCGTCAAGGCGGTTTCGGCTGAGAGCTCGGATGAGTTCGTGGAAGTGGAAAACGCAGCTGCCTGATAGTTTTCGGCGCTGCGCCAGACGCGAAAAAGGGGCTCGCGTAGCCCCTTTTTCACAACCTAACGAAAAGCTGGGTGCGAATTGATCGCTTCCAGCCTGTCCAAAACGACAAAACGGAGAATCAAAGATGGCAATTACTGCAAGCATGGTCGCTGAACTGCGCGCCAAGACCGACGCCCCGATGATGGAGTGCAAGAAAGCACTGACCGAGGCAGAAGGCAACTTCGAAAAAGCAGAAGAAATCCTGCGCGTCAAGCTCGGCAGCAAGGCCGGCAAGGCCGCTTCCCGCGTCACTGCCGAAGGCGTTGTGGCTGCACACCGCGAAGGCGATGTGGGCGCGCTGGTTGAAGTGAACTGCGAAACCGACTTCGTGACCAAGAACGACAGCTTCCTGGCTTTCACCAAGGCCGTGGTCGAAGGCATCGTCAAGAACAACCCCGCCGACGTGGAAGCCGTTGGCGCCATGCCCCTCACGCTGGACGGCTTCGGCCCGACGGTGGAAGACGTGCGCAAGGGCCTGATCGGCAAGATCGGCGAAAACATGAGCGTGCGCCGCTTCAAGCGTTTTGCCGGCAGCAAGCTGGCCTCTTACTTGCACGGCACGCGCATCGGCGTGGTCGTGGAGTTTGAAGGCGACGAAGCCGCCGCCAAGGACGTCGCCATGCATGTGGCCGCGATGAAGCCCGTATCGCTGTCCAGCGCCGAAGTGCCTGCCGAACTGGTCGCCAAAGAGCGCTCGGTGGCTGCGGCCAAGGCTGCTGAAGATGCCGCTGTTGCGCAAGCCGCCGGAAAGCCTGTTCAGTCCGCCGAAATTGTTGCAAAGCGTATCGAAGGCGGCGTGCAGAAGTACCTGAAGGAAGTCAGCCTGTACAACCAGACTTTCGTCAAGAACGACAAGCAGACCGTTGAGCAGATGCTCAAGGAAAAAGCGACGACGATCAAGTCCTTCACGCTGTACGTGGTGGGCGAGGGTATCGACAAGAAGGTGGACGATTTCGCCGCCGAAGTTGCCGCCCAGGTCGCAGCCGCCAAGGCCGCTTAAGCACTTCAGCCCAGCCGGAAGGCCGCTAAACTCCAGTTCACTCCAACCACAGAAAGCCCCTCACATGCCAGCCTACAAGCGAATCTTGTTAAAACTGTCAGGTGAGGCCTTGATGGGGGACGATGCCTTCGGCATCAACCGCGCCACCATCGTGCGCATGGTGGAAGAAATCGCCGAAGTCACCCGCATGGGTGTCGAAGTGGCCGTGGTGATTGGCGGCGGCAATATCTTTCGCGGGGTGGCGGGCGGCTCGGTCGGCATGGACCGCGCCACCGCCGACTACATGGGCATGCTGGCAACCGTGATGAACGCCCTCGCACTGGGCGACACCATGGACAAGGCCGGCCTGATCGCCCGCGTGATGTCCGCGATCGGCATCGAGCGCGTCGTCGAGCCCTATGTACGACCCAAGGCCCTGCAGTACCTCGAAGAGGGCAAAGTCGTCATTTTTGCAGCCGGCACCGGCAACCCCTTCTTCACCACCGACACCGCCGCCGCACTGCGCGGCGCGGAGATCGGCGCTGAAATCGTCCTGAAGGCCACCAAGGTCGACGGCGTTTACACCGCGGACCCGAAGAAGGACCCGAAGGCAACGCGCTACACCAACATCACCTTTGATGAAGCGATGGGTAAAAACCTCGAGGTCATGGATGCCACCGCTTTTGCGCTTTGCCGTGACCAGAAGCTGCCCATCAAGGTGTTCAGTATTTTCAAACACGGTGCACTCAAGCGCGTCGTGCAGGGTGAGGACGAAGGAACCCTGGTTCACGTTTGACCGCCGCCCACATAAGGCCTGTCCGAGGCTTGTTTTTTTGCCATAAAAATCCGGAGATTCGACCATGAGCATTGTTGACGTCAAGCAGCTGGCAGAGCAAAAAATGCTGCAGTCCATCGACTCGTTCAAGAACGGCCTGACCAAGATCCGCACCGGCCGCGCCAACCCCGGCCTGCTCGACACCGTGCATGTCGACTACTACGGCTCCATGGTGCCGATCAGCCAGGTGGCCAATGTGTCGCTGCTCGACGCACGCACCATCAGTGTCTCGCCCTGGGAAAAGGGCATGGGCGCCAAAATCGAAAAAGCGATTCGCGATTCCGACCTCGGTCTGAATCCCGCGGCGCAAGGCGACCTGATCCGCGTCCCGATGCCGGCCATGACCGAAGAGCGCCGAAAGGAGCTCACCAAGGTCGTGCGGGCGGAAGGTGAGCACGCCAAGGTGGCGATCCGCAACTTGCGCCGGGATGCCAACGACGGCATCAAAAAGCTGGTCAAGGACAAGCTCGCTTCCGAGGACGATGAACGCCGCTCGCAGGACGACATCCAGAAGTTCACGGACCGTTTCATTGCCGAAGTCGACAAACTGGTCGCCGGCAAGGAACAAGACATCATGGCGGTTTGACGCCTCGCCGTCTGGCCTGATTCACCATGGCCACCCACCATCCCGCCGTTCCACACCACGT
Organism: Polaromonas sp. SP1; assembly: GCF_003711205.1. NCBI lineage: Bacteria > Pseudomonadati > Pseudomonadota > Betaproteobacteria > Burkholderiales > Comamonadaceae > Polaromonas > Polaromonas sp. SP1. The sequence continues at coordinate 3,918,425 of NZ_CP031013.1, read as the reverse complement.
CGCCATCGTCATGGATGGCAACGGGCGCTGGGCGACCAAACGATTTTTGCCCCGCATCGCGGGCCACAAACAGGGTGTCGATTCCCTGAGCCGCTGTGTCCGGGCCTGCCTGGAGCGCGGCATCGGTGTGCTTACGGTGTTTGCTTTTTCGTCGGAGAACTGGAACCGGCCTTCCGAAGAGGTGTCCGGCCTGATGGAGCTGCTGGCCCTTTCCCTGGCCAAAGAGGTGCCCAGCCTGAACGAAAACGGCGTGCAACTGCACTTCATCGGGGACCGCGAGCGGTTGTTCGAGAAAGTCCGGGCCGGGCTGGCCAAGGCTGAACTCGACACCTCGGCCAACAGCCGGCTGGTTTTTAACGTGTGCTTCAACTATGGCGGCCGCTGGGACATTGCCCAGGCCGCACAAAAGCTCGCCGGCCGCGGCGAGGCCATCACCGAGTTGTCGCTGGACCGCGCGATGGCACTGGCGCACGTGCCCGACCCGGATCTGCTGATCCGCACCGGCGGCGAGTTGCGCATCAGCAATTTTTTGCTTTGGCAGGCCGCGTATTCAGAGCTGCATTTTTCTGACAAGCTCTGGCCCGAATTTGACGAAGCCGCGCTGGATGAGGCAATCGCCGTTTTCCGCACCCGCGAGCGGCGTTTTGGCAAAACCTCCGCCCAGGTCAGCCGTGACGGCAACAACGACAACATAAAGGCTGCCTGATGCTTAAACAGCGCGTTATCACGGCGATCGTTCTGCTCGCCATTTTGCTGCCCGCACTTTTCTATCAAACACCCCAGCCTTTTTGCGCTGTGGCGCTGCTGCTGATTGCCGCGGGGGCCTGGGAGTGGGGCCGCCTCAATGGTTATGGGCAAGGCGTGTCCGTGGGGCTCGGCCTCGTGTGTGTGATTGCCTGTGCGCTGTCCTGGTATGGCGGCCTGCTGGCGCAACCCTTGCCCTTGCTGTGGGCCGTAGCCGGGGCTGCGTGGGTTTTGGCCGGCGGCTGGCTGCTGCGCAGCGGCGTCGCCGGCTGGCCCCGTATTCCCAAAGCGCTGCGGCTTGCCGGTGGGATGGTGGCCTTGTGGCTTGCCTGGCTGGCGGTCGCGCAGGCGCGTGTCGTCGGCATCAATTTCCTGCTCTCCGTGCTGCTGCTGGTCTGGGTCGCGGACATCTTTGCCTACTTTGCCGGACGCACCTTTGGCGGGCGCTTCAGCAAAGGCAAACTGGCGCCCTCGATCAGTCCGGGTAAAAGCTGGGAAGGTGTCTGGGGCGGCATGGCCGGTGTGGTGGCGCTGTCGCTCGCCTGGGTTTATGCGGGTGCGGCTTCGGGCGGCGCGGGTTTCTGGCGTGAGCCGACGCTTTACAGCCGGCTGGCAGAACACCACGGCATCGTGGTGATGCTGCTGGCGGTTGTTTTCCTGGCGGCCATGAGTGTCGTCGGCGACCTGGTCGAGTCCCTGATCAAGCGCAGCGCGGGCGTGAAAGACTCCAGCGGCTTGTTGCCCGGGCACGGCGGCGTGCTGGACCGTGTCGATGCCCTCTTGCCCACACTGCCGCTGGCGATGATGCTGGTCACTCTTTAGGCACCCGAATGTCGTTTCAAAAACAGCGGATTACGGTTCTGGGGTCCACGGGCTCCGTGGGCGTCAACACGCTCGACGTGATTGCCCGCCATCCCGAGCGTTTCGAGGTATTTGCGCTCAGTGCGGCGACGCAAGTCGACCTGATTCTGGCGCAGTGTGCCCAGTTCAAGCCGCAATATGCCGTGATGGCCAGCGCGCCCCATGCCCGTCAGCTGGCTGAGAAAATCAAGGCAAATCGGCTCCCAGTCCAAGTGTTGTCTACACCTGATGCTCTCGAAATGATAGCGTCGCATGAGTTGGTCGATACGGTCATGGCCGCCATTGTGGGGGCGGCAGGGCTGGCGCCGTGCATGGCTGCGGCCAGGGCCGGCAAGCGCTTGCTGCTGGCCAACAAGGAAGCGCTGGTGGTGGGCGGCGAGGTTTTCATGCAGGCGGTCCGGGCCGGCGGCGCCAAGTTGCTGCCCATAGACAGCGAGCACTCGGCCATCTTCCAGTCGCTGCCTGAAGACGCCGCGACCTGGGGCCAGCGCGTCGAAAAAATCATCCTGACCGCCTCCGGCGGGCCGTTCCGCACCCGCGACGCAGCCAGCTTGCGCCATGTGACGCCCGATGAGGCCTGCGCTCATCCGAACTGGGTGATGGGCCGCAAGATCTCGGTCGACTCGGCCACCATGATGAACAAGGGCCTGGAGGTTATCGAGGCGAAGTACCTGTTTGGCCTGACGCCCGAACAAATCGAGGTGGTGATCCACCCCCAGAGCATCATTCACTCCATGGTCCAGTACCGCGACACCTCGGTGGTGGCGCAGCTGGGAACGCCCGACATGCGTGTTCCCATCGCCTATGGCCTGGCCTGGCCTGACCGGGTGACGTCGGGCGCCAAAGCGCTGGATTTCAGGTCGCTGGCGACCATGACGTTTGAAGCGCCGGACGACGAGCGCTTTCCGGGGCTGCCGCTGGCCTGGCAGGTCCTGAACGGCCCTGCCGGCAGCACGGCGGTGCTGAACGCCGCCAACGAGGTCGCCGTGGCAGCCTTCCTGGACAAGCGGATCCGGTTTGACCACATCCATCATGTAAATCACGCAACTTTGGAGGCCATTCAGGTCTCTGAGGCAAGTGATATCGAAGGCTTGCTCGCGCTGGACGGGCAGGCCCGCCGTGTCGCCGTTCAAATTGCCGGACAACTGGAGGCATGACATGTTGACGCTGGTTTCTTTTGTCGTAACGCTGGGCATCCTGATTGCGGTGCACGAGTACGGCCACTACCGCGTGGCCGTGGCCTGCGGCATCAAGGTCCTGAAGTTCTCCATCGGATTCGGCAAGCCCCTCTACACCTGGAAGCTCAAAAACAAGTCCACGGAGTTCTCCATCGGCATGCTGCCCCTGGGTGGCTACGTCAAGATGCTTGACGAGCGCGAGGCCCCGGTCGACCCGGCCGAGCGCCACCTGGCCTTCAACACCCAGCCGCTCAAATCCCGGGCGGCCGTGGTCGCGGCCGGGCCCGCCGCCAATCTTCTGCTGGCGGTGCTGCTTTACGCCCTCGTGAACTGGATCGGCCTGCAGGAGCCCAAGGCTATCCTGGCCAGCCCTGTCGCCGGCTCCCTGGCTGAAAAAGCGGGCCTGCGCGGCCATGAAACGATTGAGAAAGCTGCGCTTGACGGCGACGAGCTCCAGGCTGTGCGTTCCTTTGAGGATTTGCGCTGGCGGCTGACCCAGGGCGGCCTGGACGGGCGTGACGTCATGCTGGTTGTGGGCGAGGGCGCCGCAAATCCCGGCCAAACGCTACGGCTGGCGCTCAGCACGCTGGGCGCATCGGAAGCCGATGCCCAGCTGTTTCGCAAAATAGGCATTCTCGGCCCCTGGACACGTCCCGTGATCGGCGAGGTGATGGCCGCAGGCGCAGCCGAAAAGGCCGGCTTGCGCGCCGGTGATGAAGTGCTTCGGGTTGGTGACGTTGCCATCGTGGATGGGCAGCAGTTGCGTGAGGTCATCCGTACTTCGCTGCGCCAGCCTGGTGGCGGCGCGGCGCCTGTTGCGCCGCAGAGCTGGCAAGTTGTACGTGGTGGCCAGACGCTGGTGCTGCAGGTGACTCCCGAAATCAAGTCTGTCAATGGAACTATGAGCCCCCGCATCGACGCCTATGTGGGCGCCCCGCCCGAATTCGTGACAGTGCGCTATGGCTTTCTTGACGGCTTGTGGCAGGGCGCCGTCCGCACCTGGCAGGTGTCCGTTCTCACCCTTCGGATGATGGGGAAAATGATCATCGGCGAGGCCTCGCTCAAGAACCTCAGCGGCCCGCTCACAATCGCGGATTACGCCGGCAAATCCGCCAGCCTTGGATGGAGCTCTTACCTGCTGTTCCTGGCCCTCATCAGCGTGAGCCTTGGCGTGCTGAATTTACTCCCGCTGCCGGTTCTGGACGGTGGGCACCTGATGTATTATCTTTGGGAGGCGATCACCGGCCGGGGCGTGTCAGACGCCTGGATGGACCGGTTGCAGCGCGGTGGCGTTGCGATCCTGCTGGGCATGATGTGCGTTGCCCTGTTTAACGATGTCACCCGGCTTTTGGGCTAACTCCATACATTTCATGCAAAAACAAATAAATCGTTTCAAAGTTCGTGCAGTTTGCGCCATCGCCGCCGGTCTTTTTGCCGCCAGTTCCGCTTGGGCTGTCGACCCGTTCACCGTCCGTGATATCCGGGTTGAAGGCCTTCAGCGCGTAGAGCCGGGCACCATTTTCGCGTCGCTTCCCTTTCGTGTCGGCGAAACCTACAACGACGACAAAGGTGCAACGGCCATTCGGGCCTTGTTTGGCCTGGGCCTGTTCAAGGACGTGAGGCTTGAAGTCAGTGGCGATGTGCTGGTGGTGATCGTGGAAGAACGTCCCACCGTTGCCGATGTGGACTTCGTCGGCACCAAGGAATTCGATAAAGAGGCGCTCAAGAAGGCGCTTCGCGAAGCCGGCATCGCAGACGGCCAGCCCTTTGACAAGGCGCTTGCCGACAAGGCCGAGCAGGAGCTCAAGCGCCAGTACATCAACAAGAGCCTGTACGGCGTCGAGGTGATTACCACCGTGACCCCGATTGAGCGCAATCGCGTGAACCTGACTTTCAGCGTGGTCGAAGGCGACGTTGCAAAAATCAAGGAAATCCACATCACCGGCAACAAGGCATTCAGCGAGTCGACGCTGCTCGGGCTGTTTGACCTTGACACCGGCGGCTGGCTCAGCTGGTACACCAAGTCCGACCGTTATTCGCGCACCAAGCTCAACGCAGACATTGAAACCTTGCGCTCCTACTATCTTTCACGCGGGTACCTGGAATTCAAGATTGACTCCACCCAGGTTGCGATTTCGCCGGACAAGCAAAGTATTGCCATCACGGTGAACGTTTCCGAGGGGGAGCGTTTCGTGGTGTCGGGCGTCAAGCTTGAGGGCAACTACCTGAGCAAGGAAGAAGAGTTCAAGACGCTGGTGAAAATTGAGCCGGGTGAGCCCTACAACGCGGACCATGTGGCCGAAACCACCAAGGCGTTTACCGACTACTTTGGCACGTTTGGATTCGCCTTTGCGCGCGTCGAAGCAGTGCCGGAGATTGACCGCACCAACAACCGCGTTTCTTTTGTGCTTCAGGCCGACCCGTCCCGCCGGGCCTATGTCCGCCGCGTCAACATTGCGGGCAACAACCGTACGCGTGATGAAGTCGTTCGCCGCGAGTTCCGCCAGTTCGAGTCTTCCTGGTATGACGGCGACAAGATTCGCCTTTCGCGCGATCGTGTCGACCGCCTTGGATTCTTTACCGACGTGAATATGGATACCCAGGAAGTTACCGGCACGACCGATCAGGTTGATGTGACGGTGAATGTGGTTGAGAAGCCCACCGGCAACCTGCAACTGGGTGCGGGTTATTCCAGTGCGGACAGCGTCTCCCTGTTGTTCGGTATCAAGCAGGAAAACGTTTTCGGTTCCGGCAATTACCTCGGGATTGAACTCAATACCAGCAAGTCGAACCGGCAGGTTGTGTTGAGCACGATCGATCCTTACTTCACAGCCGACGGCATTTCACGCACGATTGATGTGTATGACCGCACGGCCAAGCCGCTTTCCGGCCAGGGCGGCGATTATTCCCTGAAAACCCGCGGTGCGAGTATCCGCTTCGGTGTCCCTTTCACCGAGAACGACACGGTTTATTTTGGCAGCGGCTATGAGCAGCTCACCATTGTTCCCGGCACCAACCTGCCGGTCAGCTACCAAACCTACGCCAACCAGTTCGGCAACAAAAGCGACTCCATTCCCCTGACAGTGGGTTGGTCGCGCGACAGCCGGGACAGCGCGCTGGTCCCCACCGCCGGCCGCTACCAGCGCCTGTATGGCGACTGGGGTGTGGCGGGCGACATCAAGTTTGTGCGTGCCAATTACCAGATTCAGCAGTACATCCCCCTCAACAAGCAGTTCACCATCGCCCTGAATGGCGAGTTCGGTTGGGGCAAGGGCCTGAATGGGCAGCCCTACCCGCTGTTCAAGAATTACTATTCAGGCGGCCTGGGGTCGGTGCGCGGGTTTGAGCAGGGATCGCTGGGCCCACGTGACGCCTCTGATCTGGCGACGGGTGGCCCGAAGAAAGTGACCTTGAACGCAGAGCTCGTTGCACCATTCCCGGGCGCAGGAAATGACAGAACGTTGCGTATGTTTGGTTTTGTCGATATGGGCAACGTTTTCGGCGAAAAGGAAAGCTACAGCTTTACCGATATGCGGGTGTCCACCGGTGTAGGTATAAGCTGGATTTCTCCGGTGGGGCCATTGCGCATTGCCATTGCGACGCCCCTGCGCAAAAAGCCTGGCGATAGAATAGAGCGGTTGCAATTCCAAATTGGTACATCTTTCTAATGAAGCATCTTTCAAGCAAAATTTTCCTGGGTCTTGTTGTCGCGCTGGCGGGTTTTTCCGCGAGTGCGCAAGAGTTCAAGGTCGGGGTCGTGAATCTGGACCGGATTTTCCGCGAAGCCAATTCGGCCAAGGCAGCCCAGACCAAACTGGAGCAGGAATTCAGCAAGCGCGAGAAAGAGCTCAATGACCTCGCCAACCAGCTGAAAACGCTGTCCGACAAATTCGAGCGTGAAGCGCCCACGCTTCCGGAGACACAGCGTGTTTCGCGCCAAAAGCAGCTGGTAGACCAGGACCGGGATTTCCAGCGCAAGCGCCGCGAGTTCCAGGAAGACCTGAACAACCGTAAAAACGAAGAACTCCAGCAGGTGATCGAGCGCGCCAATAAAGTGGTGAAAACGCTGGCAGAAACCGAAAAGTACGACCTGATCCTTCAAGAGTCGGTATACGTCAACCCCAAGCATGACATCACCGACAAGGTGATCAAGGCGCTGAACGCTTCCCGTTGATCGCGGGGTGTTCACGACGATCACCATCGTGAAAACGGCAGGCGCAGTGTGACACTCCGTCTTGCCGATATCGCCCGGTTTCTCACCGGCGCAGTCAACGCCGAACTCATCGGCGATTCCGGCCTTGAGATAGAGCGGCTCTCCACCCTCGAGGCCGCGGGTCCCCAGGACCTCAGCTTTCTCAGCAATCCCAAATACCAGTCCAAGCTCGCTCAATCCGCAGCGGCCTGCGTCATCGTTGCGCCCGCCGCCCGTGAGGCTGCAATCAGCCGGGGCGCTTGCATCGTGGTGGATGACCCTTACCATGCATTCGCGCTGGTCACCCAGTTCTGGAAGCGGCGGCAATTTCCTGAGGCTGCGCCGTACATCCATCCCAGCGCGTTTGTCGACCCCGGCGCTACATTGGCGCCCGCCGTGTCCGTGGGCGCTTTTGCGTGCATCGGGGAGGGCGCCATCATTGGAGAAGGCGCGCGCATCGCGGAGCATTGCGTGGTGGGCCGGCATGCGCAGGTTGGGGCCGGCACCCGGCTGTCTGCGCGGGTCACCGTGGCCGACGGTTGCCGGATCGGAGAGCGCTGCATTGTCCATCCGGGGGCGGTGATTGGCGCCGACGGCTTTGGTTTCGCGCCTCACCAGGGGCAGTGGGTCAAGATCGAGCAATTGGGCGGCGTGCAGATCGGCAACGATGTGGAAATCGGCGCTAACACCTGTATTGACCGCGGTGCGTTGCAAGACACGGTGCTGGAAGACGGCGTCAAGCTGGATAACCTTGTTCAGATCGGGCATAACGTTCGCGTCGGCAAGCACACCGCCATGGCCGGCTGCGCCGGCGTTGCGGGCAGCGCCACGATAGGGGCGCACTGCACGGTGGGCGGCGGCGCGATTGTGCTGGGCCATCTGACACTCGCCGACGGCGTTCATGTATCGGCTGCGTCCGTGGTGACGCGGTCGATTCTGAAGCCTGGAAACTACACCGGGCTCTTTCCCATAGACGACAATGCTGTCTGGGAGAAAAATGCCGCGACGCTCAAACAGCTTCACACCTTTCGCGAGCGCCTCAGGCAGGCTGAAAAAGCCCTTCTGCATTCAGGACACATTCAAGAAAAATCATGATGGACATCCACCAAATTCTCAAGCAGCTGCCGCATCGTTATCCCATCTTGCTGGTGGACCGTGTGCTCGAAATCGAAAAAGGCAAAAGCATCAAGGCGCTTAAAAATGTCACGATCAACGAGCCGTTTTTCATGGGCCATTTCCCCCACCATCCAGTGATGCCCGGCGTGCTGATGCTTGAAGCCATGGCGCAAGCTGCTGCCTTGCTCGCGTTTGAGACGCTGGGCGTGACGCCCGACGACAAGACGGTTTATTACTTCGCCGGTATTGACGGCGCGCGCTTCAAGCGGCCGGTCGAGCCGGGTGATCAACTGATCATGGACGTGACGCTGGACCGCATGAAGGCCGGCATTTTCAAGTTCAAGGGCGTTACCCGTGTCGGCGACACGATTGCCTGCGAGGCCGAGTTGATGTGCACCATGCGCACGATCGCGTGAACCGGCTTGTGAGCTTCAAGGCGATCGCGACATGACTGCACCCCTTACCGCGCCGGGCATCCACGCCACGGCCCTCGTGGACCCGCAAGCCCAGCTTCATGAGTCGGTGAGCGTCGGGCCTTACACGGTCATCGGCCCCCACGTGAAGATCGGCGCCGGCACCACCGTAGGCGCGCACTGCGTGATCGAAGGCCACACGACCATAGGCCGGGACAACCGGATTTTCCAGTTCAACTCGCTGGGGGCGATTCCGCAAGACAAGAAGTATGCGGGTGAGCCTTGCGAGCTGCTCATTGGCGACCGCAACACGATTCGCGAGTTTTGCACCTTCAACATCGGCTCGCCCGGGGACGCCGGTGTGACCCGCGTCGGCGATGACAACTGGATCATGGCCTATGTACATCTGGCGCATGACTGCGTGGTGGGCAACCACACCATTTTTGCCAACAACACCCAACTGGGCGGGCATGTGCATGTGGACGACTGGGTGATCCTGGGCGGCTTTACCGTCGCACACCAGTTTGTGAAAATCGGCGCCCACAGTTTTACCGCCATGTGTTCACTGCTGTTTGCCGACTTGCCGCCTTTTGTGATGGCGCAAGGCCAGCCGGCCGAGGCCCGGTCCATGAATTTCGAAGGCCTGCGGCGGCGCGGTTTCTCTCCCGACCGCATTTCAGCCGTCAAGGCCATGCACAAGGCCTTGTACCGTGACGACCTGACCCTCGAGCAGTCCCGGATACGAATTGCCGAACTGACTGAAAAGCACCCGGAAGCCGCACCCGACGTGCAGATGATGCTCTCCTTTCTGGAGCAAACCTCGCCGCAGCGCGGCATTGTCCGGTAAGGCCTTATGTCTCTTCAGACCAGCCCTCTGCCAGCCCGTAGAGAGGCTGACGACCCCAAGGCAGGGGTGCCGGCTACTCGTGCACCGAATGTTGCCATGGTGGCGGGCGAAACCTCAGGCGATTTGCTGGCGGGTTTGCTGCTGGATGGCTTCAAGGCGCGCTGGCCGGCATTGACCTCCGGCGGCATCGGCGGCTCACAGATGGCAGCACGCGGGTTTGACGCCTGGTGGCCCAGCGAAAAACTGGCGGTGCGAGGTTATGTCGAGGTGCTGCGCCACTACCGTGAGATCGTCGGTATACGCGAGCAGCTCAAGCAGCGCTTGCTTGCCCAGCGGCCCGACATCTTCGTCGGCGTGGATGCCCCCGATTTCAATCTCGACCTGGAAGCCGCGCTCAAGGCGCAGGGCATCAAAACGGTCCATTTTGTGAGCCCGGCCATCTGGGCCTGGCGTGCCGACCGCGTCGAGAAAATCAAACGCAGCGTGGACCACGTGCTGTGCATTTTCCCGTTTGAGCCCGCCTTGCTGGCGGCCCACGGCATTGCCGCCACGTATGTCGGGCACCCGCTGGCCAATGTCATCCCTGTGCAGCCAGACCGCGCTGCAGCACGGAAAAAACTGGGTTTGAGGGATGAAGACGATGTGATCGCGATTTTGCCGGGCAGCCGTAAATCGGAAATCCAGTACCTCGCTTTGAGGTTCTTTCAGGCTGCAGCCCTTATCCTGCATGCACAACCCGCTATCAAATTCATAGTTCCCGCGATTCCCGCACTCAAAAGCATGATTGAGCGGATGGCCGCAGAGGCAGGCATGCAGGGGCGCCTGCAGATCATGGATGGCCAGTCGCACACCGCCCTGGCAGCCTGTGACGCCACCCTGATCGCCAGCGGCACGGCCACCCTGGAGGCCGCGCTTTTCAAGCGTCCCATGGTGATCGCCTACAACATGAACTGGCTGTCCTGGCAGATCATGCGGCGCAAGAAGCTGCAGCCCTGGGTGGGCCTGCCCAATATCCTGTGCCGGGATTTTGTGGTGCCCGAACTGCTGCAGGATGCGGCTACGCCCGCGGCGCTGGCGGCGGCTACTCTGCAATGGATAGAGGCAAAATCATCGGCACCTGCCAAAATAGCGGCCGTGGAACAACGATTTGCCGCGCTGCACGCAGAGCTGCAGCGGGATACTTCAACCTTAGCAACCGATGCGATCCAGCAAATTCTTGAAAGCTGAACAAACCGCACTGTCCTGGGACATCCCGGGCCTGGTGGCGGGTGTTGACGAAGCGGGCCGGGGGCCGCTCATGGGCCCCGTGGTGGCCGCCGCCGTCATTCTGGACGAACTCAATCCCATCAAAGGCCTGGCCGACTCCAAGAAGCTGACGGCCTTGCGCCGTGAAAGGCTGTACGACGAAATCCGCGCCAAGGCGCTGTGCTGCTCCATCGCCATGGCAACGGTCGAAGAAATCGACAGCATCAACATCCTGCAGGCCACCATGCTGGCCATGAAGCGCGCGGTGGAAGGCCTGCGCCTGAAGCCCAACAAGGTGCTGGTGGACGGCAACCGCCTGCCGACGCTGGTCATCCTGTCGGAGGCCATTGTGGGCGGCGACGCGCTGGTGCCGTCGATTTCGGCAGCGTCCATCCTGGCCAAAGTCCACCGTGACCGCTGGTGCGCCGAATTTCACCTTGAATACCCGCAGTACGGCTTTGCCGACCACAAGGGCTATGGCACGGCCGAACACCTGGCCGCCTTGCGGGAGCACGGCGCCTGCCCGCAGCACCGCAAATCGTTTGCGCCGGTGGCAGAGGTTCTGCGGTGAGTTTTGCCGGCGCCGGGCCTTCCGCCGCAGTCACCCACATCACCTCACGCGACAACCCACTCGTCAAGGAGCTGCGCAAGCTCTCGCAAGACAGCACGGCCTACCGCAAGCAAGGGCGCGTCTGGCTGGAGGGCGATCACCTCTGCCGCGCTGCGCTGGCACGTGGCCTGAAACCCGCCCTCGCCGTGTTTTCCGAGTCTTTTTGGCCTCTAGCCCAGGCTGAGTATGGACAGTCTGCTATCAAAACCATAGTAATCGCCGATACGTTGCTGCCTGAAATCAGCGGCCTTGAGTCGCCTGCGCGCATGGGTTTTGTGCTGGATTTGCCGGCGGCGCGCAGCCTGCAGCCCGGCGCGGCTTCGGTGATCCTCGACCGGGTGCAGGACGCCGGCAACGTCGGCTCCATCCTGCGCAGCGCAGCGGCCTTCGGTTTTGCCCAGGTCATTGCCCTGAAGGGCTCTGCTGCGCTCTGGTCTCCCAAGGTTCTGCGGGCCGGCATGGGCGCCCATTTCGCCCTGCAACTGGTCGAAGGCGTCGAGCCCGAGGCGCTTGCCTCGCTGGCGGTTCCCATCGTGGTCACCAGCTCGCACCAGGGTGGTTTCTTGCACCAGCAAAAGCTGCCCATGCCCTGCGCCTGGGCCATGGGACACGAAGGGCAGGGCGTCAGCGACGACCTGATGGCCCGGGCAGCCCTCAAGGTCCGTATCGACCAGCCGGGCGGCGAGGAGTCGCTCAACGTGGCAGCCGCAGCCGCGATCTGCCTTTACGCAAGCTCACTGAATTCTTAAGCCCAGCATGAGCCGCGGAACCGGCTTTGCCGGGCCGCAGGCGGGCGGCCCCCTCGGGGGGCAGGGAGCTACACGAAGTGAGCGACCGTGGGGGCCATCCAGTCTGAGCCGCGGAACTGGCTTTGCCAGGCCGCAGGCGGGCGGCCCCCTCGGGGGGCAGGGAGCTACACGAAGTGAGCGACCGTGGGGGCCACATCCTCGAGCTATAATCAGGGGCTTTTCAAAACACAGCTTCGCCCGAGCGCAGACAAAGCAAACACCCTCACAAAAGCAGCCAACTAAGGCAGCCAGCAAGAGTCTCACCGAGACGTTTCTTGTGCACGCTTGGGCGAACCGTAACCAACCCGGAGAACCCAGTGCTTTTGTCTCTACAGGGAAAATCAGGAAGAACCCCTCACGCCATCCTGGCGCTCGCAGACGGCACGGTCTTTATCGGCAACTCCATCGGGGCCGCAGGCTCCACAGTCGGCGAGGTGGTGTTCAACACCGCCATGACCGGCTACCAGGAAATCCTCACGGATCCGAGCTACTGCCAGCAGATCGTCACCCTCACGTACCCGCATATCGGCAACTACGGCATCAACGCCGAAGACGTCGAAGCTGAAAAAGTCCACGCCGCCGGCCTGATCATCAAGGATCTGCCGCTGCTGGCCTCGAACTTCCGCATGTCCATGACCTTGTCCGAATACCTGGTCAAGGAAAACACCGTCGCCATCGCCGGCATCGATACGCGCCAGCTCACACGCCACCTGCGCACCAAGGGTGCCCAGAACGGCTGCATCATGGCTTTGCCTGCAGGCGAAGAAATGAGCCAGCCCGCGATCGAAAAAGCCGTTGCGGCCGCCCGCGGCGCGCCCAGCATGGCTGGCCTGGATTTGGCCAAGGTCGTCTCCGTCAAGCAAACTTACGAGTGGACGCAGACCGAATGGAAACTGGGCGCCGGTTATGGCGTTCAGATTACCCCGAAGTTCCACGTCGTGGCCTTCGACTTCGGCGTGAAGAAAAACATCCTGCGCATGATGGCCGAGCGCGGCGCGCGCATCACGGTGGTGCCGGCGCAAACGCCTGCGGCCGACGTGCTCAAGCTCAAACCCGACGGCATTTTCCTGGCCAACGGCCCAGGTGACCCTGAGCCATGCGACTACGCGATCACCGCAGTGCGCGAGCTGATTGAAACCGGCATCCCGACCTTCGGCATCTGCCTGGGCCACCAGATCATGGCGCTGGCCAGCGGTGCGAAGACTTTCAAGATGAAGTTCGGCCACCACGGCGCCAACCATCCGGTCAAAGACCTGACCAATGACGACAAATACGGCGGCCGCGTCAGCATCACCAGCCAGAACCACGGTTTTGCGGTCGATGAAAAAAGCCTGCCCGCCAACCTGCGGCCCACGCACATCAGCCTGTTTGACGGCACGCTGCAGGGCCTGGCCCGCACCGACAAGCCGGCGTTCTGCTTCCAGGGTCATCCGGAGGCCTCGCCAGGCCCGCACGATATTTCATACTTGTTTGACCGTTTCACCGCGCTGATGGAACAGGCTGGGGAGAAGAAGAATGCCTAAGCGCACAGACATTAAAAGCGTCCTCATCATCGGCGCCGGCCCCATCATCATCGGCCAGGCCTGCGAGTTTGATTATTCCGGCGTACAGGCCTGCAAGGCTTTGCGCGAAGAGGGCTACAAGGTCATCCTGATCAACAGCAACCCTGCGACGATCATGACCGACCCGGCCACCGCCGACGTTACCTATATCGAGCCCATCACCTGGCAGACGGTTGAAAAAATCATCGCCAAGGAGCGTCCCGACGCCATCCTGCCGACCATGGGTGGACAAACCGCGCTGAACTGCGCGCTCGACCTCTGGCACAACGGTGTGCTTGACAAGTACAAGGTCGAGCTGATCGGCGCCAAGCCCGAAGCCATCGACAAAGCCGAGGACCGCCTGAAGTTCAAGGACGCGATGACCAAGATCGGATTGGGCTCAGCCCGCTCCGGCATTGCGCACAGCATGGACGAAGCGTGGGCTGTCCAGAAGACGGTCGGTTTCCCGACTGTGATCCGCCCCAGCTTCACCCTGGGCGGCACCGGCGGCGGTATCGCCTACAACTCCGAAGAGTTTGAAGTCATCTGCAAGCGCGGCCTCGAAGCCTCGCCCACCAACGAGCTGCTGATCGAAGAGTCGCTGCTCGGCTGGAAAGAGTACGAGATGGAAGTGGTGCGCGACACCGCCGACAACTGCATCATCGTCTGCTCGATCGAAAACCTGGACCCGATGGGCGTGCACACCGGTGACTCCATCACCGTGGCGCCGGCCCAGACGCTGACCGACAAGGAATACCAGATCCTGCGCAACGCCTCGCTGGCCGTGCTGCGCGAGATCGGTGTGGACACCGGCGGCTCCAACGTGCAGTTCTCCATCAACCCGGTCGACGGCCGCATGGTGGTGATCGAGATGAACCCGCGCGTTTCGCGTTCTTCGGCGCTGGCCTCCAAGGCCACGGGCTTTCCGATCGCCAAGGTCGCGGCCAAGCTGGCGGTCGGCTACACGCTGGACGAGCTGCGTAACGAAATAACGGGCGGCGCAACGCCCGCGAGCTTCGAGCCCAGCATCGATTACGTCGTCACCAAGATCCCGCGCTTTGCGTTCGAGAAATTTCCGGCCGCCGATTCGCGCCTGACCACCCAGATGAAATCGGTGGGCGAGGTGATGGCCATGGGCCGCACTTTCCAGGAGTCCTTCCAGAAAGCGCTGCGCGGCCTGGAAGTCGGCGTCGACGGCATGAACGAGAAGACGCAAGACCGCGAAGTGCTCGAGAAAGAACTCGGCGCGCCTGGCCCTGACCGTATCTGGTACGTGGGTGATGCGTTCGCCCAGGGCATGAGCGTCGACGAAGTGTTTGCGCTCACCAAGATCGATCCGTGGTTCCTTGTGCAGATCGAGCAGATCGTCAAGATCGAGCTTGAGCTCGAAACCACCTCGCTCGACAGGATCGATGCCGTCACGCTGCGCGCGCTGAAGCAAAAAGGCTTCTCCGACCGCCGCCTGGCCAAGCAGCTCAAGACCACCGACACGGCCATCCGCGAGAAACGCCGCGCGCTGGGCGTGCGCCCGGTCTACAAGCGCGTCGACACCTGCGCTGCCGAGTTCGCGACCAACACCGCCTACATGTATTCGACCTACGAGGCCGAAGGCAGCGAGTGCGAAGCCGCACCGACTGACAAGAAAAAAATCATGGTGCTGGGCGGCGGGCCCAACCGCATCGGGCAGGGCATCGAGTTTGACTATTGCTGCGTGCACGCGGCGCTGGCCATGCGCGAAGACGGCTATGAAACCATCATGGTCAACTGCAACCCCGAAACGGTTTCGACCGACTACGACACCTCTGACCGCCTGTACTTCGAGCCGCTGACGCTCGAAGACGTGCTTGAAATTGTCGACAAGGAAAAACCGTTGGGCGTGATCGTCCAGTACGGCGGCCAGACGCCTTTGAAGCTGGCGCTGGACCTTGAAGCCAACGGCGTGCCCATCATCGGCACCTCGCCCGACATGATCGACGCGGCCGAAGACCGCGAGCGCTTCCAGAAGCTGCTGCACGAGCTGAAGCTGCGCCAGCCGCCCAACGCCACGGCGCGCACCGAGCCCGAAGCGCTCGAAAAAGCTGCAGCGCTCGGCTACCCATTGGTCGTGCGCCCCAGCTATGTGCTGGGCGGCCGTGCCATGGAGATCGTGCACGAGCAGCGCGACCTTGAGCGTTACATGCGCGAGGCCGTCAAGGTCAGCCATGACTCGCCCGTGCTGCTGGACCGCTTCCTCAACGACGCCATCGAGTGCGATGTCGACTGCCTGCGCGATCCGGAAGGCCGTACCTTTATCGGCGGCGTGATGGAGCACATCGAACAAGCCGGCGTGCACAGCGGCGACTCGGCATGCTCGTTGCCACCATACTCGCTGAGCGCGGAAACTGTCACCGAAATCAAGCGCCAGACGGCAGCCATGGCTGAAGCGCTGACGGTGGTCGGCCTCATGAACGTGCAGTTCGCCATCCAGAACATCGACGGCAAGGACGTGATCTACGTGCTGGAAGTCAACCCGCGCGCCTCGCGCACCGTGCCTTTTGTGAGCAAGGCCACCGGCATCCAGCTGGCCAAAGTGGCGGCGCGCTGCATGGTCGGCCAGTCGCTGGCTTCGCAAGGCATCAAGGACGAAGTCACGCCGCCTTACTTCAGCGTCAAGGAAGCGGTGTTCCCGTTTGTGAAATTCCCGGGTGTGGACACGATTCTCGGCCCCGAGATGAAATCCACCGGCGAAGTCATGGGCGTGGGCAAGACCTTCGGCGAGGCTTTTGTGAAGTCGCAACTCGGTGCGGGCACCAAACTGCCGACGTCGGGCAAGGTCTTCCTCACCGTCAAGAACAACGACAAGCCACGTGCCGTGGAAGTCGCGCGCAAGCTGGCGGCCCTGAAGTTTGAAATCGTGGCCACCAAGGGTACCGCGGCGGCCATCCAGGCGGCAGGTATCACTTGCGCCGTGGTCAACAAGGTCACCGAGGGCCGGCCTCACGTGGTGGACATGATCAAGAACGACGAGATCGCGCTGGTCATCAACACCGTGGAAGAGCGGCGCAACGCCATCACCGATTCGCGGCAGATTCGCACCTCTGCACTGCTGGCCCGCGTGACGACTTACACCACCATCGCGGGCGCCGAAGCCGCGGTGGAAGGCATGAAGTACCTGGACAACCTGAATGTCTATTCAGTACAGGAACTGCATGCCCAGCTGGCTTGATAGTCGGGTTTTGCCGGGGGTTTTCCGGGCTATTTCCGGGTTGGGCCAGACCTGATTTGCATTAAACTTGTTTGACTGAAATTTTGGATTCAAGCGCCGCCGCCAGGTGACTGGTGGCGGTTTCGCTTTTGCAGGAGCAAAAACATGGCAACCATCCCCATCACCAAGCGCGGCGCAGAGAGCCTGAAGGCCGAACTGCACCAGCTTAAAACCGTTGACCGCCCCTGGGTCATCAATTCCATTTCCGAAGCGCGTGCCCAGGGCGACCTGAGCGAAAACGCCGAGTACGACGCCGCCAAGGATCGCCAGGGTTTTATCGAAGGCCGTATCCAGGAAATCGAAGGCAAGCTCTCTGCCGCACAAATCATCGATCCCTCCGCACTGGACGCCGGCGGCAAGGTCGTGTTCGGCTCGACCATCGAGCTGGAAGACGAAGACACCGGCGACAAGGTGACTTACCAGATCGTGGGTGAAGACGAGGCCGACATCAAGCTGGGCCGGGTCAATATCAGCTCACCGATTGCACGCGCGCTGATCGGCAAGGACGAAGGCGATACGGCTGAAGTCCAGGCGCCCGGCGGGATCAAGCGCTACGAAATCATTTCGGTGATGTACATCTAGAGTTAGATACCACAGCCATGAAGCAACGCTTCAATGTGATGGTGGCGGCCCTCTGGTGGGGCAGCCTGACGGGTCTGGGATTCGTCGTGGTGCCGATGTTGTTCGCCAACCTGGGCACACCTGCGGTGGCCGGCGCCATGGCTGCCAGACTCTTCACCGCGCAAACCTGGCTGAGCACCGGCTGCGCCATGTTGCTGCTGCTGGTTCTTAATAAAAAAGACGATGCAGCCCTTACGCAGCAAGCACAAGCTGCTATGAAATTTATAGTGGCCGGCCTGTTGCTGGCCTTGCTGGTGGAGTTCGGCATCGCGCCGCGCATCGTCAGCGCGCGTGCCGAGGGCGGCAACCTCAAGCTCTGGCATGGCCTGGGTACGGCGCTTTATGTGGTGCAGTGGCTTTGCGCCGGCCTGGCGCTCTGGCGCCTGGCTGCCGTATTGCAAAGGGATGCTGCCACCTGAAGGCTCGTGCTGCAAGGGAACGCTTCTTTGCCAGCCGGGGCCGCGGAACTGGCTTTGCCAGGCCGCAGGCGCAGCGGCCCCCTCGGGGGGCAGGAAGCTACACGGAGTGAGCGACCGTGGGGGCCATTTCCGCGGCTTCGAGCGTATTGACCAGCAGCATGGTGATCGTCATCGGGCCGACACCCCCGGGCACCGGCGTGATGTAGCCCGCCACTTCTTTCACCCCGTCAAAGTCCACGTCGCCGCAGAGCTTGCCTTCGTCATTGCGGTTCATGCCCACATCGATCACGACGGCGCCGGGCTTGACCATGTCGGCCGTCAGCACCTTGCGTTTGCCGACAGCCGCGACGATCACGTCGGCCTGCAGCGTCATGGCCTTGAGGTCTTTGGTCGCGCTGTGGCAGATGGTGACGGTGGCGTTCTTTTGCAGCAACATCAGCGCCATCGGCTTGCCGACGATATTGCTGCGGCCTATCACCACGGCATGCTTGCCTTTAAGGTCGTAGCCGATGCTTTCCAGCATTTTCATGCAGCCGTAAGGCGTGCAGGGCCAGAAGCCCGGCTGGCCGACCATGAGCGCTCCGGCGCTGGCGACGTGAAAGCCGTCAACGTCCTTGGCGGGCGAGATCGATTCGATGACCTTTTGTGCGTCGATGTGCGCAGGCAGCGGAAGCTGCACAAGGATGCCGTGAATGGCGGGGTCGTTGTTGAGCGCGTCCACACGGGCCAGCAGGTCCGCTTCGCTCAGGGTGGCGGGGTATTGCTCCAGCACCGAATGCAGGCCGTTGTCCTGGCAGGCCTTGACCTTGTTGCGCACATAGACCTGGCTGGCGGGGTTCTCGCCCACCAGCACAACCGCCAGGCCCGGCGTGACGCCGCGCGCCAGCAGGGCGGCGGCGCGCTGGGCGACTTCGGCGCGCAGTTGTTTGGAGAGGGCGTTTCCGTCGATCAGCTGGGCAGTCATTTTGTAATCGGTTTTTAAAGTAAAAACGCCCGCTGGTCCAATCAACACGGGCGCTATGAGCTATCAAAAAGATAGCAAAAGGGGGTTAGACCTTGGGTGCGTTGGATCCCAGGGCGATTTTGAGCAGGTCGGCCACGGTGTTGGCGTTGAGCTTTTCCATGATGTTGGCGCGGTGCGCCTCCACCGTCTTGATGCTGATGCCCAGGTCGTCGGCGATCTGCTTGTTGAGGCGGCCCGCCACGATGCGTTCAAGTACCTGCGCTTCGCGCGAGGTGAGCTTGGCGAGCAGGGCGTCGCGGCTGGCGGACTGCTGGTAGTCGCTGAAGGCTTCCTTGGCCTGCTCCAGCATGCGCTCGACCAGGTTGACCAGGGCTTCTTCCTGGAAGGGCTTCTGGATGAAATCCATGGCGCCTTTTTTCATGGTGTTGACCGCCATGGGCACGTCGCCGTGGCCGGTGATGAACACGATGGGAAGGGGCGACTTGCGCTCGACCAGTCGGTCCTGCAGCTCCAGGCCCGTCATGCCGCCCATGCGGATGTCGACGATCAGGCAGGCGACCTCGCGCGGGTCGTAGCGGGAGAGAAAGGTTTCGGCCGAGTCGTAGCAGCGCACCCGGTAGTCCTTGCCTTCAAGCAGCCACTGCAGCGAGTCGCGCACGCCCTCGTCATCATCAACGACGTAGACGGTACCTTTTTTGGGAATCAAGCTCATGCCAAACTTTCTTTCGTGAACTTCTTAAAGACGGTTCCTGAATGTTTTCAATGAACGCCGGTGTCCTTGGTGGTTACGGTATCGCTAGCAGGCGCCGTGGGCGCCATCAGGGGCGTTACGGGGATCCAGAAGGTAAACCGGCACCCTACCACTTCGTCCCCATTGTAGAGGTTCTCCGCCTCCATCCGCCCCTGGTGGGACTCGACAATGCTGCGGCACAGTTTGAGGCCTATGCCCATGCCTTCGGCCTTGGTGGAATAAAACGCTTCGTAGAGCCGGCCCATCACTTCGGGCGAGAGGCCGCGCCCCGAATCGAGCACCGAAAACTCCACCACGGCCTGGTCTTCAATGTGTTTGGGCACCACGCGCAGCTCCACGCTGCGGCGCGCCGTGGGCATGTGCGCCTGCTCGATGGACTCGGCCGCGTTCTTCATCAGGTTGATCAGCACCTGCTCGATCAGGATCGGGTCCACCATGATCTCCGGCAGGCGGGCCGCGATGTAGTGGCTCAGGCGCACATGGTGGCGGCGCAGCTCGATGTCGGCCAGCTCCATGGCATTGCTCACCATGGTCGCCACGTCGGCCGCGGTGCGGTTGGGTTCGCTGCGCTTCACAAAGGCGCGGATGCGCTGGATGATCTGCCCGGCCCGGTGCGCCTGCTTGGCGGTCTTGTCCAGCGCGACCAGCAGGTCTTCGTTGCTGATCTGCTTGCCCTTGATGCGCGACACCATGCCGTTGCAATAGTTGTTGATGGCCGTGAGCGGCTGGTTCAGCTCGTGCGCCACGCTGGACGCCATCTCGCCCATGGTGATCAGCCGGCTGGCGGTCTGGGCGCGTTCGTTTTGCTGGGCGGCTTGTTCCTCGGCATGGCGGCGCGGCGTGATGTCGGTGGCAATCACCATCTGGGCCAGGCGCCCGTCCACCCAGGTCAGGTAGCGTGAGCGCACTTCCAGCCACTTGCTCAGCTCGGGAACAAAAATCTCGGCGTTTTCTGTCTGCGCCGCCGTCAGCGTGTCGGTCGGCAGGCCGGCCAGGCCGTCGACCGCATCCAGCGTGTCGTCGGTGGGCACGGCGCTGGGCACGCCTGCTTGCGCGATCAGGTTCAGGTGGCCCGACACCTCGCCGCCAAACCAGGAGCGGTACAGCTTGTTGGCAAACAGCAGTTCTTCGCTGCCCAGCGGCGCCACGGACACGGCCGCGTCCAGGCCTTCGAGCACCGTGGTGAAGCGTTCGTAAGAGGCCGTCAGCTCTTCGCGCACGCGTTTGGGCTCGGTGATGTCCGTCATCGAGGTCATCCAGCCGGTTTGCTGGCCGCGCGGGTCGATCAGCGGCGAGACATACATGCGGGCGTCAAAAATCTGGCCGTTCTTGCGTTTGACCCGGACTTCAAAACCGCCCGGCGGTGTGCGGCCGTGCAGTTCATCGTCCAGACGCGCCATCAGCGTCTCGATTTCGCCTTCAGGCCAGTGCGGGAAGGGCGGCGTGCGGCCCACCAGGTCGCCTTCGGTCAGGCCCGTCATCTGGCAAAAAGCCGGGTTCACATACGTGATGCGGCCCTGCAGGTCGAGCGCGCGCATACCGGTGAGCATGGAGTTTTCCATCGCGCGGCGAAAGTTGGTTTCGGAGATCAACGCCTGCTGGGCCTGCACGCGGCGGCGCGTGTGGCGCCAGGTGCCCAGCAGCATCCACACCGTCAGGGCGCTCAGCGCGCTGACCAGCCAGAAGAAGCCGCTGCCGACCACGCCCAGCGAGGCACGGTAGCCTTCGGCCCGTATCAGCAGGCCGTTGCCGACCGGCGAGACCGGTATCTCGTATTCAGCGGCGCTGTCGGACCAGGGCAGCAGCCGGGCCGCAGGATTGCGGGGCGGCGGCAGGTTGCCGGCCAGCACGGCGTTTTTGTCATCCACCAGCGTGACGGCGTATTTGGCGGTGACCTCGGTCGGCACGCCAAAACGCAGCAGCCCGTCGATCGAGTATTCACCCATGATCACGCCGGCAAACTTGCCCTGGTCGTCCAGCGGCACCTGCAATTGCAGGGTCGGTGTGTTGTAGCCGCCGGCCTCTTTGGCCGCCAGCGGCCGTGAATAAACCGGTTGCCGCAAATCCCTGGCCAGCTCATAGGTGCCGTCGGTTTCGCCCACCTTGAGCTGCTCGCCGGCGCCGCGCAGCTGGCTGGCATTGGCGCTGGGCGACACATAGGCCACCTTGATGCGCCGCTTGCTGTCAACCCAGGTGACCGCCATCAGCTCCGGGTACTGGTTGACCAGCGACTCGGCCTGGGTGATGAATTCTTCGGTGTCGACTTCCTTGTTCGAGACGTCGCGGCCTATGCGCATGAGCTGCTCTTGCCGCTCCAGCAGGCGCAGCCGCAAGCGCTGCTGCGCGTACTCCACATCGCGCTTGACGGCTTGCTGTTCGCGGTCGATCTCTTCAATGCGAAGGTAACCAAATGCTGCGATCACCGCAGCCAGAAAGAGTGCAACCGCCAGCAGCGGCCCCAGCGTGATGAAACGGTCTTGCCGCGATGGCGACTGCCTGCGCCACCAGTGGCGCCACAAGGCGATGGGGGCGGGGTTTGCGGCGTCTGCAGGAGAGGGAGCTTGCTGGGTCATAGGGAAGGAGCAGTTTAAGTGAGTTGCCTTTGACGGGCCGCGTTGACCCTTGTCTTTTGGAGGAGAAACCCGGCAGCTGCGACACCCCGGAGATGTCTTGCGTTTCAGTTCCGGCCATGTTCGGCCTGACGCACAGGCTGTTTCGTTTGTGTTTATAAATTTCTTAATGTGAAATCAATGAGCACGATTTGAAATCTGTGGAATATTGTGAGAAACTAGAGACTTGAATCTAAATTGCGTTTACAACACGTTTAGACCCAAACAGACCCAGGCACTGCGCGCAGCCCGACAAGAGGCTGGGTAGCAGGTTAACAAGCTTTATCAGGCTACTCAGGAGACAAAACATGGCTGCCAACCCCACCCAAGCCGGCGACAACTTGCGCGCCGCCGCCAACGACGCACTGGACAAAGACAGCCAGGAAACCCGCGAGTGGATGGACGCGCTGTCCGCCGTCATCGAAAGCGAAGGCCCCGAGCGCGCCCACTTCCTGCTCGAACAACTCCTTGAGCATGCCCGCCAGAAAAGCATCGACATGCCTTTCTCGGCCAACACGGGTTATGTCAACACCATCGAAGCCGACCACGAAGAGCGCTCCCCCGGCAACCTCGAGATCGAAGAACGCCTGCGCGCCTACATGCGCTGGAACGCCATGGCGATGGTGGTCAAGGCCAACCGCCTGCACCCCGCCGACGGCGGCGACCTGGGCGGTCACATCGGCTCCTTCGCCTCGCTGGCCAGCCTGTTCGGCGCCGGCTTCAACCACTTCTGGCATGCCGAGAGCGAAAACCACGGCGGCGACTGCCTCTACATCCAGGGCCACGTGTCGCCCGGCGTCTATGCCCGCGCCTACCTGGAAGGCCGCCTGACCGAAGAGCAACTGCTCAACTTCCGCCAGGAAGTCGACGGCAAGGGCCTGTCCAGCTACCCGCACCCCAAGCTGATGCCCGAGTTCTGGCAGTTCCCCACCGTGTCCATGGGCCTGGGCCCGTTGATGGCGATTTACCAGGCCCGTTTCCTCAAGTACCTGCACGCCCGCGGCATTGCCAACACCGAAAACCGCAAGGTCTGGGTCTTCTGCGGCGACGGCGAGATGGATGAAGTCGAATCCATGGGCGCCATCGGTCTGGCCGCACGCGAAAAGCTCGACAACCTCGTCTTCGTCATCAACTGCAATTTGCAGCGCCTGGACGGCCCGGTGCGCGGCAACGGCAAGATCATCCAGGAGCTCGAAGGCGAGTTCCGCGGCGCCGGCTGGAACGTCATCAAGCTCATCTGGGGCAGCAACTGGGACCCACTGCTGGCGCGCGACAAGGACGGCGCGCTCAAGAAGGTCATGATGGACACGCTGGACGGCGACTACCAGGCCATGAAGGCCAATGACGGCGCCTACGTGCGCAAGCATTTCTTCGGCCAGGACCCGCGCACGCTCGAGATGGTCGCCAAGATGAGCGACGACGACATCTGGAACCTGCGCCGCGGCGGCCACGACTCGCAGAAGGTCTACGCGGCCTTCCACGCGGCCGTCAAGCACGAAGGCCAGCCCACCGTCCTGCTGATCAAGACCGTCAAGGGCTTCGGCATGGGCAAGATCGGCGAAGGCAAGAACAACGTCCACCAGACCAAAAAGCTGGCCGACGAGGACATCAAGGCCTTCCGCGACCGCTTCAACATCCCGATTCCTGACAGCCAGCTCGCCGACATCCCGTTCTACAAACCGGCCGACGACACGCCCGAAATGCGTTACCTGCACGAGCGCCGCAAGGCCCTGGGCGGCTACCTGCCGCATCGCCGCGTCAAGGCCGACGAGCAGTTCACCGTGCCGGCGCTCGAGACCTTCAAGTCGGTGATCGAGCCCACCGCCGAAGGCCGCGAAATCTCGACCACGCAGGCGTATGTGCGCTTCCTCACGCAGCTGCTGCGCGACCAGGCCCTGGGCCCGCGCGTCGTCCCCATCCTGGTCGACGAAGCCCGCACCTTCGGCATGGAAGGCCTGTTCCGCCAGATCGGCATCTACAACCCTGACGGCCAGAAGTACACGCCGGTCGACAAAGACCAGGTCATGTACTACAAGGAAGACAAACAGGGCCAGATCCTGCAAGAGGGCATCAACGAAGCCGGCGGCATGAGCAGCTGGATCGCAGCCGCCACCTCGTACAGCACCAACAACCGGATCATGATCCCGTTCTACGTGTACTACTCGATGTTCGGCTTCCAGCGTGTCGGCGACCTGGCCTGGGCGGCCGGCGACATGCAGGCGCGCGGTTTCCTGCTGGGCGGCACCTCGGGCCGCACCACGCTCAACGGCGAAGGCCTGCAGCACGAAGACGGCCACAGCCACATCCTGGCCGGCACCATCCCGAACTGCATCAGCTACGACCCGACCTTTGCGCATGAAGTCGGCGTCATCCTGCACCATGGCCTCAAGCGCATGGTCGAAAAGCAGGACAACGTGTACTTCTACCTCACGCTGCTGAACGAGAACTACGCCATGCCCGGCCTCAAGCCCGGCACCGAAGAGCAGATCATCAAGGGCATGTACCTCTGCAAAGAGGGCGCCAAACTCACGCCACGCGTGCAACTCCTGGGCTCCGGCACCATCCTGCGTGAATCCATCGCCGCGCAAGAGCTGCTTGAAAAAGAGTGGGGCGTTGCCGCCAATGTCTGGAGCTGCCCGAGCTTCAACGAGCTGGCCCGCGACGGCCAGAACGCCGAACGCTGGAGCCTGCTGCACCCCACCGAAAAAGCCCAGGTGCCGTTTGTGGCCGAGCAGCTCGAAAAGCACACCGGCCCCGTCGTCGCGTCGACCGACTACATGAAGGCCTACGCCGAGCAGATCAGGCCTTTTATCCCCAAGGGACGCACTTACAAGGTGCTGGGCACCGACGGCTTCGGCCGCAGCGACTTCCGCAGCAAGCTGCGCGAGCACTTCGAGATCAATCGCCACTACATCGTCGTGGCGGCGCTCAAGGCGCTCAGCGAAGAGGGCACGGTGCCGGTCGCGAAGGTGAGCGAAGCCATCAAGAAGTACGGCATCAATGTCGACAAGATCAACCCGCTTTACGCTTGAGTTAAAACCCTGACGTAGACGTACAGACGCCTGAAGCAAACGGAGACAAGAATATGGCAGTGGTAGACATTCAAGTTCCTGATATCGGGGATTTCGACGAAGTGACGGTGATTGAATTGCTGGTAAAACCCGGCGACACCGTGAAAGCAGAGCAGTCGCTGATCACCGTGGAGTCCGACAAGGCCTCCATGGAAATCCCGTCCAGCCACGCGGGTGTGGTTAAGGAAATCAAGGTCAAGCTCGACGACAAGGTCAAGCAGGGCTCTGTGGTCCTGACGCTGGAAGTGGCCGGCGCTGAAGCCGCTCCTTCTGCATCAAAACCGGCTGCAGCCCAGGCTGCACCTGCACCAGCCGCTAGCAAATCTGTAGCAGCGCCGGCGCCCGCGTCCGCTGCGGCCCCGGCCGCTTCCGGCCCGGTCGAAGTCCGCGTGCCCGACATCGGCGACTTCAAGGACGTCTCCGTCATTGAAGTGCTGGTCAAGCCCGGCGACACCATCAAGGCCGAGCAATCGCTGATCACCGTCGAGTCCGACAAGGCCTCGATGGAAATTCCGTCGTCCGCCGCCGGCGTGCTCAAAGAGCTCAAGGTCAAGATGGGCGACATCGTCAACATCGGCGACCTGGTGGCCATCCTCGAAGGCTCTGTGGCTGCCAGCGCAGCGCCTGCGCCCGCACCGGCGCCTGCTGCGGCCCCGGCTGCACCTGCCGCCGCCGCTGCTGCGCCTGCACAGGCAACCACATCCGCCCCCGCAAGCCAGCCGGCCCACGACCCCACCACCGCGCCGCAGGGGAGCCTGCCGCATGCCTCGCCCTCGGTGCGCAAGTTCGCGCGCGAGCTCGGCGTGCCGTTGGCCGAAGTCAAAGGAAGCGGCCCCAAAGGCCGCATCACGCAAGACGACATCCAGGCCTTCACCAAGTCGGTGATGGACGGCAGCGTCCGCACCCAGGCGCAGGCCGCCAAGGCGCCCGCATCGTCGGGCGGCGGCGCAGGGCTCGATTTGCTGCCATGGCCCAAGGTCGACTTCACCAAGTTCGGCCCGGTCGAGCGCAAGGACATGTCGCGCATCAAGAAGATCAGCGGCGCCAACCTGCTGCGCAACTACGTGATGATCCCGCACGTCACCAACCATGACGACGCCGACATCACCGAGCTCGAAGCCTTCCGCGTTTCGACCAACAAGGAAAACGAAAAGGCCGGCCTGAAAGTCACCATGCTGGCTTTCCTGATCAAGGCCAGCGTTGCGGCCCTGAAGAAATACCCCGAGTTCAATGCCTCGCTCGACGGCGACCAGATCGTCTACAAGCAGTACTACCACATCGGTTTTGCGGCCGACACGCCCAACGGGCTGGTCGTCCCGGTGCTGAAAGACGCCGACAAAAAAGGCGTGTTGCAGATCAGCCAGGAAATGGGCGAGTTGGCCAAGAAGGCGCGCGACGGCAAATTGACGCCGGCCGAAATGCAGGGCGCCAGCTTCACCATCTCGTCGCTGGGCGGCATCGGCGGGCGTTACTTCACGCCCATCATCAACGCCCCTGAAGTCGCCATCCTCGGCGTCTCCAAGAGCCAGATGGAGCCGGTCTGGGACGGCAAGGCCTTCCAGCCGCGCCTGATGCTGCCGCTGTCGCTGGCCTGGGACCACCGCGTGATTGACGGCGCCGGCGCCGCGCGCTTTAACGCCTACCTCGGACAAATCCTCGCTGACTTCCGCCGCGTCCTCCTCTAAACAGGTGGCGCACATATGACAACGCTAGTAGTCGTCAAAAAAGCGGGGCAGGTTGCCATCGCGGCCGACACGCTGGTGACCTTCGGCGACACCAGCCTGACGCACCGCTTCGAGGCCAACAGCAAGATCTTCAAGGTCGACACGCCCGCCGGCATGAGCTATGTGGGCATGGCCGGTACGGTGGCGCATTTTCCGGTGCTGCGCAAGGCCATGGCGGCCTTGCCCAAAGAGCAGCTCAAGCTGGGTTCGCGCGACGAGGTGTTCGACACCTTCGTCAAGCTGCACCCCATGCTGAAAGAAACGTTTTTCCTGCAGACCAAGGAAGACGACAACGATCCCTACGAGTCCAGCCAGTTCACGGTAGTGATCGCCAATGCCAGCGGCATTTACGGCCTTTACAGCTACCGTGAAGTCTTTGAGTTCAAGGAATTCTGGGGCATCGGCTCAGGCCGCAGCTTTGCGCTGGGCGCGATGCATGCCGCCTGGGACAAAGCCAAAACGGCGCGCGAGGTGGCCATGGCCGGCCTCAGCGCAGGCTGCGAGTTCGACAAGAACTCCGCCGGACCGATAGACATATTCACCCTTAAATTGAAAGCCTCCAAATGAGCGCATCCAGCCTGGTAGACATCAAGGTGCCGGACATTGGCGATTTTGACGAAGTGTCCGTGATTGAAGTGCTGGTCAAGGCCGGCGACACCATCAAGGCCGAACAAAGCCTGATCACCGTTGAAAGCGACAAGGCGTCGATGGAAATCCCGTCGTCGGCGGCCGGTGTGGTCAAGGAAATCAAGGTCAAACTCGGCGACAAGGTCAAGCAGGGCTCCGTCGTGCTGACGATCGAGAGCACCGGCGCGGCCGCAGCACCCGCAGCCCCCACAGCAGATTCAGCACCAAAACAGGCTGCAGCCCAGGCTGCTCCTGTACCTGCCGCTCCTAAAACTGTAGCAACTCCGGCCCCCACGGCCGCCAGCTTTGCGGGCTCCGCCGACCTGGATTGCGACCTGGTGGTGCTGGGCGCCGGCCCCGGCGGCTATTCCGCCGCCTTCCGCGCGGCCGACCTGGGCCTGAAGGTTGTCATCGTCGAGCGCTACGCCACGCTGGGCGGCGTCTGCCTGAATGTGGGCTGCATTCCTTCCAAGGCGCTGCTGCATGTGGCGGCCGTGATGGACGAAGTCAAACACTTCGGCAGCGTGGGCGTGAGCTTTGGCGAACCCACGGTCGACATCAACAAGCTGCGCACCCACAAGGAAACCGTGGTCGGCAAGCTCATCGGCGGCCTGGCCGCCATGGCCAAGATGCGCAAGGTCACCGTGGTGCGCGGCTACGGCAATTTTGTCGGTGCCAACCACATCGAGGTGGAAGAAACCTCCGGAACCGGCCAGGACAAAACCGGCAAAAAACAAACCATCGCCTTCAAGAACTGCATCATCGCGGCGGGCTCGCAGGCTGTGCGCCTGCCGTTCATGCCGGTCGATCCACGCGTGGTCGATTCCACCGGCGCGCTGGACCTCAAAGAAGTTCCCAAGCGCATGCTGATTTTGGGCGGCGGCATCATCGGCCTTGAAATGGGCACGGTGTATTCCACCCTGGGCGCGCGCCTCGACGTGGTCGAGATGATGGACGGCCTGATGCAGGGCGCCGACCGCGACCTCGTCAAGGTCTGGCAGAAGATGAACGCACCGCGTTTTGACAACATCATGCTCAAGACCAAAACCGTGGGCGCCAAGGCGACCAAGGCCGGCATTGAAGTCACGTTTGAAGGCGAGGGCGCCCCGGCGCCGCAAACCTACGACCTGGTGCTGCAGGCCGTGGGCCGCTCGCCCAACGGCAAAAAAATCTCGGCCGAAAAAGCCGGCGTCAGCGTGTCCGACCGCGGCTTTATCCCCGTCGACATCCAGATGCGCACCAATGTGCCGCACATCTTCGCCATCGGCGACATCGTCGGCCAGCCCATGCTGGCGCACAAGGCTGTGCATGAAGGCCATGTGGCGGCTGAAGTCATCGCCGGTGAACTGCAAGGCAACAAGGAACTCGCCAGCGCCGCCTTCAATGCGCGCGTGATCCCCAGCGTCGCCTACACCGACCCCGAAATCGCCTGGGTCGGCCTTACCGAAGACCAGGCCAAGGCGCAAGGCATCAAGGTCAAGAAGGGCCTCTTCCCCTGGACGGCCTCCGCACGCGCGATTGCCAACGGCCGCAGCGAAGGCTTCACCAAGCTGCTGTTTGACGACAGCCCGGAGGCTCACGGCCACGGCAAGATCCTGGGCGGCGGCATTGTCGGCACCCACGCCGGCGACATGATCGGCGAGATCGCCCTCGCCATCGAGATGGGCGCCGACGCCGTCGACATCGGCAAGACCATCCACCCGCACCCCACACTGGGCGAGAGCATGGGCATGGCCGCGGAAGTGGCACACGGCAGCTGCACCGATTTGCCGCCACCTCGCAAGTAAGCAGCGCCTTGCGTATAGTAAAAAGCCCGGCTGAGCCCGGGCTTTTTTGCTGATGAGCCTAATCACTGTCTTTCCGCCGCTTTGAGCCATTCACTGACGCCATTCACGCCAAGGGCAAGCAACTTATCCTGTATTGCGACGACGCGCTGAATCATGGATCCGCTATCCGATTCTTCTCGTTCTTCCGCATGAGCAAAAAGATGAGTTAGTAGTTGGGTGAAGTTATTTTCGTGGTCGTACAGATGGAGCCTGGTGTGTTGCACAAACTCCAAAAAAAACTCGCAAGCCGCCAGCGCCTCTTCTGGTTCATGTTGAGACATGGCATTTAGCCAAGCATCAAACCCGTGAAACTCCCGCCGATTGGGCTCAGTTTCGGCTTTCAGAAGTTCAAAACAACGCTTGAGTAGTGATAGGGAAATTACTGCCAGCGGTTTCGGATCCCAGAACAGGTTTCGCAGCTTACGTGCCACAGCCGCTGCATGTTGATTCTGTAGAGACATACCAACTTCGAGACCCTCGTAACACTGCTTTATATGACGTTGGTAATTTTCAGGGTGACTCCAAATACTTGCAGCGCCTCGCCAAGCCTCCGCGGTATTCATGGTCTTAAGCTGCTCAAGCAGCAGATTGAAATCAAATCTGTCGCTCAATGCCGCAAGTGCAGCAATACGACCCCATGTTTCGAGATCTTTGCCGTCGCCTTTGGTCGCCATTTGTACAAGCCGCGGCTTAACTATCTCAAACCGCTGGTGGTACGCGTAATACAGACAAGGCTCCGCCATCGCCCAAAGCCCCGCGGCAGGTTGGTGCATGGCGATGTCAAACAGGTGCCATCCAAATTCGGGATTAAGACTTTGCAAATATGGCAACCGTCGCAGCATGACTGCCCGAACAGCAGGGTGGATATCGTTTGCAAAACTACGCAGAGTAGGAGCCAGAAGTTCAGGCCAGGGCGTGCTGTTTTCTTGAAGCTCCGTGGCCACAATCATCAGTGCATCAGCAACATTGCCTTTTGTCATGTTGATGCCAATGTCCAGCCAACTAACTGAATCGCCAGAAATGGATTCTTTCTCAGTCATTGCCAAAAACTGCCTAGCCAATAACACCAGTCTTTGGGATGTCGGAGTGTCATGGATTAAATGTGCACAGGCTTCCAAAGCTTTGGCTGCCTCGCGACTGTGATGCCAGTGTTCTGGATATTTTTCCAGAGCATTCAGCATGTCTTGAGCAAGTGCCGCAGCGTCGGCTTCTTTAACAGGCGTCCAGTTGCCATTGGGCTGCAAGTTACCGTGGCGGATGGCGAGATGAGTGGCGGCACCATCCATGAGGTCATCGCGGAATCTCTTTGGTATGTCTTCCCAGTGATGCAACAAAAATGCGATGAAGCGACCTGGATGGCGCGATGTTGCTTCCTGCAGTTGACGGCCAACCTCTTCTTCACCACCAATCAAAAAATCACTGAAGGAATTTCTCAGATAGCCCTCGTAGTGGCGTAGCAATCCCAGTACCGCTACGTCACTGGAGTTCAAAAAAACTTCAAAGGAAAAGGGTGGTGCAACCCAGCCACCAGCAGAGTCAATGCTGGCCTGTCTGACAAGGGGCCACTTCAAATATTCAACCTTATCGATGACTGCTTGACTCGCCGGGGTTCGTAGATGGCATGGGATGGGCAGTATCAATTGAGCTTGTAGGAGTAACCTCCATGCAAGATGGTCCGTATCGGTAGTGTCTTCACGATAAATGTCCAAAATTTCCAGCTGAATTGCATCTTGCGTGGCAAAGTCCAAGTCAATAAAGGCGGTCTGGATCAGTGCTCCGATCTCGAACGATAAATCCGATTTGAGTAGATCTGCATCGCACAACATACGGCCGATTACCTCCAAATTGGTAGCCGGCGTCGCTATGCAGGCTCGGATAGCGAAATAGCGCAATGCTCCTTCCGTGTTGGAGCACAGTCGTTTACGGTTCAGTTGCCACCACTCGGAGTTGGTATTTGCATGGTGAACGACCGCTGCTTCAATAGAGTCCATAAAAATACGCCCGCTATCGATAGGTCGGTGGTCGGTCTGGCTGTGGGTGTCTTCATAGGATGTTTCACGCAGAAAACCACTCCGATAGCCCTGATCTCCGCCGTATCGCGATGAATGGGTCTTGCTCCAACCTTCCAATGCGTCCACCGCCAAATTCAGTAAGGATGTCGACATCTGCATGCGACGAGTCAAAAAACGGTCATTTGCATGGCCGAATTCGTTTGGTTCGCAATGCAAATTCTTGTCGAAGCGATATCCGAGGACGTCCTTGTCGCTGACTTCGCCTGCGATGTATTTCCACAACACCTCATCGTCCAGCCCCCCGGCAGTGACGCAACGTGCCAAAGCTTTTCCAAGAAAGCTGCGCTCCCCCCTCGGCATGTTCAACAATATTTTTAACAAGGGGGACAGCTGGCTTGCATAACTGTCGCCCATGCTTGATATGGCGAAGGCCAATTGTTCTCCTAAGTGCGCGCGATCAACCCATTCGGTCGTCAGTACTTCCGTCCAGAAGCCAATCACCCCTGTCACATCATCGGTTTTCCACGCCGAGATGCGATGAAAGTGCCTTGTCATGCCCTCGCCGTCTCGCAGAAGTTTCAGGTGGGGGACCAGATGCTTCATCCAGAAGTGATGCCACTCCAATCTAACCGCTTGGGTGTACACGACTTGGAAAACTTCAGGATGTTGGGCACGCAAATCGCGAATCAGGGGCCAGTCATCGTCCTGCGGTATTTGTTCGGCCAGGCATTCCGCTACTAGGCGGCGGATGTGAAAGACATGCTTATGGGTGAGTACGGTGCGCAGTTGGCTGCGGAATATTTTTCTGTCCCCGGTGGCCAGTTGGGCTACAAAGCTGCGGATGCTTGGACGGACAAAGGGCACCGGCGGTAAGTTTTGAACGAATGCGTGCAATGTTTTTCCCTGCCTCAAGGCATCACTTATGACCAGCACATCCAGCAAGGTTTGGTGTCCAAACGTCAGTTTTCCATCTTGGGTTTGCTGCAGCACGTTGTGACTTAACAGCGAACGTCGCACCGCATCAGAACTCGCCAGTCGTTGCGGTGGTACTGACAGGCTGCGCAGCTTCAGCATTTCTGTAGAAATGGCCTCGATTGCGTGCATAGCGGCACTACCCAGCGCGTTATTGCCTTGAACAATAGTGTCCAAATATTTTTGGGCCAGTGCCTGACTGGTCACCACATTAAAGCTGCCGCCTTGGCGAGCCAGTTCCACATACAAGGCCAATTCACGCGGGTTTTGAATCAGTTGCCTGGTGGCGTCCTCCATGTCGGAGGTATCTATGCCCTGTCTGGTGAGTAGCGGCGCAATATCTGTTGCCCAGTTCAAGGGGGCGCATTTGAATTCGCTGCTCCACTTTCGTTGGGCAATGCGTCTGTCATATTGGCGATCAAAGTCGCGGCAGGCAGTGATAACCGTGACATTAGGCAATCTCAGCAGGCGATCTATCTGTGCCAAAAAATAGTCCAACACCTTGTGTTCGCGGGCAATGGAGAGCACATCTAGCGAGTCAATGATTACTACCACATGAGCTGTTTCGGCCATGCGTGCGGCGCGCTCTACCCAGTCATGTGGTAGTCCTTGAGCTTGGCGGTCTTGCGCGGTATCCAAATCCGCAAATTCGCGGGATTGGATAAAAAGGGGGAATCTATCCAAGCGGGACTGGGTTTGTAGTTCAAGCGCTTCTTGCAAGGCAAGCATCACGCAAGTTTTTCCGGAGCCAGGCTGGCCAGTGAGCAAAATGGAAGAGGGCTTGGAGTCAATGGCTGTCAGTATTTCGGCCACCAACGGAGTCAAAATGACTTCGCCAGCAATGTCTCTGCGCCACTTTCTGCCAACAGCCGATGTGCTTTCAAACGTAGAGCGAACTTCCACCAAATTCATGGTGGGAACCAGCAAAGAACCAGCCGCATCAAGAATGGATTGAAGATCAGCTTTGCTTAGTCTGTGTTGTATCGCTGCTTTTTGTCCGTTCCCGCTGTCAGCACGCATGCCGAGAAGGTCAAGGCGCGTCCAAAGGGCATTGAAAGCAACATCGGGGTTGCTTGCCAACCGGTGCAGGCGTTCGCGCAGCAATGTTTCCATACGATCCAGTTCTGGACTGATTTCAAACGTGGTGCGGCGCAGGAAGTCGTGGGTTGAAAGTGTCGGGGCGCGATGCTCAAGCTGGGTTTTCAGTTTTGCATTTGTTGTCTCAGTCGTTTTGCTCAAGTTGGCTTGGTAGCTGGCCGCGTTGGGATAGTTGGTGCTGTACTCCCGCAAAGTTGCCAATTCACCGAAGGGGCTACGGGAATAAAAACGTACGGATGCTTTCGGGTCGCTAGCGAGCAACTCGCTGGCTTTTTGAAGTTCGTCGGCAAGATCTGTTATTGACCATGACTGATGCGATGTTTGGTTCTTTTTGCATTGACAGCAAATCCTTGACCCATCTTTTTTACCGACGACCACATCATCTACTGGAATCGTCGCAGCATCAACTTCAAGCCATTCGTAAGCCGGATCACTGAGAACATCTAGTGCCCATTCAAAGGCCACTAACGTCTGATAGCCATCGCCTCGATTGGATTGAATGCCTGCTTTGCTCATTGGTAGCCTCCTGTTTCGCATTGTTGTTTAGCGAATGAATTGAGCGAGATAACCTGAACGCCGCTCGCCCGGCGATCGGGGCTATTTGTCACTGCGGAAGGTGACTCCCGGACCAGCTGCAGCAATCGGCCCGACATCCCAAAACTCAAAAGAGATAGGGATCTAGCCGAAACACCATAAGGGCAGACAGCTATTGATTTGATAGCAAATGGGCGGTGCCGGACTACTTCTGCTGCTTCTCGACCTGGTGAAGCTCGGCGGACCGGTCCCTGGTCTGGTCTGAATTGGCGAAGTCTTCATTGCCCGGCAGATCCAGTTCCACCTTGTGCGACGGCGTGATGTTGGCGACGGCATTCACCAGGCCGATGGCCAGCACATGGCCGCCGTAAGACCTGTCGTCGGAAATGAAATGCCAGTGCCAGCCCGGAACGCTCACGCCTTTGCTGAAGGCGGGGCTGCGGATGCCGACCATGGTGCCGGTGGCCGACGCCCGGGGAAAAAGAACCTGGGTCTTCACCAGCTCGGCCAGCGGGCGGTAGGGGCGCACCTGGGCGGCAATCGCCCGGGTGGTAATGCCGGTGAACTGCCCCGTCACGTCGACGGCGTAAAACAGGTTCTTGTTGGGAAGGCGCGCGTCAATGGCGGCCTCGATGTCTGTCAGCGACATCGCCGCGGGCGAGCCCGCCAGCGTGAAACGATGGGTCGGCTTGAACGGCAGCACGTAGGCCAGTGGAATCCTGTCGTCCGGTTTGGCCACAGTGACGGAGCCGTCGGCCTTGAAGTGATAGGGCACGCCGCCCAGCACCAGCATCTCGCCGTCCAGCCGGTTGTAGGTGCCCAGCCCGAAGTCGCCTTTGCTGACCAGCTGTTTGACGGTGAGCTCGCCGTCATAGGCGCCGGACAAGAGCGCGTCGATGGTGGAATAGACGTAGAGCGCGGGTTTGTCGGCTTCTGCGGGCTTGACTGCCGCGCAGCCCGAGACCACCACCGAAAGGCTGAACAGGAGGGCCGTTCGCCACGAGGGGCGAGAAGATTTTTGGGCAAGGCCCCACCGCGTATTGATCATCCCGACTCCCTCGTTGTTGGTTGTAGCCGGGCCATCGTATGCGGCGGCCACCGCAAAGGCAACCGGTGAAGCCCTGCGTTCAAACCCCGCTAGTCAGGGCCGCACGCCGGGTGACTCCAGCGGCATGCCCTTCGCGCGGGCGTTCAGGTAGAGCTCCAGTTCCACCAGCTCTTGCGCGCCATAGGCAAAGGGCTCGGCGCGCACACCGCTCATGCAGCCGCGCAGGCGGCGCTGCAGGGAGCCCATTGCCTGCCACTCAAGCCGGTACACCGGGTAGCCTGTGGGGTGTGCCTCGGGGATCACGCTGCTGCCCAGGCGCCTGCCGGCCAGGCCGTCGTGGCATTGCGCGCATGACAAATTCAGCTGGCCGATGCGCTGCATGAAGAGCTGCTCGCCGCGCCGGCGGAACGGCTCCAGCCGGGCGTCGTCAGGCGGCGCCAGCGGCAGGCCGCGGGATTGGAGCGCGACATAACTTTCAAGGGCCAGCAGCTCCTGGCTTTCGGCGCGCAGCGGCGCGGCCTGCTGGTGCTGCTGGCGGCATTGGTTGATGCGCTGGCCCAAGGCCACGGGCCGGCCCAGGTTTGGTTCGAACGCGGGGTAGCGTGCCGCCACGCCGCGCATGCTGCTTTGCGCTGCCGCGTGGCAGCTCACGCAAGCCTTGCCGCTGGCACCGGCGGGCTGATTCCACAAAACTTCGCCGTCCTTGACCCACAGCATGCCGGGGTTGAGGGTGTCGTCCTTCTGCATGGCCTGTGTGGAGGCACCCATGAAGTCGTAGCCCGAGCGGCGGGCCTCCTTGGGCGCCGGTTGCGAGGCGGCGTGCCCCGCGAGGAAGAACAACGACAGCAGGCAGGCGACGGTTCGCGTCATGCCGTGACGGTCAGGCTGATGCTTTCAGTCTGCGCAAAGCCGTTATCGCCTTCCCAGCTCAGCACCAGGGTGCCGGTGTCGGTGGCGACAGTGTGAAAGGCGATATACGGATTGGCCGACACGGCAGAGAACAACTCCGCGCTGAAGACAAGCTCGCCGTTGTACCGGCAGCTAAAGCGCTGGATGATGTTGCGCGGCAGGGTCTTGCCGTCTTCGCCGGGGCGAAAACCGGTTTCCATCGGGTGGCCGATGGTGGTGCGTATCTCGATGACTTCGCCGCGTTTGGCAGTGGTGGGGGCATTGATGAGGGTGCGTGCCATTAAATGTCCCCCTCGATGCAGGCTGCCAAGGTCACGATCACGTTGACGGTATGCGACCAGTAGCTGCCGTCGCTCATCTGCGCAACGGCCACCAGTTGCTGCGATGTGGCCAGGCGGATGCGTGTGGTCACGCTGGCCTTGCCGGCGCGCGGGCCGAGGGTAAAGCGCGCCACATCGCGCTGGGGATTTTTTGCGTTGAAAACAGCGATGCCTTTCACGTGGTCCGCCGCTGTCATGGGGCTTTCTACCGTGACAGTGATGGGTACCACGTTGCCGTTGTCCACCAGCTCGGCGACATCCAGTTTGACTTTGCCTGCGCGCACCGGGGCGCCCTGGGCGTAGGCCGCCACCGCTGCGGCAAGCTCATCGGCCTGTGCGGCTGCAGGGCGAAAAACGACGCTCAGGCCCATGCCGGCCGCACCGGCCAAAATGCGGCGTCGTTTGAAAGCGTGGGGATTGTCTGTGGTGGTCATGAGTTCACTTTAGCGTCAGCAAGAAAGCCACGACGTCTTCAATCTGCTGCGCCTCCAGCAGCGGCTTGCCCTGCCAGCTTGCATTCACGCGCACCAGTCCATCGGTGCGGTAGTAGGCCGGCATGATGCTGGCCGGGTTCAGGCGCTGCGCGTCGGCGATGCGCAGGCGCAGCTGCCCTTCAGTCCACCGTGTGCCTGCACCTGAAAGATCAGGCGCCAGGTTGCCCTGAAAGCGCTCTTCGGGAATGGGGCCGGTGTGGCAGAGCAGGCACAGGCCCAGCTGGCGGTTGGCGACGATGGCCCGGCCGCGCGCCGCGTCGCCGGGCGTGCCTGTCAGCGTTTGCGGGATGGCATCGCCAGCCACGCGAAGCTCACCAGGGGGCGCCGCCTGCTGCGCAAAGCTGGTCCAGGGCACCATCATCATCATCCCGCCGGCGATGGCCCCTTGCCAGGTCATGCGTTCGTCAAGCCTTCTTCAGGCTGTGGTTCTTCAGCGGCAGGTCGCGTATGCGTTTGCCGGTCGCGGCAAACACCGCGTTCAGCACCGCAGGCGCGGCCACCGCGATGGTCGGCTCGCCCACGCCGCCCCAGAAGCCGCCCGAGGCCACGATGATGGTTTCCACCGCGGGCATGTGATGCATCTGCACGACGGGGTAGGTGCTGAAGTTGTCCTGCTCGATGCGGCCGTCTTTTTGCGTGCACTCGCCAAAAAGCGCTGCCGACAGGCCATAGGAAAAAGAGCCTTCGACCTGCGCCTCGATCTGCTGCGGATTGACGGCGTAGCCCGGGTCGGTCGCGGCCACGATGCGGTGGATTTTGAGCTCGCCTTCGTTGTTCACCGACACCTCCGCGCAGGCCGCCACATAGCTGCCGAAGCCCATGGTCTGCGCCAGCCCACGGTAGACCTTCTGGCCGCCGACATCGGGCGGCGGCACATCCCACTTCACGCGCTCGGCCACGGCGTTGAGCACGGCCAGGTGTTTGGGATGGTTGGTCATCAGCTTGCGCCGCAAGGCCAGCGGGTCCTGCTTCGTGGCGAAGGCGATTTCATCGATGAAGGACTCGAGGTAAATCGCATTCTGGTTCAGGTTCACACCGCGCCAGAAGCCGGGCGGCACGCTGGGGTTGCGCATCGCGTGGTCAATCAGCAGGTTGGGAAAGCTGTAGCCGATGGACGCTTCAGGCCCGGGCGCATTCAGGCCCTGGAACTGCACGGGGTCCAGCCCGTTCTTGATGTTTTGCGGAAACACCCCTGCCAGGATGGACTGGCCCGAGATGCGCATGTGCAGCGCGGTGACATTGCCCTGCGCGTCCAGCCCGGCCTGCAGCTTGCACTGCGTGACGGGGTGGTAGCGGCCGTGCAGCATGTCTTCTTCACGCGACCAGAGCAGCTTGACCGGCACGCCCGGCATTTGTTTGGCGATGTCGACCGCCTGGCGCACCCAGTCGTGCACTGCGCCGCGCCGCCCGAAGCCGCCGCCCAGGTGGATCTTGTAGACCTCGCATTGGGCCGCCGGCAGGCCCGCCGCCTCGGAGGTGGCGGCCAGCGCGGCTTCGCCGTTTTGCGTGGGTGTCCAGACTTCGCAGCGCTCGGACGTCCAGCGCGCTGTCGCGTTCATGGGCTCCATGGTGGCGTGGTTCTGGTGCGGGTAGGAATACACCGCTTCGATCTTGCGCGCAGCGCTTGCCAGCGCGGCTTTGGCGTCGCCGTTCTGGTTGCCGACGGCGGCATCGGGCGCGTCCAGCCCGGCCTTGAGCATCGCGGCCACCGTGGCGCTGGAGTTCGCGACGTTGGGGCCGTAGTCCCATTCGATGGGTAGCGCGTCAAGCGCGGTCTTGGCGCGCCACCAGGTGTCGGCCACCACCGCCACCGCGCTGTCGCCGACGGCCACGACCTTCTTCACGCCGGGGCGTTTTTCAATCGCGGCGGCATTGAAGCTTTTGACCTTGCCGCCGAACACCGGGCAGTCCTTGATGGCGGCATTGAGCATGCCGGGCAGCTTCAGGTCTGCGCCGTAGATTTGCTTGCCGGTGACTTTGTCCAGCGTGTCCAGCCGGGCCAGGCGCTTGCCCACCAGCTTCCAGTCTTTCGGGTCTTTCAGCGTGGGGGCCGCAGGCGGCGCCACCTTGGCCGCCGCGACGGCGACCTTGCCGTAGGTGGTCTTGCGCCCCGAGGGCGTGTGCGTGATCACGCTGTTGGCCGCCGTGCATTCGGACGCCGGCACCTTCCATTCGTCGGCCGCGGCCTGCACCAGCATCATGCGGGCGGTGGCGCCGCCCTTGCGCACGTAGTCGTGCGACTCGCGGATGCCGCGGCTGCCGCCGGTCGAGAAATTGCCCCAGGCCCGGTTGCGTGCCAGGTTTTGCCCGGGTGTGGGGTATTCGGTAGTGACCTTGGCCCAGTCGCATTCGAGTTCTTCGGCCACCAGTTGCGCCAGGCCCGTCAAGCTGCCCTGACCCATTTCAGAACGGGCGATGCGAATCACCACCGTGTCGTCGGGGCGTACCACGACCCAGGCATTGATCTCCGGTGAGGCTGCGCCCTGGGCGAGGGCCGCGCTGCCAAATGGAATGTGAAAACCGACGATGAGGCCGGCCGATGCGCTTGACGCCAGGAAACGGCGGCGCGACAGGCGTGGGGAGGTGGAGGAGGTCGTGGAGGAGGGCGCGTTCATGTCGTGCTCCCGTCGGTGTGTTGAATAGAGAGCGCTGCGCTCTTGGTGTTGCCACCGGCGGCAACGACCTTGATGGCGGCACGGATGCGGTTGTAGGTGCCGCAGCGGCAGATGTTGCTCATCGCCTCGTTGATGTCGGCATCCGTCGGGTTCGGTTTGGCCTTGATCAGCGCCGCTGCCGTCATCACCATGCCGCACTGGCAGTAGCCGCACTGCGGAACGTCCAGCGCCACCCAGGCCTTCTGGATGGGGTGTGAGCCGTCAGGTGACAGGCCTTCGATGGTCACGATTTTTTCGGTCGGGCCCACCGTGGAGACGGGCCGCACACAGCTGCGTGTGGGGACGCCGTCGAGGTGCACGGTGCAGGCGCCGCAGGCCGCAATGCCGCAGCCATATTTGGTGCCGGTCAGGCCAAGCTGCTCGCGGATGACCCACAGCAGCGGTGTGTCCTCCTCCGCCTCAAACTCACGCACGACACCGTTGACGTTCAGTTTTGCCATGGATGCACTCCTCATTATTTGAAAGGAACCAGGATGGGCGGAAGACCAGGGCCTGTTAACAGGCTCGGCGGATAGTAGCGCCGGTGCACGTCAAATGCACCTGCAGCGTCTATACCCGAGTAATGTGATGACTTGCGGCGGCGGACAAAGTTCGATGGGGTAAACCCTTGCCATTCATGCGCGTGACCACTGCGGCCGCGTCGGACTGCTGTGAATTACTTCGGCGCAATACCGTTGCGGATCTCACCCAGTGCGAGACCGTTGAATGCTGCATGGCGCTGTGCAGCCTCTTGCAATGCAGCGCCGGCCTTGCGGGAAAGCAGCGCAGGGGCGAACGGCGCAACACTCAGGACGAGTGCGCCCTCTCTGGTTTCGGCTTGCCAGGTTCCGGCCACCCGGCCATCCACCAGCAGGGCCGGCCGAAAGAGGCCGTTCGGCGTCATCACCTTCCCCGCCTGCGCCTTGTCGATGATGGGTGTGCGGTCGGTGTAACCCAACAGGTATTCATCAAAACCAGCGAGAAGATGCACCATCGGAGTGCTGATTGGTGATGCGCTTGGCACCGGCGTACGCGCTGACCACCAGACCGTGCTGCCCGCATGCAGCGCTTCTGACAGGCCTGGCAGGGCCATCTCCAGCGCTGCCTTGGCTTCACCTGCGGCCAGCCCTGACCACCAGGTGAAGTCGGCCAGGGTGGCCGGGCCGTGGCTGGTGAAGTAGCGTTGTGCGAGCCGCTTGAGGCCGTCTTCGCGTGAGGGCTCCGGTGCTTCTGCGGGTTGCGGCAGCCATTCATCAAGCAAGGTATAGGTGGCTTGTTTGCCGCTCGGCAGGCCCAGGCAGATCAACCCGGTTTGCGCGGCGCGGTACAGGATGAGCCCGCCGCGATGGCCCCCGGTGTCTATGCGGCGGCGGGCAAGTTCTTCAAAAAGTGCCGCGCGCGTCAATTGCTGGCCGCCTTCGAGGCATTGCCGGACGGCCGGAAGGATTTTGCGGAAGGCCGCCGCGTCCAGTTTCGCGTCTCGATAGCTGGCCGCCGTGCGCGTGAGCAGCGCGGGCGCGGCCAGCGCCAGCAGCCATCGCACGTCGGCCGCCGCCACCAGGTGCAGGGTGCCGCGCAAGGCCCAGGTGCGGATCACCTTGCGTTTGGCCACAGCCTGTTCAATGGAGGTGTCGGTCGCTGATGCTGCCGGCGCAAACCGGGAGCCGATAGCCCACCGGGCATGGGTGTATTCCTGCGCCTGCACGGCGCCGGACCACTGCACCGCCTGCTCTATGCGCCTGGTTGAAAAGGGCGATACCAGCCGATGGCTCGCCAGTCGCAAGCCAACCAGTTCTTCTCTCGAAAGGTTCTGCGAGCTCAGGCGACGCTTTCGATCATGGAGAGCATGCGGCCCTGCCACGCGGCCGGGGAAAAGCGCTCGCGCAGCAGTTTCTGGGAGGCCTGCACCATGGCTTCGCGCCGCGGCGCATCGGCCAGCAGCTCTGCGCACAGCTGCGGCATTTCTTGCGGCGCCGCCATGGCCAGGTGCACACCCGGCTCGATGCCGAAACTCTCCCAGCCATCAAAAGGGTCGGAGACCACCACGGTGCCTGCAGCCCAGGTCTCAAAAGCGCGGAACTGGTCGAAGTAGGTGTGTTCGGCATCCGCATGAATGCTCAGGCTGATGCGCGCCCCGGCGCGGCAGGCGTCGCGGGCGGCACCCCACATGCCGCTCCAGATGAACTCGGCGTCCAGCGGCGTCTTTGCGCCCTGGAAATGTTTTTCGGCTTCGCGCCGCCGCGGAGTGTCTCCGCCCAGCAGGATGACGCCCCTGTTGCGCTGTGATTCAGGAATCGGTGCGCGCACATGTTTGCCGGCCACCAGGTAGGGCAGGTAAAAGACGGCAAGCGCCGGAAAATGCTGCGCGATGTAGCGCCCGATGCAAGCGTCCATCGCCATGACCGCGTGCAGCTTTGGCGCCAGTGCATCAAACAGGGCGGCCTTGTGGCGGTGCACCGAGGCTTCATTTTTGGTCAATGGGTCAAACATCCAGAGCAGGTGTTTGCCGTGGCGCGGCAGCCCCTGTTTTGCAAAGCGCGGCAGGGCGTAAATGCCGGCGATGAGCACATTGACATCAGCGGCGCCCACGTCGGGCAAGGGGGCCTCGGTGTTGGTGCCCAGGTCAACGAGCTCCACCTCATGCCCGGCCTCCAGGAGCGTGTCCATCCACACACGCGAGGCGCGGCCGAACAAGGTCTCGATATCGGTATAGACGTGAACCTTCACTGGCGGCTTCCTGGTTTCGTTCCTGGTCTCGTTTCCGGTTTTTTGCCTTTGGCCTTGCAGCTTATAACGCAAGCCGGCCGCTGGCCCGGCATGGCTGGCGGGCACCAATTGCACCCAAAACTTTACACAGCAAACCTGAGGACTTTTCTAAAACCGCGACCCGTGAAGCGGGGTTTGCGCCGGCTTCCAATAAGCCGGAGGTATCACATTGCCGCAATTTGTTTGCCGCAAAACGGCGCAAAACAGGCATTGATGTAACACGCAAGAATTCATCGCCAAAAAACCGGCGCGAAACTCTGCCACAAAGTCTTCAGTAATTAATCACTTTTTCTTGCTTGTATCAAGTTTCACAATTGGTTACCGTGACTTAATTCACGAAAAATAGAACCGAAATACTCGGTCCGGCTGGCCAGGGAGCCATTGATTCAGGATTTTCCGCAAGGATGGACAATGAAGCGTACCGATGGTGATGGCATACACCCTGTTCTTCACTATGCCCTTGGCGTGCTGGTGCTTGCTCCGGCCGTCTCGCTGGCACAACAGCCACCGCCGACCATCGACCCGGGCCGGCTTCGTGAACGGTTTGATTTCCAGCCCGAGGCAACGCCGGCGCCGCCGCCGGCGCAACTGCGCACGGAGCCCATCGAGTCCATGCCCGACTCGCTTCGAGCCATCCGCGTCACGCTGCAGCGTATCGAGATAGAAAGCGCCACCGTACTGCCCGGCAACGTGCTGCAGGCGCGCGCCGACACCTACACCGGGCGCGAAATCACCGGCAACGACATCCTGGAGCTCGCGGCGTCGCTCACGGCGATGTACCGCAATGCGGGCTACATCCTGTCGCTGGTGGTGGTGCCGCCGCAGTCGCTGTCTGGCGGCACGCTCACGCTGCGCGTGATCGAGGGCTACATCGACCGGGTTAACGTGCAGACAGCAGAAGGCATGAACCCCCGCATTGCACAAAGGCTGGCGCTGATCGGTGAGCGCATCACGGCTTCGCGGCCCATCAGGAGCGCCGTGCTCGAGCACTACCTGCTGCTGGCCAACGACCTTCCCGGCGTTGAACTGCGCAGCATCCTGGCGCCGTCAAAGGCGCCAGGCGCGGCCGACCTCACGCTGGTGGCCAGCCTCAAGCGGGTGGAGGGTTTTGCCGCGATCGACAACTACGGCTCCAAATACCTGGGGCCGGGCCAGGCGACCCTGGCCGTGACGGGCAACCAGCTGCTCGGCGTCAACGACCAGTGGCGGTTTGTCGGCGTGAGCACCGGCAACTCCGAGATGTCCTATGCCCAGCTGTCGTACAGCCAGGTCGTGACGACCGAGGGGCTCAAGCTTGCCGCGGCGGTGTCCAGGGCGCGCACGCAGCCGGGTGATGTGCTCGCGCCGTTTGATGTGCGTGGCAATGCCGACACGGTGTCGGTGGCGGCGGTTTATCCCTTGCTGAGAACGCGCAATGAAAGCGTGATCGCCCGCGCCGTGTACGACCATTCGGATGTGCATACCAATGTGCTGGGCACGCGGGTGATTGAAGACCGCATCCGTGCATTGCGCCTGGGCATCAGCTGGCGGGTGCTGGACCGGCTGGACGGGCAGAACGCGCTCGATGTCGACTTCACCCAGGGGCTGGGCGGCACGCAGGAGTCCGACCTGCTCAAGAGCCGGGCCGGCGCCAAGGGCGTGTTCAACAAGCTGGTGTTTGACTACGAGCGTTCGCAGTTCCTGAGCCCGAATGTCTCTTTCAGTGTGGGCGTCGGCGGGCAGTGGGCCAACACGCCGCTGCTCTCGTCGGAGCAATACGCCCTGGGCGGGCGCAAGTTTGGGCGGGCCTATGAGCCGGCCGAAATGGTGGGTGAACGCGCGCTGGCGTTTCGCGTCGAGCCGCGTTATGTCGGCGCCTCCGGCATGCCGGGCGTCAGGTCTTTTCAGGTGTTCGGCTTTTACGACATCGGCAAGGTCTGGAAGGTGGGGAGCGTCACACCCGGCACGCCTGCCAGCCAGAGCCTGGCCTCCGCCGGCCTGGGTGTGCGGCTTTTCCTCGAAAGAAATGTGGTGGCCGCGATTGAGGCGGCGTGGCCGCTGACCAAATCCATCGCGAGCTACCAGGGCCAGGGGCAGGGCAAAGACCCGCGCCTGATGGGCTCGCTGCTCGTGCGGTTCTGAAAGCGCGCTGTCTTATTCGACGTCATTCCATGTCATTGGCCTTTTTGCATCAAGAGGTGTTCCATGCAAGCTGATCTTTACTTTCCGGTCCTCCCGGTCATCCCGGCCCTTCCGGCCCTTCCGGCGCTGCGCCGCAAATCCTTCGCACTGAAAGCGCTCCCCGCCGCGGTGGCGCTGCTGTTTTCACCGGCGGGCTGGACGATAGACATCGCCGGCGGTGCGGGCCTGCCGCAAAACGGGACGGTGTTTTCCGGGACGATCTCCCCCTGCGTCGCCGGCTGCGTTGCTGGCAACCAGCTGACCATCAACCAGACGAGCGCGCGGGCCGTGGTGGACTGGGCGTCCTTCAACATCGATGCCGGCAAGGCGGTGCAGATCCTGCAGCCCGGCGCGGGGTCCGCCATGCTCAACCGGGTCACGGGCGACGCCAACCCTTCGCAGATTCTCGGCAGCCTCACGGCGCCCGGCACCGTCATGCTGATGAACCCGAACGGCGTGATGTTCGGACAGACCGCCACCGTGAATGTGGGTTCGCTCATTGCCACCACCGGCAACATCGATGTGAACAATTTCATCAATACCGGCGGCGCGCTGATCACCGGTG
Organism: Polaromonas sp. SP1; assembly: GCF_003711205.1. Lineage (NCBI taxonomy): Bacteria > Pseudomonadati > Pseudomonadota > Betaproteobacteria > Burkholderiales > Comamonadaceae > Polaromonas > Polaromonas sp. SP1. The sequence continues at coordinate 3,873,502 of NZ_CP031013.1, read as the reverse complement.
CTGCAGGCAGCATCACCAACGAGGGCAGCATTACCGCGCAGGGCGCCGGGCTGGTGGCGCTGGTCGCGCCCTCGGTCACCAACCAGGGCAGCATCACCGCCACCGGCGGCACGATCGCGCTGGGGGGCAGCACGGCCGCCACGGTGTCGCTGAACGGAGGGCTTTATGAATTCGCCATCCCCACGGGCGCCACCGGCAACAGCGTGTCCAACACGGCAGGCGCCAGCCTGGACGGCGCCACCTTGCGCCTGGGCGTCGGCGATGCCGCCAACCTGCTGTCGGGTGTGATCAACCTGGAAGGCGTGCAGCAGGCCAGCAACGCCATCGTCGTCAACGGCCACGCCGTGGTGCTCAAGTCGGCGCTGCAGGCGCCCAATGTCAGCGGCAACGCCAACCGGGTGGACGTGTACAGCGGCGCGCGCATCCAGGACGCGGTGAACATCGCCAAGACCGGCAGCCCGGGTGCGGGCGCGGCGGTCGATGTGCATGCCGGCAACTATGCAGAGCAGGTGGCGCTCAACAAGGCCAACATGACGCTGACCGGCCTGGCGGGCGCGAAGATCGAGGTGCCCGACACGGCCGGCCAGCTCAACGGCATCAGCATCACAGCCAACAACGTGACGGTCACCGGGATGGAGATCGCCGGCCCCGTCAACCAGCCTTACACCAGTTATGCCTGGGGTTCGGGAATCACCCGCGGCATCGCGGTCGCCAACGGCGTGACCGGCTTCACCATCGCCAACAACAACATCCACGATGTGCGCAACGGCATCCTGATCGACGGGCGCAACACCGGCAGCGTGACCGGCAACCGGATTGAAAACACCAAGAGCGCCATCTCGGTGCAATACACCGACGGCGCCGGCATCACCCTGGCCGGCAACAGCCAGGGGCCGGTCGGCAACGAGTGGGGGATGAACCTGCACCTGAACGGCTATCTGTCGGGTGGAAATATTCTCAGCAACCCTATGGCTGCGGCGCCGACGCTGGGGTGGCAGCAATCCCTGCTGGCCCTGAGCGCGGCCAACGGCGGCTGGTCGGTGCAGGACCAGGCGTATACCTCGTCCAACCGCACGCATGTGAACGTGGCGGCCAACGGCGCCGGCGGCGCGCAGGGCAGCCTGCTCAACCCGCTAGGCAGCATCCAGGCCGGCGTGGACGCCGTGGTGACGGGCGGCACGGTGAATGTGGCGGCCGGCAATTACAGCGGCAGCGTCGTCATCGGCAAGTCGCTGACGCTGGACGGCGCGGGCGCCGGGCAAACCGTGCTGCGGTCGGCCGCCGCGGGCGCCGGCGACGCGGTGACCATCAACAACGCCTCCAACGTCACGCTGTCCGACCTGTCCATCGCCGACTACCTGTACGGGCTGCGCCTTAACGGCACTTCGAACAACGTGACGGTCAACCGCGTGGCCTTCAACAACAACACCTTCGGCATGCGCAACGGCACGGCGACCCGCGCCGACAACTTCCGCATGCTCAACAGCAGCATCACCGGCGGGCAGATCGGCGTGCAGACCTACAACGGCTACCAGATGGTGGGCGGCCAGCCGGTCGCCACGGGCTCTTTTGCCAATGCCCTGTTTGAGAACGTCACCATCGACGGCCCGACCTTCAAGGGCTTTTACCTGGAGACCGCCAACGACCTGACGCTCAGGAACGTCACCGTCAGCAACGCCGGCAACTACGGCGCGCCGGCCAGTTCGTCGCAGCACCAGCAGTACGGCGCGGGCATCGACATCAACCTGAAGTACGACGCCTTCAATTCGATCAACTTCGACAACGTGGTGGTCAAAAACTCGGGCTACAGCTCCAATAGCCCGACGGCTGCGGCGGTGGTGATCAAGACGCGCGGCATCGCCGGCGACAGCACGGACTACACCGCGGCGCCGGCCAGCCTGCAAAGCGTCAATATTTCGGGCGGCAGCATCGAGGACTCCGCCCGCACCGGCCTGCGTGTGGAAACCCTGCGCAACGGCAGCGGCGGCCAGCCCACGGTCACCATCAGCGGCGGCACCCAGTTCAAAAACAACGGGCAGGACATCTCGGTGGACGCCGTGAAGGTGGACGCCCGCGGCGCCGTCTTTGTCGGCGCGGCCGACGGTTTTGCCATTGAAGACCGCGTGACCCACGCGCTGGACGCCACCGGCCGCGGCCTGGTGACCTGGACGGACGGCAATGTCTATGTCACGCAAAACAGCGGCAGCCTGCAGCGCGGTGTCGACGCCGTCGTGGCGGGCGGCACGGTGAACGTGGGCAGCGGCACCCATGTACAGGCCCGCACCGTCACGGTGGACCGCAGCATGACGCTGGCCGGTGCTGGCCAGGGGTCCACCGTGATCGATGCGAGCGGCGTGAACGGCTACGGCATCCAGGTCACGGCGGACAACGTGTCGCTGCGGGACTTCACGCTGTACGGCCCGAGTGCCAATGTGGCCGCGTCCTACGGCATCAAGGTGGCGCCTTCGGGCGGCGCGTCGGCGCGGCTGCACAACTTTTCAATCAGCAACGTCACCAGCCGCGGCGCGGGCCGGGCCGAGCTCGACCTGAACGGCGTGGACGGCGCGGTCATCGACCACGTCACGGCCGACGGCGCGCCGGTGGGCAACAACAGCGGCAGCACGCAGGGCGCCGGCATCCAGCTGACCGACAGCGCCAATGTGACGATCACCAATTCGACCACGCGCAACAACGCTTGGGGCGGCCTGGCGCTCTACCAGGCCAACCGCGCCTACAACCAGCAGATGAACAACATCACGGTGGCGGCCAACAACAGCTTTACCGAGCGCAACCCGGTCTACCTGCAGGACGAGTCGGCCAGCCGCGACTTCGGCACGCTCAACATCGCCGGCTTTGACTTTGCCGTGCGCAACGCCAGCACGGCCAATAGCAACAACCAGTACACCTGGCTGCAGGCCTCGCAGCAAAACGCCTTCGACTTCGCCGTCAACCTGGGCAGCTCGGCCTCCAGCTATGTGCAGGGCTGGAACGGCGCGCAGGCCACGCAGAACTTCCACGTCGGCACCGGCAACCTGCTGGGCGGCGGCAGCCAGGCGATGTCCATCGGCACGGCGCTGGGCAACGCGGCCAACGGCGCCGGCATCAACGTGGGTGCGGGCACCTATGCCGAGAACGTGGTGGTGAGCAACCCGTTCAACCTGTTCTTTAACGGCGCCACCGTGCACAGCCTTTCACTCACAAGCGGCGCGGCAGGCTCCGGCGTCAGCGGCACGGTGACAGCCGACGGCGCCGGCGGCATCGTGTTCAATGCGCCCGTCAGCCTGCTGGGCGACACCACACTCGCCACCCAGGGCGCCGACATCACGCTCAACGGCGACATCCAGAATGCCGGCAGCACGGCCCGCGCGCTGAGCCTGCTGGCCGGCTCAGGCGCCAACCGCGGCAATGTGCACATGGTGTCGGGCGGCACCGAGGCCAACGCGCTCGGCCGGCTGGAGGTGGTGTCCAACGGCTACAGCCTGGACAGCACGCTGTGGGTCAAGGGCTACGGGATTGACGCGCTGGGCAATGTCGCGCTGAGCGACCACACCCTGCGCGGGCAGGATGCCAGCGCCACCAACACGCTGAACGCCGGCGGCGACGTCAGCGGCTCCACCATCAGTCTGGGCGCCGTGCAGGTCACCAGCGGCGGCGACGTCTCGGCCAACGTGACGGCCAGCACGGTGGCAGTGGCCGCCGTCGGCGACGTGACGGGCACCACCACCAGCCAGGGCAATGTGCAGATCACCAGCAGCACAGGCGACATCACCGGCAGCATCAGCGGGAACAACGTGACGGTGCAGGCACAGGGCGATGTGAATGTGAATGTGGTGGCCTCGGGCTCCGCTTCGCTGGCCGGCGATTCTGTCGTCGCCAACGTCGTCGCGCCCGTGGTGGAAGTGGCCGCCGTCAGCGATGCCCATCTGTCCGGCTCGTCGTCCCAGGTCACGATGAACGCCCCCAGCGGCACCGTCAGCGGCAACTTCGGGCAGGTCACCAATTCGGGCAGCGGCCTGGTCAACGTGAACGGCAGGCCCCAGGGCAACCAGCAGCTGTCGTCCAACGCGGAGAACAACCGCGTGATCCCCACCGGCAGCAGCCAGGCCGAGGGCAACGGCGCCGATGAGCCTGTGCTTCAGCTGGCCCAGGCCGGCGTTTTGGCAAGCGGGGGAGAGCAAGCCGTGGGCCGCAGCAAACCGTCCGGCGCCGGCGAGGCCATCGACAACGGCCAGGCGGTCGAGCTGGACATGTCGCCAGGCCATGAAGGGGAAAGCGGGAAGGACGGGAAGGACGGGAAGGAAAAGGAGAAAGACTGAGGGGCTGAGCAGAGGCCCGGGGGCCGGGCAGGGGCGAAAAAAAACCGGCTTGGCGCCGGTTGGTGTCGATAGCGCCGATCAGCGCCGAATAGCGTCGATCAGCGTCTGTATTGCTCTTGCTGCATCAGCAGTTGCGTCTGCTGGGCCACCGTGAGCTGCGAAGCCGAAGCCTGCGCCGCCTGGGTCTCCACGGCGAGTTGCGCCGCCTGGGGCTGCGCAGCCGGCAGGGCGGCGGTGCGTTGCGTGTCCTGGCCTGCGGCGCCGTCGGCCTGCACGCGGCGGGCGCCGTCAAAGCGGCGCTGCCAGTAGCTCACGCTCAGGCTTTCGACGCGCACTTCGGCGCCGGGCTTGGGGGAGTGGATGAATTTGCCGTCGCCCACATAAATGCCGACATGGCTGAAGGCGCGGCGCATGGTGTTGAAAAACACCAGGTCGCCGGGCTGCAGGTCGTTTTTGTCGATGCGCTGGGTGGCGGCGGCTTGCTGCTCGGCGCGGCGCGGTAGCAGCAGGCCGACACTTTGTTCGTAAATGGCGCGTACAAAGCCGCTGCAGTCAAAACCGGTTTCGGCGGTGTTGCCGCCGCGCTTGTAGGGCACGCCCAGGAAGCCCATGGCGTTGACGACCAGCTCGGAAGCCTTGTTGCTGACGTTTTGGCGGACATGCTCAATTTTGTTCAGCAGGCCTTTGTCGGCCAGCAGTTTGTCCATGTCATCGGCCGCGTGGTTCGGCGCCGCGTGCGCGTTGATTGCCAGCCAGGCGGCAGAGGCAATGATGAGCGCAGGGGCAATTTTTCGCATGGCGCCTAGGATACTTGACAGATCTGTCCTACGTCAACCTCAAGTCCGTTCTTGATAACGTATTCAAACCATTGATTTGTAACGGTTTTGTGTACGCGAAAACCCTTGTTTTTGGTCTGGATGCTATGTTTACATACGATTTGGGGCGTAAAAACAGCCTCACCGGCCGTGTTTTCGGGTGCAATGGCTGGCAGCGGCGGTTCGCGCCCGGTCAGCACCAACTTCAGGGATCAAATATGCCTCCAGCCCAATCGCCACGTGCACTTATAGCTCCTTTTTTGATAGCAATATCGGTGGCGGTTTTAGCCACTCAGCCTGCCTGGGGCCAGGCGGTGCGGCCGCAAACGGTGGCCGCCGGGCTTGAAAACCCCTGGGGTGTGGCGTTTTTGCCGGAGGGGCGCTTTCTGGTAACCGAGCGCCCCGGCCGGATGCGGGTGATCGCGACGGACGGCAAGGCCTCGGCCGCGCTGGCGGGGGTGCCCCGGGTGGCGGCCGGCGGGCAGGGCGGTTTGCTGGATGTGCTGGCCGACAGCGACTTTGCCCGCAACCGCACGGTCTATTTTTGCTATTCAGAGCCGGCGGCCAGCGGGGGCGGCAACAGCACGGCGCTGGCGCGGGCGACCTTGAGCGCCGACGACAGCCGGCTCGAGAACCTCAAAGTCATCTTCAGCCAGAAGCCCAAGTTCGCCAGCACCGCGCATTTCGGCTGCCGCATCGTTGAAAGCCGGGCCGGCGGCGCGAATGGCGCTGCAGATGGCCCGCTTTTCCTCACGCTGGGCGACCGTTATTCCCGCAAGGAAGACGCCCAGACGCTGGACAACCACCACGGCAAGATCGTGCGCATCAACAAGGACGGCACGGTGCCCAAAGACAACCCGTTTGTGGGCAAGGCCGGGGCGCTGCCGGAGATCTGGAGCTACGGCCACCGCAACGCCCAGGGCGCCACGCTGGCGCCCGACGGCGCCTTGTGGATGCACGAGCACGGCCCGCAAGGCGGCGACGAGATCAACCTTCCCGAACCCGGCGCCAATTACGGCTGGCCCGTGGTCACCTACGGCGAGAACTACGGCGGCGGCAAGATCGGCGAGGGCCTCACCGAAAAGGCCGGCATGCAGCAGCCGCTGCATTACTGGGTGCCGTCGATCGCGCCTTCGGGCATGGCGTTCTTGACCAGCGAGCGCTACGGCAAGGCCTGGCAGGGCAACCTGTTTGTGGGCTCGCTCAAGTTCGGCTACCTCAACCGGATCGAGCTGTCGGCGCCCTTCAGCGGCAAGGTGGTGCGCGAGAACAAGCTGCTCACCGAGGTGGGCGAACGCATCCGCGATGTGAAACAGGGGCCGGACGGCCTGCTCTACGTGCTGACGGACAACAGCAACGGCAAGCTGATCCGCCTGCTGCCCGCGAACTGACGGGATCGGGCTCGCCGGTTCAAGCCGGCGTGACGGCGGCGATCAGGTCGACCTCGACCGTCGCGTTCTTGGGCAACTGGGCCACGCCCACCGAGGTGCGCGTATGGATGCCCGCCGCGCCCAGCACCGTGTGCAGCACCTCCGACGCGGCGTCGGCTACCTCGCTTTGCTGGGTGAAATCGGTGGCGGACTGCGTGTAGACCGTGACCCGCATGACCTGCTGGATGCGGTCCAGGCTGCCCAGGTTTTGCCGCAGTAACGCCAGCGCGCGCATGGCGCACACCTTGGCGCCGAGTTGGGCCTGCGTGAGTGACACGTCCGCTCCGGCGCGGCCGGTGACGACCACGGTGCTGCCCACGCGCGGCACCTGGCCGCTGACGTAAACCACATCGCCGTGCTGCACGGTGGAGGTGTAGTTACCGCCTATCTTGATTTCGCCGTCAAAGCTGTAGCCGAGGGCTTTTTCGATGGCGGCGAAGCGGGTGTCGCGGGTGTCGCGGGTGTCGCGGGTGTCGCGGGAGTCGCTCATGGGGGATTCCTTTATGTGTTGGTTTTATTGGGGGCTTTTCAGCCGCAGCAGGCTCAAGCCCAGCAAGCCAAAGGCGCCACCGCACAGCCGGTTGAAAATGCGCGCCCGGCGGGGCGTGCCGAACCAGCGGTGGGTGTGGCGGGCCAGCAGCACATACGCCAGATGCGACACCAGCACACAGGCGGCGAAAGCGCTGGTCAGGGCCAGGAACTGCGGCAGCACCGGGGCCTCGGGGCGGATGAACTGGGGAAAGAGGGCGGTGAAGAAGAGGATGCTCTTCGGGTTGGTCAGCGCCACCAGCAGGCCCTGGCGGAACAGCGCGGCATTGGTTTTACCTGTCTGGGTCTGCTCGGGCAGCGGTGTGTCGAACATCGAGGTCTTGCTGGTCCACTGGCGCCAGCCGAGGTAGACCAGGTAGACCGCGCCTATGGTTTTGAGTACTGCAAACAGCCAGGCCGAGGTGTGCAGCAAGGTGCCCAGGCCGGCCATGGCCGCGGCAGACACGGAAAACACGCCCAGCACATTGCCGGCGGAGCTCCACAGCGTCTTGCGCGGCCCCCACGCCACGGCGTTGGACACCGCCAGCAAAATGCCCGGCCCGGGGCTGAGCGCGGTGACAAGCGAAATGGTGATGAAGAGGAGCCAGGCGGAGGTGGTCATGGGGTCGTTGGCGTGGGCCGGATGAATGACAGATAAGAAGGGGAAGGGGAACAGATCGAATTTACCGCGACGGCTTTAGACCGGTTTGGCGCTGCGGTATCGGCCGAATACTGCAACGCAGGCGGACACCAGCGCGGCCCATGGCCAGGGGCGGCCCTTCTGGGCCACCACGCAGACCGCGCCGCCGTGCTGGGCGGTCACGGTGATCCAGCCGTCCTGGTCGAGGGTGTGCGCCTGCCCTGATTCCAGCACCGTGCTGTTGCACACAAGCTGCTCGCCCAACCAGCGCGGCGCGCCCGTCACCAGCAGGGTGCCGGCGGTGCTGATCAGTGCGCTGCCGGCCTTGCTGTGGAAAAACAGCGATTCACCGGGGTCAAGCTCAAGCTGGCGGGAGGCGGGATGGCTTTTCATGGCGGCTCCATAGAGGGGTCAATCAGGGAAGGGACACCGCTAGATTAAGGAAAGCGGCTGATTTCCGACAGATGCACCCGGGACCTTTCTGTATCGGTACAGACGACTTGTTTTACATCTGTTATGGTCTGATTTCGCCCTATCTGTGGCTGTGTGCAGGCTTTTCTTTCACGGATCATTCGGCTTATGAACGTGCAATCCCCAGCGCAATCTCACGCGGAACCCCTCTATCTGCGGCTCTCCAGCCACTACCGCCAGGCCATCCAGTCCGGCGTGCTGATGCCGGGCGAACGCATGCCTTCGGTACGGGCCTTGACCCGGCTGCACCAGGTCAGCCTGTCGACGGCTGTGGAGGCCTGCCACACGCTGGAAGACGAAGGCCTGCTGGAGGCGCGGCCGCGGTCGGGCTACTTTGTGCTCAAGCGCCGCCGGGTTGATTTGCCGCCGCCCAGCGAGCCCGATCCGGGCCGCAAGCTGGATGCGGCGCAGTACGTCGGCATCCATGACCGGGTCTCGGATTACGTGGCCAAGTGCGAGATCTACCCGCTGGTCACCAACCTGGCCGGCACCTACGGCCCGCCTGAGGTCTACCCGGCCGAGGCGCTGAAAAACGCCGCCATCCGGGCGCTGCGCAAGCACCCGATGCTGCTGTCCAGCCCGCCCGACTTCCTCAATGATTCACCGCTCAATGCCGTACTGGCCAAGCGCGCACTGGAGGCCGGCATGCAGCTGGCGCCCGAAGACATCCTGGTCACCAACGGCTGTATCGAGGCCATCAACATCGCCCTGCGCGCGGTGGCCCAGCCCGGCGACACCGTGGCGGTTGAATCCCCCACGTACCACGGCCTGCTGCAGATCCTGGAAAGCCTGGGCCTGCGCGCCCTCGAAATCCCGACCAGCCCGACGCAAGGCATTTCGGTCGAGGCGCTGGATTTGGCCTTCCAGACGCACGACCGGATTCGGGCGGTGGTGGTGATACCCAATTTCCACAACCCCCTGAGCTGCGTCATGCCCGATTCCGAGAAGGAAAAGCTGGTGCGGCTGTGCGAGCGCCAGCAGGTGGCGCTGATCGAGGACGACACTTACGCCGCCATGGGCCGCGACGACATTCCGCTGAAAGCCGTCAAGGCCTGGGACCGCAGCGGCTCGGTGATTTACTGCGCCTCGCTGCGTAAAACCCTGGCGCCCGGCATGCGCCTGGGCTGGATCGCCGGCGGGCGCTGGCAGGCCCGCATCAACATGCTCAAGTACGCGCAAAGCCGCGTCAACGAAACCTTGCCCCAGCTGGCTGTGGCGGAGTTCATGGCCTCCAGCGCGTATGACAGGCACCTCGCCCGGCTGCGTCGCACATTCACCGTGCAGCGTGAACAAATGGCCGACGCCATCGCCTCGCACTTTCCGGCCGGCACCCGGCTGTCGGTGCCCGGCGGCAGCATGCTGCTGTGGGTCGAGTTGCCGCCCGGCACCTCGGCGCAGGCGGTCTTCAACACCGCCATCCGCCAGGGCATACGCGTGTCGCCCGGCTCGCTGTTTTCCAACTCCAGCCGCTTCGACCACTTTTTGCGCATCAGCTGCGGCGCGCCGTATTCAGCCCAAGCCGACGAGGCGCTGCGCAAGCTGGCGGGGATTGTGTCGGCAGAGGCCGCAAAGGCCGGGGCGGGCTGAAACGTTTTACAAGCGTTTTATAAGAAATTTAGGCCTCTAGCCCTTGATGGGTATGGGCATGCTGCTATATTTTTAGTAGCAACATGCCAGGCCCCGGCCGCCTAATGCGCCGCCGCGTGGCTGCGCTTGACGAAAAAGAGACCCGCTCCCACCGCCATCAGCATGCCGCCGAAGACCCGGTTTTGCAGCCGCACGGCGCGCGCGTTGTTGAACAGCTTTTGCAGGCGGCTGGCCGCAAACGCATAGCCGTGCATCACCACGGTGTCGACCGCCACGGTCGTCAACGCCATCACCAGCAGCTGCGGCCACAGCGGGCGCGTGGGGCTGATGAACTGCGGCAGCACCGCCACCATGAAGAGGATGCCCTTGGGATTCGTCACGTTGGTGAGCAGGCCGGTGAGGAAGCGCCGTTTGACCGACAAGCCGTTGGCATCCGCCAGGTTTTCGCCGCCTTCCGGTGCAATGCCGTTTGCCGAGCGCCACTGCGCCCAGCCGATGTAAATGAGATAGCCGGCGCCCAACACCTTCACCACATTGAAGGCCAGCTCCGACGCTATCAGCAGCGAACCCACACCCGCACCCGCCACCAGCAGGATGATGACCAGCCCGAGCTGCAGCCCGGCAATGGTGGCGCGCGTGCGCTGCATGCCGTAGCTCAGGCCGTGGCTCATGGCCAGCACGGCGCCCGAGCCGGGTGACAGCGCGATGAGGATGGAAGCGAGGAAGTAGGCGGTCCAGGTGTCGATGGCCATGGTGAAGCAGGGTAGAGATGAAGAAAGAGGCGGGTGGTGATGGGGGCAGGGTGCGAGCCCCAATGCTGTTCGTTTAAGGCCGTTCGCCCTGAGGTATCGAAGGGCTGTCGGAGAGGGCTTCGATACGCCGTCAGGCGTACCTTGTCCTGAGCCTGTCGAAGGGTCAGCCCGAACGGTTTCTCGAGCAGTATTGGAACAAGCCAAGCTTTTCAAAACGCCTGCCATCCTACATGGACAACGATAGCCCGCAGTTATCATGCCCGGATGGCTTCAACAGCATCACACTGGCACGGCCGCCTCGCCAAAACAGGCCGCGACGCCCAGCACTGGCTGATCGAATGGTGGCGCCTGGTCAACCTCGGCGCGATCATCCTGGTGCTGACGCTTTCGCCGTCCAGCTACAGCCCGCAAAACCGCGCAATTCTGTCGCGCCACATCTACATCAACACCGCGCCCATCCTGCTGGGTTTTACCTTGCTGTGTGCGTTGGTCACGGTGGTGCTGACGCGCATCGTGCTGGTAACGGCGCTCAGCTACGGGCTGTCGCAATACGCGCTGCAGGTCGTCATCCGCGTGCTGGTGCTGGAGCTGATTCCGCTGACGGCGGCGCTGTTTGTGGCGCTGCGCTGCACCATCCCTGACGGCGCGGAACTCACGGCCATGCAGGCCAGCGGCGAGCTCGACGAGATGCGCGAGCGCGGCGTGGAGCCGGTGCGGCGAGAGGTGCTGCCGCGCGTGGTGGCGGGCATGTTCTCGGGCATCACGCTGGCGGCGCTCAGCTGCGTGGTGGCGCTGGTGGTGGCCTATGTGGCGACCTACGGCTTTAGCGTGTCAGGCCTGGCGGCCTACACCCGGCTGTTCGGCCAGGTCTTCAGCCCGTCCGTCACGCTGATCTTTGTGCTGAAAACCCTGTTCTTCTGCCTGGCCGTGTCGCTGATCCCCATGGCCTCGGCGCTCTACGGCATGGGCGAGGCCAGCGTCCGCACCAGCGCCGAGATGCGCGGCCTGGTGCGCATGTTCGCTGTGCTGCTGCTGATTGAAGTGGCTTCGCTGGTCGGCAACTACTATTGACCTCCTCAAAAAATACCAAAAACAATACCCATGAGATCACCCCACGACCCCTCACCGCAATCGCCGGAGCACGACCGGCCGGACCCGCTCCAGCCGGCGCGCGAGACCGAATCCTCGCCGGCGGAAATCGCCAGCCTGGAGTTCAAGGCGCGGCTGCTGCTGATCTTCATGCTGGTGCTGGTGATCGGCTCGGCGCTGTATGTGATGTATGCGCGCGGCGCGTTTGAATCCACCCAGCGCCTGGTGCTGATCGCCGACGACTCCGAAGGCGTGGTGGTCGGCATGGACCTGACCTTTTCCGGCTTTCCAATAGGCCGTGTCAAACGCATCGAACTGGCCAGCGACGGCAAGGCCCGCATCCTGGTCGACGTGGCTTCCAAGGATGCACACTGGCTGCGCACCACCAGCGTGTTCACGCTCGTGAAGGGCCTGGTGGGCGGCACCAACATTCGCGCCTACACCGGGCTGCTGAACGACCCGCCGCTGCCCGACGGCGCCGAGCGCACCGTGCTGCTGGGCGACGCGGCGGGCGAGGTGCCCAAAGTGATTGCCGCCGCCAAGGACCTGATCGAAAACCTCAACACCCTCACCGGCAGCGGTGGCGCGGTGGGCGCCAGCCTGGCCAATTTGCAGACGCTGACCGAGCGCCTGAACGGCCCGGGCGGCGCGCTCACTGTGCTGCTGGGCAGCGAGGCCGAGGCCAAGAAGTTTGCCGCCACGCTGGAGCGCACCAACTCCCTGCTCACCAAACTCGACGGGCTGGCCGCCAAGACCGATACGCAGGTATTTGGCGACAAAGGCCTGATGCCCGAGACGCGCGCGACCGTCGTGCAGCTCAATGCCATGCTGGGAGAGGCCCGCACCAGCCTCAAGAAAGTCGATGCACTGCTGCAGGACGCCCAGGCCGTCACCCGCAACGCCAAAGACGCCACCGACGACCTGGGCGCGCTGCGCGCCGATGTGGAGGCCAGCCTGCGCAAGGTCGAAGGCCTGATCAACGAGATCAGCCGCAAATGGCCTTTTGCCAAGGATGCGCGTGATGCGGAGATGAAGCTGCCATGAAGACCGCTGTCATCAAACTCATCTTGCCTATGGTTGCAGCCGCTGTGCTGGCCGCCTGCGCCGGCGGCCCGCAACCGCCTGACTGGCAGCTTGAAGCCAAAGGTTCGATGGACCGCTCCGTCGCCGCCTACATGGAGGGCAACAGCCGTGTCGAGATGGCCGAGCTGGAGCGCGCACGCACCCAGCTCACGCGCTCGGGCCGCGCCGACCTGCTGGCCACGGCCGAGCTGCTGCACTGCGCCACCCGCGTGGCCAGCCTGGTGTTCGATGAGCCCTGCGCCGCGTTTGAAAAACTGCGGCCCGATGCCACCGACGCCCAGCGCGCCTACGCTGATTATTTGAAGGGCCAGGTGCAGCCGGCAGGCATTGCACTGCTGCCCGAATCGCAACGCGCCGCCGCTGCGGGCAATGCGGGCGCGCTGCAGGGCATTGCCGATCCGCTGTCGAGGCTCGTGGCTGCCGGCGTGATGCTGCAAACCAACAAGGCCAGCCCGGACGTGATCGCGCAGGCGATCGACACCGCATCAGACAAGGGCTGGCGCAGGCCCTTGCTGGCTTGGCTGGGCGTGCAGTTGCGCCGTGCCGAGCAGGCCGGCGACACGCAGGCCGCCGAGCGGCTGCGCCGCCGCATCGAGTTGACGCAAGGCACATCGGCAGCGGCACGGCCCCCGGTCACCAAGCCATGAAGGACGCGTTGTGAGTTACCGCTTGAGGCTGTATGCCTATGAAGACGCCTCCGAGGGCGAGCTGAAGGCGGCGGAGCAGCGCTTCAGGGCCGCGCTGGACGAAGCGCTGGGCCATGAAAGCCTGGTGCTGCCGGTCTACACCGCCTACATGCGGCTGGTCGGCATCTATGGCGATTCACCGGCCGAAGATGTGCTGTCCAGCGACGAGCTTGAAATCTTCACTCAGTGGCAGGCGGCCGAGCTGGCCGCCACCACCGCCGCGCTGGGGCCGCACCGCTATATGGGTGATGCGCAGTTCGAGATCCGCCCGGCCTATTGATGTTCCACGAGGGATGACACCACACCGTTCGGGCTGAGCTTGTCGAAGCCCTTCGACGAGCTCAGGGCGAACGGTAGTGATGGCTCAGGCATTCACACTTTGAGATAGCTGGCCAGCTGGTCCAGCGTGCCGCCGTAGCCTTGCTCCAGCGAGGGCTTCAGCTCTTCAAAGTACTGGCGCTCCGCCGCGGATTCGCCGAAGGGCAGGGCGCGCAATGAGACGGTCGTCACACCGTCTTTTTCGGTGAAGGTCGCCGTGTTTTCAATCTCCATCGGGCAGACCTCGCTGAAGGGCGCACGCGCAATGCCGCACGCTGCGTTGGCAAATGAGTTGAGCCAGACGATGCGCTCGCCTTCAATGATCTCGCGGTAGTTGAAGCGGCCCCACCACGTGGGTGCGCCGTCGAACTTCATCGCATAGTGAAAAAAGCCGCCGGGCCTGAACTCAAAACGCAAGGCGTCGAGGGTGCAGCCCTTGGGCCCCCACCATTGCTGCAGCGAAGCGGCGTCGCTCCAGGCTTGCCAGACGCGCTCGCGCGGCGCCTTGAAGACGCGTGTGATGAAGAAGGGGGCGTTATTTGAGGACATGTTTTTTTCCTTTCGTGGACGGTGGGGTGGCGTTTGGAATGGCGGTCGGCAAAGGCGGCGGCGCGGTGGACTGCAGGAAGGTGTCGAGCTTGTCGAAGCTTTCTTCCCAGATATTGCGGTACAGATCCACCCAGCCGGCGACCTGCCTGAGCGGCGCCGCTTCCAGCCGGCACGGCCTGGTTTGCGCCGCGCGCCCGCGCGAGATCAAACCCGCCCGCTCCAGCACTTTGAGGTGCTTGGAGATGGACGGCTGGCTCATGTTGAAGGGCGCGGCCAGCTCATTGACGGTGGCTTCGCCGGACGCCAGCCGGGCCACGATGGCGCGCCGGGTCGGGTCTGCCAGGGCGGCGAAGGCCTGGTTGAGGGTGTCTGGAGAGGTGTTCATTTTCCTGTTTGGTTATATAGCCATGTAGCTATATTAAGCCGGGCATTGCGCACTGTCAACTACTGCAGTGACTGATCAGGGGAGGGAAGAAACGCTCAGGGCGAGCGGCTCAGCCGTGGAGAAGCCAGCGCCACGAGCTGGTCGGCAATCGCGACATCGACGGCCTTGAGCTGCTTGAGCAGTTGCGCTTTTTCCAGCGCGGCATGCAGTTGCTGCAAATCCTTGCTGCTGGTGGTGGCCTTGATCTGGGCCAGCGCCGCCGGCGTGTTGCCGGTTTTCAGCACGGCCAGCATTTTTGTCACCCATTCGCTGTTGGCAGGTCTTTTCTGGTTCATGGTGGCATTGTAGGGTTGTGAGGTGTTTGCTATCAAAAAAGGAGCGAATAGCCTATGCGGGTATTGGGCTGGAGGCCAATTTGGTGCTCAATCTGATGAATCTGCAACAGGGGCTTGACCTTGAGTGCACTCAAGGATTTTTAATCGCCCCAAGCCTTGCACGATGCCGGGCTCCAACACCTCACGGAGATTGAACATGAACGCAGCTTCCGCCACCACTACCACCACCGACATCACAAACGCCAACCGCCAGCGCCTGCAGCACATCATGGCCGAGCTGGACAAAGGCAACGGCAAGCCTTTTGTCGACGCCATGGCCGACGACTTTTGCTGGACCATCCCCGGCGACACCCCGTGGTCGCGCAGCTACCGCGGCAAGCAGGCCGTCGTCAGTGAGCTGCTGCAACCGCTGTATGCCCAGTTCGTTCTCCCTTACATCAGCACCACGCGCAGCATCCTGGCCGACGGCGACAGGGTGGTGGTCGAGTTCGAGGGAAAGGTCACCACCAAGGCTGGCAAGGCCTATAACAACCGGTATTGCTATGTCTTTCGCATGGAAGGCGGGCAGATGAAGGAGTTGATGGAATACCTGGACACCGCATTGGTGCTGGAGGCGTTGGAAGCTCCTCCCGCCGTGGCCGCGCTTGCGGCCTGAGCCGCAACTTCCTACAGTCGGGCATGGCTGAAAACTTTCTGATCGGGCAACTCGCCGCGCGTACCGGGCGCAGCGTGCACACCATTCGCTGGTATGAGGCGCAAGGCCTGATCCCCGGCGTGGCGCGCGACAGCGGCCGCCGCCGCGTGTATGGCGAGCTCCACATCAACTGGCTCGACCTGATGGACCGCCTGCGCCGCACCGGCATGTCGATTGCCGAAATGCGCGAGTACACCGAGCTGGTGAAGCAAGGCAGCAGCACGCTGGCCAAACGGCAGGCGCTGCTCGCGGCGCACCGCGAGCAGGTCAAGGCCATGATTGGCGAGTGGCAGCAGGCGCTCACGCTGCTCAACACCAAGATCGATTTTTACGACGAGTGGGTGGCCTCGGGCAAGCGCCCGGCGGTGAAGTCGGTGAAAGATGTGAAGGCCGTAGCGCGCACGGGCGGCGCGCCTGGGCAGCGCCGGCCTGCCAAGGTTTAGGCGGGCACCTCAAGCGCGTCCAGCAGCAGCAGCAGCCCGGCCAATGCGGCTTCAGAGCCCTGCATCTGCGCCCGCACGATGGCGCCATCTACGGCCAATGCCGCCGCGCCGGCAAGCGCCTGCTGGCGCACGCCGGCAGGCAGCAAACCGGCAATCACCTGCTGCATGTCCTGCTTGTGGCTTTGCACGATGCCGGCCACGCCAGGAACTGCGGAGCCCACCTCGGCGATGGCATTGATGAAAGCGCAGCCGCGAAACAGCGGGTCGGCAAACCATTCGCCCAGCGCCGGCACCAGCGGCGCCAGGCCGCCACCCGCCACAGCGCCGTGCCGCCCCAGCGCATCGACAAACCAGGCCATCCAGCGCTCATGGCGGTAGTCGAGGAAGGTGCGGATCAGCTCGTCCTTGCTGGCAAAGCACCGGTAGAAGGTGAGCTTGGCGACACCCGACTCGGCAATGATGCGGTCTATGCCGGTGGCGCGCAGGCCGTCGCGGTAAAAAAGGTCGTGCGCGGTGAGCAGGATGCGCTCGCGCGGGGAGGGGGCAGGGATGTCCATGGACGAGATTTTAGGTGGAGTAGACAGGCCTGTCTACTTGTGCCAGAATTTCTACGTGTAGACAGACTTGTCTACCAAAATCACCGCCTTCAAATTTCATCAAAGGACATCGCATGGAAACCCGGCCACCCCTTCCGCCTTTCACCCTTGAGACTGCCGCCCAGAAAGTCCGCGCCGCCGAAGACGGCTGGAACACGCGCGAGCCGCAGCGCGTGTCCATGGCCTACACCGCGCAAAGCCGCTGGCGCAACCGCGCCGAATTTGTCACCGGCCGCGAAGAAATAGCCGGCCTGCTGTCGCGCAAATGGGCGCGCGAGCTCGACTACCGCCTCATCAAGGAGCTGTGGGCCTTTGGCGGCAACCGGATTGCCGTGCGTTTTGCCTACGAATGGCATGACGACGCCGGCAACTGGTTTCGCTCCTACGGCAACGAGAACTGGGAGTTCGACGAAAACGGCCTGATGGCGGTGCGCCACGCCAGCATCAACGACCTGCCCATCAAGGCGGCCGACCGCAAGTTTCACTGGCCGCTGGGGCGCAGGCCCGAAGATCACCCGAGCCTGAGCGACCTCGGCTTGTG